>JBNKCR010000141.1:0-370941 GCA_050287845.1 Polyangia bacterium
TTCATCCCTTCGGATGCATGCAGTATTATATCTGCACGCTCTTTTAGTCGCAAAGACACAACACGGCTCCGAGACCATTGTTGAAGAGTCTCTGTTTCTTTTGGTGTAAGTTTAATTTCTGGCGCAACTCGCATCGGCGTATCTCCAGACGCCAATATAACACAGCAGCGTCCCAAAAGATACATAATGCCCATTAATTTTAAATCACAACACTAGATGAAGCTCCCAAAATTTTCTGCCAATTCATAATCCTTCATTTGCAAATTGTCGATTACCGCGCGAATAAATCCATTGCAATTAGAACCATAGCTCACTTTAGTTGATTCCCTGTCGCTGCCCGTCTGCCGTCTTGAGTATTCCTCTTCGATGACAGAGATTTGGCTCAAGGTGGCTTCGATCAAATTTTTCCATGCTCCATTTATGTCTTCGTTTTCCTCTGCATTTTTTTGCGTGGTTGATGAGATGTTTTCTCTGGAATTTGATCTATCATTGCGATCAATCGTCCTTTTTGATTCTCGATTGGTTACGCGTCCATCTACAGATGTATCTATTCCAATCTCTGCATTTAGAAGCGTTTTGAGCTTGGGTACGTCAAATTTTACGTTTGTGCCAATCTTACCACCAATCTCGCTTAGCGTATTTTCTTCATTTTCGATTTCAGTTTGACGAGCATCAATCTCCCGATTGAGTTCACGAATTGCAGTTGCTTTTTCTTGTTTACTCTGTGCATGTTGAATTTGAAAAAGCTTTTCGTCAACAATTGATCTGAGGCTTGAAATAACGTTCTTATACGATGTAAGGCTTGTTGTATATTGAACCGACGAACGTTCGGTGATCCTATTTTCATCTGAATCAAGCGGGCAGATTTGATCTTTTTTTTGCCAGCGACCTTGTGAATCTTTTTCTGTCCAAATTTTAAGCAGAACGCGAATAACAGAGGAAGCAAACTGTTTGTCGTTCTTATTGCTGATGTTGGCAGTGCAACTATTAAAAAGATTTTTGACTTTTGGTTGTGATAATTGCGCTGATTCTGACGCTTGCCCAAGATGAAGTAATCTTTCATTTAGAATGAATAATAATTTTCCTCTCCCTTCATTTGAAAAAAATACATATGTCGGTAAGCTTCGAAAGATCGCCGGAAGTAATTTGCCCTGGCGCTCCTTGAAATCTCTTTCTTCAATTTTTAAAACAATATTTCTTACAAGCCACGCTGTTTCTTCTGAGGCTAAATACGTCCGTTCCTGTAATTTCACGGTAACATTTGATTTTGAGTGTTTGATGTATTCTTCTTGTAACTCTCTGAAGTTTACAATTTCTAGACGTTTCTTATAACACATGAAATTTGAAATGAAACTCAGTTGTTTCTCAACATTTTCATCATCAATTGTGAGCACTAAATCTGCTATTTGGCCTGCCAGTTGTTCATTCGCGATCGGTTCTTTTTTGAAGATTTCCTCTAGTTGTGAATCAAAATCAAATGCTGAGTTTGTTTCAGCAGCTAAATTTTTCGAGTTTCCAATACTCTCCATTCTACAGCGTGCTGGTGCCCTCTTGTCAATTGCATCAGTGACCAAGTCCAAGTATCCGTTATGCATATCTGACCTTTGGTTATTTGCATTTTCCAAATCCGACGGTTTCTGTGCAGAGCTACAGGCAAATAGTAAAATACAAATTGAAAAGAGCATCGCTACAATGACAAATTTCCTGTTCATTTTTCTACCTCCGACTTTTTTTGCTGATAAGCGATATTCGTACTGCGGAAAACATGGAGTGCAATTGAAAATTGCAGATACAGCTTACTTTTGCATCTTTTCAATTAAGATAGTATGGACGAAGTATTTTTTATTTCACAACCTGCAAACCTTCTTCAGCGGCTTTGGGATTGAACTGCACGCCTGCCTGATCGAGTATCCATTTTTCAAATTTGGTGTGCCACTTGGCCAGCAAGTCAACCGGGCGTACTGTGTAGTGTTTTTCTGCGGTGGCGCTGGGCTTGTGTCCCATGATTTGGGCAACGATGCCCACTGGCATCTCTACCCACTCTGAAAGGCTTTTAAAGCTGCGTCTAAGACCGTGTAGAGACAATTCAGACTGCAGGCCAGCGAGGGCGAGGGCGCGGTCGTGGGCTTTTCTGGGTTCCTGCAAATACCCACTGTTGGCCCTTTGGGAGCTGAGCACATAGTCGTTTGTTTTTTTGAGGGATTTAATCAGGTATTTTACATACGGGGTTAAAGGAATTTTTCGGGTGCCTTCGACCTTGTCTCTAATGAACATGGAATTCCATCGCAATTCAACATCGGATCATTTAAAAGTTGCCAGCTCATTTCGCCTTGCACCGGTTAAAAGCAGCACCTGCAGATAAGCAGAAATAACTTTGTTATCTATTGCGCGTACGACTTCAAACCATGCCTTCAATTGTCCCTTTTCCAGTACATCCTTTTTGGGTTTGGTAGTGGGCAACAATCGTTTAAGATCGGGGTGTTTCAAAATGTCGGGGCTGGCGAAACCTGCATATTCTTCTCTTTGTGACGCCCAGTTCCAAAACGCACTAAAGCGCATATACCCGTGACGCAAAGCGGCATTATTACCCCGAATATTTGAAAAGCGTTTGCTCTTTAATTTCGCTATTTCGTTGAGCAGCGCCTGCGCCTTTTCTTTATCTCCACTTTTCTGCAATCCCTCAACCTGTTCTTCAAGCGCCTTTGCCTTGCGCAATGCTGCTTGCCGTTTGGTGTTTATTGATTTCAGTTTCTTCTCGAAGTCCTTTGTGGCGGCTTCTGCCCATTTCACCATAGCCAGCGCTGTAATGTCGCTCATTTTCATTTGAAGCAGGGGCCAGAGAATGCCAGCGGTTTTGCCCTCTTCCGGGGCTCGGGCATGATAGACAGTTATATCGTAGTGTTCATCAGACCATTGGCTTTTGTGGTATTTCAGAAACGCTTTCCAGGCGTCTTCAACAGTGAGCTTTTCCCGCTCCTGTGCTGCTTCCTGGTCTTTCTTTTTCTGTTGGGGGTCTTGCCCTGCGTCAATCATTACCCCAATCTCCCGGGCCTTTTCCCGCGCCTGCGCCAGTGTATATGACGAAGTGTCCCCAATGAGCACCCGAAACAGTCTTTTGTTGTGTCTGCGTTCAAACACATAAGCTTTGTTTGTTGCCGTCACTCTAACAGCGAGTCCATTCACTGCGGTGTCCCGTAAAAAGCTCTGATTTGCAGTACCGGTATGTTTGAACTTTTTTACCTGCGGTTCGGTTAAATTTGTTCGTGCCATTGATGATTTCCTGTTCAGTCCACTTTTTCCCGTGTAGACTATATGTAGACTCATAAAATCTATATCATTCAAATTAAATCAACAATTCGAAATACTTAAAATCTAAATTTCACAATAATTTAAACATGTTATAAATTTTATTGAATTTGGCTCAACACTGGCAAACACCTAAATTTTTAGTCTACGAAACTAAGGGTCGGGCGTTCGAATCGCTCCGGACGCGCAAAATACCTGAAGCCTCTCGGGCACTTAACCCGGGGGGCTTTTTTTATTTCCGGGTACGGAAATCCTGTGTAAGCACTATGTAAGCAGATTTTTTGTTTTTGTCAGGTAGTCCCAACAGTGCAGCCCGGCTCCGGAAACGCTCAGATAATCAGTTAATTTGATCGCCTTCTTCAAAGGAAGTCAACCATTCCTTCGGGTGTCAGCATTTTTTGGTGTTGATTTCCATGTGTGGCGTAAACGATGCGACAAACAGCTTTTACGGTCAGCAAATGATAATCAGGCGATTCCGCAACCTGTTTCAAAGCAGAAAATTCGAAAACCGTTTTTAATCGATAGCAGCCAGACACCCTCTGTTAAGGCATTGCTTTGGCCTATTTTTGTGCAACCCTTAAGTCCGTGTTTTACCTATTTACAATTTGAGCCGATAATGTCGTGATAGCTAGTAGTTTAAACGATGACTTTAAAAATTTGACGTCGGCCAAAAATAATTAAAGTGAAAGCACGAGGTTATCAGGCAGTATTTGACACGTTCAATAACGCTTATGATTGGCGGCTATCATAACAAGTCGTGTAATTTTTTATGCGAAGGGTCTTGTAAACGCTGTTATCGCCGAACGAAACAATGTACTTGACTTACCATAAAGTGATACTATAGTATCACACTATGAAAACCGAAATCGTAACTACATTAAAAAGAGAAGCGACGAGAATTTTGGATGACCTTCATAAAACTCGTGAACCTGTTTTGATTACTGAACATGGGAAACCATCAGCTTATCTTGTTGATGCGGATGACTATGAACTGATGCAAAATCGTATGCAAATTCTTGAGGGAATTGCTAGGGGCGAACGTGCTGTTTTGGAGAAGAGAACTGTTTCTAAGACGAATGCAAAAAAAGTAATGAAGAAATGGCTCGATTAATTTGGACCGAACCAGCACTTCAGGATCTTGATGAAATAGCCGACTATATTGCGCTCGACGATGTTGGTGCTGCCAAAAGACTCGTGCAGAATGTTTTCAATGTCGTAGAAAAACTTGAAGAATTTCCTGAATCCGGAAAACGACCACCCGAATTGAAGCGTACACAATATCGAGAAAAAATTGTTGGTCCATGTCGCGTATTCTATCGTGTTGAAAAAGAATCTGTTTACATTCTCTACATTATGAGAGGTGAACGCCAGCTTCGAAATTACATTTTGTCTGAACGTGAAAAATCACGATAACAAGCGCGAGGACACCCGACCGCGCGAACGCGCGGTCACGGCGCCCCTGAAGCGGGGCGTTAGCGCGCGTCAGCGGTCTGAGAAGCATGCAAAATGGAATACAAACAGAACACGACGTGAATCGTGTAGGTCGGACACGACACAAATCACACAGTACCGACACGACGTGAATCGCACAGTGCGTACACGACATAAATCGCACAGTGCGTACACTGCGTAAATCACACAGTACCGACACGACATAAATCGCATAATGCGTACACGACACAAATTGCATAGTACCGACACAACGTGAATCATACAGCGCGTACACGACATAGATTACACGGCGCGCACACGAATCAAATAACGCAGTGAAATCGCAACGTTAAATCACGCAGGAAAACATGCACAAAACACTGCAAATACGTTATGCTCATCAAGCAAAATCTCGCTCTAACAACCGCAGGGGACACCCAACCGCGCGAACGCGCGGCCGGGCGCCCCTGAAGCGGAGAGGTACTGGCCCAGAAAGGAACACCATTGAGATGACTGAAGCAGACAAAGTTGCTTACTGTGGATTGTTCTGCGGAAACTGCATCATTAAAGATTCGAAAATTGACCGTGTGTCGCAGCAGGCTCTTGCTATTCTAAATTCGCGAAAGTTTCAAAAGTTAAAGGATGGCCTGCCAATCATATCATCTGAACTCTGGAAAAATTTAAAACATGTTGAGACAGCCAAACTCGTTTTGGAAACTATGTGTAATTTAGATTGTAATCTTCCTTGTAAAGAAGGCGGTGGCACGTCTTCTTGTGAAATAAGAGTTTGTTGTCAGAAGAAGAATTTTGACGGTTGTTGGGAGTGTGAGGAAATGGAGAACTGCAGTGTTTTGGCGACAATTTTTCCTGTTCACCAAGGTTCGAACATTAACAATATGAAAATAATCAGAGAGAAAGGAATGAATGCTTTTCTTTCTGGAGAAAAAGACTGGTAATGCTCAGTCGCGTAACAACCGCACAGGACACCCAATCGCACTATCGCGCGATCAGGTGCCCGTGAAGCGGGGCGTTACTGGCTCATCAGTGACGAGACCAATAAATTGATTGACATGACCATAATATGGTCTATATTTGGGTCTGAGGTGTGAATATGAAATTAAGTGAATCAATTAAACCAATCAGCTATTTAAAAGCACATGCATCCGAGCTTGTCCGAGAAGTTTCAGATGAACACAAGACTCTGATCATTACTCAAAATGGCGAAGCCAAAGTTGTTGTTCAAGATCTCGAAACATATGAGCAGACACAAGAGAGTCTGGCGCTGTTAAAAATGTTGGCGCAAAGTTCCAGAAGTAAAAAAGAAGGAAATTTTAAAACGAAGAAACAGGCTTTTAGTACCCTCCGTTCTCGAATCAAGGAATTACAGTGACTTATCAGGTAAACATTATCAGTGATGCTGAGGATGATCTTTTTGATATTTATGCGTATATCCTTGAGCATGATTCAAGACAAAGTGCTGAACATGTTTTTAATGAGATTGAAAAAGTATGCGACAGTCTGGAGCATATGCCTCAACGTGGTCATGTCCCTCCCGAATTATCAAGAATAAACGTTGTGCAGTTTCTTGAGTTACACTTCAAACCTTACCGTGTGATTTATGAGATCGAGAGCAAAAAGGTTTTTGTGCATTGCATTCTTGATGGCAGAAGAGATCTGCAAGAGCTACTTGCCCGAAGGCTGTTGCGGTAACAACCGCTTACGAGGACAACCAAACGCGCTATCGCGCGGCCGGTCGCCTGTGAAGCGGAGCGTTACTGGCGACACGAAGTCGCTTTTGTATATTGTTTGACGTGAAGAGATTTGCGATCAAACCCGGTGTTTCACCGCCGGTATTCTGGAAGGCAGTTTTGATTATGGTGCAACCATACAGGACTGAAGCCCTTTCGACAATGTACCGAAGAGAGATTATTTCTCTGTGTTGAAACCGTAAGGCATACTGTTGGATGAGCGCGTGCATGAATCTGGAGAAAACGAATGCTGCTGCTTTGTAACGGAGCAGATACGGGTTTCAACGTCACAGGCGGGCGACCGCCCTGGCTACCCGATGAAGAATAAACTGGATTGACAGCCTCCTCTGGCGGGTTTCCCCCATGGACAGAGCGGCCAGCAGAAAAAAACCTACGCCACCCCCACCCATGCAAATGCACCGGGAGTTGGCTTGCCTCCGGATGAGTCGGGGAATGCCCGGGATGAAAACAATAAATGCGGGTACCAGTACAACAATGATAACAGTTGCGACACTACCAGCAGTGGCCGATGTCCAGGGATTCCCGCGTGCTGGGGCCAGTAATCCCCACCGAAGACATCCAGTCCGTTGCCGAGGGCGTGGGTGATGAACAGAACGGGATTATCGGTGAATTCATGCCACACTCACCAGTTTAGTCCCTCGTTGTCGTACATGGATATGGGCACATCTTTCACACCTTTGTATCTCAGCATCCCCAATGACGGGGGGGACCACTTGCTGCCCTTTCCGGTGTCCGGATTAATGAAGTTGACCGAACGGTACTCGCCGACCTGCGGGGGCAGGAGGGGGTTATTCCGGGAGAAGGATGGCAGTGCAGAACACCGATTCGTTGCTCCAGGGTAAGTCGAATGTGTTGCCCTGGACCGGTTCCCGGATTTTCAGAAAATATTGGCCCAACCGGTTTCCATCCATACCGGTTTCTTCCGGCGGCACCGACACATTGTGGGCCAGATCAAACCCGATGTGATCCCCGGCTTTATAGTTCATTTCTGTCAGGTTCAGGTTTTCCGGGATGATAAATGTCTCCACCACATATCCTCCAGGGGTGGGTATCACGGTCCATTGATCGCCGGTAAGGGGGTCGTCAAAAAGCCACCCTGTAGCCGTGCGGATTATAGCGGATGCAGTTGGTGTGACATCATCTTCGGGAGCTGGCAGAATAATCTGACGAGTCCCTATGTAATCATAGTCCGGCGGTGGCGTCTGGTAATTGCCGTCGTGGTCCACGTACACCTCCACCCCGTCACCCAGGTAGGGATTGTCGCCTGCTTCCGGAGGATTTCTATCCGGATCAATCACTTCGATGTAAAAATAAATACCGGTGTTGTACCAGGCGACCACATACGCCATCTCGTGGCCATCCGGAAGCGCCTCGATGCCATTGTTCCATCCCACCGGCTCAACGAACTCCAAATCAAAATCCACGTCCAGCACCCCGTCAATCACCGGCTGCTCCGGCAACGCCGGAATTTCCTCGCAATAGGGACGACCCGCTGAATCGGTGTCCGTGTCCGTGTCCGTGCCCGTATCTGTACCAGTGTCCGTGTCCGTGTCTGTGGTTCCCGTCCCGGTGTCCAGCCCCGTATCAACCACGGCTGACGCGGTGTCTTCACCAGTCCCGGTATCCAGGCCCGTCCCCGTATCTGTTTCTGTCGCTCTTTCAGTTTCAGTTTCAGTTTCAGTTTCGGTTTCGGTTTCGGTTTCAGTTTCGGTTTCAGTTTCGGTACCGGTATTTTCGGTATCCGTGTCCATTGCGGTGCCGCTGTCACTGGACGAATCGCTGCCTGTCTGCGAATCCCATCCGGTATCCGGGTCGGTATTCATCGGTGTGTCCGATTCTGTGGCAAAACCGGTATCTCCGCTGCTTTCGCTGGTGGTGTCCTTCATGAGGTCGGAAGCCGTGTCCAAACCGGTGTCACTGTCTGTGCCATCCGCCACCACCATAAACGCGTTTGCCGAGGTGAGCACACGTTTTTCAGGAGTTACGATTCGAATGCTCACCCAGCCCTCCAGCGCTGCACATACTTCCGCCGAAAGAACGCCAAAAACCGTTCGACTGTCAAATTGCCACGTCACATCCGGCAGCGGAATCCACCGGTCACTGGCGCCGTTCCCCCGGACCTGAAATATGAATTTATCATCGAAGCTGAAGCTGTCCCCGCCGCAATTCATATTGCGTTGCACCGCAGGACGCAACGCTGGCCCCCGAACAGACAGGGTCACCGACTCTCCCTTGCGGACAGTTTCGGGTACGACCGTTAAATTATTAACCGGGTCATCATCACATCCCAATCCGGCGAACAGGAAGCACAGATACATAACGGAAGTCATTAATGGTAGATGAAAGCGGACATCCATATCTGAAAGATACCACGAGTTTATTGAGAGACAATTTTCCCGGCGCTTCTCCTTCGTCACATTATGGTTCCGTTTCGTCCATCCATACCGCGGCATTCCGGGTTTTTCAGGTTATTCTGCACAGGAGAATCCTTCAAAATCGCGCATCACATTGACGGCATCCTGATGGGGAATGTGGATGCCCAGGCGGATGCAGGTGATTTCAAACAGGGCAAGGTTCTTCTGATGACTGTAGGGCTCAAATGCATCAGCCACATGACCGGAGGTCGATGTATGCACGTCCAGGAGCAGGGAAGGGGCATTACAGGAAAAGTCGAAATCCCGGAACGAAAGGTACTTGCCCCCCCGGCTTCGATTGGTGCGGAACCAGATTTTCCGTTTCTCAATGTTGTAGGCCACGCTCCACCGGGTGTCGGGATTGGCCACCATGGTCAACGTGTGAAATACATGGGACAGCGGATTTTTATCCCGGGCAGGGTTATAATCGGCGATGCGATTGGCCGCAATGGCCACCCGCTCCGCGGAACGCCCGGGATTGGACCACCACCAGCGCGGACCGTCATTGCGGTAGGCGTAAAGGGCCCGGTCGTAGGGCATATTCGCCATGGCGGTAATGGGCATGGACTGGCCCCGGTACACCGTCAGTTTCCCATCAATGTATTCCAGAGCCGCCGCCTGGCCGCTGGCATCAGCCACCAGAAAATGGCTGGGACGGTCGTTATCCGTTTCGGGACGAATGATGCTGTCCACGTCCACCACGTCTGCCACGGTGGTACAGGTGTCCAGCACATATTGAATCCAGCTGCCCAGGTCAAACGGATAGCGGCGATCGGGCCCTGGAAATTCTGATTGCATCTCTTCCATACCGCTGACCACTAGTCCCGCTTCGTTCATCCCGCCCCAGGGAAATCCCCGTCCGGCAACGTTGAACGTGATGCTGCCGTGTTTCGAAACCCACTTCAGGGTTTTGCCCGCTGTGCTGTTTCGAAAATTTTCCTTGGCAATACCGCGGCGATTCACCACCACCACACCGTCCGCGGGCACCAACAAATCGAGATTGGCGCCAAAAATCGTACCATCGGGCGTCCTCTGCACAAAGGAGGTGCAGGCAGCGGCTGTTCCCGCAAAGCCACCAATAAATGCGAACACCAGTACAACCAGCATCCAACCCGTCAGTGCGATGTTGCAGACCCATTTTTTTGCTGTTCCCATCCTCATTTTCAGTTCCTTCCTGTACTCTGAATTCATTCATTCCGGTTGGCCCGGGTGACCAGCAGTTCAACCATTCGTTCCAGTGCGGCAAACATCAGAAATAATACCGCAGTTCGGTGTACGCGGTGAATGGCATATCCCCGAATTCGCTGCGGATAACCGGGTTGTTCTCCTTCACGGTGGCCCGTTTGCCAAAGGGGAGCAGGGCGCCGGTTACCCATTCAGCGTTGTCGCCGATGCTGGCTGCCAGGGAAGCCGACCCCAGCCCGGATTTATCGATGACATTCATCACGTACAGTCCAGCCAATTGTAGAAGTGGATGAAGCTCCATTCCCGCTGACATGCCCGCATACTGCGTGCCCGGATGGGTAAATTCGTCCGCATACAGCAGCCGCATCAAATCCCCATACCGGTCTGGAGAAACCCCATTGGAAAGATATGCATACTCCACTGAAAGCACGGTGTTGCGGCGTCCCCCCATCCATCTGGCGCCCACCATCACCTGCAGGTACTTCCGGTCCACCACGCCGAGGGAATCCCGGGGCACCGCGCCGATTGTCCTGTCGCGAATTCCGGCGTGTCCTTCGGTGTACAGGGTGATGGGCCCCACATCGCCCTGCAGTGCGCCACCAGCCAACCATTTGGCCGCCAGACGTCCACCGGTAACGCTCATATCCAGGGGGCCTATGGCGGTTCGGGCATGAAGCATCACTGCAGATTCCCGAACCGATGGCTCATCGGTGTTGCCATCCGCAAGAGAATGGCCCAGTACGCCAGCCAATTCAATATTGGACAGGGTGCCGCTTTCAACGGCCAGCTTTACCGCATCCACCCCGGGTTTGTACACCGTGTTGATGCTGGATGCCGAAAAGGGCGCGAAGAAATCGTTGATGGCAAACAGCCCGGCGATGGTGTAATTGATAGGCATTCTGCCCAGCGCCACGCTGACGCGCCGTGCGTTGAAACGAACAAAGGCCCGGTCCAGGCCATACCCGCCAGACACCGACGCCCGTTGATAAGACTGATCGAGCCGGGGATTCCGGTATGTACTCACGGTCAGAGACGCGTTGGTGATAGCGCGGTCTGCCGCAGCTGGTATCGCTCCCATGGCGCCGAACACATCAAGTTCAAAATCCAGTTTTTCGGCAATTTTGCCGGTGGCAATCACCCGAAACACCGATGTATTGGTTCCCTGACTAATCATCAGGTCTGTCTCTTTCAGCGATTTCGCGTATCCGGTGTTGAGGCGAAGCGCACCATTTACGTCCATGGAAATTTGGCCGTCGTTGCTGACCACACTTTCAAACCCTCTGGCACAAAGGGGAAGAAACGAGAGCCCCACTCCCAGGATGACCACCCACCACAGGGGTTTTAAAAGAAAATCAACAGCACGTGAAGATTGGCAGCTCAATGGACCATATCCGAATCGATTCGCCCGTCCACCAGCGAGATGGTGCGCCTGGCCCGCTCCATGACCCGGGGGTCATGGGTGGAAAACACAAAGGTGATGCCTTTTTCAACATTCAGCCTGGCCATCACATCCAGCAGCATCTCCGCGGTTTTCGAATCCACGTTGGCCGTGGGTTCATCGGCCAGCACCACTGCCGGTGACGACGCGATGGCCCGGGCAATGGCCACCCGCTGCTGCTGCCCGCCCGACAGCTGTCCGGGTTTCCGGTGCGCCATCTCCCCGAGCCCCACTTCTTTCAGGATTTCCATCACCCGGGCCTGCCGCTCCTTTTTTTTCACGCCCTGCAGTTCCAGCACCATCTCCGCATTCTCATATGCCGTGAGCACCGGAATCAGGTTGTATGCCTGAAACACAAACCCGATGCGATCCCGCCGAAGTTGACTCAGGGCATTTTTACCCAGGTCTGAAAAGCGGTTGCCCTCCAGAAAAACCGACCCTTCGGTGGGAACATCCAGAGCGCCCATAATATTGAGCAGAGTGGATTTTCCCGAGCCGGATGGACCGCAAATCACCGTGAATTCCCCGGTCGATACTTTCATATCAATGCCGCGAAGAGCATTGACCGCCACGCTTCCCTGTCTGTATACTTTTTTCAGGCCTTCAATTTCATACGTTTCAGTCATTCTGGTCGTCCCTTCATGGCGTAAATCGACTACACCAGTTTAATGCTTTCCACCGGTGACACTTTTCCCGCACACCAGGCGGGATACAACCCCGATGCCAGGGTGGCGAAGGTGGCCACCCCGAATATGCCAAACAATTTTTCGATGTAAATGTTCACGTGAATGACCGTGTTCATGGCAATGCCGTTCACCACAACCTCCTTGCCGTCTGCCACCATTGCCGCAAAGTCAATACCGGTGTTGTACATATACCAGTAAGGCCATGCAGTCACCATGAGCGAAAGAATCAGCCCCCCCACCGCGGTAAAAATACTTTCCCACACCACCAGGGCGAAAATGCGCGTGGGGGAAAAACCGATAGCGTTCAGAATGCCGAACTCCCGCTTCCGCTCCATCACACTCACATACAGCGTGTTGAAAATGCCCGCGGCCACCAGTAGAAGAATGAGTATCTCGAAAATTCTTGCCGACGCCATCTTGGTTTGCACCAGCCCGGCCAGGTCCGCGGAAATGATCTGCCAGGGAAGCGCCTGGACCGTACTTTCCAAGGGCAACCTTTTCTGCAGCTGTTTCGCCACATCCACGCTGTCCCGGTAATCCCCCAGATACACCGCCAGTTGGGTCACTTCATCTGTATCATATCCCAGCAGTTTGCGCAGGGCCGACACGTCCACAAGGCACAGTCCCGCATCCAGCTGCCTGGACCCGGTGGTCAGAATACCCCGCACCCGGCCAAGGGAAGACACAATCTCTCCGTGAATATCAGTGAGCGTGAACACCAGTTTCTGTCCCACTTTCACTTCCAGACGTCTGGCCAACTCCCCCCCGATAATCACCCCGCGCACATCACCGGCGGTCAATCCCCGGCCAGTAAGGTTTCCTCTGAGGATCCGAAGATTGGCGGGCGTATCTTTACCCGGGCGGATACCAAACACCATGGCCCCGGTACTCTGAGCCGCGGTCGCCATCATGGCCTGGGATACCACCTGCGGTCGGATGCTCTCAATCCTGGGGTCTGTTTGCAACATTCTTTTTACGGAATCGGTCATCTCCACCCGGTTGGCCACCGATGGCTCATCCATATAGTCCCGGTGCTGAATGGTCACATGCCCGGCGCCCAGTTCCGCGGCGGTGTTGATGGTCTCTTTCCAGGTGGCGTCCTGCAGTCCGGTAAACAGAATGGAAATCATTACCCCGAATGCAATGCCGAACAGCGTAATCAGGGTGCGTCGGGGATTTTTCAGGAGGCCTCGAAACGCCAGTTTTATAGTGGTACCGTTCATTTCGGTTCTCCTCAGTCACTGATGGTGAATGGCGTTCACCGGCTGCAGCAGCGCCGCCTTCAACGCCGGATAAATAATGGCACCAAACACCACAATGGTCAGTACAACGGCTGGCGCCACCACGGTGGGCACGTCAAAAACGGCTTTCATAATTGGATTTGCTCCCACGCCGGATACCGACATGGTAGCCATCTGACCGCTCAAATCGATGCCGTACACCGACAGATAAATCGACACCGGAATGCTGAGCACCGCCGCCAACACCATACTGCACCCCAGCAGCACCGCGGTTTCCAGTACGATCATGTGAAAGACGCCCAGGGGAGATACCCCGATGGCTTTCATGATGCCGAACTCCCGGATGCGTTCGAACACCGCCATGAGCATGGCGTTCAGCACTACAATCCCGATAGCAATATACACCAGGATGTACATGAAAAAGAGCATGCTCGTCATGTACTCAATAATCGATGCCAGCTCCGGAGAAATCTCCTTCCAGGTGTTCACCGCCAACCCCGGCGCCATTTTCTGAATTCTGGCTTTCAGAGCGGGGTCATCCGCACCATCACCGGTGCGCACCATAATCTGATGAACTCTGTCCATGGCCAGAAAAGCGGAAAGCGCGTTCCGTGTCATGAATACTCCCGCCCGCTCCACATCCTCCCCGGCGCCGGTCACCGTGCCGCGCAGTCGAAACAGCTGATTGGCCGTGGACCCGTCCGCTGCCTGACTCAAAAAAATGAGCTCGTCACCAATTTTCACATTGAGTATCCGGGCCAGCCTTTCGCCAATCACAACCCCTTCCGGGTCGGCGGCATCCAGCCATTTTCCCCTGCTCAGCCGCCTGTAAATATCACTGACCCGCCTGTCCCGCGCCACATCCAGCCCCCGAAACATAGCGGCTGCACTGTTGTTGGCGGACGCCACCAGCCCATTGCCCAGAATGCGGGATGATGCAAAAATGTCCGGACCAAGCGTCTCGATACGCGATATCAGAGAATCGGCGGAGCTGATATTTTTATACATGGATGGCCGATCCATATACCCCGGGGCGTGAATCTGAATATTGCCCATTTCCACATGCACGGCGCTATCGGCCAGGTCAATCTGGTAGCCTCGCATGAATCCGGAGAACTGCACCATGGCAAAGAGCGCCAGAGACATGGCTACAATGGTCACAATACTGCGGCGTCGATTTCGCCAGACATTCCGCCAGGCCAGCTTGAACGTATTCATAACGACCCTCCCGGGTGAAACAGGACTTCAAAGAGATTTCAGGCGATGCACCGAAAAGAACGCCTTTTCAAGGGGTACATCAAACTGAATCTGTTTCCATTGCAGTAACGTATACTCTCCGGACCGGTCCAGGGGCGTCATCTTCATCCGATGGGGAAACAGCCGGCCGCCGGAATAACGAAAATCCGAGTACACCATCTTTCGCACCTTTTTGCCGTCTTCATCAAAATACAGCTGCCATGCAGGTTGCAGAGAATCATGGAACACCCCCACCTGAATTTTTCCGTACACAATGGCGCGCCCTTCTCTGGGCACCAGCTCCAGCACGTACACCTGCTTTTTGCCCCATGGCCTGTCGCCGAGCAGGGTTGCATTGAAATCGTCGGATAGCCTGGTCTCTGTCACCAGGTCGTCGTTGGTGAAGTGACTGCCCATCCACGAACTGCCCATCATCGACGCATTGATGCGAATGGTTCTGCCGGTTTTATTGAGATAGGTGTACAGGGTGTTTTCGGCCTTCAGGGTGGCGGTCCCCTTTTCTTTGAGAGGTCTGATAATTTTCACCAGAGAATGCTCCTTACCCAGGGACCAGGACTCCATTTCCAGGGTGCGCGTCCAGTTCTCCGTTTTAATCTGCATCTCCAGAACGCCGTGGGAACTGTTGCCCCGATGCTGATCATCAATCTGTGACAGCACGTAATGAACAAATCCGGAGTCCCCAGGCGCCGGCGCCCCATCATCCCCGGATGCCAGCGCGGCAGGCAACAGCAGCAGCGCAAACAGCGCCATCCCCACCGCTCTGGGTAGCCCTCTGAAACATCCACGGTTTGACATATTCATTGCTCGCCTCCTCTTTGTTCAATCTGACGTTCTCTGGCGCCCGGCCACCCCTTCCACCAGTAAATGGGCAAGGGTTTCCGCAAAGGTACGGGGTTCCAACCCGCCGCAAATGGTGCTTTCGGCCATACTGATGCTGAACGTGATAATGGCCCGCAGCACCTTCGCCCGCTCCAGACGCTCCTCCCGGGGAATCGGATGGTCCCGGGTGGCTGCCTCAATCAGAGCGGACAGAAACCCGTTGCTGAATGCCTCACTTTTTCTCCGGTCGTCTTCACTGATTTCGTTTATCAGATCCCGCAGGTCCGCATCACCCCTGGCCAGATTCGCAGTAATCGGCATCTCCCTGGCCACCTGAACCCCAAGGGCAATCCAGGTGTAAATGCGTTTTTTCGGATCTTCCTCATCAAAGAGGGGTTTCATCTGCAACAGATACCGCCGCTTTTCCTCCGCCACCACCTGCACCATCAAATCCGCCTTTGTTTTAAAGTACAGATACACGGTACCCTTGGCGACCCCGGCTTCCCGGGCCACATCTTCCATGCTGGTTTTTCGATATCCCCACTTCTGAAAGAGCTGTCCGGCGGCATCGAGAATCCGACGCTGTTTCAGGGCCCTGGGGTCGTCTTCAGGCAATATCGTCGAAAACTGGTCAAACATCCGCTCAAAATCTTCAAGTGTCCAACTGTTCATAATGACCAATTTAACTTATTCGGTCATTTTGTCAACCGCACCATTTATTTTTCTTCCTGCCAATATTTCGCCAACTGTCACAATCCTGATGAAATCGTCTCAATGACCGCGGTTTCTTCAATCGATTTGGTTTCCTCGCCATCCCACGATCCCCGGGGTAACTCGATAAGTCTTTTCCCAACCGGATATCTGTATTGTTCAATGACAAAAATATCGTTGTTTTAAATTGGAATGATCACCGCATAGTCTGGTTTTTACACAACACCGTAAATTCCAGAAGTACCACTCTGCCGTTGAATTTTGTCTTCTCTGACCGTCATCCACCTGTTTCGATAAACAACCTTCGTTTCAATCTGTTTTATTCAGGGCGCAGATGGCACCCCTGCAGAGGCAGGAGTCCAATTACTGGGCTGTGCGCCACTTCGCAGGTGGTCTTCGAAGGCGGCAAGTGCGGCTTTGGCGCCGTCTCCCATGGAAATCACGATTTGCTTGTAGGGTACCGTGGTCACGTCACCGGCGGCATATATGCCAGGTACACTGGTTCGCCCTTCTGTATCCACAACAATTTCCCCGAATGCATTGCGTTCCACCACATCTTTCACCATGTCGCTGTTGGGCACCAGACCAATCTGCACAAATACACCGTCCAGCGCTGCCGAAGATGTCGACTCCGTGTCGCGATCCATCCAGGTCAGGCCCGTGACTTTCTGGCCATTGCCTTCAATCGACGTGGTGCGGGCGCTGGTCTGTACCTTTATATTTGGCAATGTATTGAGCTTATTTACCAGTACCTCGTCCGCCTTGAGCGCATCCGAAAATTCCACCAGCAACACCTCGCTGCAGATTCCCGCCAAATCGATGGCCGCTTCCACACCCGAATTGCCGCCGCCAATCACCGCCACCTTCTTTCCCTTGAAAAACGGTCCGTCACAATGGGGACAGAACGCCACCCCCCGTCCCAGATATTCCTGTTCTCCCGGCACCCCCAGCTGTCGCCATACCGCACCGGTGGCCACAATCAGCTGTGCACCGCGGACCACTTCATTCCCCTGCAGGCGCACCCTGAAATCCTCCCCATTCTCCACGGACATCACATTCCGATTCAGAAACAGCGATACCGGATACCGGCGCAGATGATCATCGAGGGCCGCGCTCAGCTTCGGTCCTTCGGTGTAGGGCACCGAAATCAGATTCTCGATGCCCAGAGTGTCATTGACCTGACCACCAATTTTCCGGGCCACCAACGCCGTTTTCTGTCCCTTCCGGGCCGCGTAGACCGCTGCGGCCACTCCCGCCGGACCACCCCCCACTACCACCATATCAAACAACCCACTCTCCCGCACCTCCGCTGATTCCGCCGCCGCCACCCCCAGATGAGACTCCAGCATCTCCAGCAGGGCCGGTAAATCCGCTTTGCCCACATGCAGCAGATGGTCTCCTTCAAATACCGCCGGCACCCCCTGAATCCCCAGCCGCTTCACTTCGTCCGGGACCAGTTCTCCGTCCACAAACTCGTGAGAAATCCCATCTGAAATCAGGGCAATCTGATTCAGGGCCTGCACCACATCCGGGCAGTTGGTACACGAAAGAGACACAAACGTACGCAAGGACGCCTTGTTGCCAAACAATCTCACCCGCTGTTTCACCCCTTCGTCCGGCAGTTTTCCTTTTTTGTCTCCATTCAGAATCGCCAACACCAGGCTGGTGAACTCATGGCCTCCCGGCACGCCGGAAAAACGGATGCCGGTGGCCTTTCCGTCAATGCGAATATCAAATCGCGGCACCGGTGATATTTCATCTGAAAGCGATACCAGCAGATTGTCGCTGAGTCCACTCAATCCATCGAGCATTTCCACAAGCTCTCCCTGTTTACCGTGGTCCGTTGTGTGCACCTGAAATTCAATCCGGGATGACAATGTTTCAAAATGAGGCTTCAACTGGGCAACCAGTGCGCTGTCCAACATAACAGATCCTTTCATAAAAAAGAGGCCACCGGACAGACTCACCCATCCGGCGACCCACTGACTTGAATTCTGTGAATCTTCGGCTTCCATTCCGAACCCGCTGCCCGGAAAGAAAGGGATGATTCAGATTTTTCCGACCAAATCCAGGCCCGGTTTCAGAGTATCCTGGCCGGGCGTCCATTTGGCGGGGCATACTTCTCCGGGATGTGCCGCCACAAACTGAGCGGCCTTGATTTTTCGCACCAACTCATCGGCATTGCGTCCGATGCCGTTGTCGTGCACCTCCGCCAGTTTGATGGCCCCATCCGGCGCAATCACGAAGGTACCCCGATACGCGAGGCCTTCCTCCTCGATATACACCCCGAAAGCCCGACTCAGGGAACCTGTGGGGTCCGCCAGCATGGGGAATTTGATTTTTTTGATGGTATCCGACCCATCATGCCAGGCCTTGTGGACAAAGTGGGTATCGGTGCTCACCGAATACACCTCAACGCCCATTTTCCTGAATTCATCGTAGTGGTCTGCCATGTCGCCAAGCTCCGTGGGACACACAAATGTGAAATCCGCCGGATAGAAAAAGAGGATGGACCACTTGCCTGCCAAATCTTTGTCGGTCACCTCTTTGAATGCCCCATCGTGAAACGCCTGAACCTTGAATGCCGAAAGATTGCTGTTGATTAAAGTTTCCATTTCTGAATCTCCTGTGTTTGAGTGTTTTTCTTTGCTGAAAACTATCTAAACAGTATATTTGACCCTGTAAAATCGTTTGTTTCGATGATATTGATAGGTTATAACTATCAATAAGACGGGGATTTGATTCACCCCCGGGAGGGTGCGGATGAATATCAGAGACCTGGAATACTTTATTGCCGTGGCGGAAACCGGCAAATTCAACGAAGCCGCCAAACGCTGTTTTGTCAGTCAGCCCACCCTGAGCGGTCAGCTTCGCAAACTCGAAGAAGAACTGGGCAGTCCCCTGTTTGAGCGCACCACAAGGCAGGTTCGGCTCACCGACTTTGGCCGGGAAGCGCTGGAACTGGCCCGGAACGCCATTTATCAGATTCGCCTGCTGGAACAGAAGGCCATGGCACTCAAGGACCCGTTCGTGGGGCCGGTGTCCCTGGGCGTCTTTCCCACCCTTGGCCCATGGTTTATTCCCCGGATCAGCGAAATGCTCCACCGCCAGTACCCCAAAGTGGAGTTCTATCTCTCCGAAGAAAAATCGCCGGTCCTTCGGGAGCAGCTGCTTTCCGGCGGCATGGATGCCGTGTTTCTGGCCATGCCCCAAACCCTTTCCGGAGTGGAAGTAGTGCCCCTGTTTTCAGAAATGTTCAAACTCGCCATCCCCCAGAATCATCCCTGGCATCGACGTAAATCTGTTACTGAAAAGGATTTGGCCAACCAGGAACTGCTGCTGCTCGAGGACGGACACTGCCTGCGCGATCAGGCCCTTGACCTGTGCCACAAATATGGCGCCCATGAAAAAGGCTACTTTCGCGCCACCGGTCTTGAGACCCTTCGCCAGATGGTCCGCATGGAAATGGGAATGACCCTCATGCCCGAAATGGCGATTCCCCCCCACGGTGAAACCGGCATCAGATACCTCACGCTGGAAACCGGCGACGCTCGCCGCGAAATCGCCCTGTGCTATCGAAAGACCCACCCCCGTAACGCGCTGTTCGTAGATCTCATCCACCGCCTGCGCCAATTCCTGAAAGACGCGCTTCCCGTGGAGGTGTTGGACCCCGATTGGGACGTCACACCGAAATCAGACCGATAATCACATCATCCTTTTATCATTTGGTCTTGATTCCCGGGTGAAGGCGTGATTTGAAATGGTCATGGGCGTCCCGGTTCTTTCACTGAACAATATATTACAGTACATTGAAGTGGTTGCGCTGGCCCTGAGCATTGTCTGCTGTACATCTCAGCCCACCAACAACAGCGTCGCAACCAACCCGTCCCCGCCGACGCCGACTGCGCCGATTGTCAAATCAGACAATGGGTCATCACCGCACAACGAAACCATCACCCACTTTCGAGAAAGGATATGGGAGTATCCCGATACCGGCCTCGGACCCACAGTGGTGCATCTGACCATCCCGGATACCGCGTCAGAGAATCATCGGGTTCCCGTGCTGATTTTACTCCACGGCAGAGGAGAAGCGCTCAAATCCCCGGAGCAGGGCGCATTGGGGTGGCCGTACGACTACGGCATGCTCCACGCCATCAACCGTCTGCATCAACCCCCACTCACCCCGGAGGACTTTGGCGATATGATCACCAATCAGCGTCTCGCCGCCATCAACCTTCGCCTCAAAGAGACCCCCTTTCGGGGCATCATCGTGGCGTCGCCCTACATTCCGGACGAATTTGGCAGAAGCCTGCAACAGGATGCCGGAAAATACGGCGCCTTTCTCACCCGAACCCTGCTCCCCCGCATTTACAATGAACTGCCCGCCATTGGCACAGCGGATACCACTGCCATCGATGGGGTGAGTCTGGGCGGTCGTGCCGCCATTTTCATCGGATTACGTTTTCCCCACAGTTTCGGCGCGGTGGGAGGCATCCAGGCCGCCCTTGGCAACCGACAGATTGCCAGGGTCACAGGGCGACTTGAAACCGCCCGCCGGAGCAATTCCAATCTGCTGTTTCATCTGATGAGCAGCACAAAAGATGTGTATCTCCACGTTAACCAGTCCCTGTCCGCCACTCTCCTGGCCCGCCATCTGCCTCACACGAAATTCATCGCCGAAGGCAATCATTCCTACGAGTTCAACCGGGGACCGGGGGCATATGAAACGCTCCTGCACTACGACTGGATATTGTGGAAAAATCAGATGTCCAGATTCTGAACGGAAAGAGCGTTGTCCTCAATGAATTCGCGGCGGAGATGAACCTGCTCTCCCATGAGCACCGAGAACACCTCGTCGGCGTCCGCAAGGTCTTCCAGGGTCACCTTCAGCAGGGTCCGGGTATCCGGATTCATGGTGGTATCCCAGAGCTGCTCGGGATTCATCTCACCGAGACCTTTGTATCTCTGGATGTTCATCCCTTTCTGGGTGCTGCTCTGCACCAGCGGCCACAAATCGTCAATGCTGCTGATTTCAACAATTTCATTGTCAATCTGCAACTTGTGCGGACCGCTGCCATAGTGATCGACCTTGGATTTGCTGTTCTGCAAATCCTTGTATTCCGCCGTCGAAAAGAACTGGAAATCAAAATCAATCAATTGGGTATTGCCATTGGCGCCCCGATCGATTCTGAATTTATACCCGCCGTGGGTATCATCTTCAAATATCTGAATTGCAGATTCCCGCAGCGACATGGCTTTGGCCACTTCGCGGGCAATCTCTTCCATCCGCTCACGGTTTTCGAGATCAGTATGAGAAATGCCCACATTACTGAAACAGGTGGCAATCTTCGCATCGCTGAACTGGTCAATCCGGTCCAGCATCATCCGCCGCGTCCGGGAGACCCGCACCGCTGCCTCATAGATATCGTGATTTACCGGCGTGCCGGCATCATTCAGAAGAGAAATACTATCCGCGCTGGCAGAAATCAGAAACTCAACAAAGGCGCCCTCGTCCTTGATATACACATCGCGTTTGCCTTTGCGCAGTCTGTACAGTGGAGGCTGGGCAATATACAGATAACCGTCTTCGATGATTTTTTTCATGTGTCTGAAGAAAAATGTCAGCAGCAGGGTGCGGATGTGCGCCCCGTCCACATCGGCGTCCGTCATGATAATCACCTTATGATAGCGGAGCTTTTCGACATTAAAATTTTCTTCGCCAATTCCCGTGCCCATCGCTGTAATCAGGTTGGCAATGGCCTCTGATGCAATCATTTTGTCGAGCCGGGCTTTTTCCACATTCAGAATTTTTCCCCGTAGCGGCAAAATGGCCTGATTGCGCCGTTCGCGCCCCTGTTTGGCAGAACCACCGGCAGAATCCCCTTCCACGATGTACAGCTCACACTCTGCGGGCTGTCGGGACTGGCAATCCGCCAATTTTCCCGGAAGCGACGCGCCCTCCAGAATTCCCTTCCGGTTAACCATTTCCCGGGCTTTCCGGGCGGCCTCCCTGGCCCTTGAGGCACGAATGGCTTTTTCAAGAATCAGCCGAGCGACCCTGGGATTCTCCTCCATGAACTGTCCGACCTTCTCGTTGACGATGGCCTGAACAATGCCGTTCACCTCATTGTTAATCAGTTTTTCCTTGGGCTGATTGTTGAACGACGGATCGGGATGTTTCACCGCAATGACCGCCACCAGTCCTTCACGGACGTCTTCACCGGAAAGCGGGCTCTGGTTTTCTTTAATCAGCTTATTTTCCACCGCCCACGAGTTCAGGGTACGGGTAAGCGCCGAACGGAATCCGGTAAGGTGCGTTCCACCGTCGCGATTGTAAATGGCGTTGGTATAACAGAAAATGTTCTCCTGATAGGAGTCGTTCCACTGCATGGCCACATCCACAATGACGTCTTCTCGGTTATCCGAAACAAAAATGGGTTCTTCGTGAATAGAAGTCTTGTTGGCACTCAAATGGCTCACAAAAGACTTGATTCCCCCTTCATAGAAAAAATCGTGTTCTTTCTTCTTCTCACCGCGTTCGTCGGCAATTACGATACGGACCCCCGCATTGAGAAACGACAGATCCCTCAGTCGGGTGGAAAGCGTCTCAAAGGAAAAATCCTTGAAGGGAAATATCTCCGGGTCGGGTTTCAGCGTAATCCGGGTACCCCGTTTGGAAGATGGCCCCAATTTTTTGAATTCAGAGGTTGGAATACCTTTGGAATACTCCTGATACCAGGAATATCCGTCTCGCCACACCTCCAGAGACACAAACTCGGAAAGGGCATTCACCACTGAAACGCCCACTCCGTGAAGTCCTCCGGAATACTTATATGAATCATCGGAAAACTTGGCGCCCGCATGCAGAACCGTCATCACCACCTCTGCAGCGGATTTGTTTTCTTCGGCATGCAGTTCGGTGGGAATTCCACGGCCATTGTCCTCAACCGATACACTGCCATCAAAATGAATAACAACGTTAATTCTGTCACAATGCCCGGCCAGATGCTCATCAATGGCGTTGTCCACCACCTCGTACACCATGTGGTGCAGGCCCTCGGGGGACTCCACATTGCCAATGTACATCCCCGGACGCTTGCGAACCGCCTCCAGTCCATGCAGTACCTTGATTTTTTCAGCACCATAATCTGTGTTGCCGGTGTTCACCTGTTGCTCAGTCTCCTTGATGTCATTCATACAAACTCCATATTGCCTTTAAAATATATTTAAAATTGATATCATCTAATCACATCTGAAAATCCACGCAGAGACCCTACCACAGCCTTGAAAAAACCGGTACATGAAAAGCATCATCATTCAAGCGGAATGTATCCGGAAATCAGAATTATTTGTCGTCGGCCCCAGATAAAATCCAATAATCCACATCTTAAAATTCAAAAAGCGAAATATACGGACATTTGTCTTCCTGTTTTTTCATCACAGGAAGATAAAAAAATCACTGCGACCTATTAATTTCAGAGTGTTACCAGCCGACAACAGAGATACATGGTAAATAAAAAAAAAATGGAATTTTTTTTGACGCTTTTTTACAGAATTCTTTTGAAACTGTATGATATTAGAATCATTAGGTAATTTCGGATAATGACCACTAAATTACGTGATAATTTAATATAAATAGGCATAATATACCTATAAATTAGCTATAAATTACCACTGTTTTTTATGATTATTAATTGACAACAGGATTGATTCACACCATAATCCAATTTAAAAGTCAGCCAACAGGGAGGGTTCCAAAGATGGCTACCAAAAAAAAAGCGACCGCTAAAAAGCCGGTCACGAAAACCAAGAAAACGGCGGCAAAGAAAAAAGTAGCGAAAAAAACCGTTGCAAAGAAAAAAGTAGCTAAGAAAAAAGTGGCCAAAAAAACGGCCACCAAAAAAACTGCTGCAAAGAAAAAAGTAGCTAAGAAAGTCGCCACGAAGAAAACCGCTGCGAAGAAAAAAGTAGCGAAAAAGGCGACGCCGAAGAAGAAGGTCGCTAAAAAGGCACCCGCAAAAAAGAAAGTCTCCAAGAAAGCCGCTCCTAAAAAAGCGGCAAAAAAAAAATAACGACCAAAATCTCCCAGTCGCTGAAGTCACTCCCCCAGTCGAAACAGCAGAAAACCAGGAATAAAGCGGATGTAAGCACCTCAGCCGACCAGGCTGAAGTGGTTGCGAAGTCCAGTTCCGAAAAAAAACCTCAGCAGAACAAATCGTCGAAACGCAAGGCAACTCCAGCAAAGGCGTCTTCCCAATCCCGTGCAAAACGACCGGCAAAGAAGAGCAAATCCGCCACCGAGGGTTTGCTGGCCCAGAAACTTACCCAGTCCGCACGACAGATTGACGAATCAGAGAAAATACCTTTCAGTGAAGTGGGTACTGAAAACAATGCAGTAGTACCTCCGCCGATACCGAAGCCCATCACCCCGGTCGTCAAAGTTCGCAACCGATCCCCATTGCCCATGCCCAGTCCGGACGCATCTTCAGACACCCAGCTCACAGATGACGCTTCGGAGTGATTTGCGCGATACATCACCAATCCACCCTCTGCTGCCCTGAACCGCAAATTCGGTAGCCAAGCCAGCGTACACTCGCGCCTGGTTCTTATTTTTTATGGTGTACACGTGAGGGACAAAGTGGCGCTCTCAGGTGCAAATGGCTCAGTTGTGCTATCGAGTACGATGACACGGGGGTTGTCGTCTGTTACATTGAATGTCAGATTTCCTTGCCCGCCAACAAGGCATTCGCTTTCGTTGCAGGGTGCAATAGAGAAAAGAAAAATAGAGGGCATTCCATATCCGGCAGGTTGAACATTCTCCACCGTCACTGTCGCAGTCGTGGTATTGGCATTTAAAGACAGATTCACCTGGCTTTCCTGTCCGAGGTACACATTCCCGGTTGGATTGCAGACGCTATTGTAATTGAAGTACGTTCGAAACATGAAGTGACTTGAAGTCAGCGCGACTGTTTCGCCACAGGCCAAATACACATAGTCCGTGAAACTATCCGTACGACATTCGGCTGAGTTGCCAGTGGGGGTGAATTTTTCATCACATCGTGGCACCGTGCAGATGCCGTTAATGGCGCACACGTCTTCACTCGCCACACATTCAAGCTTGTCCGCAGCGTTCATTCGGCAGATGCCGTCAGCGCCATAACAGGAAAACTCATCGGTACAGGCGCCTCCTTCCCCCACCGGAGTGTTGACGCATTTCACGGTATCGCCATCAACGGAACAGGAATCGGCAGTACATGGGTCGTTGTCAAAACAAGCGGAAAGATGATCCCCTGCCGGCATACATTCTCCAAGGATACAGCCATCAGCAGTACCATTGCACAGGTCGCCGTCATCACATTCCGCCCCATTTTCAGCAAAATTATCCAGACAGTTATATAAGTTTTCATCCAGTACCCTGCAGGTTTTCAAGTTGCAATCACTGGATTCCGATACACACGGATTTGGTCCATCTTTACAGCTTCGATTCGCCTCATCACATTCCTGCATGTTACAGATATTTGCGGTACAGGCCGCAACCGGCGTGTCCATCTGACAAACGTTGTCCAGGCACTGATACACTCCGTTGCAAAATGAATTGTCAACGTCGCAATCGCCGTCCGCCTCACAACACAATCCCTCTACACAACAGAATCCACGGGGGTCGCAATACCCGGATGCGCATTCATTTCCGGTGGTGCATTCGGAACCATTATTCAGTCCATCGGTATTCGCCACACAGCTGCTGTCAGAACAATGATATCCCGAAGCGCAGTGGGTGGATTCATTGGCGGAGGTACAATCGGTATAACAGCTCGATGCCCCTGTTTCAGAACAGACCGTCGCAGCCCCCGAAGCATAAGCGCCACAATCCGTATTTAATGGCACACACCCACCCAGTCCATTGCAGACCTGACCGCCACTACACACCTGCCCGTCGGCAACAAACGACTCGCCGCATGAAAAACTCGCCAACGAATATGCGCAGGCAGCGCCGGTACAGCTGGCCGAATTGCAAACCTGAACGGGACAATTGGCCGCAGTGGCGCAGCACGTTCCCTGGTCACAACAGAATCCGTTGGCGCAATGCCCGGAATAGCAGTCACATTTTGATGTGCACGCCTCCGCATTTTCTTTGAATGGTGCGGTTACACAAATCTCTGTATCTCCGTCAGCATTCGTAGCGGTACTGGAATCCGTTCCTCCGGGTATCCCTGTATCCCCTGTCGCGGAATCCGTATTCGAATCCGTCCCGGTATTGGGATTGGCTTTGCATTTGTGACTCAAACATATCTGCCCGGCACCACAATCCCCATTGTTTTTGCACTCGTCATCATCCCTGCAACCGGGCAGAACCAGTATGATAAAAGAAAATACGAGAGACCACGACAAAATTAACTTTTCCTCTATGAAACAATTACGCATTTTTACCCCGTCACAATGTACACGGATTGCTGTGTCGAATATATAATGATGTCATGTACTCACAGTTGGCCACACAATTGGCCAGCTGGGTCGGTGTCAAACCGGGATTATACTTGAATGCCATGGCGGTGTGTTCAAACACATCACATTCCGGATCGGACGGATGCGATTCGTACAGCAGCAAATAATTGTAGGCGCCCAGGTCATTGAAATGACCATCTTCGCTGGTCATCCACGTCGAATAAGTGCAGGTCTTCCCCGCCACCGTGCTGCTCGAATAGTACATCGTGAACGTTAAAATCATGGGATCCATACAATACGAAAATTCGTCGTCGCCACTTCCGGGATAGCACTTTTGTGGTGACCCTGTCGGGCCCACATTATTTGTATTGAACGCTATCCCATCGCACGGCCAGTCGCCCATGCCGTCTTCAATCAGCACACATCCATCCACAAAAGAGATGTGATCCGGCGTTGTGGGATCGGTGTCCCACACCGGTATTTCCGGCTCTCCCCCTGAAGGCAGGGTCAAGGCAATACCATTACCGGCATCCGCGCCGTCGGGGTCACAGGTGGTTTCGGTCACCGGATCGTAAAAAATTGACAAGTCGTACTTTCCACCGCCTTGAGAACCAACACCACTTCCACTGCTGCCCGGATACATGTAACGCCCGTCCACCAGAACGTAATAAGGTCCATCAGATGTAGACATAGGTAAAGTGGGTCTGATTTGAGAGCCATTCCCCAGGCACTCAAAGCCGTTGTCATTGTAATTGATGCGATTGCCGTGACAGTCAAAGACCGCAAGCATCGGGTCGAACACATCGCCATCATCGTCCGGCGTGTCGTCAAAATCTCCACCATAGTCACACAGCGATACCCCCACACGGACATCGTCCATCTGAACATCCAACTCCCAAAGCTGATCATTTCCGTTGAAGGCAAAAATATCGGACGCATCATGGTCGGGATGGCTACTACTACCGCCAGGATTGTAATAGTTGCCCCATTTTCCATCAACAAAGATGGAAGTATCACCCTTGACCACAATACCGGTCACCGTGCCGAGGGTACCGGTCTGAACCTGTTCCGCCGCTGCCACCGGATCAAAATTCGATCCGTTTACCGGAATGGCAAAATCATAGGTTCCATCCAGAATCACCTGATACACTTTACCATCGTAAAAGAAATCCGAATCTCCCGGAGAAGGGCAGGCTGAAAGGCTCTCCCTCGTTACCGAAAGGTAAAATTCCCCTCCACCGACGGTCCGGTCATCGGAATCCACATACACATAGACCGTTACCGGATCAGTGCTCCCATCCGTGATCTCATCAATATCGGACATGGCGTAATAGGCTCCATCGTCACCATGTTCATATGCCGTACTACCTTCAATGGATTGACACACATCTGGATACTGGCATTGGTCCTCGTCGATTCGACTGCCGTAACTGATTTCGCAGGCCTCCGCATCCACCGCAACGCTACCGGTATCACAGGTGGTACTCAGGTATACCGCGGGATCAAAATATTCGCCGTCGTTGTTGTAAATTCCCTCCAGCTGCACGACGTATTTATACTTCGCAGCAGTACTGCCGCTCGGTACGTAAGTAAATGAATACACCAGGTCCCGACCCCCCATCGCTGTGGAATCGTTAAACCCATATCCCAAAGACCAGGAAGGAAAATTCTGCGCGGTACAATCCAAAGCCGCTCCAGCATTGTGGTCGTTAGCCGCGCATCTCGAATCCCCATACACACTCAATCGAGCACCATCGGGATCGCCGGCTGCAAAGGCCCCCATGCTCTCTGCATCGCCACAACTTTCATTGGCACGGGTTACCGCAGCGCTGAGGGTATCGCAGTTTCCCTGCGTGCCCGATGGGTCGCACTCATAATCAAAACAGAAACTCGCATCACTTTTTGCAACGCAATCCTGAATATTGTGAATCGGTTCATTTGTGCCACTGCCATTGTCTTCGCACGTCCACCAGTCACAGATACCGTTGGGGTCCTGCGACGGGTCCGATGGTACGCTCAAATTGACATTGCACATCCATGTTTCACTGTTCCCATCCACATCGGTGGGGTCTTCGCGGCAGGTTTCCACACACGTATTCAACTGTTCATTGCCGCTACTGTCGATATACGTGGCATCCGTGCCGCATCGAAGCCCGGAGTACACACACCCACCAGCGGCAGTACACCGATCCACCGAACATCCCAACCCATCCAGGTCGCATTCCGTTCCCGTCAATGGCGTATATTGGCATGTGTTGAGAACGGTGTTGCACGAGACCGCCACGCAGTCGTCTACCATATCCGGATCGTGAACACTGGGTGCCAGACAGTCTTTGTCCTCATCGCACTCGTATTTACAGGTGGCATTTCCGAACAGCACAATCCCACTATCGGTCCGCGGGTCGGAATATGCCCGATTTTCACAGCAGTGGAGCCCTACTGTGGCCGCATCATCCGCGGGGGTGTTTTCGGCGTTGTTGCCATCCCACCACACACATCCGCCCCAGCAGCTGCACACATAATAGCCGTTGCACATGGATGGCCCGCACACCGAGACCTCCGTCCCGGTCCCATCATCTCCGAAGAAAAAGCACATGCCCCCATCACCGCTGGCATCCCGGCAGTCTTCATCGCCACTGCATTGGCACAGGCCTTCATAGCCCGCCGCCTGAATCCGTGAATAACCAGCCAGGGCCGCCTTCACGTCCGGACCGGTGTTGCAGGTGCCGACGCCACAATCCGCATCGGTCTTACAGAAAATATTTCCGGCCACGTCATCGGCCAGAGCGTCCTCTTCCCAGCATTCATTGGCATGCCCGGTGGTGTTACAGCATTCCTCATCGAGAGCAATCATCCGCGATGATTTTGAAAAAGGAGACCAGAATTCCGAAGCGGACGCCGTTGACCCTCCCCACGTCGTACTTTCCCCCGCCGGGGATGACTGGACAGGTTCCTGCTCATCCACGGCGTTGTCGGTCATTGCCGGTTTGTTGTCGCACCCCATCCCCTGCCAGCCAGCCACGGCAATCAGCAGTATTCCCCAATATTTACCTGTAATTCTCGACATGTGCATGACAGTCCTTTCGCAGCAGAATACGCCCGCTCCACCCCACTGTAATGAAAACGGCCCGTTAAAAGCCATTTTTCAAACCAGTATATTAGATAGTATATAATAAATATTTTCCCGATTTTTAATGAAAATGCACAAATACAGCAAATTTATTCAATGATACTTTATCCGGTATCGCTGACAGAATCAGAAATATGAACGGAAGTTCAGTGGCTGGTCCGGAATGAAATTTTGAAACTGTGTGCGGGAGAAGAGATGGAGAGAGAACTACTTTTTGGCAGCTTCTCTTTTCAGCTTGCGGCTCAATGATTTGTGATAGTCCCAGAGTCTGGGAAGTCCCCAATTTTCGAACCGTTCTTTCAGACCGGTATCTTTGGCTCTGCCCAGTTTGTCCAGCAGATCGGCGATGAGTTTTTCGCGGGTACCAAATTTTTCCTTCACCACCTGCGCGGTCTCGTACAGTTTGAGCAGTTTGGCATTGGCAACGCTGGCCAGACCCTTGTCGGCGTTCAACCGCTCAATGAACAGGTCTCCCTTGTCGAACATTGCTTTCAGTTCGGAAACCAGTTTTTCTTTGGAACCAAATTGGTCTTTGATTTTTTGAAGAGGTGTTTTTTTCATTTTTATACTTCCTTTGCAACAGCCATTTCGTGCGGCTATGTACGGCCCGCTTCTGTATCATAGGAGGCTTTGCAACGCAAGGGTAACGATGCAAATAAATGCCGGAATTCATGAGATATTATTCATTTCCCGATATTCTGTTCAGCTGTCATTTCACGACAGCCAGGTTGAAAACCCACCATATCAATTGATTCGGTGATTCCACCTGCATATAGTGCTGCCATGAAACTGAAATTACTGATTTCACCCCTATCGCAGGGCGCCTATTTCGAGGAATACAAAGCAGTGGCCGTCCAGGAATTTCTGGCCCACTTTCCCCACAGCCGCGTTGAATTGTCCCATGCCGGTGGACTGGATTTCATGGAAGTATGCCTGGATGAAAGTGACATCGATGGGGTTGCCCGACTTTCGTTCGTCCAGGGCATTTTCAACGCTGAGCATCCCACCGGTCTCATTCCCCTGTCACCCCGCCCGGGATTCATTCTGCCCGCCGCACTGGTGGACGGGTGGAAGTATCAGGGGAAAACCAACGAGCGGATTACCCAGCTGGCCATTCACCTGGGGTTGCGATTCTGCGACACCGGTAAACCACCCGCAACCCTGCTCGACCCCATGGCGGGTAAAGGAACCACCCTGCTGACCGGACTGCGCTTCGGGTTGAACTGCACCGGCGTGGAACAGGAATTCAGTGCCCTGGGTGCATTGGAGGGTCACCTGAAAAAACAGACCCATCTGCACCGACTGAAGCACTCCCTTTTAAAAGGCAGCATCGGTCGGAAGTCAAAGGGCAATAAGGGAAAATTTGTTTCCTGTGAATTGTCCGGACATACGCTCAAACTGGTCTGCGGCGATACCCGGGAAGTGCCCGAACTGTTGGAGCGTCAACGATTTGATGTGATTGTCTGCGATCTGCCATACGGCGTTCAGTTCAAAGGCAGCACCCGAAGAACCGCCCTCGAGACCATTCAGGCCAGTTCTGCCGGATGGGTACGCAGTCTTCAGACCGGCGGAACCATGGTGCTCCTCTTCAATACCTACCAGCCCAGCCGAAAAGACCTTACTGAAATATTTTTATCCCTGAATTGTCGGGTGCACGATTTTACCATCCCCCATCGGATGAGCGAATCCATTGTACGGGACGTCCTGGTCATCCAGCACGGCAAATGATTTGAAAGAGTTGATCTGCAGATAAAACGAGGGGGCATTCCGTTTGAAGTCAAATCAGATACGAACGGTCGCCCAGCCATTTGCGGGCACATCGAATTGCACGGATTTATCCCCGGCCGACACCGACATGGTCTGACTTCCCCCACTGTTCTGAATCACCACCACATATCGACCATCCGGATTTTTGAATGCCAGCGCATTGTCGGAGCCACCGTTCAACCCCACTCGCTTCGCCCCCGGATTCAGATAGGAACTGAAGTGGCGGAAGGCATAGTATGCAGCCGTGGCCCGCAGCGTTTTCGCGCCGCGATCCACGACGAGAAGTGCATTTTGCGGCCAGGGACGATCGCGATCGATACTGTGACCCTCAACATCGAGAACCATGTTCCAGGCGTTGTATGAATCCACACCCGCACTGAGAAAATTATAAATTTTCCCCCACGTGTACATACCGTAGGCGTGATCGTTCGGTGGTCTGTCCGGATTCCAGGAGTCCTCTTCCCAGGGATGATTTCCACAATCGGTCTCTGTCTGCATAATGGGTAAATCAGGATGCTGGCTCACTATCTGCGATACCAGTTTGATACCGTCCCATTGAACGCCAAGCCCGGTCAGGTATTTCTTCACATTCGCATCCTGCAGCTGAGGTACCGGATTGAGAAGGTCTGAACTGAAGGTGCCAAACCATATTCCGGCCGGAACATTCCGCTCTTCAAATGTCGGTCCCATATGATTCTTCACAAAATCGGCCATCACTTCCGCGGTCCATCCGCAACTGCAGTAGTTGGTGTACTGTTCCGGCTCGTTCTGTACAAACACCGACTCCACATCAATGCCTGCCTCATCGTAGGCTTCCACGAACTTTGCCAGATAAAGCGCATACGCGCCCAGGGTCTGTGCATCGGATTTCATCATTCCATCCGGATTGGCAATGTAGTCATTGTTGGTCTTCATCCACGGTGGCGGTGTCCAGGCACTGGCCCACAGTCGAAGCGCCGGGTTGTATTCCAGAGATGCTTTAATATAGGGAATCAACAATTCAAAATCCCGCTCAATCGAAAAGTCATTCATCTCATAATCGTTCGGTGTTTTGTCCGCATGGGTGTACTCGCTGAGGGCGAAATCACTGGAACCAATGGGAATGCGGCCGTATTTGAAGCGGGCGCCGTTGTCATTCTGGGCAAACAGCAGTTCAATGGCTTCCTTCCGCCTGGCTTCGTCCAGTACCAGAAGCGCGTCCCATCCCTGTTCATTGAAAGAACCTCCGAATCCGGAAATCGATTGGTATTCCTGATTCGTCACCGTGAGCGCTGTCCCACCACTGCCTTCGGTCGGGGTCCCCTCCTGCCAATAATTGTTTTCAGCAGATACCACCAGGTCTGCGGTGGGTTCCACATCCTCCACACCGGTATCCGTATCAGTATCGGTGTCACTGTCCGTATCGGTATCGCTATCCGCATCGGTATCGCTATCCGAATCCGTGTCGCTGTCCGTGTCGCTATCCGAATCCGAATCGGTGTCACTGTCCGAATCCGAATCGGTGTCACTGTCCGCGTCCGAATCGGTGTCGCTGTCCGCATCGGTATCGCTATCCGAATCGCTGTCACTGTCGGCATCACTGCTGTTGTCTGACGAATTGCCTGACGAATCCCCACAGCCGACGCTGAAGACCGCCAGCGACATCAGCAATATCAAATAAATTATCCAGAGATTGTTATCTTTCATTATTAACTCCTTGAATAGAAGGTGACGGCCCATGTACACATTCTAATCGTATGAAAACGGTTCCTCAACCAGGCTCTGTTTTTGAGTGGTTTCAGGGCTGGGCCGGGAGTAAGTCCCCCGTTCATGGAGCAAGCGTACCGTATCTGGAAAAAAAAGTCAGAAGTTTTGTGGAATTTGCCTCGGAACAATTTTAAATTTCAATTTATGAAAAAATAGGCGTGAACATCGCTGACAATCAAGATAGACAAATCGGCTGTCTGGAGGCGCAATGAAAAACATTTTAAATCAACATTCCCATCTGGTGCTCTTTCTGGTGGTTGGTCCGCTCCTGGCATTTGGCACATTTTCCGCCTGTCATCCCCGGGGCGACACCAACGTCACCGCGGCTGAGAAGGCGATCTCTCCGCCTCCGCCGTCTTCCGGCTGTCCATCCCCGGACAAGGCCATCGTGTCATTGACCTATGATGACAATCTGCCTTCACAGCTGCAAAATGCCGTCCCCATGCTCGACGCACGGGGCATTCGCGCGACATTTTTTCTCACGGATGTAAGAAGCGATGGGGAGTCGTGGAAAACGGTACGGGCCGCCGGGCACGAGCTGGCCAGTCATACTTTCTATCACCCGTGTACCTGCTCCTTCGACTGGGTGACCCCCGGCAACGGCAGCGAAGACTATTCAATGGAGAGAATGGCCACAGAAATGGATGAACAGATGCAGATGCTCCTTTCTTTCGGCGAAACTCCGCCCTTCTCATTTGCCTATCCCTGCGGCACCACCTGGATTGGCGAAGGCCAGACCAGCTATATACCCCTCGTGAAAGAGCGCTTCATCGCCGCCCGGGGTGTCAGCGGTGACATTGTGACCAACCTCGACTCCCCCATGAATGTGCCGGCATATTTTCTGGAAGGTCCCATCGAGGCGTTTATCGGCAGCGCCAATGCCGCTATCCAGTCCCGGGGCTGGGTTGTGTTCGGATTTCACGGCGTCGGCGGTGACTACCTTGCGGTCTCCAGCGAAGACCATGCGGCGTTTCTCGACTGGTTGATGGACCATCGCGCCGAGGTGGCCGTGCTGCCGTTCCGCAACGGGGCCCAATGCATGATGGCCCGCTGATTGGATTCACGATTGCTCGTCCCGGGATGCCGACGTATTTTAACTTTTACTGTTTTTTTTGCTGCCAATTGATCTTCGGATAAATTAGAGATAATCCGAGGGTCGGCACTGCGTCAATGAAATTACCACGGCCTGCTGCCTCGCTATTATTCGGTATAGGAGAAGAATATGTGTGGAATTGTCTGTTACGTCGGAAAACGCAATTGCAGTGAGATGATTCTCGATGGCCTCAGTCATCTGGAGTACAGAGGATATGATTCCGCCGGAATCGCGGTACACGACGGCAGCCGAATCGCCATTGTCCGTCAGGAAGGGAAGCTGGCGGGCCTGGAAAAACGTCTGTTGGCCACGCCACTGGCGGGTACCGTCGGCATCGGCCATACCCGCTGGGCGACCCATGGCCGCCCTTCCGAAAACAATGCGCATCCCCACCGTGTGGACCGCATTGTGGTGGTGCATAACGGGATTATCGAAAATCATCTGCCCCTGCGCTCAAATCTGGAAAAGGTCGGATGCACGTTTTCGTCCGAAACCGATACCGAAATTATCGCCCATCTCATTTCTCTGGCCTGCAATGAAGGGCGCAGCCTGAAAGACGCAGTCAAACACGCCCTCTCTCAGGTGCAGGGATCCTACGCCATCGTGGTAATGCGCGAGGACAGTCCGGAAGAGCTTGTTCTGGCCAAGAATGCCTCGCCCCTGGTGATTGGTTTTGGCGAAGGGGAAATGTTTGCGGCTTCGGATGTTCCGGCCATTCTCAAGTACACCCGGGATGTCATGTTCATGGAAGACGGCGAGCTGGCGCGCATTACCATGGACGGCGCAACGATTGAAACCCTGGAAGGCCAGATGGTGACCCGGGAACGGAAAACCATCACCTGGTCCCATATTCAGGCAGAAAAAGAAGGCTACAAGCACTTCATGCTCAAGGAAATTTTCCAGCAGCCCACCGCCATCGAAGATACCCTGCGCGGTCGTGTCTCCATAGAAGGTTCCGGAGTGGCCACCGAGCTGATGGGCTTTGACGATGCCACCGCCCGTCGGGTGCGACGGATTGTGCTGCTGGCATGCGGCACTTCGTTTCACGCGGCTCTTGTGGGCAAATACTGGCTGGAGAAACTGGCGCAGGTGCCTACCGAGGTAGAGCTGGCCAGCGAATATCGGGCCCGGGGCCCCCTGGTCGATCCCAATGATCTCGTGATTCCCATCTCCCAGTCCGGTGAAACCCTGGATACCATGGAGGCCATCAAGGTGGCCAAAGCCGGTGCAGCCCGAATCCTGGCCATCAGCAACGTGGTGGACTCCGCCATCCCCAGGGCCAGCAATGGCACCCTGTATACCCACGCTGGTCCGGAAATCGGCGTCGCCTCCACCAAGTGCTTCACCGCGCAACTGGCTGCGCTGTATATGCTGGCGGTGCACCTGGGGCGCCGGCGCCTGACGCTGACCCACGAGGAAGCCCGCGGGTTGCTCGAACATCTGCTTCGCGTTCCCAAGCTGATGAGCGATGTGTTGAAACAGAACGAACATATCAGAACCATTGCCCATCGAATTGCCGGGTCAAAAGACGCACTGTTCCTCGGCCGTGGCCTCTCTTTTCCCATCGCCCTGGAAGGCGCCCTCAAACTGAAAGAAATCTCCTACATCCACGCAGAGGGATACGCCGCCGGTGAAATGAAACATGGCCCCATTGCATTGATAGACGAGAACATGCCCGTAGTGGTGGTCATGCCCAATGATGATTCGTTGAAACGCATTGTTGGTAACGTTCAGGAGGTGCTGGCGCGGGGCGGCAACGTCATTGGTATTGTGAGTGAAAACGAGACCGAAAGCGAAAGCATCGATATGGCGCGCATCGTGATTCCCGCATGCCCGCCCGAAATCACACCATTGCTCAGCGTTCTGCCGCTGCAGTTACTCGCATACCACGTGGCCGATTTCAAGGGCACCGACGTGGATCAGCCGCGTAATCTCGCCAAAACGGTCACCGTTGAATAGGGACTGCGGACACCATACTCAGGGCTCCGAATTTAACCTTCAAAAAACAAGATTGGTAAACTCGGCAAACGTTGCCACCAACCAGTCCGGGTGCTTCCGACGCAGGTCCGCCTCCCCGGCATTGCCCTGTAACAGTGCAACGCTGCGGGCTCCGGCAGCTCTGGCCACTTCAATATCCGGTAACCCATCTCCCACCATCAGGGTATGCGCCGGGGAGATGTGCAGCGTCTGCATAATCTGCTGCAGGCCTGCCGGATCGGGTTTATGCGCCGCCACATTGTCTGCATGACAGACCATGGCAAAACAATCCGCAATATTGAAATGATCGAGAAAACGCATGGTAGCCACCCCCGGCTTGTTGGTGAGCAGGGCAAGGGGAATCCTGGTGCCAGTCAGAAATTCCAGAACGCCTTCGTACAGCACCGTACGCGCATTGTCATTGGTGTCGTAATAGAACATGTGGTCCGAAACAAACCGATTCAACAGTTCCGGATTATTTCCTCCGTCCGGGAATCCGGCGGCAAACAGCTCTTCCTTGCGACCCTCCAGCGCCCGTTTCGCCAGCACCCTCACCCCGTTTCCGATAAATCGCTTCACATCCGCAAGGGGATAGGGCGAAAGTCCCCATTTGCAAAGGGCCAGATTCAGGCTCTCTCGAATATCCGGCGCCGTGTCGGCGATGGTACCATCCAAATCAAAGACAATCAGCTCTACATTTTTAATGAACATTAACACATACAGGGTCGGGGATACGCTCAGTTGCCACTGCCACTATCAATGGGATCGCTGCCACCGCCGGTATCCTCCGAATCCGGTGCGCAGATATCCGTTCCCCCTTCGCAAACCGTCCCATTGCATTTCTCCCCTTCGGTGCACGCATCGTTGTCGTCGCAGTCCGCACCATCGTTGGCAGACCACCCGGATGGATTTTCTGAAAAATCGCAGACCTGACATTCATTGGCGGGATTGAGGGAAGCGTCCGCCACGCATACACCTCCTATCGTGCACTGGGTCAACGTGCCCGGCACACAGCCGGTTACCGCATCGCAGGACTCCGCACCATTACATTCGTTTCCATCATCGCAATCCAGCAATGACCAGTCTTCCTGATTCGCAATCATATCGCAGTACTCGCAGGCGTTGGCCGGATTGGGGTCGCCATTGCTGATGCAGGTTCCCTCAATATCACACCCCGTTGGCGCCGCGAAAATACAATCCCCACTGGTTGAATCACAGCTGTCTGCGGTACACGCATTCTCATCGTCACATTCTCTGGGAACGCCGCTGCAATCTCCCCCGTCGCAGACATCGTTGATGGTGCAGGGGTCATTGTCAGTGCAGGTGGCGTCATCATTGGGGGTCCACGCGGATGCATTTGCGTCAATATCGCACACTTCGCAGACGTTGGCCTGGTTGGTGTCGCCATCATCCACACAGCTGGTTCCGATGGCACAGCCCGTCGGCTTGCCGGCAACACATTTATCTGTGTTCTCATTGCAGGTTTCCGCGCCATTGCAATCGTTTCCGTCGCTGCACACTCTGGGGTTGCCGGATTCGCAGACCCGGCCGTTGCACGTATCATTCACCGTGCAAAATTGACCGTCTTCACAGATTGCCCCATCGTTGGGCGACCAGGCTGTGGGATTGGCGGCGATATTGCAGATTTCACAGGGATTATTCGGATTTTTCGCATTGTTCGCCACACACATATCGTCCACATCGCAGCCCAGCGGGGCTGGCGCCGGATCGCATTTGTCGGCACTTTCATTACAGGTTTCGGGCCCATTGCAGTAGTTCCCATCAAGGCATTGCCGATCGCCACCGGTGATACACATACCATCGCTGCAGGTGTCGTTGATGGTGCAGTACCGACCATCGCTGCACGCAGTTCCGTTGGGTCGGTTGGTCCAACCATTTCGATTGCTGAACGGGTCACAAATCTGGCAGGGATACGTCGGATTAATGGTTCCAGTGGTAACACAGACCGTTCCGATATAGCATCCTTCAGGCGCCGTGCTACCGCATGTATCCTGATCTTCATCACAGAATTCCACCCCATTGCAGGCCACATTGTCATCGCAATTTCTGCTGGTGCCGCCACCACATCTGCCACCGGAACAGTACTCTCCCTGGGTGCAGAACTGACCATCATTGCATTCGGCTCCCTCAGACTTGTTGGACCATTGTTCAGGGGTCAACTCCCGGTTACACTCTTGACAGGGGTTGGCCGGATTCGGCGCCCCATTGCCATAACAGACATCATCAATAAAGCACCCGTAGTCGCACAATTCAGCCGTCGTAATCGGGTGCAGCTCCTCAATGCAGTAATCAAACTCCAACGGTTGTGCTTCATCCCCGGCCGCATAAATCTGAATACCCCGAATTCCCATCTGGGGATAAAACACCGATCCCGTGCTTCCCCAGCATTCCACCGAGAACATATGCCAATACATCAAATTTTCGCCCGGTTGAATGTCCGCGCAATAACTGGTGCCATCTTCGCTGTTGAGTTCAATGCGAATATACGTATCCAGATTTCGGGTAACAAACAGATACACGCCCCCATACTCATCTCCCGGTGTCCATATGCCTGCTTCCTCCCCCACGTTCTGGGACACATTCATGCCAATCACCCCCAGAGAGCTGTAATTGGCGATCAACGTTCCCTGCACGCATACATCGTCTGTGGCGAAGTTGTATTCCCCTTCCAGTTCATTGATGGTCCCCCCATCCACTTCTCCGATGGACGTCCACGCCCGGCCATGCCAGTCGCCGGCGATAAAATAGGGCTCCACAATTACAGGTTCCGTATCCATGGTTGTGGTATCCACAATTACCGTATCAAACGTTTCCGTGTCGGTGGTATCGGTATCGGGTCCGGTGTCCGAATCGGGTCCGGTGTCCGAATCGGTATCGGTGTCGGTGTCCGAATCGGTGTCGGTGTCGGTATCCGAATCGGTGTCGGTGTCGGTGTCCGAATCCGAGTCAGTATCGGAATCCGAGTCGGAATCCGACACTGACTCGGATACCGACTCCGAATCGGTGTCGCCGTCGGTATCGGAATCACTATCCGCATCGCTGGATCCAGTGTCATCTGTCGAATCCGTATCTGTAGCGGTGTCCATTTCCGTATCGGGATCATGTACATTCAGGCCACCAAAACAGGACACAGTGAGCAACCCGATAAAACATAGAAAAAGGTCAAACCTTTTTTTTATTTCGTGCCGTTTCATTTTGCAACTTCCTTGATTGAAATGTCAGAACGTCAGAATAACGCCATTGGCTCCGGGCCAGATGGCAACCTTCCCGCTCTGCAGTTTCTGTTTTCTGTTCTTGATAAACCAGAATACTAAAAATGCACCTCCAGCCGCCGTCAGCACGCCTCCGACCACATACCCGGTCACCATCCAGTTCTGCCTCAATTCCAGGTCAGACTGGTTCTGCTCGGCCTGATCAAGATAAGTTCGTTCAAGTGTTTCCTCATATAATCTGGCGTTGCTGTCCCGTTCATCCGCCTTTTTTGCGGCCGCCACCGTAAATCCAACTCCCATCGCCAACCCCAGTACCCCGACCCCGGTTGTGGCGATACCGGAAATCAAAAAATTTCTGCGAAACCGCGCATCCTTGAACCGTTCGTTTAATTTTCCGGAAATAGACCCCGGTGAATGATTCCCTTCATCCCTTCCATCGTCGTCCGTGGCGCCTTCTTCCAACACGGGACCGACCTCACGATCCCGGGGGCCCCCGGACACATCGGTATCATCATCGGGCAATGTCCCGCCATCCGGTAGCCGGGCATACACCCAGGTGTGAACCCCGCCTGCAATTTTCAGCCGCCTGCTGAAAATTGCCTTGCCTCCGTACTTCATTGTCACATTGTGGTCGCCAACAGCTACCCGTATCAACCCCTTGAGGGGCACCGTTCCCCGGTGAATGGCATCTACGTACACTTCCGTACCCGGCGATGCATCCACCTCCAGAACGCCCACTAGCAGTCGCAGCCGATCGATTTCGCGAAGCACTTCCTGCTCGCGATCCGTAAGCACGTCATCGCCTCCTTTGGCCAGATACGATTCAAATTGCTCCAGAGCCAACCCGTATCGTTTGGCGGCCGTTTCGGCCTGCGCAATGTTGTAATGAAGCTTCCAGGTTGGCTTGATTTTATATGCTGCGCGAAACGAACGAACCGCATCTTCAAACTTTTTCTGCTCAAAGAACGCACTGCCCTCCTGAAAATGCTGCTTGGCAACCTCCTCATTCGGATCCTGTTTATCATCAGCCATGACTGGCCTGGAAAATAGCGCCAGGGCAAACACGAGCTGGAAGGCAAGTCTCCACATGATATCCCTTACATCCAGTGAATAAAAACAGGTAATACTCACAACCTGTTTAAACATGATTTATTGTGGATGAAACAACCGCCGGAGGATATCAACAACAAAATTAAATAATCAGCGTTTCGATACGGATTTTGCATCGGATTTACATCTTGGTGGGCGTCTGTGCGCATTATCGCGTTCCAAATAAATCGATTACGATTGAGATTCCAGCCCAATCTGCATTCCCATTAAGTTTATTTGTATCCTTGAAAACTGTCGCTACATGAAATCTGTCTGGAATCCCATCCGGGATGCCAGTGTGGCCTGAACCGGATGCAGTGACAGAAAAAACACATCTTCCGGACGCTGAAACAGGTACAGCGCGCAGGACAGGTGGTGCAGTGCACTGCCTTCTATCTGACCCATTTCCAGCACCTTCTGATGGAACCGGGTCAGATTGGAATCCGGATAAATAAATCGGATTGGCTTAATGAAGGCAGTGGCATCCTTCAGGCAGTTTTCCTTCGCTGCAGCACTGAAGAACTCCGCTTCCAGCAGATTGGAGCTGTACAACCTTTCAAAAGAAGAAACAAAGCGGCCAATGAATGATCCCCCGGCATCATCGAATGCCATGGCCACCAGCACAGAGGTGTCGATATATCCGATTTTCACATGTCACCCCGCGTTCCCAGGAATCGCTTGAGCGCACCGGCGCTGCGACTGAAGGGTTCGAAGGGATCCCGGACACGGGTATCGCCATCCACCACACCCTGCTGTTCCAATCTGGACAACCGTTCCAGGGTGCTCTCCTTCTCGCTTGAATATGGCACCACCTCGGCAATGGGAATTCCCCGGCTGGTGATGACGATTTTTCGATTTTTTCTGACTTTCCGCAGCAGTTCGCTGAATCGGGCCTTGGCATCATATGTGGAATATTCATTTGATTTCATGGGCTCACCCTAAACAAAAATGACCAGACTGGTCAAATTTTTGAAGCATCTCCAAAAACTTGAGCATTATTTTATATGACCAGACTGGTCAATATATTCTTTAAACATCCGATTTTATACGGATAATTTTATTCGATATAAGAGAAAATAGTATTTCCGGGCAACTGAACCGGAGGGCTGAACCGGGCGAACACCTGGTTCAGCCCTACTGGACATATCCGGCGTTGCGAAGGGCTTCGAGGATTTCCGGGGACATCTGATTGTCATCCTCGGTTTCTTCTTTTTCCGGGGAGAGCGCATTGAAAAGTTCCTGATAAATGGGGTTGGATTTCATCCGCTTCAGGATATTTTTCTTTTCCTTCGGGTCATTGCGCAGGTCATAGAACTGATAATATTCCCCTTTGAGGGATCGGGCGAGGGATGGCAAATCCGTGGGGTCGGCATGGGGAATGTTTTCGTGGAGCTGATTCACCCGTTCCAGCGCCTCTCTGAATATGCGATCCACATGAATTAATTTATATCGGCCCTTTCGAACGCTCTGTCGCTGAATGCCGTGGGCATTGTACTGACTGAAGTGGGTGCGGGGCGCGGTTTTCCCGTCTGCCAGAATCCGGAGCATGGAAATACCGGTGAGTTTTTTGGCATTTGAGTCAGGTATCTTTGCCAGGGCGAGCAGCGTAGGCAGAATATCCACATGGGTGGTCAGCGCCGCGCTCATCACGCCCGATGTTTCTGCCCAGGGCAGATAGAGCACCATGGGAACGCGCAGGGCATCTTCCCACATGTGGTACGCATGGGTATAACAGTTGTGCTCCCCGAACATTTCACCGTGGTCACCGGTGACCATCACAACCGTATTCCTGGCGACGCCCATGGATTTCAGCTTTTTCAGCAGTTCTCCCAGTTGCCGATCGAAATAGCGTATTTCGTCGTCATACGCTGCCACCGTTTTTTTATAATCGTCCGGATCCAGGGGCGTTTTATACTCCCGAAACGGATACTCCACCACTTCGCCATTTTTCACCTGGTTCACAAAGTGACGGCCAGACGAAGGTGGTCGGTAGGGCGCATGGGTCGACGTGAAGAAAATTTTAAGAAAAAAGGGATTGTCTCCCACCGTGGAGAGCCAATCCACGGCGCGATCGGTGAGCCATTTATCCGGGGGAAAGCCCCGGTTCATGGTCGCGGTATCTTCGTAGGTCTGGTATCCCTGTTCATATCCCCAGATTCCCCGGGTCAATGGATTCCCCGTCATTCCGGCGGTCCGATAGCCCGCCAGCCGGAAGTGCTCTGCGATGGTGGTAATATCCATCCGCACGTCCCGATTGCGCAACTCCACACCGTGCTGCTTTTTGGTCATCCCGGTGATGATAGTGGTGAAACTGGGTCGGGTCCAGGAGGAGTTGGAAATGTGATTGGTGAACACAATGCCCTTCTGAGCCAGTTTTTCCAGATGGGGAGTGGTTTTGCGGGCGTATCCATACGCGCTCATATGGCGTACGTTGATGGCGTCGAGCACCACCAGAACCACATTCGGTTTTCCGGGCGCCGGGGCCGGCACATAATTTCTTCGGATCCTGCGATAGGGCAGTTTGCCAAAATGATTGTGCGCGACCTTTTCTTCTTCGGTTACTTTAATCTCCCCGCCGGTCGCCTCCTCCGGCGATTCCATCTCCTCCTGTTCCGCAAGATTCGCTGCCGACGTTTCGTTCTTTTCCTCCGCCTTCGGGGATTTACACGACACCCCCATAGATAGACTCATCAGGATTGCCATCCACCAGATATTGCCCCCCACTTTCTTGCTGCTCCGCAAACCGGCCTCCAATTGTTACGTAGGTATAATATATATGCATAAAAAATAAACCGTGCGGCGACTACCATAACGACTTAAGCCCGCCTGTCAACCCGGGGCTTTTCCCCAACCGGAGTCTCCGGGTAGAATGTCGCTAATATTCTGACCAACCTGGTCATATTGGTACTATCCGTTATCTATCTGGAATTATGCGAGAAATAGGCGCTGTTCAATTCTCGATTCGATACACTGGTGTGTATTCGCCAACCAGACGCATGCGTCCCTGTCTGCCAAAGGCGCGAATGAGTTCATCCACCGCGCTGAGCACCTCCGAGTCACCGCTCACCGGAAACGGACCCAGCGACTCCACCGCCGCAACCCCATCCGGTTTCACATTTCCCCAGACCACACACGAAAAGAACCGGCGCAGCGCGGCTGCGAATGCCGGCACATCATCACTCCGTTCTACCCGAAGTGTGGCTCCCATCTGATGCGACGGCGTGAATCCCTCCTGAAAAATGGGTGGAATATGCAGGCTGCGGTTGAAATAGTAGGCATTGGCCAGAGACTCTCTGGACGCTTTCACCGCCAGCAATCCCTTGTTCAGCTCCGTGGCAGTTTTCACCGGATCATCCACGATAATCTGGTATCGCTCTGCCGCCCCGTCCCCAAGGGTGCTGCGAACAAACTGGTCAAGCTGGTCAAAGAAGGCCCTGCTGGAGGCTGGTCCGGAAAGAATCAGGGGAAACGGAATCCCCGAATTGGCCGGATGGGAGAGGATGCCGAGCAAATACATCAGCTCCTCCGCAGTCCCGGCGCCCCCCGGAAAAATAATGATGCCATGCCCCAGACGTACAAAGGCTTCCAGCCGTTTTTCAATATCCGGCATAATCACCAGCGGGTCGACAATCGCATTGGGCGCTTCGGACGCAATGATCCCCGGTTCCGTGATACCGATGTACCGACCATCCTTGATGCGTTGTTTGGCGTGGGCGATGGCAGCGCCTTCCATGGGCCCTTTCATGGCTCCCGGACCACATCCGGTCACCATGTCCATCAGACGAATTCCGCACTCGTACCCCACCTGTTTGGTATATTCATATTCCTCGGGGGAAATGGCATGGCCGCCAAAACAGACCACCACCTTGTGTCTGCCGGTCTTCTGAAACACATTGGCATTTCGCAGCATCAGGAATACCGCATCGGTAATGCCGTCCGGGCACGTTAAATCAAACTTGGCCGTCCGTTCAATCTCACTGCTGATGAACAGCAAATCCCGAATGACGGCGAAGACATGCTGCCGCAGCCCTTCGATGATTTTGGGAACCCGGACAAAACCGTCCGATGTCTTCTGTTCGTAAATAACAAAGGCGTTGATCGGCGCATGGTGCAGCACCAGTTCAATGCCTCCGGCGGTGCGCTCCACATCAATGGAAAAATCCCGGTGTCTGGCCAGCATCTGTTTGACGTCATCGGTTTCCTCGCCACTGTTCAGCACAGCCAGGACACAACGTATGAGCAACTGATGCGTATCTTCGCGACTTTTTTCAAACAGGGCATCAATTTCTCTGGGGGACAGCGACTCCAGACACGTATTTTCCGGCGTTATCCGGAAGGTCTGCACATCTGTTTCATTCACTATTGCATTCACGATAATATTACTCTCCACATTCAGGTTGTTCTGATTTCACTTTTTACACGGCAGGCAGCGATGGGGAAATGATTTTCATCGCTCTGTGTAATCCCGCAACCGGACAAGTCAACCCGGTTCCGGTGGTTCACGCCCAATGTTGCTGTATTGTCGCGTTTTATTTCCAGCTCTTCCTGGAAATTCTGAAAATGGCGTTAAAAAAATATCTTGCTATCATTTTGTGCTGCTCCAGCCGCTCGGCAAATGGGTACGTGCCTGGGCCCTGAAAGTCGCGCCGGAGGAAACCGCAGAATGGATCCGTGAAAAGAGCAGCGGCGGCTGATTCGAACACTGGCTTCGAACAATTTCCATTCACCGGATTATCAGTTACTTTGTTCGGCGATACACGGTGGGCATCATCTTTTGCAGATTGAACATCTGCGGTTCAAGTGTCTCCGAATGGCCAATGAACAGATAACCGAACGGTTGCAGGTGATCGCACAGCTTCCGGAGGGTGTTGCGCTGTGTTTCCCGGTCGAAATATATCATGACATTGCGGCAGAAGATGGCGTGAAACTTTTTGTTGATGCGATAGGTTTCGTTGGCAAAATTCAGTCGGCCGAATGTCACGTGCCTTCGAATCTCCGGGCTGATTCGATACTGGCCTTCGAATTCGCCTTTCCCCCGCAGCAGATATTTTTGTTTTATGTTCGGGGGGATGGGTTGGATACTCGACCTCCCATACACCGCCTGCATCGCCCGATGAAGAACTGCAGTGGAGATGTCGGTTGCCAGTACATTGAAGTTCTGGTGAATTCCCAGCGCATTCGCCAGTTCCATGGCGATGGTATAGGGTTCTTCTCCACTGGAACAGCCAGCACTCCAGATTTCAACGGAATCCCCACGGGCAATCCGCGTATCCCTTTTCAATTCGGAAAGAACGGTATTCACCAGATATTCGAAATGATACGATTCCCGGTAAAAATCTGTCTTGTTGGTGGTAATCACATTCAACATCGCCTGCTTTTCCCGCAACAGATTATCGGGGTTTTCCAGGTACACCCAGTACTCTTCAAATGTATCCATCTTCAGCGCACTCAGTCGTTTGGCCAGACGTCCCGACAGCATGAGCCGCTTACTGTCCGGCAACGCCACGCGAACAACATCATAGATGAGAGATTGAAACCGATGAAACTGTTGTTCTGACAACAACTGCTGCGAAAATCTGTCATCGATGTCAGACAGTGTGTCATCGGTTGCAGACATGATACGCCCCCCGGATACTTTCTTTTTCGTGCTTATGACGCTGCGCCTGTCATTCTGCAATCAACGCTCAATATCGGTCGAACGAATCATCGTCGGCGTCTGTATCGTCGTTCATCATCAGCTCTATCCCTGTCTCTATCCCTGTCTCCCCGGTCCGGGCCCGCGCCTTGTCCTTTGGTTTCCCGCGACGGGACGCGACATCCGACTTCGGACCGGACGTTCCGATTTTCTGCCTTTTCTGCTGCGATGCGGGTGGATTCCCCGATTCGCCCGGCAATTTAAAGAATGACGCCGATTCCGCCAGTTGTTCCGCCTGTTCCTGAAGTTCACCACTGGTGGCAGTCATTTCTTCGGCGGATGCGGCATTCTTCTGAATCACCTGATCCAGTTGATGAATGGCCTTTGTGGTCTGATCGATGCCACTGGCCTGTTCTGCAGAAGATGCATTAATTTCTTTGACCAGTTCACTGGTCCGCTGAATCACCGGAATAATTTCCTTCAACAGCGTGCCCGCCTGCTCCGACACCTGCAGGCTGGATGCGGACATCACCACGATTTCCTGAGCGGCCAACTGACTCCTTTCCGCCAATCTGCGTACTTCTGTGGCCACCACCGCAAATCCCTTGCCGTATTCCCCTGCGCGGGCCGCTTCGATGGCGGCATTCAGCGCAAGCATATTGGTCTGCCGGGCAATTTCCTCAATGATGTTGATTTTTTTCGCGATATTGGTCATCGCCTCAACGGTCTCTGCAACGGCTTTTCCACCGCTGATAGCGTCCGCTGCCGCCTTTTTTGCAATCGACGCGGTATGCTGGGCGTTATCGGCATTCTGGCGAACCGTACTGCTCATCTCTTCCATGGAACTCGAAATTTCCTCGATGCTTGCCGCCTGCTCCGTGGCGCCCTGGGCCATATCCCGGGTAGCGACATTGGTCTGGGTGGATCCCAGAATCACCTGCTGGGAAGCTTCCTGTACTTCCCTTGCAAATCTTGCCAGATTTTCTGTCACCACATTGATGGTGTCCCGAATCTGTTCAAAGTTCTTCGCCATCTCAACGGTGTCCTCATCCGACTCCGCCACATCCAATGTCACCACCAGCTCCCCTCTGGAAATCTGGTTGAGCACATTCAGCAGTTTCACTACTTCCCGGGACTGGTACGCAGCCTGTTTCTTCGTAGTTCGCGTGGCATTTTTCACTGCCGTCTGGTCGATGATGAATTCCAGCACCGCAGTGCAGTTGTGGTGGGAATCCATAATGGGCGTGGCCACAAAATCCACATCCAGTCGTCGATTGTTCACGTGGATCTCCCCATAGCCGGTTTCAGACTGACCGGAGGCAAAGGCCCGTTCCGGTGCATCCGCCCCCCTGCTGTCCGCACCGATCTCAAAGTATTCGTGATATCGGGTTCCCTCCACCTCCTGTCTACTTTTTCCAATCAACCTGAGAAGTGCGTCGTTCACAAAAATAATCCGCTGTTTCGAATCCAGAATCCACACGGGGCTCGGAATATGCGCAATGTGGCTGACCAGCACATCCGATAGCCTATTGATACCCTGCACCAGATTCCGCCATCCACCGGTATACTGTTCTTCATTCGCGCGACTGTTGATTTCGCCACGCCCGATGATCCCGGTGATTTCCCGCACGTCGTCGAGAATTTTTCGGATGCTCTGTTTCACCAGATGAAAGGCATTGATCACCTGCCCGATTTCATCGGTGCTGTCGCTGGAAAGGGGATATTCGAAATTTCCCTTCGCCACTGCATCCATGGCCGCCGCCGTCCGTCTGAGGCTGGATGCAATGTAGCGCGCCATAAGCAACGTCAGACCAATGGCCAACCCCGAAATCACCACTATAAAAAACAACAGGCTGCTGGTCCATGCGGCCATCTCCTCATTGATGTCTTCCACATACATCCCGGTTCCCAGACACCAGTCCCAGGGCCGGAAGTAGGCCACATGGGATATTTTGGGCACAATCCGATTTTTATCATCTTTGTACTGCCACATGTACTCAACAAATCCACCACCGTGGTCTTTGGCCACTTTCGCAAATTCCACGAACATCCGAACTCCGTTGGCATCCTGTTTATCGCCCAGGTACTTGCCCTCCAGCTGAGGCACAAACGGATGCATCACCATATTGGGTCGGGTATCGTTTATCCAGATATAGTCCTTGCTTTCCGGGCCATATCGCAACTCGCGAATGAGATTTGCGGCAGTGATTTTTGCCTCGTCCATTGTCTTCTGGTTCGATTTCGCAAGATCGTACTGATTCCGTGCAATACTCAGCGCCAACTGGGTGATTTCCTGAATTTTGTCTTTCTTTTTCTGCATCATTCCCGCTTTGGCGCTGGGCAGAAACTCGGCGAATATCAGCGCGATGAACAGGGTCGCGATAAGCAGTCCTATCCCGGAAATTTTCATCGCTATGGGCATATTCTGAAAGAATTTCCTCACAGACAATAATTTGTTGTCATCGCCAGGCAACATGTTCTGAAAAATTTCAATTTTTCGTTTCTTCCAATTCATTGAGTCACCTCAGGTTCTCATGTCCTGAACGAATCAACAGTATTTTAATTCGTATGCAGGCGCATTTTTCATCAACGGATATCAGTCGTGTTTTTCTTCGCCATATGTACTTACGGCCGCGTCCCATCTCAGTTAATATCATTGGCGATTAAACGAACCTGGCGGCAATCTTTCTCCGTCTGTGGCCACTGCGACGAATTGTCTGCCATGAGAATGGAAACTCCATATTTTGAAAATTGGGTTGGCCATCGCATTTCATTTGAGGCATGTACAACTGTTATGGAGGTATCCCCCGAAAACGCAGGACATTGCAGCAATCAAATCAATCCGTTTGGAATATTTGCAATGGCCACACTGCTTTTGGGCTTCCTCGTTATCCTGGGATGTGGAGACGACCGGGGCGGAAAAGGGCAGGTGAAACCCGTGTCAACAGATGCGAACCGGGAAGTCCGTATATCCGGACAGAAGCCCGCCCATGTGCCAAAGGCCGAATCTCCCATCGATTTCTCGGAGCTTGATGACTATCTGACCAGAAACCGGAAACTGTTTCGAACCACCGCCGTGCTGATCCGCAAAAATGGCGCTGTCGTATACAGCTATGGTGATGTGGATGTACCGGTGAGCGCGGCATCGTGTTCGAAGTGGCTCGGCGCCGCCACCATCATGAAACTGGTGGAAAAAAAATATCTGGATCTCGATAAAAAAGTGGGCAGTTATCTGCGCATGCAACCGGATAAGCTGGTGAGAAATCTTCGAAAGCGGGTGAGACAACTGACCCTCCGGCAATTGCTCAGCCACACCGGTGGTCTTCGGGACCAGGATTCGCAGAACAATGGATTCAGCGACGGCGTATCACCGGTTCCCCCATATCGCTCGATTTTTGACAAACTGAAATTCCTCAGAACCGACAACGACACACCTGGGTTCTGTTACGAGAATATGGGGTTCAATTTTGCCGGCGAAGTCGCCACCCGTGTGGCCCGGAAGCCGTGGCCCACCGTTTTCCAGAACGAAATTTCGGATCCCCTCGGCATGACCCACACCTCCTTTTACAAACGACGGCCATCACTGGCCGCCGGCGCCCGTTCCTCCGCATCGGACTATTCCCGCTTTCTCGAAATGTTCCGCAACAACGGTGTGACACCGGAAGGACAGCGCATTCTGAGCGTTGCGTCCATTAACGAGATGCTGAAAAACCATACCGCGGGATACACCATGAGATGTGTACCCAGGCCTTCAGCCCGAAAGGGGTCGTATGGTCTGGGTATGTGGCGTCAGGGTCCCGATGACCGACCCTGGCTGGCCAGTCATTTCGGTACCAGCGGATTCAAGGTCTTTCTTGATTTCTGTCGAGACGTCTCTGCGGTTTTTGTGCTGGAATACAAACCGAAATGGAAAAAACAGGGACAGGAATACACCAGAGGCATTTACGATATTGTGCGACGGGCCATCCCCGTTGAGTCGGCGTGTGCCCGAGAAATGGAGCGGGATGTCAACCAATGGACTCCACCGTTGCGCCGTCCCGTGAAAAAGCGAAAATTCGGCGCGGGAATCTCCGGATTGCACCCTCCGTCATCACCGCTGCTGGTACCGGATGCCCATCTGGACACGGCGGCATTGCAGTCACCTCCCGCGATGGATGATGCCCGGAATCAGGACAATGAAGGAATTGACAATGAAGCCACCCATTGAAGGAACACACCTCGGTAAATCCACCGCCTATCCGAATCAGTATTCCCCCGGACTGCTGGTGGCGGTTCCCCGAAAAGAAAATCGCGAACGGTACAACATCGTGGAAAGCGCACTTCCCTTTGTGGGTCGGGATGTCTGGCACGCGTGGGAAGCGGGTTTTCTCACCGACACCGGGTTCCCCGTGGTGGGTATCCTGAAACTGGTGTACGACTGCACCAGTGCGTGCCTGGTGGAAAGCAAATCGCTCAAGCTGTATCTCAATTCGTACAATATGGAACACCTGGGACCCACCGTTGCCGACGCCATAAAAAATTTTGTCGCCCGTGTCAAAGCGGATTTGAGCCGACTGCTCCAGGTTGACGTCGCTGTATCATTCTTTCAGAAAGCGGACTCCGAAGCGTTCGACTTCCACCATTATTCATTACTCGAAGACAATGCCAGTTGTGCCACCGGCCCATTCGTCGATCACGTTGAAAACCCGAATCTGCTGCTCCCGGGGGCTGTCGAAACCCGCAGCGATACCGCGCCCCTGTGCGTCTGTACCCATCTGTTGCGCAGCAACTGTAAAATTACCCATCAGCCAGACTGGGGCAGCGCATTCATCCGGATGCAGGGGCCCCTTCGACCTGCTGAAGACGCCCTGCTCAGATACATTGTCTCTTTCAGAGGCGAATCCCACTTTCACGAAGAAGTGTGCGAGATGATATACAAAAGGCTATTCGACCTGTTTCACCCGGAGTCACTGGCAGTTACCGGCATCTACACCCGACGGGGCGGCATCGACATCTGCCCCACCCGGGCCAGTGCCATTCCGCTGCTTCCCGCGAAACTCACTTCCAGCCACACCCTCACCCTGAAACTGCCCCGTCAATAGCCTGCCCGTTCTTCCGCCGTCCAGGGGATTATAATAAATTGGAACACGTTGTAAAAATAACCCGGGTACGTCCCGGAAAAAAACCGGGTAACGAATCCAGCCTGCAATATCCGATAATCCGCCGAGCCACATAAACCAGTTGTTGCCAGTTTCCCGAAGATTTCGGATGATAACGGGAGGAGCTCCGGATGCGTTGCTATTTTTCATCAATCTGCAAACCGAGTCGCTGGAAGCAATTGTTTCCACTGCTGGCCGTCATATCCGTCACCGCCTGTTATCAGAGCGCATCCATTGGCACCAACGACTCAGATCCCTTTTTGGATCAGGCATCCGACGATCAGACTGCCATCGATGACACCGTGGGCGGCACCACCGGCACCGATATCGATTCGGTCTTCCCCTGTGGCACAGAAAACACATTCGGATTGTGGCAGTGGCAACGGGATGTCATTGAAGAAAAGAACATCGAAGTGACCTCAGAAATATTGGGCAGCACCAATTACATCCGGTTTTCTCCACTGCCCGATGATGACTACCTTGCCGGAAGCTACGCCATTATCGATGGCAACAGCAAAACGCAATACGGCGGCTATTTCGCATTTACGACTGGACAATGGGAAGGAACCCTCATTCCCATTCTGCTGATGTGGGAAGAGACCAACGCTGATTCTGATGAAACGCCATATGCCGGCGCATACACCTCGCAGGCAGTAGCCATTGACATTCCCGATTGCGACACCCTCGTGTTTTTCTCATACGCCGAAAATGGCGATGGCAACGAGGTCGTCATTCAGTCTGAATACATCCGGGTGGAATAAGCACGGGGGTATCTTGCCCATATTCACGGCACAGTTTAACGAAGCGGCACCAGCAGTTCGGTCTGAATTTCCGTTGACGGCACACTGCGCGGATCGTTGAGATATCGCTCAATGGAAAAGTTGTCGCACTTCAGTTGGTTTTCCTGAATGTACTGCCACATCCGCGCGTAACTCTTTCCCACACTGCTGTAAGGTCCGCTATGAACAGTCCGCAAATATCTGCCTCCGGGAAAAGTGGTGCGGTCAGCGCCTTCTGCGGATGCACCGGGGCCAGCTGCCATGCCCATTTCAATGTGCCACTTCTTGAAAAACATCATGTGAAACATTGCAAAGGGGTTTTTCCGGGTGACCTTTTCCCACTCAATCTGTCTGTAGATGCAATAGGGAAACCCCACCGGCATGGGGCCATCGGAAAGATCGACCGTGGCCGACGAATCACTGTCATCCCTATGTCCCTCTTTTCCGACGACTGCGCTACTGAGCGCCGCATATGTCCGCCCCATCAGTCCGGGCATCCCCATGGTCCCCACCGTAGCCGACACAGACAACGCATCCTGGGATTCGAGTTCCACCACTTTCATTTCAGTCATTCCTGCACTTCCTTCCTTTGTTTTATGATACCGGTTTTATAATTCCGTTGTCACTCGGGCACAATCCCAAAACTCGTCGCCCAATGTCTGCTCACAGATATTCCGGAACGAAGGGCAACTGCTTTTCGCCGGAAACTTTTACGTGCGGAGAGTGTCGTTCGGAGATAGAATCCGAATCAGAGGAGAAATGCTGAATTCCGTTATGAAAAATATCCCGGACCTGCTCAATGAAACCCCTTTCATTCCCCCCGCGCTCAAGCGGTATCAGCGCGCGTTGGGGTACGCATTCACCACCGGGGATTCCGCCGGTGCCCTGCGTCATCTGCTCGACGACGTCTCCGTGGCAGAATCGTCTTTCGATGCCCGGAGTTTTGCCGACGATCTGTTTATCGATGACCTTATCCAGCGCTGCTTCAATTTTAAAATGGCCAATCTGATTCCATCGTTCAACACGCGTTATTTTAAAAAAATATTGTGCCATCCGCCCACGGACCACGCCTCCACCGTTTTTCGCCAGGGAATCCAGCGGGAGCTTCGCGACAACGACGCCTATGCCGGGCAGTTCAAGCAGCTGTACCGCGAAATGGTCGAGTTGCGGGAGCAGTTTGATACCCAGGGCATCATGGGACCCATGTTTTTTACCCGGCGACGAATCGATATTCTGACCGATGTGAAAAGTGTCATCGATCTGGCGGCAGACAGTTTTAAGGGCGCCGCCTCCGGACTCTTGCGCATTCGCAGCTGGGCACAGGAATTGCGGAAGACCGAAGGATTCCAGAAACTCTTTGATTTTTTGAATTACGAAAACAATCTGGCCACGGTCAAACTCGAACTCGGTGTGGCGGCCGACGGCAGCGTGCGCCGCTTTCGTGTACTCGAAATTGAAGAGAATCGGAAAAACCGGTTTTACCAGCATCCCGTTCGACGTCTTATTATAAAAATTTCTATGCTGCTTCGCGGCTATCGGGTGAGCAGCGAAGGACTGGTGGCCAGATGGGTCGAGGATGTTTTTGAAAACATCGGAAACGATTTTTCACATTTCATCGCCTTGATTGGGGATATGGAATTTCACCTCGCCGGACTGTATTTTGCAGACAAAGCCCAAAAAGAATCTCTGCGCTGCTGTCTTCCCACCTTTATCCCCGATGACAGCACCGAAGGCCGATGCATTGAAAACCTGTTCAATCCATTACTCATCGGCGAATCGGCACCGGCAGTCCCCTGCCGCCTCTGCGCCCATCAGGGCGACGCCATCGTTATCATCACCGGCCCCAATTCTGGCGGCAAGACCCGACTTTTACAGTCCATTGCCATCTCTCAGCTACTTGGTCAATCTGGTCTGCCCGTTCCTGCGGAGTCAGCCCGAATCCGGCGGGTGACCAACCTGTTTGTGACCCTTCTGGACTGGAACCGCGCCGATCAGAAGGAAGGTCGGCTGGGCACCGAGCTGTTGCGTATCAAACGGGTATTCGAACAGGCTCGGGGCGGGTCGCTGGTGGTGCTCGACGAGCTGTGCTCGGGCACCAACCCGCAGGAGGGCGAAGAAATTTTTCTGCTGGTCATTTCACTGCTCCGGGAGCTCACGTTCGAATCCTTCATTTCCACCCATTTTCTGCGATTTGCAAAACAACTGCAGCAAAAGGAAGGAACGCTCGATCTGGAATTTCTGCAGGTGGAACTCGATGGACAACAGAATCCCACGTATCAGTTTGTTCCCGGGGTGGCGGACACCTCGCTGGCCACCCACACTGCGGTGCGACTGGGCATCACCCGGGAAGCGCTGCTCAAGCTGATTCCCGGATAACCGGGCCCAGAAGCCTACGATTCTCTGATAGCGGCTACGATGGTTTCGAGGATAGCGGGCACATCCGCCATGGTGCATCCGGTGAAGTTCAACATTTGGGGATAAATGTACACATTCGGACCATGGGCGCAGTTGCCCAGACAGCCACTGGTGGATACCCGGACACTCGACCCCCATAGCCCCCGGGCCTTGAGCTCTTTTTTCAACGCATCCTTGATTTCCTGAGAATGACCATCCGCGCAGGACTTGCTCTCTCCGTGACGGTCATTGGTACAGACAAAAGCGTGTACCCTGAACGGTGTATTTTTCATGGTGCCTCCATCCGGAATGAAAAAATCTGAATCCTGTCATTGATACTCCAAATCACGGTGGGAACCACCATGAAAACACCCGGGGCCTTTCGATTCACCGGGCGGTCGCATGGGCGGGGTCGGATGAATCGGGCAACAGATGATAGACTGCCACGCCGCAGGGGGACAGCGAAACCCGGAATTTTTCACCCGCATCAAACGGGGGCACCGAATATATCACATCCTGCAGGCGACAGGTGGATGTTCCGGTGAGTTTGCGCAAATCCACGTCCAGGAAATGATCGTTCCGGATATCGAGGTTGGCAAAGAGAAGCAATCCCAGACCGGCATCATCTGTTTCTGAGGCAGCGCGAAATCCCCCCACGATGGCCCCGTGGTTGCCATCGATGAATCTGAGATTTCCCGCATGATGCAGAAAGTCATGCTGAGCGAGAATCGCGTTGATGCGGGTAATCATCTCGGTAATGGTTTCGTTCAATTTGTAGGGAAACGATAAATTTCGACCGATAAATGGTACCTTTTCGGGAACCGCGTACTCCACGCCCTGCACAAGACCAGTCTGACCAGTGGAGAAGAGGGCGGTGATGAAGTACCTGGGAATCGCGGCCAGCGGGCTGCCGAAAAGACTGGCCGGCGCCCCGGTATCGTGGGTGGTGACCGGGGTGTACTGGGGCACCCGACTGCCGATTTCGTGACAGTGTTTGAGGTAATCGCGCAGATTCTCGGCATAGGGATATTCCCACGGGTTGGCCAGAAACAGATTTAAATCCCAGTCCCTGGCCCGTTTCAGCAGCGTATTGGAATCAGAGAAAAATTCCGCATGAACAATCAGTCTGGGATATGCGATTCGAAGTTCATCCAGCAGGTACGAGATAAAATCCTCATCGCTGTTATGCAGGTTGTCCAGTCTGATCATTCCGCCGGTGAAATCCGCATAATACGCCCAGAACAATGCGTAGTCCCGCATGTATTCCCAGATGGCCTTTCGCGTGTCGTCATCGGGATGATCGTAATAAATTTTGACGAGATCGCCCCACTTGAGCCATTGATCCATGTGCCAGCATCCGGAGCGCTGAAATCCATCCTGTTCGGTTTTATCCGGCATAATCCAATCCGGTGCGCTTCGGGCGATTTCACTGTCCGAGGCCACGTGATTCAGCACCAGATCAATACAGAGCGAAATTTCATGTTCCCTGGCGGCATACACAAACTTTTCAAAGGTCTCAAGGCCATCCACATCGGTCTTTCGCGACTTTTTGGGAACAAACATGGGATCCATTGAAAAAAGATCAGCCGCCGAATACGGCGACGCGGATCCCCCCATCCGGGTCACCGGCAATAGGTGCACCATATTGAATCCCATGCGCCGGACGTGGTCCAGATGAGCCGTCCACTTATCTGTGGTCCCCAGAGCGGTTGGAATCATGGTGTAACTGCGCACCGCCTTCATCCGTGGCGGATCCACATGCACGTGCATGAGGGAAGCCCGGTCCCATATCCAGCTCTTGCCGCCGTCAAATGAATACTTGATGCGAAAGGCGAACTCCCCGCAATTGGTGGAAACCGCTTTCAGTTCGTACACGCCATCTGTTTTTTCCTTCAGCTGCAACTGCCGCCAGGAATGGTCCTTGTGATTGAAATTGGTATGACACACCACAAGGGCGTCGTCGATGTGGGTCTGAAATTCGATGCGCAGAATCAGGGGCTCGCCTAAAAAAAGCCGAATGGGATTTTTTTTCTGCGAATCAAATGATCGTTTAACATCCCCTTCTCGGCCGATGCGCGCGGCCCCTGCGGGCAGGGCGGGTACGGACCGCCGTATTATTGTGTCATCCTGTTCCATTATTCAAACAATGCTTTCGTTATGTGGTTTCATTTTCCAAAAGTGGCCACCAGCACCCCGTCCCGGATCGCGACTTTTTTGAGCAGTCTGCCCACCAGTTGCTGTCTGATGGTATCGTCGGGCAGGGTATACACCGGCGTGTCCCGGAGATGATCGATAATCAGCGGCGCAATCATTTCTTTCAGCTTGTCGGTGGTGCCCAGTGACTGATTGCTCACTTCAACGCCAATCACCGTCACATCGCTGACAAAAAACTGTCCGGTGGTTGATTCGTATCGCAACGTGCCCTGAATATCCACTTTTCCATGAATGGGAAATTTCAGCAGCACCGCATCCACCGAAAGCTTCATGCCCACCTTATCAGCCGTCAGATATATCCGGGGTGAATGCAGGGTCACCTCCGCTACCAGCAATTTTTTTTCAATGGGAAACTTAGGCTCAATCTTCTGCTGCAAATCGTCTCTGGTCAGCGTTACCTCGATTTCCGGGTGGCCACAGCCAGAGACGGCAACGCCCATCGCCAGAAATATCACCAGAACACCCGGACCGAAAAAATGAGTGGAATGCTGTCTTCTGCTCCGTTCTATTGCCTGCATCATCGTTCACCTGCTTTCACCATTCATCTTTAACCGTTGCGGGCAGGTTTTCCAAAGACTTCGGCAAAAAAAAAGGCGACCCGAAGGTCGCCTGCGAGATGGAGGGCATCATCTCGGAGGGTGCGTCCATGCACCCCGCAAAATCAATTCGTATCCGGCGACATCCGCTGGAGGACCGCCTGGGCCACCTGGACCATCACCGGTGACCAGTCCGCATTGCAGATGGAATAGATATAGCCCATCTCCCCGAAGAGCTGCGCCATCTGCACCATGCGCGTTGCGGGATATGCGGCGGTGATGGGAAAATCACCGGTTTCTTCAGATGTTCCTTCCTCATATCGGATGCAGGCGTATTCGTAGTAGGATTGTATCGAGTACGCCGTGCCAACCGGTCTTTCAATAATATCGGGATTGCCCATGGTCCCCCCGCCATTAACTCCCGGGACAACATCCAGACAGTTGCCAATCTGGTCCCCGCGTCCTTCGCACACCGATCCGGCCGGCACACCGGTGATGGCGGCAAACATCAGCGATTCTGCTGCGTTGGCGCCTGTGGCCGCGGTTTTGATGGCAATCATGTTCTGGCGGAAGGTCTGCACGTCTTCGAGCAAATCAGGATGTTTGCCACAGGCCAGGTTGGTGGCCTGGGTGCCCAATTCAGACACCTCATACCAGTCCGCCGATGCAACGGAACAGTCCTCTTCGTCGCTGATCACAATCACCACCGTCAGCGCATCGGCCCGCAAAAAAGTGGACTGATTGTAATTGCCCATGGCCGCAGGCACGGCTGCCAGCTGTTTCTCAAAATTGCATCCAGTGGTCCCCACATTCTGCAGCACACAGGCGCTGGCTGTGGTGAAGCCATTGAAATCCGGCTGTCCGGTCACCTGATTGATGGGCGTCAGATATCCCGGCGCCGCCAGAAAATCCAGGGCAGCAGGACACACCTGCGTGTTGGCCAGGAACTCACCGTTGTTTCCATAGCCGGAACACATGGGATCGAACTCCCAGGGACCGTTGTCGTAGATCCCACCGGTATATGAAATTCCCATATCCGTAGTCACCATGGCCACCCGGACATCGAGAGGAGTGCCGTTAATACCCTGGGCCAGCATATTGGTCAGAGAAGGGACGGCAGTGGCCAGCAGTTCCTGCTCCTGTGCCATCGAATTGCTGTTGTCCACCACAAACAATAAATCCACCCCGGTGAGGGCCACCGGCTGCGAGTCCGTGGGGGTCTCCGTACCCGTGGTGGCACCGGTGTCGTCTGTGTCGGAATCCGTGGGGGTCGTATTGCCCACACACACGCCGTACTGACACACGCCCTTTGCGCAATCCGCATCCACATCGCAGGTGATGCCATCCATGTCGGTGATGCATCCCCACATGAATCCGGCGACTGCCAACATCCATCCCATACTCCTGATTCGACTGAAAACGTTTGCCTTTTTCATCCCATACTCCTTTTGCAAATTGCTTCGGTTCACATGGGTAAGACCGTGAGCGAATACAATGGTAAACCGAAACGATGATACGGAATGAAAAATTCTGAAAAAACACAGCGTCGAACCCATCCACTTCGCACCGGCAGCTTCAGAAACAGGGATTAAATCCGCAAAGTTGACGCAGCTCACCATGCTCAACCAACTGGCAATGGCTACGCTGGCCGTTTTCCCGTCGTCGCAGTTGCCTCCGGATGATGTGGACACCCGACCCGAAATATGCCACATAGATTGCCAATTTTTTTGACCGGAAAGAGACAGATGCGTTTTCAGAAAATGATGTTCAAGGGCAAGCAGGTATTCGTTGAAGTGGATGACAACGGACAGGTGGTTCAGTCCAGAGGCCGGGCGAATATGAAATATCGTGAGGACGACGAAAGAATTTACAACCCGGCGGTGGCCAATCTCAGTGGGCCGGGTGAGGGGATCGGGGATATGCTGGAGAGCGGGCCGCCGGTCGGTCCATCAAAAACAAAAAAGTCCCTCCCGGCAAGTGCGAAGGCACCGTCTGTGTCGCCTGTCGAAGGAACCATTGTGGCCTACACTGATGGCGGTTGTATTGGCAATCCCGGGCCATCCGGATTGGGGTATGTCATCCGATATCCGGACAACCGGGTGATTCAGAAGGGGGAGCCGCTGGGTAATGGCACCAACAATATTGCGGAGCTGACCGCTATTTTGCGCGTGTTGGAGACAGTGACCGATACCGATGCCCCCCTGTGGATTCATACCGACAGTTCGTATGCGATTGGGGTGCTCACCAGGGGGTGGAAGGCAAAGGCCAATCAGCAGCTGATTGCCGAAATCCGGCAGAAACTGTCCGGGTTTTCCAACGTGAAGCTCATCAAAGTCAAGGGACATGCGGGCAATCCTGACAACGAACTCGTCGACACCCTGGCCAACGGCGCCGCCCGAACCCAGAATTATCAATAATTGATTCATATTTCATTTCGGGTGAACACGAGGTTTGCCCCGACGTAGTTCATTAAATGATGTTGAACATTAATTCAGACTAAAGATTTGCACAGTCAGTTCGATTTATATGGTGGATGGATTCATCCGGACGATACGGCATTATCCTGCGGAACCAGACAGAACGGAATCGACCATGACACTTGCAAACCGGCACACAGGCCATACTCCTGTAATCTCAGTTCACTTCAGTTCGCTGTCCCCATTGCTCCTGGGTATTGCATTGCTGCTCTGGGGCAAAGAGTGCATAGCAAATACACCGGATGGCGACCGACGGATGGACGGACCGACATATCCCGAAAAGGTCGAGCCGCCAACCGCGTCCGCTGAAAACGCCATGGCGTACCAGCTGTTTCAGGCGGTTGAAAGCGGCGACCGTTCGCTGGTGCAGCGGTTGCTGGCCCGGGGAGCGCTGCCCATCTGGACGGATAAGTCTGGCAAAAGCGGTCTCATGGCGGCATCACAGCACAAGGACAGGGCCATGGTCCGCCTGCTGGTGAAAGCCGGTGCGCCCTTGAAAGCAACGGATGCCAGCGGTCGGAATGCCCTTCACTATGCCGCAGCGCTGGGCAACAGCGCGGTGGTGGGAATGCTGATGAAGTATGGCGTGGATTATCGGGCCCGGGATGTTGCCGGGCAGACGCCGCTGATGGTGGCAGTGTCCTTCGGGCATTTTTCAGCGGTGCGAAAATTGCTGGATGCCGGACAGTTGAAAGATTCCGATGAGGCCGGTCGATCCCTGCTGTATCATGCATATCGCAGTGGAAACATGGGGCTGATTAAATATCTGAAGCATAAAGGCGCACCTATGGATATGGTGCCCCACAACCGGTCATCCCTGTTTATGGCGGCGGTACAGAGCCCGAATCTGAAGCTGGCAAAGCGGATGGCCACATCACACGATGTGAATGAGACCAATCTATCGGGAGAAACGCCGTTATTTCTGGCAGCATTGAACGGGCGAAGGGATATTGTCGCATTCCTGATAGAACAGGGCGCCCGGGTGGCGCCGGGGGAAACGGCCAATGGGCAGACCATGCTCATCGCAGCAGCGGCGCTCGGCGATGTGGAATTTCTCCGGCGAATCATTGTGAAAGGGGTGAACGTCAACCAGGCGGACAACAGCGGTCGAACTGCGCTGTACTATGCGGTATCCCGGGCGGATGTGGACAGTTCAAATCTATTGCTGAAATACGGGGCCGACCCGAATCTGGTGGACAATCAGGGCGTTTCACCGGTGGAGATGGCCGTGCTGCATCAGAATCCCCTGCTGGTGCAGTCCCTGTTGAAGGCCGGGGCAATTCCCGGAGGATCGATGCGAAACGGGGAGTCACTGCTGATGACCGCCACGCGGCTGGGCAATGAGCAGATTGTGGGGGAACTGCTGGGGGCCGGTGCGTCCATTCACACTGTCAGCGCGGATGGCACGACGTTGCTGATGGTGGCCAGTCAGGCGGGGATGACTGATTTTGTCCGGTTGCTGCTGCAATGGGGGCAGCATCCATCCACCACCAATCAGGCGGGTGAATCAGCGCTGGACATGGCAAAAGCGTTCAATCACGTCGATGTGGTGTCCATCCTGGAGGCCGGGATGGCGAATACGCCGAAAAAGGGGTTTGTCAATAGACCGTAGTGGCGAAAATTTTTTCGCCACTACAATTAATTCGAATGATTTCAATGTGATCGAGCGGACCAATTCTATTTCTGACCAGTCTGACCATTTTCATTTCAGCCGGGAATGCTGACTACAAAAGTGGTGCCGGCACCGGGTGCGGTAGTGAAGCGAATGTCGCCGCCATGGCCGTTGACAATTTCCCGGGCGACGGCAAGACCGAGTCCGGTACCCTGATTTTTGCCATAGCTCACAAACGAATTGAATACCGTGGCCTGAATTTTTTCGGGGATGCCGCTGCCCGTGTCGGTGAAGCTGAAGATGACGCGGTCGCCCACCCGATCACATTCAAAGGTGAAGTTGCCGCCATCGGTCATGGCATCGGCCGCATTGTTGGCAATGTTGTGGAAAGCGCGCAGCATTTTTTCCTGATCGAGTTTGATGGAGCCGGATGTGCGCTGGTGCACGGTGAACGACACGTTGTGGGACTTGAGGGTATTGGCAACTTCCCGGGTAAATTTTTCGATGAACTCGGTCAGGTCACAGGTTGCCAGCAACAGACCCTTTTCGCCTCTTGAAAACGCGATAATGTCGGACGTCATATTTTTGATACGCGTCAGTGCGTTCCGGATGTGGCCGAGAAATTCTTTTTTTTCGGTATCATCCCGGGTTTCACTGAGCAGCTCCGCGTATCCGGAAATGGTGGTCATGGGGGTGCGTAAATCGTGTAGCACACCGGCCAGCAGACGTCCAACGGTGGCCAGTCGGTGCTCCCGTTCCCGGTTGGTGCGTTCATGCTGGTGGGCGAGTGCGGTGGCCAATTGAGAGGCGATGAGGCGAAGCAGCAACCGGTCGTTTTCGGTAAAATCCCCGTTATTTTTTTTGTTCGCCGCCATAATCGCGCCCTGCAGCCCGCTTTCCTCCGAGAAATGGAGGGGCACCGCGATGAGTTGGTTCAGCTCGACACGCATCTGTTTCTGAAGCTGCCCATCGCAGCGGGGATCGCTGTGGGGCTCGCGGATATGCACGTCTTTTTTTCTGGCCGCGACCCATCCGGTGAATCCGGAACCGGCTTCCACCCGATTCAGTACATCCACCCTGCCGTCAGCGGAGTAGGTTCGCTTCTGGGCGCCGTTTGCATCGAGCATATAGAGCGAGCCGACGTTGGCATCGAGCACATCCAGAATCAGAGTGAACGCCCGGCTGCCCAAATCGTCCATGTCTTCTGCCCGGGCAACCACTTTTTCGAGCTTCAGCAGAATGTTCAATTCGCGGTTGCGGCGTTCAAGGTCGAGTTTGGCCTGGGTGATGACACGGTTTTTCTCGACCAGATCCACAATCACCCGGGAGTTCTCCAGCACCATGGTGAGCTGATTGCAGACGGTACTCAGGAGGAGAATATCCTCTTCGGAGAACGTGCTTTCCAGACTGTTGAGAACTTCCACCACTCCCAGTACCCGTCCGCGACGGCCCCATACCGGATGGCACAGCACGTTGCGGGTTACAAATCCGGATGCTTCGTCCCATTCGCGATCAAACCGTTCATCATTGTAGGCGTCGGGAATCACCAGGGGCACGCTGTGACGCGCAGTCCATCCTGCAAGGCCCTGTCCCGGCGCCAGCCGGATTTCCCGCACGTCGTCGCCTTCGATAATCCGGGAGATGAGGGAGCCATCCGGTTCCGCAAGGTACAGGGTGGTCCGCTCTGCGCCCATCACTTCGGTGGTGCGTTTCACCGCCTGGGTCAGCACCTCGTCAAAACTCATGGTGCCTTCCAGATTGACCACAATCCCCTTGAGCGAAGCCAGATTGCGCCGGGTCCGATTCAGTTTGCGTTCGAGTTCGCTGTTGCGTATCGAGGTCATGAAGCCAGTCCTGTCGCCATCTGTCGGGCCAGAGAAATGAACTGTTCGCCCCGATCCTTGTAATTCCTGAACAACCCGAACGAGGCGCAGGCCGGAGCCATGAGCAGCACGCCCCCGTTTACGAGCGTGTTGCATCCGGTGGTCATGGCCTCCTGGAGCGAGTCTGCCCGATGAATGGAAAACCCGGACGCACCCCGGGACGCGAGTTCTTTTTGCATTCGGTCCGCAGTGGCGCCAATCAGGGTAACGGAGACGACGTTTTTCTGCCGTCGGATAACTTCAAACAACTCGCTGAAATCCGCATTCTTTTCGGACCCGCCCATAATGAGGGCCAGCGGCTCGGAAAATGCCGTCACCGCCGCCAGGGCCGCATCCGGACGCGTGGCGTAGGAGTCATTGTAAAACTGTAACGCATCGGTACTGGCAACCAGTTGCAGCCGATGAGGCAACCCTTCCACGGCGGATACCCCGTTGCATACGGTTTCGTGCCCACCGCCGGCAACAATGGCCAGCAGGGTGGCGGCAGCAATGTTTTCGAGATTGAAACGCCCCTTGAGCTGAACTGCGTCGGGATTCAGGGGCAATAGGGATTCACGGCCATTCAACCGGAGGACAAACCGGTTGTCCCAAAGAAACAATCCCTCACTCACTTCGTGCTGCAGGGAAAACGCCATGCGGTTCCCTTTCCCGTTTCCGGCAATCCATGTGGCACCTTCGGAGTCGGCGTTGTACACCACGATGTCGTCCGGATGCTGATGCCGGAGCAGATTGGCCTTGGCCTGTCGGTATTCGGCAGTGTCCACATGCCAGTCCAGATGTTCCGTGGTGGTTTTCAGAATACATACAATCTGTGGTGAAGTGGAAATATCCATTGTCTGAAAGCTGGACAGCTCCAGTACCACCCGGTGATCCGGGTTGACGTTGTCCAGAAAGGTGAGCGGGTTCTCGCCAATGTTCCCCCCCAGATGAACCGGGATACCACTCGCCTCCAGGGCGGCGGCTGTGAGGGTCGACGCAGTTCCCTTGCCCACAGTGCCCGTAATCGCAATGGCTTGAGCGGGGCAGCTTTCGAGGAAAAAGGAAACGGCCGACGTGATACGGGTCCCTTTCTGCTCCGCGGATGTCAGGGCAGGCAGGTCCGGACGAAACCCGGGAGATCGGAAAATCACATCGAATCGCTCCAGATTTTGCAGGTAATCTTCACCAAATCTGAATGCGATACTTCCGGGCAAATCCGGGATTGTATTTTTATCGAGCGCCTCAATGTCAGTAATCCCGTGGGAGACCAGATATTCTATGGTGGCGCGGCCTTCCACACCAACGCCGAGAATGCCAATTTTTCTGTCTTTCAGATTTGCGATTGCATCGTTCATGGAGCCGAGCTTGTCAATTTCCCCCCGGTTGTCAATGACAAATATCGGGATATGCTTATTGAGACTAAAAACAGTTTCATATTTGATTTTCCGCAAATATGGCGGTATGGTGCGCTGATATTAATCCGATACAAAACATGACATGGCATAACGGTTTGTCATTTTGTTTATGGAACTTTCAGATTTATGAATTATTACGCGCTTATGCCGCTGTTTTCAGCCATGACTCACCTGTTTCTCTGGACCTTTGTGCTGGTGCTTCACAATAAGTCGGCACCGCGCCGGGTGTACCTGATTTTTGTGGCCATGAGCGGGCTGTGGGGATTCATGGATTTTCTGATCTGGAATCACACCAATCCGGCGGTGCAGTACTTGCTGTTACGCGCGGTGAGTGGGCTGTGGATTCCCCTGACTTCCCTCTACCTGCTTTTTGCCTATCGGCTGGTGCACCGGAAGCCGGACTGGTTGTTGTATGGGATTGGGGCGGTGACGGCATTTTTTGCGATGGCGGGGTTGTTCACCCCCGGCGTGGTGGCCGGCGTTGCATCGCGGCACTGGGGGGCGGCGGCAGTGGATGGACCCCTTCTTTACCCGACAATATTGTTGTGCGTGGTGCTTCCGGGGGTGCTTTCCATTCACCGGGTTGCGAGTCGTGCGTTGCAGATTCAGGGCATGGAGCGGCGGCAACTGCTTTTTTTCCTGTCCGGTATTGCACTCACCTGGGGACTGGTCCTTTTTGTTAATATTGGAGTTGGACAACTGCTCGCGATTAAAGAGATTCCGATGCTCGGATCCACGCTGATTTGCATTCAGACCGGAGTGGTGTTCATCGCTTTAACGCGGTATCGATTTCTGAATGTGGGCGTGCAGGAAATCGCCATGGATATTTTTTCCAGGTCAAGCGATGGGGTGGTGCTGCTGAACCACAACGGATGGATCGTTGAAATCAACGATGCAGCCAGAAAGCTGTTGAATATTACTCCCAGAAAAACCACATCAACATTCATTGAAGATCTGATTTCCCCGCCGTATCGATTCAATGCGAATTGCGAAAATAAAGAAATTCAGTTTGAACCGAGGCGACATCAGACGCCACAGGTGGGGCTGCTATCGCAATGTGATTTTTATCAGGGGAAAATCTGGGCGGGCAAACTGGTGACGATTCGCAACATTACCGCCCTGAAAGCGGCGGAGGAAGCGCAGGGGGTGCAGCGGAAACTCCAGGAAAAGCTGCGGAAAAATCAGGAAATGAAGATGCTGGCGCTTGGAGAACTGGCGGGAGAAATTGTTCATAATGTCAACAATCTGATGGGCGGAATCGTGGGCTATACCAGTATTCTGCGAAATAAATTGAGGGATAACCCCGAGGCCATGCCCCTGCTGGATGGAATTCAACGGGCTGTGAAAAACGCGGCGAGTATGGGCGAGGAGCTGTTGCGTTTTACGCAGAGCAGTGACATGTCCGGCGGAAAGGTGGATGTGCATTCGGCGTTGGAGCACAGCATTTCTCTGGCAAAACATTCGTTCCGGGAAAAAATTGAGTTCAGTGTGAAACTGGCGTCCGAGCGCCATCAGGTGATGGGTACCATGGCCGACTTGGAAAACCTGTTTCTCAACCTGTTCATTAATGCCCGGAATGCCATGCCTGAGGGGGGGACTCTGTCGGTTTCCACTGAAAATGCAGATACCGACATCGGAAACGGCAAATCGCCGGCGGGGTGCAGCGCACCCGCTGATGTTATTCAAATTGCAGTGCAGGATAGCGGCGCTGGCATTGACCCGGAGATCATAGATCGCGTTTTTGAGCCATTTTTTACCACCCGAAAAGACCGGGGTGGCACAGGACTCGGGCTTTCCAACGCATTTGGCATCGTTAAAAAACTCAACGGTTACATCTGTGTCGACAGCTATCCCGGCCAGGGCGCCACTTTTATTGTCACTCTGCCAACCGTCAGTCCGGGCTGAGGGTCGTGTGTATATCTGACAATCTGTCCCGAATCAGACAACATCATTAATCTCGCCGCGTCATCGTCTACGGATTGATTCGGGTTATTCGGCGTCCAGGGTGGCAGAAATGGTTTTTTCGCCGTCAGGAGTGACCACGAGTATTTTTCGTTTATAGCCCTTTTGCGTGACTTCCACCTTCACCGGTTTTTTGCTGGCGGGAACCCGAAGGGGGCGCTCGGTCATCAGCTCGCCATTCCAGAGAATCCGGGCGTCGGAAGGATTCACATCCACCCAGATGGTCACGTCGTCGGGAAGGCTTTCATCCGGTGGTGGTTCCTTCGCGTTGAGCACATTATGCACCTGAAACGCGGGGTCTTCGGCCATGGGAGTGGTGAACAGGGCGCTGGTAGAAATGAAATACACGGCAGCACCAACGGTACACAGCTCCAGAATAAATTTGATATGCGAAAAGGAAAATTCCGAACGACGTTTCCGGGCGGGTCCCACGTATTTGCTGGCGGTCTGTGGTTGCCATCTTTGCGGGGGCTTCTGCTGGGTGGTCTGCGGCATGCGGGCGGGACGTCCGTTGCCGGCGTCCGTGGCCGGGGGCAGGCCTATCTGCGATGCGGCCGTGTTGAAATATCCGGGATTCTCCACATCCCGCAAGTCCAGATCGAGGGAGTCGTTGAGGGAGAATTCGTCTGCAACCGAGGGCTCATCGTCGTCTTCATCGAGCACCTTGACCGTTGCGGGAATCACGGATGGAATACCCACCGCTGTGTTGCATTTTCGGGCATTGGACGGTGTCTTGCCCACCGCTGCCGCAGTCAGGTACTCGATGAACTCAGCCGCATCCTGAAATCGATCGTCCTGATTTTTAGAAAGGGCTATCAGACACAGCTTTTCCATTTCGGCGGTGACATGGGGATTGATGCTTCGAATACGGGGCACCGGCAACGTGGCGGTATTCACCATGATTTCGTGGGCGGTCTTCCCCTGAAACGGTTGTCTGCCTGTGAGCATCTCAAAAAGGAGAACCCCCACGGCAAACAGGTCCACCCGGTGGTCCACGACGCCTTGTCCCGTGAGAGCTTCGGGGGCCATGTACCCCGGGGTGCCCATGACCACGCCGAGTTCGGTTTTAAACCGGGTTGTGGACGCCGAGCGTTTGCTCCGATGTTGCGGTTCGGTTCTGCGGGGGGATTGTCGCTTTTCGAGAATTTTGGCAATGCCGAAATCCAGGATTTTCACCACTTCCTGATTGTCTTCGGTTTTGGAAAGAAAAATATTCTCGGGTTTTAAATCCCGGTGAATGATGTGCTTTTTGTGTGCACGGGACAGACCACTCAGGACCTGATCGAGAATTTCCACCACTCGGTTCTGGCGCAGTATTTTGCGGCGATCCAGCAAATCGGCCAGAGATTCGCCTTCCAGATATTCCATTACAAAAAAAGGTCTGCCATCGGGGGTGACCCCGAAATCATGCACTTCGACAACGTTGGGATGTCGAATATTGGCCGACGATTGCGCTTCCATTTTAAAACGATTGCGCATGTTGTCATCGGTTCCAACGAATGGCAGCAACACTTTGATGGCCACACGCATTTTCAGATGTCGGTGTCGCCCCTCGTACACCACGCCCATACCGCCTTCGCCGATCTTGCACCGAATTTCGTATTTGTCCTCCAGGGTGTCGCCTGGTGCCAGAGAGTTTTTCAAAACGTTTGGTCCGTCTATCTGTCTGCTGACAGTGCATTCATCGTTGAAAAAAAAGAATCTAGCATACAATTTCGGCAACGTACATCCGAGCGGTGATTATTCGGCGGAATGCTGACATCGATTCGAATCGGTTACATTCTGCACAGTCACATCGGTCGGAATGTCCGTGAATGGGTGATTCTGAATCTGAATGCTGCAGCTGAAAAATACGAGCCCAATATGGTAGAACCGGCTGTTCAGGTATCATTTATCCGCAAGGGTTAGGTTTTTGCCGGAAAATCAAGTTCCCGGTAACGGGAGAGAAATGTCCGGTTCCGTTGGATAGTCGTTCAGTACTTGTGTTTTGCCCCCTTCTCTTAGTGGTCGATTATCGTTTTGAATCATGATATGAATCTCCCATGAAACTCAGACGACTGTTCATTTTTTCCATTGTGGTCAGTGCACTGTTCATGAATCTCTCCCGGGCTTCTGCACAGGAATCCACTGTCAGAAAATCGCCGGCACCGGAAGAATCCTCATCACTGATTCCCCCCAAACTGACCGGGTACGTGGAAGCCGAATACCCAGAGGAAGCCCTTGCCGCCGGTACTGAGGCGCAGGTGCTGGCCGAACTGAGCATTGATGAAACGGGGGTGGTCACCGATGTTGAAATTCTGGAGCGTGCCGGTCAGGGGTTTGATGAAGCGGCGGAAGATGCCATGTATCAGTTTATCTTCGAGCCTGCGCAGAAGGATGGTAAGCCGATTCAATCGAAGGTGCTGTATCGCTATACATTCTTTCTGAAGCCGGCGACGGAAGAAACCGGGGCACCTGAAGCGGATATTCCCGAGCCTCCTCCCATGCCGGTCAGTCTTTCAGGAAAAATTACGGACATGGATGGGACGCCCGTGGTCAATGGCACGCTGACGCTGGTGCGAATGGACGGCGAAATGTCCATCGCGTCGGATGAAGGTGCCGCCGCCGGTTCAGAGGTTACGGATGAGAAATCCGGCATCGTTACTGCTTCGATTGACGACGAAGGGAACTTTGCGCTGTCTGAGATTGACGCGGGACTATGGCAGATTGATGTGGTGGCGCCGGGGTATGAGCCGTTGAGCATTGAAGAGAATCTGGAAGCCGGAGAGCAGCGGGAAGTGATTTACCGGCTCTCGCTGGAACTGCAGGAATTTGAAACCGTGGTGCGCGGACGGAAACCGCCGAGAGAGGTTACCCGTCGGGAAATTACCCGTCGGGAAATTACCCGTATTCCCGGAACGGGGGGCGATGCGCTGCGGGCGGTGCAGAATCTGCCGGGGATGGCGCGGGCGCCTGGATTCAGTGGCCAGTTGCTGGTGCGGGGCAGTGCGCCTGACGATTCCCGATACTTTTTTGACGGGATGCCTATCCCCATGTTGTACCATTTCGGTGGTCTGACATCCGTTATCAATTCGGACCTTCTGGATCGCATTGATTTCTTTCCCGGAAATTATTCGGTGCGGTATGGCAGTGCAACCGGTGGTATTGTGGATGTGTATCCCCGGGAACCGCAGCGGGATCGCTTTCACGGGTATCTGGATGCGGACCTGTGGGATGTATCGGCGCTGATTGAGACACCTCTTTCAGAAAACTGGTCCATCGCCGTTTCGGGGCGACGCAGCTATGTGGACGCCATTTTAAATGCCGTGATGCCCAACGATGGCGGCTTTCAGTTCACGGTGGCGCCCAGGTATTACGATTATCAGCTGGTCCTCGATTATCACCCCGGTGAAAAGCGCAATCTCAGGCTGTTTGTTTTCGGTTCGGACGATAAGGTGATTTTCCTGTTTGGCAATCAGATAGCCGGGGAACCCACATTTTCAGGGGGCATGAATTTCAGGACCCTGTTTCATCAGGGACAGCTGCGGTATCGGCGAAAGTTTTCGGAAAATGTGTCCCACGAGACCAATGTGGCGAGCGGGTACTGGTTCTCCGAGAGCGATTTGGGCGGTCAGTTTGCCTGGACACAGACGGCGGTACCCATATTTGTCCGGGATGAACTGGAATTTCGGGCACATCCCAAACTGACATTGCGGGTGGGTGTGGATATGCAGGCATATTGGACCCACTGGGATGTGACTGCGGCCATGAGTATTCCGGTGGAAGGTGAAAATCCCGATCCTCTCGACAACAGCGAACCGGTTACCTCAACGGGCAGGGGATGGTACTGGTGGCCGGCCGTGTATACCGAACTGGAAATCATGCCCATTAAAGGAATGCGCATTCTGCCCGGCCTGCGTCTGGCCTGGTTCGATCAGGTGCGTCGAACAGGGATTGACCCGCGGCTGGTGGTGCGATATCAGCTGTTTCGCAACACAGTGGTGAAAGGTGGCGTGGGTCTGTTTCAGCAGGCGCCCAACACCGCCATGAGCGATGACGAATTTGGTAATCCGAATCTGGAACTGGTGAAAGCCATGCACTACAGCGTGGGCATTGAACAGCAGATATCGCCATATATCAATTTGAGTATTGAAGGGTTTTACAAGCAGTTGTGGGACCTGGTGGTATCGGGGGATGTGTCGTCTTCCCAGGTTATCTCCGGGGATACTGCGGATACACCGAGGTATGTCAACGATGGCAAGGGATCGGTGTACGGTCTGGAGTTTCTGCTCAAGCACCAGCCCACCGATCGCTTCTTCGGCTGGATCGCTTACACCTTCATGAAGTCCACGCGCATCGACCATCCGGGTGAAGCCCGGCGTCCGTTTGATTTTGACCAGACCCACATTCTGACCATTGTGGCCAGTGTAGTGCTGGGCCGTGGCTGGGAGGCGGGACTGCGATTCCGTCTGGTTTCCGGAAATCCGGAGACACCGGTGACCGGTACGTTCTACAATGCCGACACCGATACTTACTGGCCGATGTTCGGCGCCACCAACAGCGATCGTCTGCCGCCATTTCATCAGCTGGATTTCAGAATTGATAAAACCTGGATTGGCAAACGGATTGATTCGTCGATTTATGTGGACATTCAGAACATCTATAATCGCAAGAATCCGGAAGGTTACGCCTACAACTACGATTTCTCCGAAAGGGTTTTCTTTAACGGCATGCCCCTCTTTCCGAGTCTTGGATTTAAACTTGAGTATTGACTTTCTGATTTTTCTGGACTTGAACCATCCTGCTCATTCATACTGACGGTGGTCCAGAAACCAATGCGGCGGTACGCGGTTTCCAATCGACGTGGGTTTCGGATGGAGTGGACCGGACTATAAAGTATTAATTTTTGAACTGAAGCCTTTTAAAATAACTATTTCTGGAACAACGACATTTGAACCATGGCATATTGGGGGATGCAATATAAAGATTGGAGGCATTATGGACCGACTGCGGGGCATTAATCTGGGCGGATGGATGAGCCAGCTTGATGCGATTCAGGAAAAGGACCCCGAGAAATTCACCAATGTGGATTACCACATGCGACACTTCATGGGGCCGGACGATTTGACCCGAATAGCGAAATGGGGGTTGAATCACGTTCGACTTCCCATTGACCACGATCTGTTTTTTGATAAACAGGGAAACCCCATCAAATCGAGGTTCTCTTTTCTGGACGATGCGATTGCCGCGGCGCTGGCAAATCGATTGACCGTGATTCTCGATTTGCACAAATGTCCCGGGCACACCTTCCACGATCCAGACAAACAGGTGCAGCCGCTGTTTCTCGATGAGACATATGTCCATCTGACCATTAAAGTCTGGCAGTACCTGGCAGAGTGCTATTCGGGATTTGCCAACATTATTTTTGAGGTGCTCAACGAACCGGTAGCGCCTACGGCCGAAATATGGAACCGGGTGAAGGACCAGCTGTGCGGTGCCATCAGAGCAGCCGCCGGGAATGTGCCGATTATTGTGGGGTCGAATATGTGGAACTGGCCAGCCACGTATTCAGAAATGACCCCGGTGGATGACGACAACATCATTTACTGTTTTCATTTTTACGAGCCCCTGCTGTTCACCCATCAGCGCGCGCCCTGGATGCCGGAACCGGAGTTTCAGCTTACCTACGACTATCCGGACAACTATGGCGAAGGGGTGGTGCGGCAGTTCGACATGACCATGTCCCGGGGAATCTGGGACAAACGCAGAATCGAAAAGGAGCTGGCGCCGGTGGTGGCCTTTCGCGACAGACACAATGTGCCGGTGATTTGCAATGAATTCGGTGTGTTCGCCGGTGTGCCCCGGGGTCCGCAGCTTCACTGGATGAACGATTTTTTATCGGTGCTTAAAAAATCCGATATCGGGTTTTCTTACTGGAATTACAAAAACCTGGATTTTGGTATCATTTCGCGGGGTGAGTCCCTTCATGCCCATCGCTCACGGTACAACCATCCCCAGCGCGTGGACCTCAAAATGGTGGAACTGCTTAAAAAATACTGATTGAACACCGGGTGTTCAGGGACAACTGTTCGCAAACAGCGCATTCACGCAGGCCTGTCCCAGGGACTGTGATGGCGATAGGAGACGCCCCGCCTGCACGATTTGCGAATGGGACGGGTGGAATCAGAGTCCGTCGCAGAATCCGGGTTGGCGCCAGTATCTGAATCCGTGTCCGTATCTGTATCTGATGTGGCATCGTCGATGCCGGTGTCGGTTTTTTTTTGCGGTGGATTCGCCACAGGCGCAAAGTACGGCGGCGATAAACAGTGGGAGAATTCACAGCATTTTATAAATCACATTCTGTTCAGCTGTTTCTGAACATCGGGGCTCACTCCGTATTGCATCACGGCGGCCACAATGTTGTGGCTGCGAATGGTGGCCGCTTCCAGGGCGATATGGTCCCGGAACTGCTGATTCGGGTGAGAGGCCAGCAAGGCGAAGACATCGTCGAATTTTCCACAGAGTCTGGACAGTACTTCGAGGATTTGCAGGCTTTCAAAGTTGTCATTGTGAACGTCTTCAATGAGCTGCGGCATGGTTTCCTGACGGGTACTGCCGCTGAGCAGCATCGCCACCACATCGAGGGGCAGATCGTTGGGCAGTGTGCGGAGAAAGAAATTGTCAGGCTCACGGGTCTTCATGCTGCGCATGTGGTTGACCGGAGACGGCAGATATTCCACATGCATGTAAAAAAGGGTTTTGCCAAGGGAGCGGGAGCGAATCAGCGAACAGAGGGACGCGGAAAAGGCGCTGTAAAACTGCGATGCCGCCCCATCTCTGCCCGGCGCGGTGGCCATGGCCATGGGATAGTTGGAGGTGTACGGGTTGGCATGCATCCGTTGCTCCAAATCAGCCATATCATCCCAGTTCCCAAGCCCGAGAAACACAATGGTTTCACGCTTCTGGCTGGTCTTGAGCGAGATGACTTCCATATCCCGGTGCATTGTTTCGGCCCTGGCGTCGTCGGGAATTTCGGGAATGGCCGCCCCGGGGGCCACGAGACTTCGAAAAACGGCGTCCAACGCAGAAACCGTCGGCGAAATGCTGAAACAGGAATGCGCTGCGAAATTGTCCATGGAGGCAATGAGTTGGTCCGGAGTACTTTCATCGAATCCCAGCACGATCCGTCTGTCACCAGAAAACACGTGGGACTCCCCGATTTTTATGAGGGACGTTGCTGAGAATGCGGGAACAAACCGTTCCTCGTTGAACAGAATGAAATGAGTGCCAGACAGGTCCTGCCCCTTCAGGGTGCGAAACCAATCGGGGGAGGTCTTCTGCCCTTCAATCGCGTTGTCCATGGTGTCTCCTTGCGTGTGCGTCGGTCACTGCGAATTCGTCGCTTTCCCGGAACAGAGCCGGAAAGATTGCCGATGTATCGTTGATGTTCTGTTACCGGAATCGTAGCAGCTTTTTTGTAGGATTCACCAATTTTCGTGGCGGTTGCACCATTTTTAAAATGGCTGTTGAGATGACGCAGAGAATCACCAGTCGCGAATCGACAATAGACCGAATCAATATTAACAATGACTGGTTAGCAATTGCACTGCTGTCGTATGGAAAAATGCTACATTTTTTCACCCTCATCAAAATTATATCTGGAGCGAAACAAGTGGACGAGGTGAACCCGGGGAAGTGGTTGTTTCACGCCGGGAGGTCGATGGGTCGGACCTGGATCATGGTAAGTTGCATTCCCGGATTCAGGCGGCGCGGAGCAGGGTGGTGAGGCGATTTCGGGCAAACTCCGGCGGATTCAACAATAGACCGTTGATGGCATGCTTGCGGGCAAGGAGTGCATTTCCCTGTTGCAGTGCGCTTTCTGCGGCGGCCAGCGCCTGCTGCCAGAGAACGGTATCCGGTGCGCGGCTCACCACCGGCCTTTTCCGGCGACTGTGCCGTTGAGATTTGAGCCGCTGATAGGCGGCGGACACGTTGGTGAATGCGTCCGAAATGGCAGCTTGCGTATCCTCGGGCTGCATCTGCGCACGGTCCGGGTGCAGTTCAAACGACAGACGGCGAAACGCCCGGTCCACATCGCCGAAATCGGCATCGGGAGAAAGCCCGAGCAGTTCGTAATCATCGGCCTCCCGACTGACCAGACGCTGAATTCGATGGGCGGTATGCTGCCGGGGCAGCTGTCCGGGTTTCCACGTATCCCGCCACACGCCCAGCAGGTTCAGGGCAGTGAGCATGGCGGCCGCATGGGCGGGTTTGAGTCCTCGCTTCCACAGAATCATCTGAACGGGCGTGGAATGAGAGAGTGCTTCAAAAAATGCCAGTTCCTCGCGGGTAAACGGTAATTGGCGCAGGGCAGAGAGCTGATCCCGCGTAATGGAAAGTGCAGACATGGGCACTCGTTCGCGAAACGAAACAGGTTCGAACAGATCGGTTCTGGCGCACAGCCCCTGGAGAAGCAGATGAATCGGATCGAGCAGCGGGTATTGCCTGTGGTTTTCCGACGCCGGCGCAAAGGTCACCAGCGGTCGTGGCAGGGTGAAGACGCTGGGGGCGTTCCGTGAATCCAGGGGTCCTTCCGGACCGGTAATGGCGCTGATGGTTCCCTTTTCGATGCTGATCACGTGACTGCGTTCCCCGGTCGCGAGGGAAATGGCGCCATTCATCTGGCGATGACGCACATCGGTGAGCAGGCTGCCCAGCTTCAGGACGGGCGAAAAGGGGTCTCGTCTTTCAAAGGTGTTGTATCCGTTCATACCGGAATACTATCGATGGGGGGGAGAAGAGGCAATTTTTCGGCAAAATCCCGGCGGTCTGCCCCTCGATGGTCGTTTTCCATGGGCAGAAATGCTGGTGTCACCGGGGATTCCCTTTTCATGGGGAAGTAAATTGTGTACATGCATCCCAGAAAGGAAAGAGCGCGCAATGACCATTTTTCGACCTTGTATCGACCTTCATGACGGCGTGGTGAAACAAATCGTGGGGTCGTCCCTCGACAATCGGGATAGCCAGCTGAAAACCAATTTTGTATCCGGGAAAGATGCCGCTTTCTATGCCGGGTTGTATCGCAACGACAAGTTGACTGGCGGCCACGTGATTATGCTGGGGCCGGGGAATGAAGCGGCCGCGGAGAGTGCGGTCTCGGCATGGCCGGATGGGTTGCATCTGGGGGGGGGCATTCGGTTGGAAAACGCCAAATCGTGGATTGAGAAGGGTGCCCAGAAGGTGATTGTGACCAGCTGGCTGTTTACCGATAAAGCGCTTGATATGGACAAAGTGGCGGCTATGGCCGGCGAAGTGGGGCCCGACCGACTGGTCATCGATTTAAGCTGTCGCCGCACCGAAAACGGTTGGCATGTGGCCACCGACCGCTGGCAGACCATTACCCGCACCCGGGTGGACGCCACGTTACTCCAGAAGCTGTCCGGGTACTGCAGTGAATACCTGATTCATGCGGCGGATGTGGAGGGTAAATGCCAGGGCATTGACCTTGAGCTGGTGCGATTACTGGGGGAGAGTTGCCCCATTCCCTGCACCTACGCCGGCGGCGCGCGCAGCATTGCCGACCTGCAGACCGTTGCCGACCTGAGCGATGGCCGGGTGGACCTTACCTTTGGCAGCGCCCTGGATCTCTTTGGCGGTTCCCTGGTGCAATACGCCCACTGCGTTGCCTGGAACCGGGCGCAGACCGGCCACTGATTCCGCTGGTGATCTGAAGGGCTTCCCGCGAGTTATGGGAACGGTTCTCCTTCACGAGTGCGACTTCTGGCCTGGAGAAGTTGCGGGACGGACACGCATCGGGTATCACCGCAAATCAGGTAAACCGAAACGCCTGGCTCAACGCGCTGGCCTTTTCAGATCAGGGTCAGAGTCAGAGCGACACTGTACCCCCATTCTTCGAGACGACCGATGGCCTTCTGATGGCGGAATCTGTGTGGGAAGAAGTGCCGTCCTGATGAGCCGAATGTCCTCAGATAGTGGCATCCCGAAAGACGGGTGTCAATGTTCCGGATGCCCGTGCTTTTCAGGTGAAATCCGGTGGGAAGGATGTTACGATTTCCGCATACTCGAAATCAGGCGAAGACAGGTTGAGGCGCTGAATCTCAACTGTGTACACACCAATCTTTTTGAACTGCAACCATGAGAGGTCCACATGAAAAAGATATTGATTGCTCCGGATTACGCCATGGCCAATCTGGCCGAAACCCACCGAATGTCCAGCATTGCGGAAGCCCTGCTTGATCTGGGGCATGAAGTGTACGTCCTGGGACAGGGACGGTTTGACGACCTGTTCAACGATGAACGGTATCACTGGCTGGACATTCCGTTTGACCACGAATTCATGACCGATCAGAAATATGAGGAAATGCATACCCTCGATAAGAACGGGTTGAATTTTTTTTCAGAAGAAGAGTTGGACACATTTGTCCGGGAGGAGCTGGCCATCCTGAAGCAGTTGACGCCGGATGCGGTGATAAACGGATTTCGGCCATCAATGGCGATATCGACGAAGATTGCCGGGATTCCGTATGTGTCGGTCATGTCCGCGGTAGTGTCGGATTTATACGAACGGTGCGGTCTCAAAACCGTGCCATATGGGGTGCGACATCAGCGAAAAATCGCGGCGTTTCTGATACCGTTGATTCGCTCCCGTCTGATTTCGGATCTTTTTTTACGCGTCGTGCTGGTCCGCAAGTGGTACCGGGTGTGGAACCGAGTCATGAAGAAATACAGATTGCCTCCATTTAGAACACTGACCGGGGGGCTGAAAGGGGACTTCAATCTGATGGCGGATGCACCGGAGCTGTTTCCCGAAATATCAGAACTGCCCCCTTACTATGCTTTTTCCGGACCGTTGCTTTACAACGCGCCCATTGAAACGCCGACCAGTCTCCAGAATTTCAGGAAAAAAAAGCGGCCGGTGGTGCTGATGATTATGGGGTCAAGCGGCGACCCGCAGATTTTCAGGAATCTCATTTATGGATTCGAAGGCAAAAACTACGATGTGTTCTGTAGTACCACAACAATTATCAATAAGGATGCCCTTGAGTCGGTGCCGGAAAATGTTCATATCGAAAAAATGTTTCCCCTTGAGAAGCTCACGGAGATTGCGGATGCGGCGGTGATTCACGGTGGGCAAGGCACCCTTTACAGCATGCTGCTCGGCGGTACGCCATTTGTCGGTATCCCCATGTTCGGAGAACAGCAGTGGAATCTTGAGAATATGGCCCGAAAAGGATGTGGCATTATTCTGCCAAGGCCAGAACTGAAACTGGACCAGGTGTATCGCGCCATTGACGAAGTTCTAAATAACCATGAGTATGCAGAGAATGTTCAAAAAGTGAAACAAATCCTGCAAGGTTATGTAAATGGTCAGCATGAACCACCGTCGATGGTGGCCGCCAGAGAGATAATCAGTTTTCTCAATAGCCCCCTTGAAAATAAATCCTACTTCGCCACAAATATTTATTGATCCGGCGCGGCCACCGCAACAGCAAACCGCGGAGTGTGATGCAGTGGGAATGCCCGTCTCAGGAGGAGGGGCGGATGGCAGCGTGTGTTTTCTGTTCCATTCCTTTCTCCCAAATACATGTGCTCGCTGCTGGCGTTGGGTACTCGCGTGATTGGTCCGGCAAGTCGTTCACAACAGATACTTTTATAGATCGGTGACCCGGCTGATCGATTCGGTAACGCGGGCAAGGGTGTGGCTTGCGGTGCTGGGACTCGCTTCCCTGGCCAGTTCGGCCGTCTGGGGCGACTATGTACCGATGCCGGTACTGTGGCTGGTGACCATGTACGCAGTGGAGGTCGCCGCCAGTCGAAAAATGGCTGTCGTCATGGTGGTGAATACGCTGATGGGATGGACACTGGTGGGCAACCCCGCGTCCGCTGTTCGCCGAATGAATGCACTACTCCGTAAAAAGAGTTGGACCGTTCCCGGCCTCGCATCCGAAGACCTGCCCCGTTCCAACGACATTCAAGCTATTCGCCGGCGCGTTCCTTTTCAGCCATGCCATATGGGATTGCACAATTTGTCTCAGAAAAAGATATGGTGAAAGGGTCCGGTGCGTCCCAAACATTGCCGAGCAGAAATTTGGCGGAAATTCAGGCGCTGGTGGCGCCGAACCGATGGAACATCATCGAACAGCAGTGCTGGGTGGGGCGTACCAGATTGGGTCTGGGGCGAATGCTTTTCGTCTACGGTCTCGCAGGGACCGCCGGCAGTGCGGCTTCATGGGTTGCAACGGCATTTGATCGGGCGTATCTGCCCCTGGCGTTCGGCGCAACCTTTGTGGACGCAGGATTTTATGTGGCCGGTGTTTTTGCATTCAAAAAAGGACGACGGAACATTGCCGAGGCCAGGCAGGCGAAACAGAACATGAATCTGCAAACGGATCCGGCCAGGGCCATTGCCGAAAACCGGCGATTGATTCTGGAAAGTCAGAAGCGCATAGGTGCGTTGAGAATGGCCATGGGCGCATCTGTGCTGGTCATCGAATCCGGCGGCGCTGTGGCAACCGTGATGACCTGGATGCTGCCCGCGGGGTTTGAGCGGAACACCATTGGAACAGTGAGCGCTATCGCAACCCTTGGTGCAGGATTTCTGGGCGGATACCTGCTGGTCACCGGTTCTCGAATGCGCAAAGAGGCGAATCTGAAATCCACCCACATGAAACGTCCACCGCGCTTCATGTTTCAGCCAGTCTACGCACCCGCCACCGGGATATACTCATCAATCTGGGGACTATCGTTCAGCTCCGAATTCTGAATTGAAACCGCCCATGAGGCCTCGCACGGCCTGCTGCGAAGAAGGCGTGCCTACGATCATAGGCCTCGGGCGTTTCTTTGTGTTTCCAGACAGCGTGATATAGAATGACTCATCCGGGAGATACTGTGATGACATTATGGAAATCTGTGTGTATTGTATTTTGCTCCGCCACATTCATGGGCGCCTGTGGCGACGATGGCGAACTGCAGCGGGATACGGAAGGCATTGACAGCGCATCGGCCACCACTGTTGCGGATACCGACACCGTCCCGGTTGATGTGGATTCCCAGATCGGCGATACGGGTTTAGACACAGCTGACAACACTGTGGCGCGCCACAATTTCTGCAACGACATTGGGAATGAGTTTGCAATGGGTGCAGCCATTTACGGCGATTCAGGAACAGACTGGTATTTGTCCCTTGCCAACCCGCCTTCCAGTGTGGATTGGTTCACCGGGTATATGTATTCGTCGGGGGACCCTGCCGCGGACCCCGCAGGTTTTGAATGGATTGTCAACTTTCGCATGGATACCGCCATTCAGGGCGGCGCCACTTTACCGATGGTGACTTTTTACAGGATGCTGAACGTGGGCGAGGATTTTGGCTATGCCGGTTCTGAAGCGCAGATTGTCCAGCAGATGCTTCAGGATGGTAATGCGGTTCGTAAATATCTCGACGATTTCGTTGCGGTGCTTCAGATATTGCATCAGCGTGCCACCCCAGGCATCCTGCATGTGGAACCGGATTCGTGGGGATTCATGATGTGGGTGTTTGACGGCGCGCCAGGGTCAGATGGCGCAGGGGATGCCGAGGGAATTCCCGTGGCCCTTGGGGCGGCTGGGCACAGTGCGCTAACTGGTAAATCATTTCCGGATACGGCCGGTGGTCTGGGACAGGCCCTGTTGTATTTGAGGGATACCTATGCACCGGAACTGCGAATGGGATGGCACGCTTCCAATTTCAGAGTGGGTACCCGGCCAGAAGTCGTCACATCTTTTTACAGCACCATGGGCGCGTGGGACCTTATTGTCACGGAGCCACCCCACATGGTGAACAACGGTACCGGTCCCTGGGATATGTCTGCGAGCGACAACCAGGCCAACCAGAACTGGCTGCGCACGGTGAGTACCCGGACCGGCCTGCCAATCGTCATCTGGCAAACCTATGTGCAGGAAGCAAATCCATACCTGGGCGACTGGCCCGCATCGAAGGAAAATATGGGCATGTTCGCTCAGAACGGTGTGGTGGCCGTTTTCTGGGATGCCAACTCCGAGGGCTGCAGTTACGTCTGTGACGGTGCTAACGATTTGAAAACATTCCTTGCCAACTACGCGACCAGCCCGATGGCCTTGCCCGAAAACAGCATCTGCCGCTGAATAGTCTGCTCCGTCTTCGTTTGGGACAAAGATCATCCTATCTTGCATGATGGACGCAGATGACCGGTGTTTCTGTGGAAAATTAGACTGAAAGTGAAATTATTCTCAAAATTCAACTGAGGATATTTTCGCGATAATTTCTGGTCAGCTACAACTGGCAGCCGAATAACCCTTCCCCTGAAAATGTTGTATTGCAATTCAGTCGAACTCAATGCAGGATTCGCGTCAATATTTTAAGACAACAGAAGTAGAGATGTGTGACCTGCCAACTCAGACGGTGTGCGTTTGAACTGCCTTGATCATTCTTTTTAGCGGAAAGGGAGCGATGTCAGGTTTACAAAGCGCTTCGAAACACTCTTTTTAAATACGGGCCCAAGATTAATGGAAAGGTGAGGAACTTATGGACGAAGCTGCGATATTGGAAGGTCTTTGCAAACGGGATTCGAATGTTCAGAAACTGTTCTGGGATAAATATTGGCCGCGCGTGTATGCCATTTGTGCCCGCATTCTCGGCCGCGGAACGGACGCGACGGATTTGGCCGTGGATTTACTGACCGAATTCATCGATATACGCGTCCAGAAGGTGGAGAATCCGGCTGCGATGTGCGGCTACATCAGACTGATGGCGGTGCGTCGTGCCCTGGATTTCAGAAAGAAGCGCAACCGGTTCAGTTCAATGGACTACGAAACTGGGGACAAATCATCTTTGTCGCCCGAGGAAGAAGCGATGCTGAACAGCATGATGCCGCGGTTAAAGCACTGCATGAATAAATTGACAGAAAAAGCGCAAAAAGCGGTGTTGTTGAAATACACAGAGCAGTGGAGTAACGAGCGCATCGGTGATATTCTGGGGGGATCACGACAGTATATCGGCCGTCTGCTCAAGCAAAGCGAGGAATTGCTCCGCAAATGTGTTGAAAAAGGCGCGGGCGAATCGAAAGAGAAATCAATCGATAAAGAAAATGTCCCAGTAAAAACTGCGTTGTGTCCTCAGGATATGGCGTTGCTTTTATCTCACGCCGGAATAGAGCGAACAGATATTCATTGGGAGGTTTTGTACAAAATTGCGTTGGTGAAAAATGAGGTTGAGAATTCTGCCATCGCTGATGAAGTGACATTGCATCTGGATATCTGTGAAGAATGTCGGGAAGCAGTACAGTTTCTGGACAGTATGAATGATGAAGATGTGGCAAGCAGCAATGACGGTGCGTCCGGAAAGAGGAAACGAAATAAATGGCCGTACACAATACTATCTCTGGCAGCGGTGATTGTCACCGCAATCGCTCTGGGGATTTGGTGGCGCTCATATAGTACAACAGTCGAAGCTCCAGTAACACAGCTGATACCCAAAGGACCAAAGGATAGTATTTCTGTAGTGATTCGTCGCGACAATCGCCTGCTGAAAGCAACGCACGCTGATACGCTCCTGAATGGAGACCAGCTGGGATTCTTTTACTCCACTCAAACTCCCGCATATTTCGCTCTCTTCACAAGGGATAGTGATGGGGAAGTATTTGTTCTTTATCCTGCAAGCGGTAAAGAGAGTGTACTTGTACAACCGGGAGAAAATGTACCCTTGCCTGACGGCGCCACTGTGGAGGAGCCAGGGCCATGCGAATGGGTGGTGGGAGTGTTTTCAAAGAAACCGCTTCAACTGAAAAACCTGGTGGAACAGGTTAAACGCGCGAAAGTCTCTGGCGCATCCTGTGACTTGAAGCTGAAAATCAAGGATACCAGGACGCGGGCGGTTTATACGTTCAGAGGAGGGAAATAGGATATGAACAGACCGATTGTATCGGTAATACTGGTTACCATTGTTTGTCTGGTTTCGATGGAGGCGACGTCCGCCACAATGCGGTATGCATTGATTATCGGAAACAATACAGGCGTGGATGAAAACGGTGAGGAGCCGTTCCCTCCTCTGATACATGCCCAGAGAGAATCCGCGCGTCTGAAACGACAGCTGATTGATGTGGCCAACTTTGATGATTCTGCAGAGAGAACGCGATTGCTCCTGAACGCTACCAGAGCAGATGTGAAGAAAGCATTTGCAGACATTGCGAGACAGCGCAAAGCGGATGAAAAGTTGATGGGTGCAATGGATTCAATATTTTTCCTTTACTACACAGGACACGGACTGTCCGGGCGATTGCTGCTGGCCGATGGACCAATGACGGGAGAAACGTTGACTGAACTGTTCAACACGGTGGGCGCAGATTTTTCTGTGGGCGTATTCGATGCCTGCTATTCGGGTAGTCTTGATACACTGCTGAAAAACAAAGGAATCAGGCCAGCGCGGGGATTGAGTTTGGCGAGGAAACTGCCGGAGCAGGTACTATCTGCAAAAGGGAGCATCTGGTACGTTTCAAGCAGCGCGGGGCAACCCAGTTATGAAGACAAAAACATGGGGGGAGTATTCACGCACTATTTTATCGAAGCATTAAAAAATGCAAATAGAGACGGTCCGGGAATTACGCTCGAAAGCATTTGGCAATACACACAAAAAAAAACGGTGAACTATACGATGAAGCACAATCGAGATCAGACGCCAGAACAGCTGGTGTCAAAACTGAGATCGAAAGCGCCGCTGTATTTCAGTTTTACTGAGGAAAAAAATGCCAGAATGGTTTTGTCCAATGAAGTGAGGGGAAGAATAGCTATTTCCTATGTTGATGGCTACATGGTGAATATTTTAGAGAAGCAGCCAGGTACGTCCAGAGAGATTGCCGTATATCCCGGAAAGATTGAGCTATTTCTTTTTGATGGACCCCATGGTCCCGAGCGCGCATTTATCGATGTTGAACCAGAAGGAACAGTAGTTGTTCATGACTTGGACGAGAAGCCGCCTCAATTAAAAATAGGACAACGCACAGAAAATCTTTTTGCCAAGGGAATTGGTATGGGAAGTACCACTGTAACCAGGATTGAATCAGGTGCTTCATTTCTGATTGGGAGCGGCTACAGCTTCAACAAATCGAATGACAATCTATTCTATCCGCAACATCAAATTGAACTGCCCCTCCGATTAGATATCGGGAATGCGTTTGGTGCCATTAAGTTTGTGTTTGGGTATCAAACAGACAAGGATACAAACTCCGACAGTTCCTTAATCCCGGGGGGCGCAGTGTCGGGCGGCCGACGCATTGAATTGAATAAACTGGATTTGCAACTGGGGGCCAGCATGTATTTTGGGAGGACTCGGCATACTTTCTTAGAAGAAAGGAACAATGGTAAATCATTCAATATAGAAAGCGTAGTGTTTCATCCAATGATTGACGCGGGAATTATTCTACCTAAAAATTCAAGGTTCTATTTGGACATATCCGTGCACTGCGGACCAATGTTTGCGCCTCATAAGGGAAAAACTGAGGAGCCAACATACAAACAGAAGAATTGGTGGTATGTGTCCGGCGGCATCTCTGTCACTGTCTTTTACAAATGGAGAACGTTATGAACAATATATTCGGCCGAGGTTTTTGTCTAACGTTTACGCTGATAGTGTTGATGTCGTTGATGGTTGTAGGGTGTCCAGAAATACCGAAATTCTGTAGCAATGATGATGATTGCCCACATGGCGAAATATGTACACTGAACGCGCGTGTTTGTGATGAGGATACGGGAACGGGAACAGAATCGGGTACGGGAACTACAACAGACACAGATACGGATACAGACACAGACACAGATACGGATACAGACACAGATACAGATACGGATACAGACACAGATACGGATACAGACACAGATACGGATACGGATACAGACACAGATACGGATACGGACACAGATACGGATACAGACACAGATACGGATACAGACACAGATACGGATACAGATACAGATATGGATACGGACACAGATACGGATACAGACACAGATACGGATACAGACACAGATACGGATACAGATACAGATATGGATACGGATACGGATACAGACACAGATATGGATACGGATACGGATACGGATACAGACACAGATATGGATACGGATACAGACACAGATACGGATACAGACACAGATACGGATACAGACACAGACACAGATACGGATACAGACACGGATACGGATACAGATACGGATACAGACGCGGATACGGATACAGATCCCATCGCAACTGTGTGCATTGATCCGGGTTGGATTACCGCCACCAGCAACGGGGAGGATATGCACAGGCTGGCGCTGATCAATCGAAAAGTAGCTTATTATTTAAAAGATAAATTTGAAGTTGCAAATTATGAGGTTGTAATGACGGTGCCTCAGGACGATCTTGAAGAATTGTACAATATGTATACCAATGACAGCACGAACGACGAAATTGGATATTTCCCTGCTGTATCCGACAGTTCACGCGCAAGTGTTTGTAATGACGCAAGCGCTGATTATATGATTTCCGTACATCACAACACATCCGAGGATGCCAGCGTAAACTATACGCGTGTTTACTTCTACTATGGACATTCTGAGAGCTGGGGTGACAAAACACATGCCGCAGTTGAATCCGCAATGGAAACGACGCCACGAAATGATGGAGTAGGCGCGTATGGCAAAGCCGACTATGCGATTCTTACGGGAATAGATTCGGATATGCCCGGCATAATGGTGTTTGCATCCTTCTATTCCAACCCCGATGAAGAGGCGCGACTGAATAACAATTCATATCTGGAACGCGAAGCGGCAGCCATTTTCGAAGCGTTTATCGATTCGAATTGATACCGTTTGGTTGCAGGAAGTACGAAGCTGGCTCCATTGAATATCTACAGGGCGTACCAAAGACGAATGTCATCCCGTCAACAGTTCATCAGATAATGTGGAATAGAAATAACGGACCTCCCTTGTTTAGTGACTCCTTCTACTCTTCTCTGTTTGAGCATATCCCCAAACAAACTTACGTAAAAGCGCCGGTAAATGGTGCTGTGCCTCATTTCACAACCGCAATCCGAGCCTTTAGGCTGGGGACGTCCCCGATGTTCTGCTCGTGAAGTACTTAACGGTGTTCATCGGGTATTGCGCATTGGCGCGCCATGGAATGATATACCAGGACGTTATCCTTGAGTGGCAACTCGTTGGGACCGAAAAGCTGACAACTATTTTGGATTCACTCGATGAGCTGGCATAGGTATACCTTTGAGAAGATTTCAGGATATGGTCGAAAGATTTTTTTTCCGATTCTTATTAAAAAAGGGCCGCGCTATTTGCGCGACCCTTTTCGATTGAGGGGAATTGTTCACGCGATGTACTTTTCTTTTTGGTAATATGCGGCCATCCATCCGGAGGGAGTTTGCATCCAGATGTCACTGCCAACATTCTTGAGCGCCTTACAGGTTACCCTTGTTCCTTTGTCGAGAGCACCATCTTTATCCTTGTCATGTTTCTGACCATCCGCTGACAGCTCGCTGTGCTGTTTCGCGCGATTGTCTGTCCCGGCGCCGGTTCTGACTTTCAGTTCTACCTGACAGGTGTAAGTGTTTCCCACGGTATAGGACGGTTTAGAAGAAGAACTGGAGCTGGATGAACTTGAGGTGGCGGGTACACTGTGCGCCTCTGAACCACTTGTAAGACCCATCACCGTATGAGCGCCTTCTTTCACATAAACAGCGCCCGGCTCACAGTATGCAGATGTGCGTAAATAGGAAGAACTTGTATGTTTCTCGAATTTACCGGTGCTCATAAGGATAGATACCATGTTTCCGGTATACCCATCCACACTGACTTTCAGTCCGGCCAATCTGTAGCATGACAGTACCAGAGAAGAACAATCAAATTCCGAAGCCGACGCCCCGCTGACAGAACCCGCCTTTTTGATTGCGTTGTACCCGGTCGTTCGCTGGCCCATGTCATATCCGAAACTCGAATCATTGCAGATCGCTTTCATGTAAGCGGCCGCCCGTTTTGCGAGCTTCTTATCTTTGCAGATAAGCATCACATTCCATGGTTTAGAATACCAGTTCTGTACCATAATTTCTCTTCCCGTCTGGTCTCCCGCTTTGCCATTATAGAATTTTCCCTTTTCATTCTCTCTCGCTGCGCCAATTTTTACTGCCATGATTGTCACCTTGCCTTTCCATTCACAAAGAAGTTAAAATTGTTTTGCCCTTGTCACTTTCAGGGCCTACACATGAACAGACGCTGTGAGACCTGAATGTAAACTGCAGAATTGGCGTAATTCATCAGAATTTTTTTTGTACATATTGGGGGTGGGTTCATTGTAATAATCGTTCGAAATGAATTCTGAACATCATGATTTTTCATTGTTTAAAAAAGATGCACAACGGAACTCTTTGTGTCAGTCTGGTTGGTATGAAACGGCAGATAAATAACAGAAAGAGATCTGTCAGAAATGAGACAACGGGTATTGGCTACATTACCAGTTTCCGGACTGATTCATGTGCAGGGAACATGTGAATTGGAAGGATTCTTTGAACAACGGACAGATGCGACTAGCTGACAGCGAATTCTTTGCTTTGCCAGTATCTGGTGGAATTGGGATTTTCGAGTTTGTAGTTGTTGACGCTATATGCTGCATGCTGTTTGTTACCGTTTCTCACCTCGACATGGGTATGAACGCCCCCTGTTCCACGATTGACTTCAATCGCAATTTTTTACCCTTTTTTGACTTTTGTTCCAGTGGTCACAGTGGGATTGGTATGCAGATAAACAACCGTCTTGCTTTTTCGATTTGTCGAAAATACTGATGGTGGAGAGAGAACCGTCCTGATTTGTGCGTTGGACATGGGTCACCATCCCTTTCATTGGCGGACCAGACGTTTCAGCCCGGTGGTTGGTTCAGATACAATTGAAAAATTGGCGCTAGGTATTCCGTTGCATTCTCTTATGGAATAAACAGACGGGATTGAGATGTGATGCAAACTGCCAGTGAAGAAGAATTATCGTTGACGTTCACCGGAGGAGCGTTCTGTCTGCTGTCTGCCAAATATGTAGCCAAACAACGCGGTCAACAGTGGCAGCAACAGATTGAGAAGAATGAGTTGGGCCGCCTGTAGCCAGAACTGTTGCAGGTTGTTCCGGTGTTCCAGCATGGCAGCCGCTGATGCAGTCGCGGCGTCCGGCTGGTTGTGTTGCATGCCGGATAGTTGAAGCTGGTCGATATTAAGCTCGCAACTTGTAGGCGCAGTTTTGTTCAGGTCTTGTCCTTCCGGGTAAATGTCACAATAAATCGCAGCTTCGTCTCCATTCAAAACTAAACCGTTATTTCGTGCTTCCTGCAGAACAGGATTTGAATTGTTTATTGATTGGCCTGTTGCCCCTTTATCGCTCGACTCGCGGATAGTTGCGAGTAAAGACAGAAAGTCGGCAATGTGCTCCCTATTGTCGTGTTGCGGCGTCGCACCGGGTTCTGCGGAGGTTTTGAGATATATCTGCCTTATGTCATCGCCAACTCGCCACTCCATCACCGCCAGAAAAAGAATAAGCGCACCGATAGAGCACGCCATGGTACCGATAACGAGTTTGGACAAATGGTTGCCAATTCGTACGAGTGGCTTTTCAGCGCGTTCATTTGAAGGGGTTTTACTTCTGGTTTTACTTGACGGCATTTTTCGAGTGCGGGAGTGCCTGACTTTTCTATTCTGAAAATCAGGTTTTTCACCGGTTGACTCTGCTGTGGAATGACCGGGTTTTGCGCATGGTTTTTTCGATTCCCGGAGTGCGAATGCGCTTTGTACGCATTCTTTCATTTCTTTGAGTACCTTCACAGTATCACCCCCGCGAGCAGCACCGGTGGTGGAACTCGGAAAGCGCCCACCACGGTTGCACTGTAGATATTAAAATTCTTCTTTCATTTGAACAGACAGGCGTTAGCCAATTTGTAACCAGGAAATAACGACTGTTCAGTTGCTTGAAAAGACGCGTTTTGCGCTGATTTTGAGTTTTCAGGCGATTGCCAATGGGTTTCGTGGAGCAATTTTCATAGGACGGTGAATAGTCGGAACGGTTTATGATCAGTCAATGCTCCCCTTCTGTTGGGTTTTCATGTAAAAATGAGATGGCATAAACGAATGGACAGTGGAAAAATTCAATATTTATTTTTTTTCGGGAACCATTCATTGCGATAGAGCGTCCAACCGTACGGGTACCCAATAAATCATCAGCGAAAGGAGAGCGCGATGGCACAACGGCACAGTTACCTCTTTTCCAGTGTATTTATGGGGGTAGTCCTGTCACTGGGAATAACTATTTTTTCACCTGCGGTTTTCAGTGGCGAGCATCTTTCCCAACAGAAACCCTCAGTGATTCATCTTCAGCGCCTGAATCAGAAATACCGAAATGCAATGGTTCGGGTGGAAATTACACCGGTTCGGAACATTGGCGAAATTCGTTTGAATCCGGAAAAAAAAGAGGAACTGCAGGGGAGTGCGCATGGTAGTGGATTCTTTATTGCAGAGAATGAGATTGTCACCAATGCGCACGTGGTGTTTCAGGCGAAGAAAGGAAGCATCCGTATTCAGTCTCCTTCCACGGGAAGTGCCGAATTTGCCATGGACCTTGTGGGGATAGGAATAGAGGGCCGGATTGATCTTGCCCTGCTTCGATTTCAGAAAGGCGAACTGGAAAGATTCAAAATGCGTTCCGGCTTAAAAAAAATACCGGTGCTGCGTTTTGGTGACAGTTCATCTGTCCGGCAAAGTGACAGACTTGCTATATTTGGATATCCCCTTGAAAGCGATGAACTGAAGGTGATTCAGGCAGAGGTAACGGGACGACATTACCACAGCAATGGATTTGCCAACCTGGCCATACGTCATCAGTTTATTGAAGTGGGCCCGGGGGGGACGGTCCAACCGGGTAATAGCGGTGGACCCGCACTAAATGCCGCAGGAAGGATTGTGGGTATACCCACCCTGGGTAACTGGAGAGGGTCACAGGGCTGGTTGATTCCATCAAATACCATCACTGCGTTTCTCGATCGCATTCGCGATGCCGGACTGGGAGATAGACCGATGCCGATTCCGGTTTTGGGACTGGTTTTGAAGAAAAACAGCACCGGTGCATCTGTATTGGCTGGTGCACCAGAGGACGTATCGGTTTTCGAGCTGGGTGTGGGAGTCAAAGAAGTGCTCCCTGAGGGGCAGGGAAAAGCATTCGGAGTTCGGGAAGGGGATATTATTGTAGGATTTGAGAATCGGAATCGTAAAGTATCGTGCGCGCTGGACTATGAAGGGTATCGTGTGGTCACCGGGAAGATGGCCAAATGGCCCATCCACACTGAATACCGGTCGAACCGGGATAAACCCAGACTCCATCTGGAAGAACTGTTCTTTATGGCAAATCAGGGAGACGAAGTGAAACTGACTTATCTGCGACCTTCCGGGGAAAAAGCCGGGAAGGCACAATGGATTGAAGTGTTGCGGAAAATTGAGATTCAGCGAAAGTCTCACCTGCAGCGGTTGAGTATCTATCAGCGGCCAGCGTATGCCCGGTGGGGGGATATTGTTTTGCAGACATTCAATAATTTTAATGTGGAAGTATTTGACTTGCCGGAAGAGGAACAGGAAAAGGGAGGGCTCCTTGTGACGTACGTGGGAACCGGAGGTGTTGCGGAGAAACGGGGGTTTGGCGGATACGGGTATCGGGGTGGTGGCGGGTGGATGGTGCTGGAGGCTGTGAACGGAGCACCGGTCCGGAATCTGGATGATTTCCGGTTGGCGATTGCCAGCGCCACTCGGGTGTTTGATGGCATGTCAAATGATGCAACTTTTTCCGAAAAATTGCTGATGAAAGAGCGGTATGTACGATTCAAGGCGCGGATACCCGGAAAAAAAGGGGAGAAATTCGAATACTTTGAGTCTGTGCTTCCCATTGACGATGGCTGGACGATGGCAAGTCAGATGGAGGTGCCTCCCGCTGATAGGTCATTGGGAGAAAAAATCCCGGTTCTCGCTTCCACTTCGTCTGAAAACACACCGGTTGACCTCCCCTCAACCACAACTGCGACATTGCCATAGATCGCTTCGATAGCTGCGCTTACCTGCAAAATCCCCCCAGAGTTAATTTCATGTATCCGGACAATCCCCCACAGTTCCGACGCGCGAGTTGAGATTCTCGTGGGAAAAAATTTGAAGAATTCTTGAACATATTGGTTAGACCGCATCTCAGGCCAAGGCAATGATTCTTGCCATGGCGGTAAACGGATCAGATAAAATCTGTTTCAGAAGAAGAGTTGGACACATTTGTCCATGAGGAGCTGGCCATCCTGAAGCAGTTGACGCCGGATGTGGTGATAAACGGATTTCGGCCATCAATGGCGATATCGACGAAGATTGCCGGGATTCCGTATGTGTCGGTCATGTCCGCGGTAGTATCGGATTTATACGAACGGTGCGGTCTCAAAACCGTGCCATATGGGGTGCGACATCAGCGAAAAATCGCGGCGTTTCTGATACCGTTGATTCGCTCCCGTCTGATTTCGGTGTATCCCATGGATCGACCGACCGATCAGAGCTCTTTGAGATACTGTTCGAGACGGGCGGCCGCGGTACGACGGGCAATGCGGGCGGCGCGGTTGTCGTCGGTGACCTGCCGATAGGTGACCGCGCCTTCCAGCAGCATGACCCATTCTTCGGCAAAGGCATCCACATCGACAATGCCAATAGCGCTGGCCATTTTTTTAATGGTCTCGCCCGCATCCGCGTAGTGTTTGCTGGCAGCGCATTTGATGGGATTGTCGGGAGCGGGAAACTCAGAGCAGGCGGCGATAAACAGACATCCCCGGTAGTCGGGATGATTGAACCAGTCGTCGAGCACATCAAACATGGCTAGCAGCATGTCCCGGGGATGGTACCCTCCTTTATCCTGCACCGCCTTGCTGAACGTTTCCATTTCCCATTTGTCCCGCAATCGAACCGCTTCGAGGGCCAGGGCATCCCGGGATTCAAAATGGTTATAAAAGGTGGACTTGGTTAATCCGGCGTCTGCCAGAATATAATCCAGTCCCACCGCATGAAAACCGCGTTCCTGAAACAGATGAATGGCGGTGAAAATCAGTTTCTCCCGCGTATTGGCTGGTTTGGCTCCACCGCCAAACAGGTCTACTGCCGTTTTTTCGCTGTTTACCGTCATCGATCGTTTCCCTTTCAGTGTTCCCGGATGATGGCTGCGAATCATACCGTTCTCAGCCTGTTTTCCAACCGGTGTACTTTGAGTCCATCTGACTGAACTGTAAGTCCAATTCTTCAGACTTCAAGTCGCTGTATTTCGCCCTCCTGGCAACTTACATTCTCCGGCAGAAACAACACCATGCATGCCGCTGAAGCGGCAGAAGGAGAATGTCATTATGGAAACCGCAGCTATCACTAAAACTGTTCATCCGGATAAAATAGATCGAACGCAAATAGATGCCCTGCAGGAGCGCATGATTGAAAGCGCCAAAGGGGTATTTATCTCGTTCTCGATTTATCTGGGCCATAAACTGGGATACTACCGTATCCTCGCCCGGAATCCAGATCTGAATTCAAATTCGCTGGCGCAAAAAGCGCATACCCACGAGCGCTATACCCGGGAATGGCTGGAACAGCAGGCCACCGCCGGTATTGTCGATGTGGTCGATGCCACCCGCGATCCCCTGCAGCGGCAATTTCGTTTGCCAGAGGCCCACGCGGAAGTGCTGGCTAACGAGAACAGCGTGGACTACATGGCGCCCCTCAGCGAAATCCTGCTGGGCGTGACACGACCCATGAGAGCGTTGCTGGATTGTTATCGTTATGGGGGCGGTGTGGCATTTGCCGATTATGGCAGCGATATGCGGATGGGTCAGGCCGGTATCAACCGCATGACGTTTTTGACACAGTTGGCCAATGACTGGATTGTGTCCATTCCGGGGTTGCACCAACGGTTGCATACTCCCGGCGCCCGGGTAATGGATTTCGGCTGCGGGTGTGGCTGGTCCAGCATCGGAATTGCGACAGCGTATCCGGAGATACAGGTTCATGCCTACGATTTGGACCGGGCGTCCATTGAATCGGCCAGACAGAACGCGCTGACCTATGGGGTTGCCGATCGCATAGAATTTCATTGTGAGGACGTGACAACGATTGATGCCGCCCGGCAGGTCGATTTGTTTATCTGTTGTGAAACTCTGCACGATCTGGCCGATCCGGTCGGCGCCCTGCGTACGGCCAGACAGCATCTGAAGTCTACCGGAGAGGCGCTGATTGTGGATGAACGGGTTGCGGATTCGTTTATGGGCGAAGGCGGTGACATGGACGAAATGAACTATGGATGGTCCATTCTTCATTGTCTTCCCGCTGGCCTGGCCGATGGCGCCGAACATCACTGCGGGGGTACGGGTACCGTGATGAGGTTGCCCACCCTGAAGCGTTATGCCCGGGAAGCCGGATTCGCTGAAGTGGAGCGACTCCCCATTGAAAACTTTTTTTTCAGTGTGTTCCGATTGAGCGGCAACGCTGTAAATGAAAGGGGGATGCAATGGAACCGCTAACCGGAACCGCGTCTGGCGGCATTGAGAAGAAAATCGGTTGCTTTGTGCTGATGGCCGCTCTGGCCATGGTGGTGGTGAATGTATTGGGCTTCATTCTGCGCGGGTTCTGGCCGGATTTGATTCCGGAACCGTGGTCCCTGACGGTGGGCGGTGTGCTTGCCGCCGCCTTTTTGGCCTGGCGCATACCGGGGTTGTCGCGTCGGATGCCGGACTGGTTGAATGGCGCGTGGCATTCTCATCGTGCGGTATCCATCATTGTCGCCGGGCTGCAGCTGGTGATGCTGGTGCAGCTTGCCCGCCTGACCGTGCACACCGTCGACCAGGAAGAACCATGGTGGATTCTGACCACCAACGAATTCTGGACCGTGCACGAATGTGGAACCGCTTATTTTCATGCGGTGGAACTGATTGAACGGGGGGAGACCAATATTTACAGTCCGGATCATTATCCCCTGCTCAATCGGGAGATGACGGCGCATACCAATATTGCCGGCATGCGGGTGGAAGACGCATTTCAGTATCCGCCGCCGTTTCTGTTACTGCCCAAACTGCTGCTTTCCCTGACCCGCGATTATGCCACGTTGCGTGTCATCTGGTTTGTGCTTCAGTTGCTGGCCATCGGCGCAGCGCTGATTCTACTGGCGCGGTTTGCGGGAGGAACCACTGGACGATGGATGCTGCTGTTATCCCCGCTGGTGCTGGTGGCGCCGGCGACGCTGTTCGGCTTTCAGTACAGCCAGTTTCACCTTGTGGCCATCGCCCTTTCGGTGATTGCGATGGTGTTGATTGAGCGGCATCACAATGCGCTCGGCGGTGCGATCCTTGCGGGGACAGTTCTCGGTAAAATCTTTCCTGGGTTCCTGCTCATCCTTCTGGCCGTGGAACGGCGGTGGAAAGCGTTGGGCTGGTCACTGGTGTTTGGAAGTCTATGGACGGGAATGGCAATGCTGGTGTTTGGTATTGAACCGTTTATGGCGTTTTTTCAGTTCCACGTGCCCAGACTGCAATCGTTTGCTGCGTTTGCGTTTCTGGATGTCTGGCCGGAAGTTCGATTTGAATTGCTCACCGCCAATATGTCTCCTTTGGGGCAGGTGATGAAATTCGCCGAGATGGGGGTGCCAGGCATGTCCCTGAACCTTGCCATTCTGGTGAACACTGTGGCGGTTGCAGTACTGGTGCTACTTACGGCGTACAGTGCAACCCGACTGACCGATTCGATAACCCGGGCAAGGGTGTGGCTTGCGGTGCTGGGACTTGCTTCTCTGGTCAGCCCGGCCGCATGGGGCGACTATGTACCGATGCCGGCGCTGTGGCTGTCGACCATGTATGCAGTGGAGGTCACCGCCAGCCGAAAAATGGCTGGTGTTATATTGGTGAATACACTCTTTTTCTACTTTCTGTTTGGTCTGGTTCCCCTTGGGAGGTTTCCATCCGAAACGACAACTTATGTGCTGTCAACGATAACCTTCGGGTTGATGGCCACACTGATGGGATGGACACTGGTGGGCAACCCCGCCTCCGCTGTTCGCCGAATGAATGCACTACTCCGGAAAAAGAGTTGGAACAGTCCCCGGCCTCGCATCCGAAGATCTGTCCCGTTATGACGACGTTCAAGCTGTTCGCCAGCGTCCTCAGTCAGCGGGTACAAATGAATTCACTTGTTTGACTTTCTGCCGGCGGATACGGAGAGGCGATACTGCCCTTTGTGGATGCGGACATCACCATCCTGAAAGGGGGAAGTTATATTGGTGTGGTGGTGGGTACGTAAACCCAACCGGTGGTGAACGCCTGGCTGAAACAGTTCAGTGATAATCTGTAAATGGAATTCTGGCGAAAAAGATATCATCTTCGCCGGTTGATGTCATGATGGTATTCTGGAACACCGACGATGAGTTCTGTATCTGTATGGTGCCTTCAAACCATCCGGCGGCGTAAAAACTATCCTCCAGAATCACGATTTTATGGGCCAGACCCGCCCGGTAGTCGCTGAAGGCGAATTGCATGGTGTGCCGCACATCCCCTGATGCGGGATCGAACGTTGCGTTGAAGAAAACACTGGCGATGTCGCCGGGGGGTTGTATCAGTTGTCCGTCTTCGAAATAGAGCGAACTGCCTGTGGCGCTGGTCAGGAGGATGGCGCCATCCGGTAGCATGTTCAGCGTTGAATCATGCCCCAGGTCGCTGGTATTCATGGTCCGGTGCCACGCAACACTGCCAGTTTCCCGATTGAGAACGGCGACATAACAATTATTGTATTTGCTGCCTGCAGCGACCAGTGTGGTGGATGGGGCTGTACCGATAACCGGTTCATCATCGGCCGTGAAATGACCGGCAATGGCGATATGTTCCTTTGACACCTGTGTAACCGACTGGGCGGCGGCGCCGGAAAAGCGCCAGCGCTCCTGCCAGTCGGCGTTCAGGTAGATAACGTCATTTCCATTGGCCACCACCAGTGAACGGTCGTCCATGCCGTGCACCGTCAATAACCTGTTGGCGTCGTTCACAAACAGATTCTGTGCCCGAACCACCTCACCGGTTATGCCATTGTACTGGGCGAGGAACACCTGATACCCGGTGCCGCCACCGGACGATGTGAGCGTGATGGACGTGTCGCCATTGTCAAATATTGCCTCGCCCCCATAGGTGCCCACAATCAGGACGTCATTTTCACCCAGCGGTGTCATGTCCCACAGTCTGACCTGCAGTGAATAGAATCCGGTGGTACTTCTGTATATCCGCCTGGCCCATTCAACATCACCCGTAATGGCGTTGAACCCCGCTACAAAGCCGCATCGCGGTGCGTTGGAGACGAATTCACTGTTATTCGCATCGGGACAGTCAACTGACATTTCGGAGCCAATGGAAAAGTTCAAATCCTTCTGAAAACTGCCTGCCACCACCAGCCGATGATTCCTCTGTTCGATGAATTTCCCCAGGTCTTCTCCTTCTCCACCCACTCGATTTATCCACACCGGAACCCCCGCGGCATTGTATCTGGCCACAAATCCATCCACCCGGTTACTGTCCGGACCATCACCTTCATCGGCCATCACCGGGATGGGGTTGGCAGTGCCCTCTCCAAATCGTGCGAATTTTTCAAAGTGTCCGGTGGCCGCCAGTCCTTCGGCGTCAACACCGCAGATGTCGGAGACTGCATCGTTGCCCCCCGCATGCTCCTGAATCGTCCCGGTAACCGCCACCGGACTTTCGATACTGCCGGTGGCTGCATCCACATTCATGAAAAAGGAGGCGTTCGTCTCCGCCTCCGGTAAATCAATCGACATCTGATTCGTCCCCACTGCCACTTCGCCGGAATAGTGAGCGGAGAGCAGCACGCGATTTGCGTGCACCGACACATCGTCAATGGCAATTTGTCCGGTGGCCGACAACGGTTGGACCCAACGCCACACCAATCGGTTCAAATCAAACGCAGCCATTGCCGCATTGTCGGTATCGAGCTGAGGCAGCACCGTTTCCTGCGTTGCGTCCCTGAAAACCAGCAACTCGGGCTGGCCGATGGTAACTGCTCGAAAGTCTGCGGCTACCAGCAGCGCGTCCTCCGCCACCACGAACTCTGCGGGACTGAAAGCGCCGGCATTCAACGCCCAATTCAGGGTGCCATCTGACGCGTTGAAAGACGCGAGGGCAACATCTCCGGCAGTTGCATCATCTGCTTCAACCGAAATCGACGTCCCGGTTCCCCGAATCACGCCATCTTCTGTCAGTTGGATGGCGGTGATAATCTGGTTGTCATGCTGCAGTCTTACCCCATTGCTCCAATCGCCCCCCATATTTCCATCAGTGGCAGCCAGCCACGCCACATCATGGGTGGCGAGAGAAATACGGCTGACAACAAATGTTGCGCTTTCATTATTTTCGCCAATCGGTGTGGGATTATCTTCATTGCCGAACCAGCCAGCGCCAAGGAGCTTTGCCGAAATCACCACATCGTCCGATGGCAATACCACACTACCCCCCAGCCTGGAGCTCCCGGACATATCCGCCAGGCGTCCGGCCCACCGTAAATTGCCGGATTTGTCGTAGTGGATGGCAAAAATCTGATCGGGAAACCGTTCTGTCTCTGAGCTGACATCCGGCGTCAGTTGAACCGAATCCGCCACCACCGTTCCGGTCGCAAGTCCGACAACCAGATATGAACCATCTGACAGGACATGCAGCTGCAGCGGGTCAACTTCGCCGGAAGTCTGAATGTCCTTGAGCTCCCGGACACATCCCGAAGGCGCCAGGATGGCCACATACGCGTTGGTGGCGAACTCTGCCAGGGTATCACCGCTTCCCCCGGCAAATCCGGAATTGAGGTCGTGATCCAGAGTACATCCGGTAAAAGTTGCGAACTGGTAATATCTGCCGGTGACTGCGACCGAGTTGCTGTCCAGCAGGGTTGTGCCGTCCCCCCACAATCGGTATCCGTATCCGAATGCACTCACCTGCTGCAGGGCGCCGCTGGCCGAAAACTGCGAGAACTGCATGGTCGCCTGATCGTACACGGGAACGGGCGTTGGCCCCTCCGGCGCAAACAGAACACTTCCGTAGGTTTTGGAAACCACCATGGTCGCGCCGGTGTCGAGGCGTTCAGCGCCGGAAATATAGTTGCTTCCGGAACTGCCGCCCGCCTGTACGGCGAAAAAGACAGTTGATTCTCCGGGTTCTTCCCCGGTGCAGATTTCCCGGGCTTCGTTCACCTCGCTGGAGGAAAGAACACCATCCGCGTTCAGGTCCAGTCCGGATTGAATCACAACGCCGCCACTGACACATGCTTCGGAATCATCGTACGTTACCAGTGCTTCGATAACCTTTTCTGTCCCCTCGATTTCCACTATTACTTCCTTTTCCACTTCCACCGGCACTTCAATTTCTACGGCCCGGTGACAGACTGAGGCTGTTTCCATGATTTCATCCGGTTGCAACGCACCATCCCGATTTTCATCTTTCCCGCTATTGATGATGTATCCCCCCACCTCGCAGATGTCGCCGGCGGGAACCGCAATCTGTTCAGTGAGGACCCCGCCTTTTTCAACCACAATCTGTGTGGAACAGATAAAGGAAACTTTACCAATCTCCAGGCCGGTCAATTTTCCATCATGGTCGTCATCAATGCCCTCGATGTGCCGCACACCGCCGAATCTGCAGTTTCCGCCGGGTGACTCCAGTACAACCAGACTCAGGTAGCTGCCATCGTCAATGGGTTGAACCTTCGCACATCCGGCCAGTACAGCGGTTATCAGCAATGCGGGAACGGCATTGTTCCATCGCCCTGTTCGTCGGTAATATGCATCTGGTGCCATCACCTGCTCCTGAGTTGTCCGGGTTGATAAGAATAGCGTACACCGTTTCGGGTCGCCTTCAACGAAATCGACCAGCGGTACCGGCGCGACCGGGAAATGTCGATATCCGCTTTTTTTTTGGGGGTTGGGGTGTTTTTGGGCCTTTTCCATGCTACATCTTTTTGATGCATTTCAGTACAGACCGGTCGTCATTTCATATTTATTTAATCAAGCCAACTCATTACGATGGTGCGGGGGACCCCATCATCTGGAGCAGGGCACTCATTCCGTCCAATTCCCTGGCGGTACTCAATGGGCTCTGTGTGGATTTCAGGGAGCGACAGGGGCTGGGACCGGGGGTGGATATTCAGATACAGGTCATTGATGAATCTCACACCCGGGTGGTACCCGAGCGAATTGCCCGCCGTATTCTGCGGTCGGGCGCCCGCGGATTTGTGGGGATGGTGGGGGTGCAGACCAACCAGTTTCCCCGCGCCCTGGATTTGAGTGATCGGTTTGCGGCGTGCGGCGTTCCAGTGTGCATCGGCGGATTTCATGTGTCGGGTTATTTTGCCACCATGAAAACCCTTCCACCGGAAATCTGTGACGCACAGCAGCGGGGGATAAGCTTTTTTCTGGGGGAAGCCGAAGGGGGCCGTATCGATGAAGTGCTCGCTGATGCCTATGGGGGAACGCTCAGGCCGACATACAATTATATGGGGCAGCAGCCGGATATTGGGGGGGTACCCCAGCCGGTATTGCCAGTGCGCGAAATCAGAAAGTCTTACGGGCAGTACGCCCCCTTTGACCTTGGCCGGGGGTGCCCGTTTGCCTGTACCTTCTGCACCATCATCAATGTCCATGGGCAGCAAAGTCGCTTTCGCACTGCGGACGACCTGGAAAATATTATCCGGGACAATTGCGTTCGGGGCGTGAGACAGTTTTTTTTGACCGACGACAACGTCGCCCGCAATGCGAATTGGAAGGCGTTTTTCAACAGGCTGCAACAGCTTCGCCGGGAAGGATTGCGATTTCGCATTCTGGCCCAGGTGGATACGGCATGTCACCGGATTGAAGAGTTCATTCCAAGGGCGGTGGCCGCCGGTATTGATCAGATTCTGGTTGGGCTGGAGAGTGTGAATCCGCAAAACCTGAAGCACATTCAGAAACGGCAGAATAAAATTGACGAGTACCGGCAGAACCTGCAGGCATGGAAGCGATTTCCCGTGGTGATTACCGCCTCGTATATCATCGGTTTTCCCGATGACACCCCCCAGAGCGTGCAACGGGATGTGGCCATCCTGAAGCGGGAATTGCCCATCGATGCCATCTATTTTACCGTGCTGACGCCCCTTCCCGGCAGTGTGATGCATCGCGATATGTGCGAACGGGGGGAGTGGCTGGCCAGTGATTATAACCAATACGACACCCACCACTGTGTACTGCAACATCCCGGGATGTCCACCGCAGAATGGCAACGGGCGTACCGCGCCGCGTGGGAATCATTTTATACCCTGTCGCACATGGAAACCATACTGCGCCGGATGGTGGCCTGTGGCAGCAATAAAAAGCTCACCACCATTTACCGCCTGGTTGTCAACAGTCAGTTCGGCATTCACAGCACCATTCATCCCATCGATGCAGGGCTGGTGCGAAAGCGGTATCGCGATGATCGACGGCCGGGGGTTCCCGCTGATTCGTGGTTGCGTTTTTACCTGAATCATTGGCGAGAAGTGATTGGGTTCACGTGGCGGTTTTATCGATTGAGCAGACGACTGTGGCGATTCTGGAAACAGCTTTCGAGGGACGCCGGTGCGCACCGGTACACGGATGCGGCCATCGAAGGAATCGAGCGGAAAACCCCACGACAGGTCAAGTATCAATTGTCCCCAGACAAAAAAAAGCAAAAAACCGTGTTGCAGAAGTCCTGACCGAGGCAATTGCGATGGGGTGAAAACAGTCAGCGTCCACAGAACACAATGAAGACAGGGACGATGTTCATTTCCAATCCCCTGAGCCATGGCTTGATGGCCCGGCACCAACGGAGATATTCCAGCGTGGGTTGGTTGTCATCATTCAACGGTCAGCGTTCCCTGGGCACGGATGTCGGCGGCGGAGGCACCGGCCTGAATGAGGAAAGTGCCGGGTTCCACCACGAACCGGTCGGCATCAATGTCCCAGAATCCAAAATCCGCCACGTTGAGATCCACGGATACGCGCCGGATTTCTCCCGCTGTGAGGGAAACCCGGGCAAACCCTTTAAGACTGCGGATGGGGGTGGGTACCGAGGCCTCCTCATCGGTCACGTAAATCTGCACCACTTCATCGCCATCCATTGTGCCGGTGTTCGCAACGTCCAGGGACACCGTGATCGTGTCGTCGGCCGCTGCGGTTTCGGTGGAAAGGGCCAGGTTGCTGTATTCGAACGTGGTGTAGCTGAGACCGTGTCCGAAGGGATAGAGCACCTCCCCTTCGAAGTACATGTAGGTCCGTTTCTGGCCGATGATGTCGTAATCATCGAACGGGGGCAGATCGTCAAGGGAACGGTAAAAGGTCTGGGGCAGGCGACCGCTGGGACTGATGTCGCCGAAGAGGATTTCCGCGGTAACCTCGCCGGCAGCCTGTCCGCCGTACCAGCCGTTGAGGATGGCGGGCAGATTCTCCGCAGCCCATGGGATGGCCAGGGGGGCGCCGGTAACCAGGACCGCAATGGTATTGGGATTGGCTTCAAATACGGATTCGAGCAGGATTTCCTGGGGTTCCGGCAGTGCGATGTCCATGCGGTCTTTTTCCTCGTCGGCAACGGAACGGCCAATTCCCACCACAACAATGGCTACATCGGATGCCGCTGCCAGCTCGATGGCTTCGTTGAAAAGGTCATCGGAAAGCGCTTCAGACACACCGCTGCCTTTGGCGTATGAAACCTGAACACCGAGGGGTTCCAGCCGGTTTTCAATGCCGGCCAGTGGCGAGGTGGGGTCCGACGCCGTGCCGCTGTACCCGCCGAAAACAATGTTGTCCGCGTTGGGACCGATGACCGCGACGCTGCCAAGCGCGTTGGGGGCCAGGGGAAGAATCCCGTCGTTTTTAAGCAGGGTCATGGACTTCTCCGCCACTTTTTTGGCCAGCGCCTGATGATCCGGGCTGTCGAGGAGGTCGTCCGGGAGGTCAGTAAAGGGCACTTCGTTGGCATCGTCAAACAATCCCAGCCGGAAGCGGGCGGTGAACAGCCGGATGAGCGCGGTGTCCAGCAGACTCTCCGAAATTTCATTGCTCTTTACCGCTTCAATCAGGTCGTTCTGATATCGACTGCCGCAGTTCAAATCGGTGCCGGCGGTGAGGGCGGCCACCGATGCCGCCACGTTGCTGTCCACATACAGGTGATTGTCCACGATGTCTTTAACCGCACCGCAGTCCGAGACCACGTAGCCGTTGAAGCCCCATTCGTTGCGCAGCACATCGGTGAGCAACCAGGAATTGGCGCAGGAAGGAATGCCGTTGAGGGCATTGTAGGCGCACATCACCGACGTGGCGCCGCCTTCGGTCACCGCCGCTTTGAACGCGGGCATGTACAGTTCGCGCAGGTTGCGTTCCTCCACATCGGAAGAGCCGGTGTGGCGCCTGATTTCCTCATTGTTGGCAATGAAATGCTTGGGGGTGGCAACCGTTCGCAGATATTTGGCGTCATCTCCCTGCAGGCCTTTCACAAAGGCCACCGCGATTCTGGACGCCAGGAACGGGTCTTCGCCATAGGTTTCTTCGTTGCGGCCCCATCTGGGATCCCGGGCGAGGTTGATGGTGGGGCTCCAGTACGTCAGGTCTTTGCCATCCACGTTATGCTTGACTCTGGCTTCTATGGAAGTCACGTCGGCCATCTGGCGTATCAATGACGGGTCGAAGGTGCTGGCCAGGGCGATGGCCTGGGGGAACACCGTGGCTATATCGGACCGGGCCACTCCGTGAAGGGCCTCGTTCCACCAGTTATGAGCGGGAATATCCAGCCGATCGATAGCCGGGGCGTTGTGTCCCATCTGGGAAACCTTTTCTTCCAGGGTCATCTGGGAGACCAGCGCGGTCGCGCGCTCTTCGAAAGGCTGAACAATTTCAGTGTCCCGATTGGTGGTGGTGGCGGTGTCCGCGTTGGTATCGGTGCCGTCTGTTGCGGTGTCTGTTGCGGTGTCTGCCCGGTCAGATGCGCTGTCGGTGCCATCCCCCGCGGTGTCAGAATCCGAAGGAGCGCTCCCGGAGTCGCTGTCCCGGGGCGTGGTGTCGGTGTGGTTGTTTCCACCGGTACTCTCTGATGCACATCCACAGAAGAAAAGGCCCAGGCCGGATGTGAGCAGAACGGCAATGAATTGAAAAATAGGTTGGAACATGGGACTCTCCGAGGGTCAGTTGCCGCAGGCGCCGGCGGGGGCTTCGGTCTTCCGTTCGTCGGATAATGCCTTGCTGCATCCGCTCAGACCGGGATTGTGTTCACAGAAATTTTCCTGAATGGCTTTGGGGGTCACACCGGAGAACTGATGTCTGCCGTTGGCAATCCAGGTGGGACTGGCGCCGATATCCAGGTTGTCGGCCACTTTCATATCTTCCAGAAGCAACTGTTCGCCTTCGCCGCTTTCCACACATTTCTCAAGCACTTTCTTTTTGATTTTGCCCGTGGCGCAGGCTGCCCACTCGGGGTTGCGATAGTCGCCGGCCCTGCACCACACATATTTCAGATAATCGCGGGGATAGTGTTTGCGGGCACATATCCATCGCATGTTTTCATCCACCTCGGACTGGCCATGCATGGAGCTGATTTTTTCGCCCTCGTCATCGGCGATGACCGTGGCGATGAAGTGAATGTTGAAATCCATGTCTTTCTTTTTGAATGCGCCAAGGACATCGTCCATGGCCAGCAATGCCATGGCGCCGAAGGGGCATTGACTCATGACGAACACTTCAAGGGATTTTTTCTTTTCCTCGCGGCACACCATCCTGCCGTCGCACGTCTCGTCGGCGCAGTCCACCTTGCCGTTGCCGGTGTCGTCCACACTGTTATCGCAGACTTCGGCTTCCGGGTCGAATGTGGCCTTGACTTTCACCTGATAATACGGTCCGGCCGGTGTCAGCCATCGCTGCATGTGCGCAAATCCGCCCTCATCCTTTTCGACGGATTTGCCAAATAACAGGACCGGAAGTTTTTCTGCGCCGGCTGCTCTGAAAATGGCCCGGGCCTCAGGGTTGGACCAGTCCAGCACCGTGGGCTTGAGCCCCATGAAAATCCCCTGCAGACTGGTAATCATTGCACTGACGTCACAATCGTCGCCGCAACGGGAATCGGTGATGGCAAAGAATTCCACCGAGGTGGGTTCCGGCAGGCTCTTACAGTAGTCGATGTGTCGTTTGTCATTGAACTGGCCGCAGATGTACCGGGCGATGGCCATCTGGGTGCGGTTGCCGCTGTAGCGTGCGTCGTCGATGATGATGGTGGGACTGCCGGTAGCGCCAACCCGAATCGCTTTTGCGAAGCTGGAGCGCAACAGCTTTTTGCCCAGCTCGCCGTTTCGGCAGGTATCAAACTGAACCAAATCCAGTTGGGCAGAAGCCGCACATTCGGCGTCGCGTTCAGGAATCGTCCGCCATTCATCATTGATGCACGACATAAAACGCCAGAACTGCTCGTCGGTGGGCGAGCTCATCCGGCCGCACAGCTGGTCAATATCGCCCTGCACCTCTTCATCTCCGTGCATGCTGCTCAATGCGCCCCCTTCCCCCTCGGTGCCGATGTAGTCGATGTTAATGCCCACTTCGCCCCCGGACTGGATCGTGATGTCCTGAATCTGCTGGATGGCCTGCACGCCGTATGGACACCTGGACATGATGTACAGGTCAATTTCCACTTTGGGGGGCTGTTGCCCGTTGTTTGCGTCGGAAATAACGCCACCGGCGTATCGCTGGGCGGCGGTGTCCTCTGCCGGCGGAGTGGAAAGCGCGGATGGGCTGCCTTCGGGTTCCGGGTTCCGGGTCCCTGTTGCACCACCGCAACCGACGAGCAGATATCCCACAGCAATGAGCGCAAATGGGAAGGCAGGATGCAATTTATGTGAATGTGATTTCATGCAGATACCTTTCAGTCTCCGGCGGATCCGCTGCTGGTTGCCCAGCGGATGGCAGACCGACGCCGGTAAAAATTGTTCAGCCAGTTTGAACCTTCTTTATAGCCAGAATACGGGTGAAACTGCAAACATTCCCGGGAATTCATCCGGCGTGCCGTTCTGATGGCAATGGCCAAAAGGGGAGAGGGAAATCGATTTGAATCCATCTGTCGCCGGAGAAGGTCGGGGATTACCGGTTGAGCAATGCCTCCACATCTGCTTTTTCGGCCCGGAAGATGGTGCCATGGCGCAATGCGCGGGACAGATGCACGTCTTCGGTGGTGGTGATGTTCACAAAATCATTGGCCCGCCATACCCGGGTCTGGCCATCCATCCAGTAGTCGGCATAAATGAACCAGTCTTCTCCGATGAGGATGCCGCCGGGGCCTTCTGCCCGGGTGTTGTCCGGTGGGATTCCGGGGCCGGCAAAGGGCGGATTGGACATGGGCCCCCAGAAGTCCGAGGGCATGTTCGCCCATGTATCAAGGGATTTGGTTGGGGTGCAGATGTGAAGATTGCCATAACCGGAGTCAGCCTCATCCTTGATGATCATCCGATATTCGTCGCGACTGATGTGGCAGACGAAAGCATCGATGACCACCCGGTCCGGGGGCGCGTAAAAGAGCCGTCTCGGTGTGTAGGTCTGAAAATCGCGGGTGGTGATAAAATAAATCCGATGGTTGAGATTGTCGCTTCTGGCGTTCCATGTGGCGGGAAACACGTCCGGAGACTCGATGGTGGTTGACCAGAAAATCACATACTCTCCGGTGACGCCGTCGTAGAAAATCTCCGGGGCCCAGCTGTTGTGCACCCAGTCGTTGGGGGGCGCATAGGTGGAAAGGGCGTTTCCCGGCCAGTTGCTGCCGTCACTCTCCTCACTGCCCGGCCCGGTATAGTCGGCCCAGACGTACAGGGTTTCTTCTTCCCAGTTCAACAAATCGTCGGAATGGGCCAGCCCGATATTCTGTGTTTCCCAGCCGGTGGTCCAGACCATGTGGTACCGACCATCCGGTCCATACACGATGGACGGGTCGCGCATCAGCTCCGATGCCTGCTGAAAGACATTGCCGTAATTGCTGACATCGGACCAGGTGAAGCCATCGAGACTGGCAATCAGATGCAGGCCGTCTTCGCCGTTGTCGGTGAAGGAGGAGAACGCGTAGGCCACCTCGTCGATATATTCCGTGCCGGTGTCCTGTTCGGATTCTGAATCTGCGGAATCCGAGTCAGGCTCATTCACGGTACCGGTATCCGCATCCGTGTCAGAATCGGTGTCAGAGTCTGAGTCGGTGTCTGAGTCAGAGTCTGAGTCTGAGTCAGAATCGGTGTCAGAGTCTGAGTCGGTGTCGGTGTCAGAGTCAGAATCGGTGTCCATGTCAGAGTCAGAGTCGGTGTCGGTGTCCGTGTCAGAGTCAGAGTCAGAGTCAGAGTCAGAGTCGGTGTCTGAGTCTGCATCGCTGGAGGTGGCATCGTCGCCATTGCCGTCCGTCTGGCAGGCGAACAATCCCAGTGAGAATATTCCTATCAGTACCCGGATGATTAAGTTGAATTTCATGATTGGCTCCTTCTGCGCCTACCGGCTGTGCTGCGCAATCCATGTTTCATTTGTACCGGAATGCGGGTCACAGGAACAGGGCTACTTCTATCATTCTCATTTGCCGAAAACAGAAATGCGGAAGATGGGGAAGTCCGAGGGGGCTTTTACGCGGCAACGTCGCAGCTGCAGCGAGTGATTATCGGGCTACTGCCGGGCCACTTCGAAGGATTCGATTTTCACGCTACCGCCCAGGCTGCTGGTGGCATAGTTGAAAATGGCGTAGCGGTATCCCAGGAAGAACTGCCAGTCGGTGTTGAAGGAGATGGCATTGCCAAACGGCGTGAAGTTGGTGCCGTCCGTGCTGTAGGCGAAGGAGCCCTGACGCCCGTTGCCGGGGGAAATATCGGCATTGGCCCGCAGCCAGATTTTACCGCCGTCCACGGATGTGCTGTCCACCTCCGTGCCCGTACTGGTGGTGGACCATCCATTGGTACTCAGGTTGGCGCCGTTCACCATGAAGAGGGAGGTGGCACCGCCCGATTTTTTCACCCCAATCCATGCGGATTGATGCCGGAGTAACGCCAGTCCCGCCCGGTCGCCATCCTGCATTTCGCTGTAGTCGAGGACGATGGTGGCGCTGGATTTGGGCCCGAGAATCCGATGGGTAAGGGTATTGCGCGCGGCGTACAGGTCATCGGTGACCGTGGCGGTTTGCAGCGTGAGGCCGTCGTCCACGGACCATTTGGAATTGTCGGGATTGTGGTTCCATTCCCATTCGGGACCCAGCTCCGTGCCCTTGAACGTGTCGATGCCGGTTCGGGGCTTGACCATGGGGTGCGGCGGTACATCCGGGTGGGGATAGGAAGCCCCCCAACCGCCGTTTACCAGTTCCACTGTAGGCCAGCCATCCGCGCCCCAGGTGAGTGGCGCCAGAACCGGAATGCGACCACCGGGATACGCATCAATGAACGCCATGTAATACCAGTCGCCCTTCTGAGTCTGAACAATGCCCCCCTGGTGGGGATATCCGGCACCGGACAACGGCGTTTTGGTATGAAATGCCAGCGGTTTCCAGTCGTAGGGACCAAACGCATCGCCGGAAGACTTGAGAACGAACTCCCCGTTGGCGTACTGGGTCACAAAGATGTAGTAGGTACCATTAATCTGATACATACGGGATCCTTCCACCGGACCGCCGCTGAAATAGTTCGGATCCGATGGCGTGGTGAACACCACCTCGGACCGAACCTGAGAGAACCCGTCGTCGCTCAGTTGGGATACGCTGATTTGGTTGTTGCCAGATGCCACATACATGGTGTCACTGTCATCGATGAGCAACCCCATGTCGTAATAGCAGTTCTGGGTTTTGTGTTTTTCCCAGGGGCCGGCCACATCTTTGGCGGTAAATACGTAGGCGCCCCCCTTGTTGTGCATGCAGCCCATCCAGTAAAAGGTCTGGTTGCTTTCCCGGTATTGCAGGGTGGACGCCCAGATGCCGTTCACATACGACCGTGAACCGTTCAGGTCATAGGAGGGGTCAAAATCAAGTACGGGGACTGAGTGACCGACATACTCCCAGTTCACCAGGTCGTAAGAGCGCAGTACCGGCGCGCCGGGAGAATAATGCATGGTGGATGCGGTATAATAAAACACATCGCCCACCCGAATTACTTCGTCATCCGCCAGGTCTTCCCAGATTACCGGGTTGGTAAAATCAGAATAGTCCGTATCCAACGGTGCTTCAGTATCGGTATCGGTATCGGTGTCGGTATCAGTGTCGGTGTCGGTATCGGTGTCGGTGTCGGTATCGGTATCGGCGTCGGAATCGGTATCCGAATCGGTATCACTGTCCGTATCGCTATCAGCGTCGGAATCGGTGTCGGAATCGGTGTCGGAATCGGTATCACTGTCCGTATCGCTATCAGCGTCACTGTCCGTATCACCGTCGGTGTCGGAATCGGAATCACTGTCGGTGTCGGAATCGGTATCCGAATCGGTATCGGAATCGGTATCCGAATCGGTATCCGATACCGAGTCAGTGCCATCGGAAGTGCTGCCCCCGTCCGAGCATCCGATGGATGCCATCGTCCACAGAGCCAGTATCAGAACATAAAAGTAATGCAATGCCATTTTCATGCGTCTCCTTTTTGCTTCATCTAAAATCTTCATAATCGTTATTTTACAGTGTATACCATCGTGTCAATTCAGGCGGATGTATTCTTTCGCCACCATTCGGGGGGGCCATTTTTTCAAAAATCAACACGGTATCGCCCTTCGGGATTACCGATGAGTATTCGAAGTTGCACTCGGCGGTCATCTTTTTTATACCGCGTTCGAATTGAAACCGGGTCAAAAAAAATGGTATTTGTAAAATAAATCAGGTCGGGCGCCGGGAAGTGACCACACGGGGAACGGGGGGGACCGTAACTTTACTTTTTACAATTGCGGACAGGCGTTGTATGGATTCAGGGCGATGGCAGTAAAGTTTGATACAGGCAAATTTCCGGTTGTTTGGCGTCGGATATTGCGTGCGCGCACGGAGTTCGGGTGTATATGGGCACTCCTGTTCAGCGCATTGGCTGTGTTCTTCCTTACCACCCGGGCAACGGCCGCCGAAACCTATCAGATTCAGGGGAAAAATGTGCTGATGCTTGAATTGGCGGATGTGACGGTGAATTCGCCGCAACTCTTTATGGCCATTCGTGCACAGCTGGCGGCCTCCATGTCCGATATTCATCAGGTGGAGCTGCAGGCATCGGAATTCAATCTGTCCAATCCGCTGCAGGATGCCGCAGCGCTGGCCGACGAACATGAATCACAGATGGTGTTCTGGGTTCAGATTCGCGATGACCTGTGCACCATATCTTTTTATTTCGCCGAAGACGTTGCCAGACTGTACGTTCGAAGACTGCACCTGACGGCGGACAACACGGCCACCCGATATGAAGTGATCGCCAACGCAGTTTCGAGCCTTATCGAGGAAACCGTGTTCAGCCTCCGGGAGGATCAGAACGGGAGTCGGTCGTTGTCCGCATCCACCGCACAGCAGCGTCCGCCCCGGTCGAAAGTGGTTCGCACAAGCCGGGGAGTGGAGTTGCGCGCATTGTATCGTGGAACGGTGTTTTCCCGGAGCAAACTGATGCACGGCATGGAGTTCGGGCTTGGGATCATCGCGAATCAGCATCTGGTGGTGGGTCTGGGATACACCCACGGGTTCGCAGCCGAATGGCAGGCGGACAGCTATCGGTTCTCCATAACCTCAAAGTATGTCAATGCAGCCATTACCGGCCGTTTGTATGCAGGGGCCACCGAAATCAGAGTCGGTCTGGCGTACATCACTGAAATCCGTACTCTTTCCACGTCCTCCCGAACCGAGGAGATTACCCCCCGTCGTCTGGATACCAACGCCATTTTCGGTATCATGCCGAGTGTGGACGCCATATGGCGAATTACCGGCAAGTTTTCGATGGCCACCGGACTGGGCGCTTCGATTGCCTTCAACGAACGGGGCTACCTGATATCCAGAGATGACGGAACAACCTATTTTGTCACCGACCCATATTCCGTGAAATTCGTTTTTCGGGTGGGATTTCATTTCCAATTGTAATTTCGAAGGGGGTGTGTGTGTCGCCGCCTATCGGCGTTCTTCCCTATTCAGTTGGGCAAGTCGGTTCTGTACCTTGACGGCCATGGAACTGCGGGGGAATTGTTCGAGCAGTTGTTGCAGGGCTTTTCGCTCCGCATCGGTGTTGCCGATTTTCCGATGAGATTTGGCAATGCCCAGCAGCGCTTCTTCGGCGAGCGGGCCTCCGGGCTCCTTCAACATATAAGCCCGGTAGTGCTTCAACGCTTTTTCCGGGGACCCCAGACGGCGAAGTTCGAGCTTGGCCAGACTGATGAGCACAGAGGATGCTCCCGGCCGATGCCCGTGATTTTTTACCACTTTCGCATATCGCTCCGCAGCACATTCCCAGTCGTGGGCAATCAGGCATTCCCGCGCCGATGCAATGAGGACCTCCATGGTCTTTTCGGAGGAACCCAAAGGAGACGCGCCATTTTTGACTCCGGTGGCATGGCGGGACGCGGGAGAAACACCATCGGGCAACGACTGTGCATTTTCGCCGGCACCCTCCCGGTTGGAATCCTGCGGATTGCCTGACGTCCGGGCCAGAGCTGCCGCTGATTCAGTTGAATCATGCTGACGGGAAAGGGCCGCTGTCAATACCGGGAACGCCGGTTCCTGCAGGGGATAGATGTCGCCCGAATCGATGCGGGCACCTTTACCGGCGGCTACTGACAGAGAGTGCCTGGGCGATTCCTGCGGCGTCACCGTCACCACACCGCGAAGCACTTCCACCTGGGCGCCAAAATCATCCGCATGGACAGTAAACAGCGTGCCCTTTACCGCCACGCGTCCTTTGGGGGTGTCCACCGAAACCGGATGCGGGTTCTGCCGATTCGGGTCCACTGAAAGCGCCACCGCGCCGTGGGTCAGTTGTACCGTCACCTCGCCGCCGATGATCGCCACTTCCGGCGCCGCATCCCGGGTGCACCGGGTCATCGATACGCCCGCAATCGGCCGGGTGATGGCCGCGGCTTCACATGGGCCTGTGACGGATGACGGGACGGGACTACCCACGCTCTGCCAGACCCACCAGACGCCGGCACACAGTACCGCTGCAATGGCAATACCCGCCGCCAGACGTGGCCATCGCATCGGATTCTGTTCTTCCATCTGTTTTTGCTGTCGCCGCTGAGACAGTACCGCGGATATTCCATCAGCGAAGTCAGATTCATCCAACAATTCAGCCAATGCATGGAACGCGTCTGAAAATTCAAACACATTTTTACAGGACTCGCACGAGTCCAGATGCGTCTGCAATAGCTCCCTCTGTTCCATGGACGTAGTCCTGGCCACCAGGGTCGATTCATAAATCCGGTGTGCCATCTCGCATGACACAGGGGCGGTACCCGGTGTGATTTCCTTCATTTCATTTCCTCCTGCAAGATGACCAGCAAACTCGGATTATTTTCCAGAATCGTCCGAAGTTCTCGGAAGGCCGTTTTCAGTCGGTCCTTTGTGGTATTTTTAGAAACCCCCATGATTTCAGAAACTTCAGTTACAGTGTATCCAAAAGCCAGATGGAGCAGCAGCGGGGTTCGACGAATTTCGGGAATGATCGAAAGTTTATTGACCGCATTTTCAAAGGTGCGACGTCGAACCAGTTTCCTTTCGGGGGTATCCGCGGAGACAAAATCTTCATCGTTCAGGGTGGTGTGTTCCTTTTCCACAATCTTCGCATGCTTGAGTGATCTGACCGCAGTTCTATAGGCAATGCGACCGGCCCAGGCTTCCAGACTGCCCATTCCTTTGTAATTCTTAAGACTTTTCAATACTTCCAAAGCAGCCACCTGGGTAATGTCATCTGCATGGTGATGTGCGCCGGCGACAAATTTCGCAATTTGAAATATTTTGGGGTACAATCTGCCCATCAGTTCTTCTTCTTTCGCCGTATCCTCGAGTGCCTGTCTTGCCAGTACCAGGTCCGTCAGCAAATGGGTTTTTTCGCTCATAGATTCCTAATTTTCCAGAAATCGCATTCGCCACGCTTCATCTCCATTGTGGAATTCCCACAGGCATTGAGGGTGGCGAAAGTGTGACTTTTGGATTTTTTCAATGACACAGGATTCTGTTGCATTGGATTTTGCCCCTTTAAATCAATCATCAACACATCATCAACACATCATCGTACGCAGTATCGGCATTTGTGCCATTGCAAAATGGCAGATTCTGCAAAAAGTTGGGTTCATCCGACGTGACACCGTCCATAAAATGGTCGACATTCTGTCCTGTTGCGCCGAATTACTGGCAAGTTATGTATACTGGAGTGGGTTGCGGGGGGGTCAGGGAAGGGAGTCGATGCGAACCTTGTTTTCCAGAAATACGGGAATCAGCACCCGGTTGCGCGTGGCATCGTAGCCAATATCTGCGGGGGAGGGGACGTTTTCAATAATCGCCGTGAATCCGGTTTCCATGGTTCCCTGATATATCGACTGGGTCTGCCAGCTGGAAATCAGCAACTGGCCGCTCCCGGTCACGACCACGCCATCGAGACTGGCGCCGGGAAGGGTTTGGGGAAGACTCACATCTCCGCTCAGAGAAAAATGAAATACTTCCCCTTTGGCATTGACAATTACGAGCCTGGCGCCGGTGGCACAAATCCCGTTGGGGTTGTGCAGCGAGTCGTCCCGAATCACTGCCCGAGCGCTGCCGTCCCGGATGGCCCAGATGGCATCGGTTCCCGTGTTGGTGAATCCATCCGAACCATTGCCCCATCCGGTATCGGTCACGTACACGGTGCCGTCTGCCGACACGGTGGCATCGTTGAGAAAACTGGCCCCCTCAATGACAATCTCCCCTGCGGGAGCGCCGGTTTCAGCGTTGAACATGCGAACAGCATCAATGTCGTTCACATACAGAACATCTCCGGATATGGCCATTCCCTTCGGCGCGTTCAGGGTTACCCCGTTTGCGCCCCCCGCGATCCATTTGAGACGGGTGACGTCCCCCTGGGGAGAAATCTGTGAGATGAATCCGTTGTTGTCCTTATCCAGGGGTTGCCCGTTGATATTGCTGACCAGATAGATGTCCCGGGTACGGTCATGGAGTACGGATTCCGGTGTCATCAGACCAACATTTTCAATCAGAATGGACGCGCTGCCGGGAACCTCCGTGTCGGGGGATTCAGCGGGGGCCGCGGCGGGGTCAAGTGAACTGTCGGTGACAGCGGTTGTTTCGGACATCTGCGAATTTTGTCGGGTTCCGCAGCCTCCGGATAGGGCCAGAATCGCGAGGTAAATCAGTGTCAGGGGGGAGGCGCCGGCGGCGGGGCCCCGTGTTGAATCAAACATGATCATGTTGATTTCTCCTTTCATTGACAATTCGTTTGGATTGTTTGGTGGGGAATATAGACATGGAACTTTTGATATGCAATGGGAATACGGAATGAGAAACGGCAATGAAACAGGTGGTTCTCAAAAAGACTAAAACGTTTTAACGACGCCTTCCGTGACATATATTTTGTAGGACCTTACGGATTCAGAAACCGAAGTCAACGACGGCTGCATGGATATTGCTCCCGATGACACGTATACCTGCGAACAGCAGCTATCCTGTGACAAGTGCGGGGAGGACTGAATGGATGGTTTCTGATATCCTGTGGCAAGTGCGGTGGGGACACCGAAACCGAAACGCAGGAGGACAAGGCGTTCCCTTTTTGATTTGTTTTGTAGCCGATGTTTGTGAAAATCAGGATTTGCCATTGGAGGACCACCTGGTTTAAGATGGCCCTTTTCGCCCCTTTTCAGTCACTGACTGAACAACTTTTATTTTTCTTAACCGTACAGGAGCCCTCTCATGACTCGACTATCCATTCTTCTTTTTATGCTCACTTTTGTGGTTGGTTGCGGAACAGACGATCGTTTGGCTGCAGACGACACTGGCATGCCATCCGATGCCGATTCGGATTCGGACAGCGATTCGGATTCGGACAGTGATACCGATAGCGACAGCGATTCGGATTCGGACACGGATTCGGACACGGATTCGGATTCGGACAGTGATACCGACGGAGACAGCGATTCGGACACGGACAGCGACAGCGATTCGGACAGCGACAGCGACACAGACACGGATTCGGACAGTGATACCGATAGCGACAGTGATTCAGATTCGGATAGCGATTCGGATACGGATTCCGATGGCGACATTTCGGGCACCTGCCCGTACGAATGTGTATACGACGAATGGGAATGTCGGGACAAATATAACGGCGCCCTTGAATCCGGTAAGGAATGTGAGGGTACCGAACAGAATGGGTATCGGACCAAATGCTGCAATCCATCGGGAACCACGGACTCTGACACGGACACGGACACGGACACCGATACAGATACGGACACCGATACAGATACGGATACGGACACGGACACTGATACCGATACCGACTCCGATGGAGATGTGGACAACCCACCCCCCCTGACCAACGCCACCGATGGGTTTATCACCCACTACTGGGATTGCTGCAAGGCCCACTGCGGTTGGAGTGGAAATACCCCCAACCCCATTGAAAGCTGCGATGCGAGCAATAATAGTCTGGGAGAAAACTTTGATGCGAAGAGCGCCTGCGACAACAGCGGTCCGGCATATCAGTGCTGGGATTTTGCCCCCATGCGGATGAGCAGTACCCTGGCTTACGGGTTTGCCGCCAAGAACAACAGCAGTTGCGGCACCTGTTTTCAGCTGGAATTCACTGGTTCCGGGCATCACGTACCCGACGATCCGGGGGCTGCGACCCTGGCTGGCAAGGTAATGATTGTTCAGGTGGTGAACACCGGTGGAATTGAAGGCAACCAGTTCGATTTGCTCGTTCCCGGTGGCGGAGTCGGAGACTTTGATGCCTGTACCAGTCAGTGGGGGACATCGGATCTCGGAGAACGGTACGGTGGTTATTTCACCCAGTGTCGCAAGGAGAATCCCGGCAATCTGTCGGCCATCATCGATTGTGCGAAGTCAAAGTGCAACAAAACCTTCGCCGGAAAAGATCACCTGCTGGAGGGATGTCTGTGGTGGGCCGAATGGGCCAGTGTGGCCGACAATCCCAATATGCGCTACGGCGAAGTGCCCTGCCCGGCTGCTATCACCGCCGTTTCCGGCATGTGATTGCAGAGTGGTCGTTGGATTCGCCTGAAAATACCTCCCAGTCATTGATTCCCTGTTGAAACGATTTTCACAGTTCCCATTTTCATGGTCTGGCGGGTTATCGGTCGTGCCGGACATTTGGGAGGACGTAATTTATAGTTTGTCTACAGAAGGAGGTGCGTGATGCGCGCTATTCGTTCGCTGATTGGGGGAACCCTGTTTACATTTTTAATTCTGGCCAATCCAGCCTGGTTCGTGTCGTGTGTGGACAACGGGTCAGAGGGGGAATTTTCGTTTGGCGAAGAAGAGATGGAAGCATTACTCGATGATATCAATGACCGGGAGTGGTTGACAGACGGGTACCGGGTAGAACTGGTGCTTCTTCGGGAAGAGGCGCAATTGGCCAGAAAACAGATGCCGGGTCCATCCTTTGTTTCCGGTGCAACAGCCTGCGAGAGCCGATCGTTCGTGGCTTCGGCCGCCGCGTGTATGGATCAGTCGTACATGGCTGTGACCGGTACATTGCGCATTTTCGCAGAGGACGGCGATGGTGCGTTACTGGAAGAATTTACGGTGCACGGCGAATACTACGTATCCGGGCTCGATTTGGACAATGCCACGGTGGAGCTCGATTTTGCAGAGAACGGCAAGATGGGCCTGGATTGGCGGGATGTGGGAGAGGATGGCGATGAATCCCCTTACCTGTTCCGCTATCTCCAGGTGTCCGATGTGGGGGACGACGGCATGGAAATAGACTATCACTATCGCTGAATTTCCGCCTGCCCCCCGGACTCTTCCCTGAGGGAACCCCACTTTTTCTATTGGCTGGAGATGCAAATGCAGATGCGAGCTTTATGCCTGAAGATCGGACACAAATCCGAAGGTATTCGGTAATTCCGGGCGTTCCACAATATATGACCACATCCCCCCTGCCCCCTCGTGAAGGGTAGCCGGCACAGTTTTCCCCCCTATCAAGGGGAGGGTGTTGCAAAAGCTGTTTTTATTTTCTTAATATCCCCTTTTGACAAAGGGAGCGCGTCCATTTGAAGAGGGGTTTTTCGTCGAGCGCTGAAGGTAAATGAGTTTGAGCGGCTGTATATGCCGGCCATTAAATATGTTGCTGCCATAGACGCTCCGAATGCTGCCAATCGCCGCCCCGGAGCGAATATTCCGCTCAGAAGCAGGTAGCGCCGCCCATTGTAGGCGGCGGCACAGTGCATTTTTAATTCCGTTTTCGTCGAAGCAAGTCCTCTGCGACGAAATCGCAACAGATTTTGCTGGTACTTCAGTACTGCAAACACTGGTTCCACCATTGCCTGCCGCGTTTTGTGGCGCTGTTTTGGCTGAGGCTGATTCACTACCTCCCGCATTGCCTCCCGCAGTTCATCCCCGGCGTAGCGCTTAATGGCCCTTCGCTCCGATTTTGTGCACTTCTCCTTTAGTTTACAGCCCTCGCAGGATTTGCTGAAAATGTTTGCCTGATTTCTTTTCCCGGTCGTCATTCGTGAGGGTCCCCTCCGGGCAAAGCAGGTTAATGTTGTTGTCCAGTGCACGTTTCAGCAGGGCATTGCAGTGATACCCCGCATCTTCAAGCAATTCCGTTATCGGCTCGCCTCCGCAGCGTGCTGTCTGTACCAGAAGCTGTGGCACCATTTAATAAGGGGACAGTAACCTATATTGACAATTTGGCGTGGTGGTGTTAAGAGGTTGGAGTAATGAAGAACGCGCTGATGCAGCGATGCTGCGAAGGGGAGAGAAGAAATGGCGAGACATGCACGGATAAAGGCGATGGAGAGTGGGGCGGTGTTTTATCATCTGTATTGCCGAGCGGCAGGGAAGGAAGGGGAGTATCCTTTGCAGACAAAAGAGGCGCGGTATCGGATGCTTTCGCTGTTGAAGTTCTATCAGTCCGTGTATCAGATGCGAGTGGCGGGGTTTAGTATCATGGGCAATCATTATCACCTGGTGGCGGAGTTTTCGGAGTATCGGGAGATGAGTCGGGATGAACTCTACAGGCTGGCCCTGAAGCTGTACAAAAAGGAAAAGCAGAAACTGGATGCGTGGACGCAGGAAAAATGGCAGCAGTTCAATCAGCGGATTTTTGATGTGTCGGAGTTCATGCGCAATTTTCAGGCGGCGTTTGCCCGGTGGCACAACGGGACACATGGCCGGAAGGGGCGGTTCTGGGGCGATCGGTTCAAGAGCACGCTACTGGAAGATCAGAAGGCGATGGTCGACTGTCTTTTGTATGTGGAGCTGAATCCGGTGCGGGCGGGGATGGTGGAACATCCTGAAGAATACGAAGGGGCGTCGCTGTATTTCCGTGAGGTGGCGGATGACCGCTGGATGATTCCGCTGAAGGAACTGATGCCCGCGAAGACGCGGCAGGACGCGTTCACGGACTACCGCGCGGCGGTGTATTATCGGGGGAATGTTCGGAGTAAAGAGGGACAGCGGGAAATTTCGAACTACATTATCACCCTGGAAGAATCCCGGGGATTTGAAGCGCCGGGTGCTTATCGCAAGCGCTTCCGCCATTTCGTGGACGGGCTGGTTCTCGGCAGCCGGGATTTTGTGGACACATATCTGCTGGACCTTCGAACCCGGGGAGTGTACCTGCGGCGCAGGAATGTGCTCCAGACCGGACGCGGAGAAATGACCATGCTCCGGGAGCAGCGGGGATTGGGCTGACTGAATTATTGTTGTTGGAGAGGACAACGGGCGGTGGCGACAAAATAGGCAGAGACACAGAAGTAATTGACGTGTTCAACCGTTTCTCGCACGCGAGAACTGGTGCGATTTTCAACATTCAATTCAAATTCATATTTTCAGGAAACATGTGAGTGCCCACTCATCAGGTATAAGCAATCAGCAGATACTACATCGGGAATGATTGCGCCTTCAAAATAGCCAGCATTGTTATTGCGATTTCAAATACAATGGGTGCCGGATAAAAAACGAACAACAGGGTAAAGTTTGCGGCTTCAATAGAGTGAGTTTTTAATGGGGAGTGTCCCCAAATTTTGTTCCGGTATCTCCAGGTGTCCGATGTGGGGGACGACGGGGTCGAAATCAACTATCATTATCGCTGAACGGACCACCGGCTGCTCGGGCAGCCCGCCAAACGCCTCGTTGATTGGGGTTATATTGAAAAAATACAGAAAAAAATTGCGCTCGGACCGACGTTGAAGACACATAAAGACAGACGGACATGTCCAGCAAAACAGGTGGATGCGCCCGCCGGCGAAATGGACTGCATGAAATACGAGTTGACGCAGAAAGGTTCAATACGTAATGAGCAGATATAAAAGTGGTGAGATTCGATGGGTCCTGAACGTACTGCCTGTGTGGTGGATGCTGATGTTGCTGATGTCCGGATGCGGATCTGATGGGGACGGCAGTGGCGGCACCGCGTCGGATGCGGACAGTGATGCGGACAGTGATGCAGATAGTGATGCAGATAGTGATGCAGATAGCGACGCGGACAGTGATTCGGACAGCGATTCTGATACGGATGCCGATAGTGATTCCGACACCGACGCCGACAGTGACAGCGACTCAGATGGGGATACCTGTCGATACTCCTGTCTGGATTTCTGCTATTCCATTGGTGGAACGGTGATGTCCGGCACTTGCCGACAGGCAGGTCAGAAATGCTGCGATTTGGGGGGAATGATATATACCGATGCAGATACGGATTCCGATAGTGATTCGGATAGTGATACCGACACGGACACGGATTCGGATAGTGATACGGACACGGATACGGATTCCGATAGTGACCCGTGCGACGTGGACCGGCATATCACTCTGGGCATTGGCGATTCCGCGCATCTGAATGTGGATTTCGCGGACCAGAAAGATTCTTTTACGGGCAGTTGCGATAGCTATTATGGGTATGATGAGATGTATGAGGAAGATGGCGGGCGCGATCATCTCGTTCATATCACTGTAAAAGAACAGCATGACCTGGCGATTCGCATAGACAACGATTATGCCGACGATATGTCGATTGCCCTCTATCCGCACGATCCGAACAGTTCGACATGCGACCAGGCCAGGGAGGCTGTGGGGTGCGCATATTTCTACTGGGGAATATATGAGGATATGCAGGGATTCGGATATGGTCCTGCAATCGTGTTTGACGATGTGGCCCCCGGAGAATACCTGCTGGTCGTGACCTCTATCTGGAATTGGGATACGGTGTCGTATAGCGTCGGCATGTTGGAGGAGATCTGCGGAAACGGTGAGGACGACGATTGGAACGGGCGGAGCGATTGCAATGATAGCGAATGTGTCGGAACAGCGAATTGTGTTGGCGGTACCTGTGATGTGGACAGAACACTGGGGCTGCTTGAACCATTTGAGGAACATTCGCTGGACGTGGATTTGGAATCCTCGGAACTCGATGACAACAGAGATATGGCCTGTACGGAATGGTTTTACGGCAGGGGGGAAAATGAAATGATTGTTGAGTTTCAGGTGGATGTTCCAAGTGATATCTATGTGAAATTTGACAGCGATAGTGGCAGGGAGGAAAGTGAATTCGCCGTGGGCCTGTTATTCGAAGGCGGGCCCGGTGAGGACTGCATGGAAAACGAGAATTCATGTCGTTGGATTTGGATGGGATATGACACATCTGTCGTGGTGAATTCGGAACCCCTGTCCAGAGGAAAATATTATCTGGTGTTTGAATCCGCCGGCTTTGCATCTCAATTTGAAGCAACCATCTGGAGTGTACCGTCGTGCGAAGGGATAACAGTCTGGAACTCGCAGACCGAACAATGTGAGCCCTGGAATTGCAATGTGGCGCATCTTGGGACCTACGAGAGTGGAAAATCGATTGTGGTCACGGGAAATACCTGCAATGGAACGAAGTTTTTCTCCGATCCCGACGGCACATGCATACAGGACGGCGCTTCCGGAAACGAAGTATTGTACAGTATCACCGTTCCAGCAGACCGCGAGATTACCGCGGTGATGGCATCGGTGGGGGGGAATATGGATACACCATCGCTGTATGTCATCGATTCCTGCGAGGACTATCATCTGGATAGTTGCCTGGCTTCAGATTCCACCTGGAGCGGCAGTCCGTTGCTGACGTACTCCAATGATACCGGTGCCGCACAGACGGTATTCCTTGGCGTGGACAGTTACACCTGGGAGTCCGAAGATCCGTATATGTACGACCCGTATATGTCTCAAATGTGTGGTGAGTTTTATCTGATTGTGCAGTAACCGTATTTCTCATGGCAATGGATTTTCCATCAAATCTATCACTACTGTATTGTCGAAAAAAAAAGCAGTTGAATAGATGCATCCACCTCATTGTCGTAGTAGGGTATAACCTGTTGTACACGAATTTGGAGAATGCCCATGAAAACAATAATTTTCACATCAATATTCATGTTGCTCTGCTCGCTCGCCAGCGCGCAGGAGCCCATTGAAGACCCGATTTATGGTTCTGTCGTGCTCAAGGCAACGGTCGTGGAACAGAACGACCAGGAAATTCATAGAACATCGTTGACCACGGTGCAGGAAGATATTATGGGCATCGGATTTCAGTCGAATTCAACTGCAACCGATGAATATCCCGGTGCGATTCTGCGGGATATAAGAAATATCCGTGGCGCGTTGGAATTCAGCCTTGAGAATGTTCCCGAATCGATAACCACCAACAATTTCACTGCAAAACTGGTTGGTATCAGCGGGCAACCGACCTCAACCAGCGTTTCTTTGAGCGTGGATTTATTTGATATGACCGACGATCAGGAAGACCTGATAATTACTGAAGAAGACTACGATGTGGACATAAGTGCGATTTCCATAAATGGCGATCCTTTTATCAATGGCGAGTTCGAAGATGGTACCATCGACGTGACCGAACAGCTGAGAGCGGATTTGTTTGGCGAAGGCGCAGATCGGGTTTCGACCGGGTTCATTCTGATGGCATCCGGTGAAGCGGACATGACCGGGTTGGTTGCATTTCCCGGAATTGCCGATGCCCATATAGAACTGAATCTGATCGGCAGCGACAGTGATAGCGATACCGACACCGATACCGGCGACGATACGGATAGTGCCACTGAAAACCAGGATACGGACACGACCCCTCAGGTTACCGATACCTCATCGGATACCACCACTCAGCCCCAGGATACTTCGTCGGATACCGGGACCACTGGTGATACCGAGAGTGAATACTGGGATACGGTGGATGGCAGTGATGATGGCCCGGGCGCTGAAAGCAGCGGCGAAGGAAACGTGACCTGCAATTGTTCCACTGCCGGCGCCCATTCCATCGGCGCATCCATCCTGAACCTGCTCTTTTAGTCGAATCAGACTTTGAAACCCGTGATCCGTTTGAGTCCTGGACACTTTCTGACGCTGGCAATCGCGGTTCTGAGCGTTATGAACATTGCCGCAGATCCCCGTTTTCCTGCTCCCCCTGAGTCCAGCGATGCCACAGGACGCATCGACATTGTCACCGCCGGTGCGGTGGCGAGTGTGGATGTATGGGTGTGGACCACCCCGGAGAAATGGGTTTATCCCGATATTTCCACTCCGGCAACGGAAGCCACCGCGGCTGGCATTGCGATTTTTCCTTCAGAGCGATACTACTGGTTTGAAGGCAATCCGGAAGCGCCCATGGATGTGTTGTACCTGAATGGGGAGCGGCAGGTGATTGGCATTCTCGAACGGGTGAGTGGTGGCATCCATGGCGTGTGCACTCCTGCGCAGGCTGTGGTATTCCTGCCCGCCGGAATGGTGGCGCAGTATCACATGAGGCAGGGCAATCTGGTGGTATCCCCGGATGATTCGGTCACCATTCTGCCAAAGCCGGCAACCGAAGATCCCCCAAAGGCACTGGGTTCGATGATTCATCGCCTCAAGCGGAGCGCCCGTCGGTATGAAAAGGTAGGGGTGGAGTTGGGGGAATGCTATCTCGAAAATCGGATGTACGGCGATGCCATCTCGCTGTTTGAAAAACAAATGCAAAAAAAGGCGAGTACAGACGCAAAGATGGGGTTGGCCCTCGGATTGGCGGGCGCCGGAAGGCTTGAGGAATCGGTGCAGCAACTGGCGGCGGTTATTGATTCAGACGACGATTCACAGGAAGCCTATCTGCATCTGACCGGAATTTTCAAGCGGATGAACAACCTGGAAGGCACGGTGACTGTTCTTCTGGCGGGGCTTCAAAAACACCCCGAGCGCCTTGAATTGCGCCTCGAATTGGCAAAAGTGTACTTACAGATCGGGAAACTGTCCGCAGCTGCAACGGTACTGGAGAACGCGCCGAATACGTCGGCTTCGGATGGCGCAATGATTTCCAGGGTAATGGGCGATGTGTATCTGCGGCAGGGGAGAATGGTGGATGCGGCAACGGCGTATCAGCGGTATCTGGCCGTGTATTCTTCTGCCCCCCACGCGGCGGAGCTCCGACTGTTTATCGCCCGGCATCTGAAAGGTGTATTGAGCGCGGGAAAAGACCAGGAAGAAGCGGGGGACAAATGAAAAACCGTGGCCGATGTCGTTGGCATTGGGGCATTCTCCTCTGTGGATATGTATTCATGGCAATATCCTGTAAAGAACCGGAACCCGCACCGGACAATAAACATTCCCCGTCGGTGGCAAATATGGACAAAGTGCGGGAACCGGCGTCGTTGCCCCCCGATATTCTGCTCATCACAATGGATACAACCCGGGCGGACCATCTGGGGTGCTATGGATATGCGGATATTCAGACCCCCAACATCGACAATCTTGCCCGGGAGGGGGTTCTGTTTGAAGAGGCATTCTCGGTGCAGCCGGTCACCTTGCCGGCCCATTGCAGTATCCATACAGGCATGTATCCGTTTCGACACGGTGTGCGGGACAACAACATCTACGAGTTGGGCAGTGAAAACGAAACCCTGGCAGAACGGTTGATAGAACGGGGCTATCTGACAACGGCCTTTGTGGCATCGTACATTCTGAACAGTCGGTTCGGATTGAATCAGGGGTTTCATTTTTACAATGACCGATTCGTGCAGCCGAAGCAGAAAGGCCGATTGCCCGTGGACAGGCGGGCATCGGAAGTGAGTTTTCTGGCAACGGAATGGTTGCGGGAGATGGGGGATGAAATTCGGCAGAGACCGTTTTTTCTGTGGCTGCACTATTACGACCCCCATGCCGATTATCATCCTCCCCATCCGTACAATACGGCGTACGGCAATGCATACGACGGCGAGATTGCCTACACCGATGACTGGCTCGGATTCTTTTTTGACGAACTGAAAAAGATAGGAAAGTGGGACAACACCATGGTGGTCCTGGTGGGCGATCATGGCGAGGGACTTGGAGAACACGGAGAAAATACCCACGGCATGTTCATTTATCGCGCCACGACCCACGTACCTATGATTATCAAGTTTCCCCGCAATCAGCATGAGGGCAAACGGATTTCTCAGCGCGTCAGTCAGGTGGATATTGTTCCCACAATCCTTGAAACCATCGGAATAAAATCCAGCACTCCAATGGATGGCCGGAGTCTGTTGCCCCTGATGGAAGGCAAAGAGACGGCCAATCGCGATGTATATTCCGAAACCTATATTCCGAGGAGTTTTCATTGGAGTGAATTGACGGGATTACGTCGTGGCGATTTTTTCTTTGTGGATGCCCCGCTGCCTGAATTTTATCAGACAACTGAAGATGAAAACGAAACTGAAAATCTGTACACCCCGGATAACCCGCACGCGAAAGACGTTGCGTCCGCTTTGATGGCGATGACGGAGAATGTGCAGGACGTGACCGCAAAAGAGGTGATTCTCAGCGACGAACTGGCCGCACGACTGGAGCAACTCGGCTATTTCATTGCGTCGGGGGGACTGCCCGATAAGAGCGAGGGGGAGTTGCCGGACCCGAAAACCCGGATAAAAATATTCAATTCGCAGCAGAAGGCAAACAACCTCTTCGATTCGGGGCGGCTGGAAGAGGCAAAGAAACAGTACGAAGCAATTCTGGCCGATGATCGGAACAATCCGCGACTGCTGATGGATTTGGCTCGCCTGTATTCCGAAATGGGAGACTACGGAAAAGCCGAAAAAATGTATTTACGGGCGTCCATGCAGGACACGGAGAACAGCCGTCTGTTTTCGTTGCTGGGCGTCATGTATCGCAAATGGAAAAAGAGCCGCAAAGCGACTGACGCATTTGAAAAAGCACTGGAGTTGAATCCGAAAGATACCATTTCGCTGTTTCATCTGTCACTGATTGCCATGGCAGCAAAAGACTGGACCACAGCGAGGGATTATCTGAATCGGTCCATCGCTATTCAACCGACGCCCGCGGCACTCAATAATCTGGGGTACATCCTGATACGGGGCATGAAACAGCTGGAGGAGGGAATCCGGTACCTGAAAAAAGCGGTTGCCCTGGCCGGCGACAAGGCGCCCTTCCTGCACAGCCTGGGAGTTGCACTGCTGGATGCGGGTCGTTCTGAAGAGGCGACAACCGTTCTGCGTCGTGCGGTGGAGATGGTGCCCGATGAACCACGGTATATTTCGGCGCTGATTCGCGCCAACATGGAAGGCGGCAACAACATTGAAGCCGAAAAACTCAAGGCGCGTCTGGAATTGCTGCACCGGCGTTTTAATGTGAAAATGTGAAGGCGTGTTCCATTGCGTCTCAACACAATACAGCGTCTGTCAGCAGCCGGATATCGTGTCAGCGCTTTTGAATATACTTGATGATATCAATTCCGACAGCTGCAACAATGATGACGCCTTTCACAATCTGTTGCCAGTACACAGAAACCCCGAGAATAACCAGCGCGTTGTTCATGAAAGTCAGAATCAGCACACCGGTCAGAATACCGCCAACCTTGCCAATGCCACCACTGGTGGATACACCGCCAATGACGCACATCGCAATGGCGTCAAGTTCCCATGTGAATCCCAGATTATTGGTTGCACTGCCCTGTCTCGCGGCCTGAAGGGCGCCAGCCAGTCCATAGAGGGCGCCTGCGATAATATAGACCCATATCAGCGTTCTGTTCACATTGACGCCGGATACGGTGGCCGCATCGGGATTGGCACCGATGGCATAAATGTTTTTCCCCATGGTTGTTTTGTTCAGCAATACCCACATCATGGCGATGACAATTGCTGCGATAATGACGATATACGGCAAACGGAGATCGCCGTATATGGGCAGGGCGCCATTTGCAATACTGGTAAAATCATCACGCAATCCACCGATTGGGGATGCGCCATGTGGGGGACGATCAACGTAGATGGATGTGACACCATAAACAATGACCATTGTGCCCAGGGTTGTAATGAACGGTGGTACTTTAAAATATGCAGTGATACAGCCGTTGGTCAGTCCGACCATCCCGCCAACGATGATTGCGAGTATGATTGGCACCAACAGCGGCATCACTGGGAGATCGGCGAATATTCTGCTTGAGTAGTCTGCTCTTTGCAGAAGTGATGCCGCGATACATGCCGCCAGACCGACCGCGCGGCCTGCAGACAAATCCACGCCCTTTGTAATCAGGATGGGTCCTTCACCCAGCGCAATGATGACATAAACCGATGAAATCATGAGAATGTTGATAATGTTGGCGATATTCAGAAACGAAGGCTGGATGATGCCCGTAACTATCGTCAATGCAAACAGAACTGCCAACAAGGCTCTCTTTGTGATGAATTCTTTTACCCTGGCAACTACAGGATTTCCCGCAATGATACTATTTGTCATTTTTATCCCCTGCTGTCATAAATTTTGTGGATAACCGCATGATTTCTTCCTGGGTGGCGGTAGCGCCCTCGATAATACCCGTCATTCGACCCTCGCACATCACCATGATCCGATCGGACATAGCCATAATTTCCGGCATTTCAGATGAAATCATCAAAATGCATTTTCCTTTGCTGGCCAAATTTACTATCAAGCTATAAATTTCATATTTCGCGCCGACATCAATACCTCTTGTGGGTTCATCGAGTATCAGAATATCCGGATCGGTCAGCAACCATCTGGAAAAAATAACCTTCTGCTGATTGCCGCCGGAAAGGTTCTGAATTAATGTCTGTGAAGACGGCGTCTTGATGCGGAGCGACTGGATGCTGTTTTGGACATCGGTCTCTCCCCGTTTCAGATCGAGTAAGAAAAACCGCTTGATGTAGTTGCGAAAGTTGGCAATCAGCGTGTTTTCAAATACGGGAAGAATCGAAAAAATTCCCGTGGATCGGCGATCTTCAGTGAGCATTGCCATTTTTAACTTCATCGCATCAGATGGCCGGGTAATCGATTGAAGTTTGTCATCAATGTAAATCTTGCCGGCGCTGATGGGTCTCAATCCGAAAATCGCTTCCATCAGTTCGGTTCTCTGAGCCCCAACCAGACCGCTCACGCCGAGTATTTCGCCTTTTCGAAGATCAAAACTCACATTCCGGAAGGAATTTTCAGCTGGCGACGTGTAATTTTCGACGCGAAATACGACGTCGCCCGGAATGTTGTCTCTTGCCGGAAAACGGTTTGTCAATGTTCGGCCAACCATTCTGTTGATCATCAATTCTGTGGTGAGATCCCGCGCAGGATAGGTGCCCACTTCCTTGCCGTCTCGCATGATGGTCACGTCATCTGCAATCTTTAAAATTTCTTCCATTTTATGGGAAATGTAGATGATAGCAACACCTTCATTTTTCAGCTTTTCAATTATTTTAAACAGGTGTTCGGTTTCCGTTTCTGTCAGGGAAGATGTGGGCTCATCCATCACAATGATCCGAGATTTCTGTGAAACGGCTTTTGCGATTTCAATCATCTGGATATTGGACACTGACAGGTGCATGACCCAGATTTTCGGATCTATTGAAATACTGAGTTCATTCAACACCTTAACCGTGTCTGCATACATCTTCTTTTCATCGATAAATTTGAGGGGGCCAATTTTGAAGGTGGGGAACCGTCCCAACCACAAATTATCCATGACACTTCTGAACGGAATCGGATGAAGTTCCTGATGAATCATTGAAATGCCGGCATCAATTGCCTGCCTGGAATTCTGAAAAACGACGTTCTTTCCATCGAGTTGGATTTCGCCACTATCCGGGGCATAGATGCCGAACAGACATTTCACCAATGTGGATTTGCCCGCGCCATTCTCCCCCATCAGTGCATGAACAGAGCCTGCGCGCACGGTCATGGAAACGTCGTCGAGGGCAACGACCCCCGGGAAACTCTTGGATATGTTGCGCATCTCTAAAAGGTTGGCGGTATTCGTCATTGCTCGAAGCTCCGGGAAAAAGGTTGGTATGAACTGTTGTAATTACGGGGCAACTGACCTGTATCGAGAAAATACGGGTGCGACTTCTGTCGCAGCTCCGGTATAATTTTTCAACTCTACAATTTAAATTGCTATTTGAAAGACTTGTAGTTTTCCTTGGTTACTTTCACGTAGGGTACCCAGATGTATTTTCCCGCGGGATCTGCTTTACCGGCTGCGTTTGCAAGGGGCGCAACGCTCGTTTTTACATCTTTCGCACCTGTGGCAAGCGCATAAGACAGTTCAAATGTTGCTTTGGCCTGATTGGCTGCGTCGTTGAGCACGGTTCCAATCATGGTCCCCTGTTCAATGGCATCCAACGCATCAGGGATTGCATCAACACCAACAACTGGCATGAATTTGTCGCCCTGAAAATATCCGGCCGCTTTCAACGCCTGAATCGCCCCAATGGCCATGGCGTCATTGTTTGCCAGCACCACTTCTATGGAATCACCAAATTTGGCAAGCCATGCCTGCAGTTTATTCTGTGCATCACCGGTCTGCCACATTGCCGTATCTTCAGCCAATTTATCAACAGTGAGCCCCGCCGCTTCGATCGCTTTGATTGAAAATTCGGTACGATATTTGGCATCGGTATTTGCCGGGTCGCCGATGAGCATCACGTATTGAATTTTACCATCTTTATTCTTGTCTGCTTCGGGATGCGCTTTCCAGTAGTCGGCTACCAGTTCCCCTTCAAATGTGCCGGACGCCTGAGCCTTTGCACCAACATAGTACGCCTTGTCATATTTGGCCATTTCAGCTGCTTCCGGTTCACGATTGAAAAATACAATCGGCACCTTTTTGGCAGCGGCCTTCTGAATGATAACATTGGATGAAGCCGGTTCAACCATATTGAGCGCCAGTGCCGTGGCCCCCTGCGTAAGGAACAGGTCGATGACATCATTCTGTTTGGATTGGTCTCCCTGGCCGTCCTGAACGGTATAATCCAGCGCTGCCTCGCCCACCGAGTCAGCCAGTTGCTGCATATTGTTGCGAACAATCGACATGAAATTGTCATCAAATTTGTAAATTGTTACCCCAATTTTGGGTTTGGACGGTGAGCCACTGCCGCAGCCGAATGTCAGTGCAGAAAACACAATAACCAATACTAACATTGTGAAATTTTTCATAGGAGCCTCCCCTTGTTGTGATGGCCTCTTTCGAAACCGCTCTGAAAATCAGGCCGTTGATAATGATCTGCAGATAAATTAACATTTTTGGATTTATATCTAATCATAATCAATAAGAAACAGTTGCAATTCGTCGATTCAACTAGCTTGAACATCCGAAAAAAAACATTTGAAATATAAGCAGCAAACAAAAAATCAAAAAAGATAGAAACAGACGATATACCGATTATTCTTTGGATGTAATCGAAAACTTCATAAAAATAAATAAAAAAATTGTGTTTAAAATTTGGGTTCCCAGACAATCACTCGCGCCGTGCAGTTGAGGAAACAGTACTCGGGAATTCATAGCGGGTAAAGATGCGCCGCAGGTGGATGCGCCTACTTTTTGGGGGGTTGTCTGCGTCGACCGCGGGCTGCCAGCTCTTCAGCGCGTCTGATGCGGGTTTCAATATCTTCGGCAAAGGTAGCCTGCCTTTCCAGAATGCAGCCGTTTCGCCCGGGAACACACAGTGTGTGAAGTCGCATGCATTCCTGTCTGGCATCATCAAAATTGGGACAGGAGAAGGTCATGTACAAATAAATAGTGTTCCGTTCTTCGGTTTGCAAATTATTTCAGATGCAAATAAAACAATCTTTCACACAGCGACAATGGATTTGACCCAAAGCAGATTGGATACGGTGAATGCGGATGATACAAATCAGACAGTCGACCCCGGACGAGTTGAATACAGTATTGCAGGTGGAATTGGATGCATTTTCAAACGATGCAAAGATACAGACCCTGGTAACGGATTTGTTTTCCGACCAGACGGCTCTTCCGCTGATTTCCCTGCTGGCATTCGATGATCATAAACCAGTTGGACATGTTTATTTTTCCACAGCCCATCTGGAAGGTGCTTCCGCAGACATGCGCGTCATGCTGTTGGCGCCCCTTGCGGTGGCGAAGTCCCATCAGAAACAGGGCGTCGGCCAGGCGCTGATTCACAGGGCCTTTGAAGAAGCGCTGAAATTTGACGTTGACCTGGTATTTGTGCTTGGGCATCCCACCTATTATCCACAGTGCGGATTCACCCCGGCGGGACAGCGTGGTTTCGATGCGCCTTATCCGATTGCGGACAAGGACGCTGGAGCGTGGATGGTGATCGCCCTGTCCGAGGGGGCCATCGAGAGGGCGGACGGTGGTCAGGTGCACTGTGCGCAATCCCTCATGAAACCGCAGTACTGGCGCGAGTAACGTTTTTTTCAGTGCACGATGTGGCGGTCGAGGAGATCTTTGAAGTCTTCTTTGGGACGGGCGCCAATCAGCGTGTCACGTACCTTCCCATTCTGAAATAACGCGATAGTGGGAATGGACCGGACACCCAGCGAACCGGCCACCGTCTGTTCTTCGTCCACATTTACCTTCACCACTTTTGCCCGGCCGTCGTATTCCTTTGCAATCTGTTCCAGAACGGGCGCCACCATCCGACAGGGCGCACACCACGGTGCCCAGAAGTCCACGAGGACAGGTACGTCGCTTTGGGCAACCTGAGATTCAAAGTCGGAATCTGTAATGTGTTTCACTTGACTCATTGTTATACTCCTTTGTGACCAGACCCGTTGTCGGGGTGATATTCTTTTGCTTTCCGGTAACAGGAGCCGTCCCTGCGACAACAGGTGTCAAAAAAAGAAACCGATTGAATCGGTGGATAAAGCGTCCTTGTTCATTGTTCCTTTTAACTGCCGTCCACAGGCAGGTGTCAGCAGCTACTGTGCCACTGGAGCGGCGACCGGTTTGAATCCTTGCTGCAATCGCGGAAATCCGGCATCTTTAAGCTTTCGTCCTCAGTCCCTCGGCTCGGTCGATGTAGCGATGGCTACACCTCGGTCGGGCCTTGCGGGCGCGCATTCAACCTGCTTGTATTTCCGCGATTTCGCTGGCGGAATCAAACCGATGGCCGCTCCAGAACGGTGGTCCATGACGGTGAGGGACGGAGGATGTCCGGGGGCCAGCAGCAAGATACTCGAAAATCACTGCCTTTTATACCCGGCATACTCCCCTGCGCAATCCTGAATGATGCCATCTGCAGGTAGCATTCGACTCCGGTGGCGTTTCCTGCTGCCGACGCCATTTTTTTTTATTTTTCAGTAAGAAAAGCAAAAAGTCTCATAATATTCTGGCCACTCTAGTTTTCTTTGTGGTACTGTTTTGCCAGATTATGGGAGGAACAATTGTTTTTAAAAATTTCTGATGCTGCCAATCTGGGAATTCACGCGCTGGCCTACATGGCTGAGCAGTATGAATCTCAACGACCGGTTGCCACTGCGGAAGCGGCCGAAGCGTTCAAAGTATCGGCCAATCATCTCAGCAAAGTGCTTCAGCGGTTGACCCGTGCCGGCCTGGTCAAATCCATTCGCGGACCCCGGGGCGGGTTTGTGCTTGCCCGATCGCCTTCTGAAATTACCTTGAAAGATGTGTATGAGGCCATTGATGGTACCGTGGCCATTAACGACGCATGTATTCTGGGCACCCGACACTGTGGCGTTCCTCACTGCGTGTTTGGCAACCTGGTGGATGATGTGCAACACCGGGTAACTGATCATTTTTCCACCGTGACCCTTGCCGACGTTGTAAACAGATAAATATTACCCGTATATCACGACACTCATCACCTGAACATTGTTGGGGCGCCAATTGTCAACCGGCTATTTATTTTTCATTAAAATCAGTTGACATCAGCCTGCTATCTGGTAAATAAGTACTAATATACCAATTTAACTGGGTCACAAACTGTGACCCCGAATACCGGGAGAATCCAAATGAGTATGTTTTGTTTTCAATGTCAGGAAGCGCTGAAAAATGTGGGCTGCACCAAAAAGGGAGTTTGCGGCAAAACCGAGGATACCGCCAATCTGCAGGATATGCTGGTGTATGGGGTGAAAGGTCTCAGTCTGTATGCCGAGCGGGCCAAACAGAATGGCATTTCGAAGTCCGATGTGGATAAGCTGGTTCAGAACGCTTTGTTCGTTACCGTAACAAACGTGAATTTCGATTCTGCCGCTATATCCAGTTGGGTGGCCAGGGTACTCATTGCCAGAGATAATCTGAAAAGCGACCTCGTGCAGGCCAATATCGATATTTCGGACATCACCCACGATGCCGCCGTGTGGAGCGGTGACACGGACGCATATCTGGAAAAAGGTATGCAGAGCGGCGTTTTGAGTCAGGAGAACGAAGATGTCCGGTCATTGCGGGAACTTCTGATTTACGGCGTGAAGGGACTGGCCGCGTATGCCAGTCATGCCGAGGCGTTGGGTAAAACGAGTCAGGCGGTGTACGATTTTATCATTGAAGCCATGGCATCTACTACGAAGGACCTGGGACAGGATGAAATGATTGGGTTGGTGCTCAGAGCCGGTGAAACCGCTGTCACGGTGATGGCCCTTCTGGACGAAGCGAATACCACTGCATACGGAAACCCGGAAATCACGGAGGTGCAGCTGGGCGTGCAGAATAATCCGGGAATTCTCATTTCGGGACACGATTTGAAGGATTTGGAAGATTTGCTGGAACAGACCCGGGGAACCGGCGTGGATGTATACACCCACGGTGAAATGTTGCCGGCACATTATTATCCGGGGTTCAAAAAATACGATAACTTCGTGGGGAATTATGGCGGTGCCTGGTATGACCAGAAAAAAGACTTTGAGGCATTCAATGGTCCGATTCTGATGACCACCAATTGCCTGGTTCCCCCTTCGGACAGCTATAAGGACAGGGTGTTCACCACGGGGGTAGCCGGATTCTCCGGGCTGACCCATCTGACCGGAAAAAATGCTGCGGGGCAAAAAGATTTTCAGGCGGTGATAGAAAAAGCGAAAAGCTGCGCACCGCCAAAAGAAATTGAAACCGGAACGCTGGTCGGTGGCTTCGCCCATGCCCAGGTGTTGGCCCTGGCCGACAAGGTGGTGGATGCGGTGAAGTCGGGTGCGGTGAAGAAGTTTGTGGTGATGGCCGGATGCGATGGTCGCCAGAGCGAACGGGAGTATTTTACCGATGTGGCCAAAGCGCTTCCGGATAGCACGATTATTCTCACTGCCGGTTGTGCGAAATTCCGCTACAATAAGCTCCCCCTCGGCGACATTGGTGGAATTCCCAGAATTCTGGATGCGGGACAGTGCAACGACAGTTACTCACTGGCGGTGGTTGCGTTGAAGTTGAAAGAGGTGTTCGGACTGGACGATATCAACGATTTGCCCATTGAGTTTGATATTGCGTGGTACGAGCAGAAAGCGGTGACCGTGCTGCTGGCATTGCTGTTCCTCGGCGTAAAAGGGATTCGCCTCGGCCCGACGTTGCCCGCGTTTCTGTCTGCCAATGTGGCGAAGGTCCTGGTTGAAAATTTTGACATTAAACCCGTAGGCGACGTGGCGGATGATGTGGCTGCAATGGTGGGATAGCGATGGCAACGCGGAAGATTGTTCGAATAGATGAAGACAAGTGCACCGGGTGCGGATTGTGCGTGCCCGCCTGTGCTGAGGGAGCCATTCAGATTATCGATGGCAAGGCCCGACTGGTTGCCGACAACCTGTGCGATGGTCTGGGGGCCTGTCTTGGGGATTGTCCCGAAGACGCCATCCTCATCGAAGAGCGGGAAGCCGATGAATTCGACGAAGTGGCGGTGGCGGTGCATATGGGAAAAGAAGTGGCGTCGTCGCCGGCAGTGGTTGCCGCGCCGTCTGCGCAACACCACGGTCATGGTGGCGGCTGTCCGGGAAGCCGGATACTGAACTTTGATGACAGTAACACTGGGGCCGCGCCCGGGAAGGTGGCGGAAAATTGTGGTCCTACCGCTTCGGCATTGAGACAATGGCCCATTCAGATGCATCTGGTGAGCCCGACGGCACCCTATTATGTGGGCGCGGATGTACTGCTTGCCGCGGATTGTGTGGCATTTTCGGTGGGGGATTTTCATCAGTCGTATCTGCAGGGCAAAGCGCTGGCAGTGGCATGTCCCAAACTGGATGACGGGCAGGATACCTACGTTCGAAAGCTCGTTGCAATGATCGATGAGGCAAAAATCAACACACTGACCGTGATGATCATGGAAGTCCCCTGTTGCATCGGACTGCTCAAATTGGCAACTGAGGCAGTTTCCAGGGCATCGAGAAAAGTCCCGGTAAAGAGAATTGTGGTGAGCCTGAAAGGGGAACTCCTCGCTGAAGACTGGGTGTGAGTCCAGCGTTCAGTTGATACCTTCAACGCCGCAGCGGCCGCAGTTTTCCCGCGATCCATTTCTGGGCGGGACTGGGGTCTGCAAACACCTGAATCTCAATTCCCATCTGTGTGAAATAAATGGTCAGTGCCCGGATACTGGTCTTGGCCAGTGCCTTTTCCGGCAGTACCAGTGCGTGATACTTCCAGCCCGCATCGACGCAGCGCTGGGCAAAATGGACCTGTCCCCATTTCCAGTCCTCTGTGGCCACGGCGCCGTTGAACTCCCGGTCGTCAGACAACCATTTAAAGCAGTTGTGTTTCTCGAACGCGTCGGCGGACCGCAGCAGGTACTGGCGAAATGGTTCGCCTGTGCAGAATTTCTTCCATCGATGATGCAACAGCCCCTGCGCGGGGTAACACCAGATGGTTAAGTATTCGTCGTCCAATTCTGTGACAATTTTACCGTCGGTTGCCATAAGGTCCTCCTCGGCGTTGCTGGCTTCCCTGAATCAGAGAGCATCAATGCAGATCACTTAGCTGGAAACCTGAGTAACCCAATCCATCATCCGCGAAGGCGGGGAACCAGAAGAACAAACTGGATTCCCTCCTTCGAGGGAAATGATGCTATTTTCAATAGGTATACTCAAAGTGTACTGAATTGATGCTCTCTTATTTAGAGGTAACAATTCTGTATTATCCGATGTTTCCCATTTATCCTGAGAATTTGTTTTTGACAATACAATACCACTGAATGCGGTTGCAGAGAGGAACTGAACCTTTTCTCACCTCCGGAATGCGTGGCGGGGATGATTGGTGTGGAGGGAATGGGGAAAACGGGTTCTACCAGAAGTTGGTGATTGCGCCTTCTTCGTTGATGTCGGACAGGCGGAACCACGAAGATGAAACCGTGTCGATGGTGTCCATGGCCAGTTGATGGTTCTCCTTGAAATCATTGGCTTCAAGGCGCCAGAACACAGTGTGGAATATCCCCTGATTGTTTTCGTTGGCGGTGACGGTAATGGACGTGACCAGATGAAAGGTGGTGTTTTCCAGCACAAACTGCCCGTCAGAGAAATATGACTCTCGTCCGTACTCGCCAATTTTTCGGGATTCAAAAGACAGGGGCGCCTCAAACGAAATGCTTCCGGAAACTCCCTGAATGTATCCATTGATAAATTGTTCAGCAGCTTGCTCAAGGGTCAGTTCGTCAGACAGTGGCTGCACATACACGTTGATGTGAATACCCGCCATCTCCACATCCGCGGTTCCGCGATTGTTCTGACAGTCCACGTTACTGTCTTTCGATACGGTGAAGTACCAGTCATTTTCTTTCGAAAACACAATATTGGATTCGTCGTCATTTTCTTCCACCGTACACATGGGGCCAGTTGGTTCTGCGGCTGGGCTGGAGGTGACAGCAGATTTTGAGGACGCGGGCAGATTGGCCTGTTCGGGAGTGGACGATGCGTCTGTGGTTGAAGGCGCATTCGCATCCGTGTCGGGCGTTGCCGTTCTGGGTGGTGAGCCACCACATCCCGCTGCGAGCATAAACATAAACGTAACCGGTATTACGGACTTTGGGGTCAATGACAGATAATAGGACATGATACCTCACTGTGTTGAATGTCTTCATTAAGGGCTAGCACAGTTTGGCGAATCAGGCAAAATATTGAAAATTTCAGAAGGGGGGCAAACGGTGATTGCTATCACGCGGATTTCAATGCGTTGACGCAGTCTCTGTCGAAATGAACATCGCGCTGGGGGAAGGGGACGCCGATGCCGCAGCGTTCAGGGTGCGTTTGACTTCGGCGGTGGTGCGCTGAAATACATCCCGGTAGTCCGCAGTATTGCACCACGCCCGTACCTGCCAGTCCACGGAACTGCCGCCCAGACCCGCCAGAAAAATCTGTGTCCTTCGGTTTCGCCCTTCGGTTTCGCTGAGAGTGATTATTTCACTCAAATTTCACGATTTTTTGCACCAGAATTTCAGACTGTCCGAGCAGGAGTAGTCGGCGCACTCCCGAGGTCGCCGGCCAGATGCAACCAACACAGCAGAGGAGATCACAATATGGGCATGCACCCCAGATGGATTCAGGCAGACAAAGTATATGCGCAGACCCAGCGTACCATTGACCGACAGTTTCTGTTCAAACCCAATCCCACTGTCCGCAACATCATCGGCGCGTCGGCTGCTCGCGCGCAGCAGAAACATCCGGTACATATTTACTGGCTGGAGTTCAACATCAATCACGAACAAAATGGCATTGCGCCACTTTCAGATTCCTTTGAAGATCTCAACAATCTCGTTTTGTTCAAACAGACGTTTCACAAAATTCTCGTTTACGAACTGAACGTTCACTACGACCGGGAGGGCGGCATGTTTTCCACCCCGCCCCGGACAGTGCCGTGTCTGGACAATCAGAGTCTGGAACAGCAATTCTTCTATGCCCTCACCAATCCGGTGAAGGATGGACTGGTGGAAAAAGTATCTCACTGGAAGGGATTTTCTTCCTACAACCAGCTCGCCCACGGAAAGGACGAAGTGTTCCACTGGTTCGACCGCACCCAGTGGCACCGGGACGGCAAAAAGAAGGATTTGCAGGCTTATATGAAATCCGGTCGTCTGGTGTATACCCCGCTGCCATCGCTGGCCCACATGAAACCGGGGAAGCGGGAAAGCTACATCCGAAGGGAAGTGCGCGAACTGGAAAAAGCATTCAAGGCAGAACGGGAGGAAACCGCGCAAAACGTGATGACTGCGGCAGCGCTCGAAAAACTGAACCCCCGCGACCGACCGAAAACCCGCCCCCCGAGAACCCCCAAACCCCTCTGCCATTGCAGCTGTCCCGCCATGGCGGAAATGTACAGAACGCTGCTGTTTTATTTTCTGGAAGCCTACGGCCGGGCATCGACATTGTACCGCAAGGGAAATCACACCGTTGTGTTTCCATCCGGGTCATACAAACCGCCTCTCATCGTGATGAATACGTAAATCCAAGCAGCGCCTTCAAACAACCGGTCGTCCCTCTCCGAAGAATCCTCTCTTCACCGGCACTGGTGTATCCTAAATTGACGATCAATGCATACTTGACTGCAAAAAAAGGGTGAAAGACACAAAACGGACGACATTTCGGTCTGCAGCTATCGCATCAACAGCCGGTTTGCCCCCCGAAATCAAATTTTGGGTTCCCTCAACAAACAGGGAAATAATCACTGTCAGCGTTTGTTCAGGGGGAAATAATCACTGTCAGCGTTTGTTCAGGGTTTGTTCAGGGGCAAATCACCACTTCATGTCCTACCCGACCGGTTAGAATCTGAAATCGATATTTTGGAACCCATACAATGTGATACTGGCAGTGCCATATCGAGTGTGATAACTTGCGAAATCGACTCATGTGATTTCTCCTTATTCTTTGGTTGTGGGGACAACTCTGATTAAGGAGTATCACGTGAGTTCTATCGACAGTTGGCGAAGCCTACTGTCTCTGACCCCGCCCAAAGGACGTGGGTTTCTATATTACGACTAAATCAATATTTGCAGAACGAATACAGTTAAGGGCTTCGCGACCATTTGCACAGTTTTTCAACGTCCATTTTTTTCGCATGTTGCCAATGGCTCGTTGTATTCCCGCAAATACCTGAGATTCATTGTCAACAATTAAAACTGTTGCGATTTGAATTTTTTTTATCTGTTTAAGAGATCATTCAGAGTCTTTCCTGATCAGCAAAGACAGTGCGATAAAATGATCAAATGACCCTCCCGACCGACAACACGGTCATTTCTTATCTTCGCCTCGACGTCAGGACAAATCGGACATATTTTTATAGAAAATGATAATTTTTCGAGAAGATACGCAAGCAATGAAAAATATGGCGGTTTGAGAATCAACCAGGGAGAACGTTACCGGGAAGGGCCAGGAATGCAATGAGACTGCTTCTGATTGAAAATAAAGAAGGCGAAACGGAGAGATTGTCAGACAGACTGATTTCTTTTATTGATGCCGGAGATTCCCTCAGCGATGCTTCTTCTCTGGAAGAAGCGGTAAGTAAGGCGGGGAGAAATCCATTTGATATTATTTTTGTTGATGCCGGACTTTCTGAATTTGAGAATACCGACGTGCTGTTTGAGTTGAAGCAGGTCGTTAATTGTCCTGTCGTACTTTTATACACAGCGGGACAGGAACATCGTGCAGAAGCTGCAATAGCAAAGGGGGCTTCAGATACTCTGCAGGTATCCATGCTGAATGCCCTGCGATTTCAGCGCGTAGTGGAGCACAATATTGAACGGCACAAGCTGGAGCAGGAAAAACAGAAGCTGATCGCCGAACTGGTTGAAGCCAGCTTTGAAAACCAGAGAATTTTAAATCAGTTGCAGCAAACCAATGCTCAAATGGCACAGGAAATTGAGCTGCGGAACAAGATAGAGACCCGCAATGCCCTGTTGGTAAAAGCCATTCATCAAATCAGCGATGAAGTGGTAATTTCTGATCTGAACCATCGTGTCCTGTATCGGAACAATGCGTTTAGACAAAACCGTTCTGCTGCCCCCGATTATATCAATAGTCATACGATGATGGAGATGTTTGCAATCGGCGATGACCAAATCGCCCGGGAAATCAGGAATGCCATGAGAGAAGGCGAGGACTGGCGCGGTAAAATCACTCGGACAGACGAAAATGATTGCATCATTACTGAGCAGCTTTCTGTTTTTCCAATTCGAGATGAATCATATGAAGTTGTTAATTATATCGCGATTCGGCATGATGTAACCCGGGAAACGGAACTGGAACAGCGCCTGACACAATCTCAGAAATTGCAATCCATTGGACAACTGGCAGCAGGCATTGCTCACGAAATCAACACACCAGTACAATACGTCAGCGATAATGTTAATTTTCTGGAGGCGTCATTCAGCGATCTTGCAAAAGTTCTATCCCAGCACAAAGAGTTGATAGAACGCGTGCAGCGGAATCAGGAGTCTGTTTCATACGCCGACAAGTGCATCGAAGAAATTGAGAATGCCGACTTGGAATTTCTGTTAGGCGAAATCCCGCTCTCTATCAAGCAATCAGCTGAGGGACTTGACCGCATATCAAAAATTGTTACCGCGATGAAAGAATTTGCCCATCCTGGTACAGCGGAGAAAATTTCTGCGGATCTGAACAAAGCCATCCGAAGCACTGTTCAGGTTTGCGCCAATGAATGGAAATACATTGCTGACATGGAGCTGGATCTGGAAGACGGACTCGCTTATGTTCCCTGCTACATTGGAGAGCTGAATCAGGTATTTCTCAACATGATTGTAAACGCTGTGCACGCGATAGAAGAACGTAAACTGCCCGCAAAATCAAAGGGAACCATTTCTATACAAACTCGCATGGATGACAGTGATGCTATCGTGGTCATCCGTGATACGGGAAACGGTATTCCATCTGGCATTATTGAAAAAATCTTCGATCCATTTTTTACAACCAAGGAAGTTGGCAAAGGAACGGGCCAGGGACTGTCTCTGGCCTATTCAACCATTGTCGAAATGCATGGTGGATCAATCGATGTGGAATCACAAACAGGTCAGGGAACCGTCTTTACCATTCGCCTGCCTCTCAATAAAAAAATGTAGCAATTAATTACTCGAAAGGTCAGATGATTGCATGGTGTGTGTTGCACCTGTTTGGTCTCGGTTGAATAAATCGATAATTCGATTTGCAGTCGTGACGAGGCGCTTCGGCTCAAACGGTTTTACAATCCAGCCTCGTGCGCCAGCCGCTTTCGCTCTTTTAATATACGCCGGGCGTCCTTCTGTTGTCATCATGATTACCGGCAGTCCCGCCTGAATTTGCGGGGCTGCTTCTTCAACCATTTCCAGTCCCGTTTTTCGGGGCATGTTGATGTCGGCAATTACCATTGCGATATCAGCCATCCTCTGAATCATCTCCAAACCTTCTACACCATCCACTGCTTCGACAACATCGTATCCGGCCTCCGTGAGTATCTCACGAACCTGCTGACGAACACTCCTTGAATCTTCCACCACTAAAATTTTTCTTTTGTCCGTCATGTTTCATTCCCGTTTAAAATATTATTGACTCTCCCTCTGACAGAGTCGCTGATTCTGATGGCATACAATGTACCTGATACGTCGGATTGAAAGAAGCATCGAAAAACACCACCATTTGAATATTATCGGGACCGTCTGTAAAATAGTAGTGTTTGGTATGTCGGCCTGAAAATTTGATTTCCAGCATGTCGCTGTTTACCACAACCGGCGTGCTTTGATTCAACTCGATTCCATAAGACTGCAGCTGGTTCAGAATCCGTCCCAGAAGCTGGTTGGACAGCTCGCTCAACCAATCCACCAAATCTGCGTCGTCCGAAATGGTCTGGGTGAGAAGGGCGGAAGAAATCCACAATGTAATGCTTCCGCTGGGAATGCCTCCCCCACTGTATCCAATAATGGCAGCATGGTCATCCATTTGAACGCGGTTGCCGTGCTTTTCAGCTGTATAGGTAAGTGTCTTTCCGTATGACTTCATCATTGCCAAACTGCATTCCTCTATCTTTTCATCGAACACCTGACCGAGTAACATTGCCGATTCCCCCGTTAATAATCGGTATCTGTTTTAATGTTGCAGTTGCATTTCCAGAAGACGCCTGGAGTATCCAAAAAAAATGCAAATGAACTATCCATAATGTTACACGACCGTTGGCGAAATTGCTTAACTCTCATTTTTTTTAAATGCTTTTCGGCATCGGGGTATCCTCATGCTTCGCAACGAATATGGGTTACGCAATCTATCTGGCGTTCAACGGCCGGATTTTTTGCCACATAAGGAGACGTGATGAGACCCGACGACGGAATTGATATAAGCGTTCTGTTTGTTGATGACGAAAATTGCAGGGGACACTCCCCTCTTTTTTTTTAAATTTCCTTTATCTGTAGATACAGTGAACCAGAATCCCGTAAAATATAGAGAGGCGGGTCCCCATGGAAGTGGCGATATTCTGAATTTCTTCAAGCCATATATACGCCGTTGGGACATGTCCGGTTCAATAAAAGCAAGGAGGTATGCAATGCGCATGACCAGAACTTCATTCATCTTGATTTCAGTGCTTTTCATAATGATGCTCACGCTGCCGCCAATGGGCTGCGGCACGGATGGCGATTCTGATTCGGATACCGACAGCGACAGCAGAGGAGACACCGGTCCGGGATCCGGTGACGACGATACCCAGTCGGTTCCGGATACCGATCACGACTCGGCCTCTACCCCGGGTCGGGACACCGGCGTGGACACCGGGATTACAGCGGACACCGAATCGGCCTCCCACGGAGTTGACGAATGCATCTATAATGGAAATCCATATACCACCGGCATGTCATTTCCTGCCAGTGATGGTTGCAATACCTGCACATGCATCGCCGGGTCGGATGGCATCGGTCAGGTGGCATGCACGCTGATGGCATGTGAGGAACCCTGTAACAATCTGTCAGAAACACAGTGCGAATCCGCAGCGACCTGCCGCCCCGTCACTGCCCGGGCCATTGATTTGGACAGCAATTGCCTGGAGCCAACTAAGTATACCGGCTGTATGCCGGCGAATGTGGCGTGTGGTGAAGCCATCACCTACGCCTCCCGGGGGGGAACCTGCTGGCAATTCCCCGACACCTGTGTACCGGGAACATTTGCGATTTGGGGGTCTTCTTCGGATGGGTTCACCGATATACCCGCCGATGCCTGCAGCATGATTTCCGGCGATCTGTCGATATGCCCGAATCCCGATACGGACGCGCCGGTCAATGGGATATGTGAATACAATGGACAGACCTACCGGGATGGCGCCACATTCGCTGCTTCCGATGGTTGCAATCAATGCGCCTGTGCAGTGGGGACTGATGGCAATGGGGTGGTGGCATGCACTGAAAAAGTATGTCTGGAACCCTGTGACGGGCTATCTGAGTCGGAATGTATTGCGGACAGCAACTGCACCACGATGAAGGGGACGATTGTGGATGCCGATTCCCGATGCGTGGGAGAACCGGTTTTTGCCGGCTGCATGCCTGCGAATACCGCATGCACCGCGGTAATCACTTACGCCAGAAAGGATGATCAGTGTTGGCAATTCGGGGGCTGTGTGCCTCAGAATATAATCTGGGAAGAAACCGGTGATGTTTCCGTGTGCGGGCTGAGTAACGACAACCTGACACGTTGCACCGCCGGGTCCTGCGGTGAACTGAAGGCGCAATGCTGTTCCGCAGCCTGCCCCTGTCCGCTTTCGGATGGTACCAGATGTGTGTCCACCCACTGGACGGACGATGAGGTGCTGATGGGAAAATGCGCTTCCATGGATGTCATTGACACATGGTTCGGGACCAGCGCGCGCTGCTGGCAGCAGAGCGACTGTCTGAAGTATCAACTCTGCGAAGGCGCCACTGTCTGTTCCTGTGAGCGTTCCTGCCTGGTTGCGGACACCGTGGGCACCTGTGTTCAGGCGTCAATGCAGGAGTGCAGCGCCGCCCTGGATTCCATTCAATGTTCACAAGGATATCACTGTCACGATATGGGAACGATGGGGGACATCTGTCTGCACGATGCGGAAGGATTGCAGTGCTGGGATGATGGCGACTGCGAACCCGGACAGGTGTGCAATGGCGCCATGCTCTGCGGTTCTCTGGTGAATTGTCTCTCCGCTCCCGGCCAGTGCAAGCCCGCATGAACCATCTTCCGGCGAGCCGACCCATTCTGTATCTGTCATATCAATCATGCACCGGATTTCGGTTGCGGTTTCAATCGGGGCAGTACCTGATTTTCGCAGGTTCCATCGTCGATGAACTGGCGAATATTGGCAAAGGTAGTATCCGCGATGTTCATCACGGCTTCCCGGGTAAAGAACGCCTGATGAGCGGTAATCAGCACATTGGGAAATGTTTCCAGCCGAACAAACAGGTCATCCTGAATGACTTTTTCTGACAGGTCTTCAAAAAACAGTGCCTCTTCTTCCTCATAGACATCCAGACCCAGATAGCCCACTTTTCCCTTTTTCAGACCGGAAATCACCGCATTGGTATCGACCAGTTTGCCGCGACTGGTGTTCACAATCATCACACCATTTTTCATGGCGTTGATAGCGAACTCGTTAATCATATGGTAGGTCTCATGGGTCAGGGGGCAGTGCAGCGAAATGATGTCGCTCTGCCTGTACAGTTCCTCCAAATCCACATACTCAATTCCCCGGTCGATGAGCATCTGATTGGGGTATTTGTCCGCCGCCAGAATCCGACAGCCGAAACCGGACACCAACTCTGAAAAAATCTGACCGATTTTTCCGGTGCCGATAATGCCAATGGTTTTGTCGTGCAAATCAAAACCCAGCAGACCATCCAGGGAAAAATTGCCATCCCGCACCCGGGAATACGCTTTATGATACTTTCGGTTCAGCGTCAGAATCAGTCCCAGCGTATGTTCCGCCACCGCATACGGCGAGTACGCCGGCACCCGCACCACCCCGATACCCAGTTGCGCAGCCCGCTCCACATCCACATTGTTGAATCCGGCGCAGCGAAGGGCAATCAGTTTCACCCCGTTTGCCTTCAATCCATCTATCACCGGCGCGTCGAGTTCATCGTTAACAAAAATACACACTGCGTCGAACCCCCCGGACAACGGAACAGTCTGGTGACACAGCCTTGCTTCCAGATAGGTTATATCAAAATTAAATTGTTCGTTTACTGCATTGAACGTCTGACTGACCCAGCTTTTGGTGCTGAACACCGCCATACGGACCGGCGTCGGATTCTTTTCGTTCTGATGCTTCATCTGCGACTCTTTTCGGTTATGTGCCCGTTTCCCGGGCAGAATTTCGGAAAATTCCGTGGAATTGCCTGTCGCAATCTTCCTACCTCGCATTATAGTAACGCCTGGTCGTCAAATCACCATAGTCAGCAGGCAGCACGCTACCGGCGAGCGACCCGGCAATGTCTCCATCGCGGCCTCTTCCAGCTGAAAGACACGGTTTCTGTGATGACGTCAGGGAAAGATATTGTCCGCACCGATTTCGATTTCACGCATCCGGATGCCTGGCGTGAATCTGCATCAGTTCATCGAAATGGGTAATTGCCAGATCGGCAATGGTGGGGTCGAAGTGCTCGCCTCTTTCGCTCTCAATCAGCGCACGCACTTTTTCCGGTAACCATGGTTCCTTGTAGCATCTTCGACACATCAGCGCATCGAACACATCCACCAGGCCGATGATACGCCCGAAGATGTGAATCTGTTCCCCTTTCAGGCCCTGGGGATATCCACGGCCATTCCACTTTTCGTGATGCTGATGTGCAATAATACGTGCCGCTTCCATAATGGGACGCGACGAACTCTTGAAAATATGGTGACCGATTTCCGAGTGGGCTTTCATTATTTCAAATTCATCTGCCGTGAGCTTGCCCGGTTTGTTCAGAATGGCATCGGGAATACCAATTTTCCCCACGTCGTGCATCGGCGATGCCATGTGCAACAAATCCATATTGTTGCTGCCAAGACCCAGTTTCACCGCCAGAAACTGTGCATACTCCGCCACCCGCTTCACGTGATTGGCCGATTCCTTGCTGCGGGTTTCCACCACTTCGCCCAGGGTGAGTATCACTTCGCGCTGTGTATCCACCACCTCCTGATTCAGACTGAGATTGTCGAATGCAATGGCCATATTGTTCGAGAAAATTTCAATCAAATCGCGGTCCAGCTCACTTAAATCTTTCTGCCCATGAAAAAACAGCAGCGTCTCCTTAGCTGTATGCGTCCGGAAATAGGCGGCATAACAGTCTTTGTCAAATACGATATTATTGCCATTTCCGCCCTGCCGGGCAGCCACAGCCGTAACAACGTGTTCCGGAGACAGTGCCCTGCTTACCAGCTGACCTTCAAGACCCGCATATTTGCCCGTCGCTGCAACCACCACAAAATCGTCTTTGCCCGGTTCAGCCGAAAGCCCCGACAACTGCATATACAGTGAATCTTCATCCAGTCGCAAAATGGATGTCAATTGTTCCAGCAATCCCTGGGTCAACTTTTCCTGACTTTTCAATGCAAACAGATTTCTTGATGCGTCAATAATTTTTTCCAGCCCCTGCCGATTCCGCTCTATGGTATGCAAATCCTGAAAGGAACGCAGCGCCGTAGTAATGGCGGTGGTCAGTTTACCCGCGGTCAGTTCTGTTTTTTCTTTGTAATCATTGATGTCATAATCCATGATCACCCGGCTTTCCGGTGCGCTTCCCGGTTGTCCGGTGCGCAGAATAATGCGGATGAACCGATTGCCCAGTTGCTCCCGAATCTGCCGTGCCGCCTGCAGACCCGCATCATCGGTATCCATCACCACATCCAGCAGTACCACCGCGAAATCCCCGTGAACCCGTAATATTTCCATGGCCTGTGCGCGATTATACGCACTGTGAAACTCAATGTTCCGGTTCTGAAACCGGTAGTCTGACAGCACCATGCGCGTCAGTTTGTGCACTTCCTCTTCATCGTCAACAATGAGAATTTTCCAGGGAGCGCCCATCATGTTGATTGCCATTTGTGCGTCACTGTCCACTTCCGGCCGGTTTCCCCTCAATTTCAAAGGCATTGCACTTGTCATTGAATATCTCCTTCTTTTACCGGAAACTGAATCATGAATCGGGTTCCCGCCCCGGGTTCACTTTCACATTGAATTGTACCACCCAGAGTCTGCGTCACCAGATTGAAAACCATATGCATTCCCAGTCCGGATCCGCCCCGTCCCCGCCGGGTAGTGAAGAACGGTTCAAACACATTCTCCACCAGTTCGCGGGTCATGCCTCGACCATCATCGCGGCACTCAATCTGAATTTTTGAATCCGCCCTGACAATCTGAATAGCAATCGTTCCATTCTCTTTATTCTCAAATCCATGTACCAGTGCGTTGATGATGAGGTTGGTCATGATGCGCGCCAGGGCGCCCGGATACGAAAAAATGGAGAGGTCGGAGGGGCAGGACAAGTCTACCCTGTGGGTGGTCTTCTTCAACCGCGGCTTCAGACTCAACAGAATATCCGCCATGTATTCTGCAAAATTGAATAATCGGGGGGACTCATCGGACTGATCCACCGCCACCTGCTTGAAACTCCGTATCAGCTGCGCCGCGCGTGTCAGATTTCCCTCAATCATGCGCGTGCTTTCATCCACAATGTTGAGAAAATGTTTAAGGTCCTGATGAGACGCCGTGCCGGTATCGTACTGTGTTTTAAACCCCCGCACCTTTTCCCCCAGGTGGGACGCTGCGGTCACCCCAATTCCCAGGGGTGTATTGATTTCGTGGGCGATTCCTGCCACCAGCTTTCCAAGGGAGGCCATCTTCTCGGATTCCACAAGCTGTTTCTGCATGGATTTCAACTGGGCAATCGTATCTTCAAGCCCCTGCTGATACCGTTTGTTCTCCTCAATCAGCTGTTTGCGCTCCAGCGCATCGGCAATTTTGTCCTTCAACGATCTGAGACTCATCAATGGTTTGGTTAAAAAATGAGTCGCTCCAGCCTGCAGTGCTTTTACAACATCATTGGCATCGCCGGTGCCCGATATCACAATCACGGGGACCTCTTTGCTGACACTCCGCACCGAACGAAGCACATCAAACCCGTCCACTCCCGGCATTCGGAGGTCCACCAGCACCAGGTCCGGCTGATGCGCATGAAACAATGCTATCCCTTCCTCTCCATCTTTACCCACAACCACACCGTAGCCGCGGTTTTCCAGATATATGCGATAACTCTCGCGGATGGTGACTTCGTCATCAATGGCGAGTATTAACGGCTGCGGACGTTCGGAACTCATGGACATGGATCTCCCCTTTTAAATATAAAAGTGTAGAAAATACTTCGACGTGTGCAAACAATTTACATGCGATTTAAACGAAAGAGGAAAGTGGATACGAAGTGAAATTTTCTGGGAGATGTTTTTGATATACATTGTCGAATTTCTCCCATTTAATCATGACTCAGACGCGCCAGAATGGACTACTGGAGGCGATCAGTTTCAGGGCTACACCCAAATTGAAAAGGAATGTCTTCTCCGAAGGAATGAACCAACGCCTTCCTCGTGAACCAATGACATCTATGGGGTCTTGTGTGGAACAATCCGCGGCGCAAGCATCATTCAACCGGCGGCGGTTCGATGTAAATTCAGCGGTTCGGAATCATCGCCACACTGCCGTTGAGAATGCATCCAGCAACGAGGGTCCGGTCCCAGGTAATCGCCTTGCGCATGAGCAGCTCCTCTACATCCACCGCAGGCAAATTTATACTTACATTCTTTGCAGGCGCCGTTTAAAAAGGACCGAGAGTGACGAAAGAGATTGAATTTTTCGTTGTGATACCAAATTTCATCAACAGGAGTCTTTTTTAAATCATCGACCACAACAGGAAAATACGGACAAAACTGAACAATCCCTTCGGGGTTGACATACAACAACGAAAACGCAACCGAACATCCGGTTACCGCATGTCCTGTCTTCAATCCCTGATTTCGTTCAACCTCTTCCTGACGCTCTGGATTCACGAACAGCTCCGGAAAAGGATCGCTGTATCCGATTGTCATGTCCAACTCTTTGCCCCACTCCCAGATTTTTTTCGACAACTTTTCATACATATTGGGATTCATTGCAGATTTCGCAGCGTTTCCCACCGGTACAACATATCTGAAATTAAACGATTTCACCCCATGACGCGAAATCAAATCCATCAGATTCCTCACCTCATTCTCTCCCTGGTCCAAATAGGTCATTCGAATCGAAATCGGCGCATCGCGGGAAACAAGCAAGTCCACCGCATCCAACGTCTTTCTGAATGCGCCGACACCTCTCACCGCATCGTGAATTTCAGCCGTATGTCCTTCCATGCTGATATTGAATCCGTTGACCAACTCACACAGCCAATCGACATTACTCTCATCTATCAATGTGGCATTTGTGAGCATCTCGACAGAAATGGTCGTTTTTTCGCGAATAAACTCAAGAATGGCGCGTAAATCGCTCCGCATCATAGGTTCCCCCCCTGCGAGCGCAAGCGCAGCGTTCGGCGCCAGGTCATTCAGCTGTATCAGCATTTTTGTCGCTTCCTCCAGGGACATGTCGCGTTTTACATTTTCCAGATTGGAAGCCCGGCAATGTTTACACGCAAGGTTGCATCTTGACGTGGAGTCCCACTGGATGATTTTGGGCGGATGGGTCCAAAAAGAATTATCTTTCATACATAACCTCCGAAATAGTTTGTAGCCGGTTGATAAAATGTAAGCCGTCCGGCAATGCTACCAGAACGAATTACTTCGTCGGTTTCATGATGTCGCAGCCGCCGCAAGGGCCGTCTGCCAATTCTTTCGGACGCGTTCTCACGTCACAGCCGCCGCAGGGACCGTTTGCAACCTCTTGCGGTTTCAACACAAGGTCACACCCACCGCAGGGACCGGTAGCCGGAACCACCGGAATGCCGTGACTCTCCGCTGCAAAAACCATATGTTTTAATTCTACAAGACTTAATTCCTCTGCATTCTGAATCATTTCTTTTGTCATAAATACCCCCAATTGAATGTCTTATCATAATGCCCATGCCGGACAGCTTACATTGGAATGATCTACTGTGTGCTCAAGCATTGATTTGAATTGGAATCAATATATCATTACAGTTCGCCTATGCAATTGTTCGAAATGTAATAGTATCGCTTTTCATAAAATCATTCCGTATTCTTCCCGGGATGAACACTGTCTGGTGAGTAAAATAACGTCTGGCACAGTTCGTGCCATGTTTGGTTGATTGAATTTATTGTGATTTTAAAGGGTTACCTTTTTTTATAGTTTGTCACGGAGATTGCTTTGGTGATCCCCTGTGTGAAATTACTGATTGGAAAGGATCAAATGATGCGTGATTTTAAAAAAATATTGATTGCCAGTTTATCCATGCTTTTTTGTCTGGGGTACCTGGGGTGCAACGACGATGCAAATAGCGAAAACGACGTGGATTCGGATTCCGGCAGTGATACGGCTGGGGGTACAGAGACGGACACCGGCACGGAAACCGGTTCTGTCACTGGCGATGAAACGGACCCCTCCACAGTGCAGGAGACCGATTCCAATACGAACACCGGGTCGGATACAAATACAGAAACTGGCTCAGATACCGGCTCAGATACCGGTACAGATTCGGATACCACAGCCGCCCAGTGGGAGAATTTACCCAAAGCAGAACCCAATTTGCCGAATGTGGATGCATTCACTTCAGATGGCACCACCATTTCAGAAGCGGTTAACCAATTTGGCCTGAACCTTTTTGCCAGGCTGGACGCCGAGGATGATGGCAACATTTTTATTTCGCCGTTCAGTATTTCGTCTGCGCTGGCCATGGCGTGGAACGGCAGTGTGGCGCCAGTGGAACCGGAGATGCGCGACGTGCTGTCCTATGGCGACCTGGAGGTTGAAACCATCCGGCAGGGATATCAGAATCTGGCAGGCGGGCTGCTGGGATTGAGCGATCAAACCGTTTTGGAGATTGCCAATGCGCTGTGGTACCGGGCAGACATCCAGCTGCGTCCTGAATATGTTACCGAAGCCACCGACTACTTTGGTGTTCATGTCAACCAGCTCCATGGGGATCCCCTGGTGGCGACCCAACAGGTCAACTCATGGGTAAACGAGATGACCCACAGCCTGATTCCTCAGATTGTCCCTGCAGATTCGCCTTTCTCAGGTGACACGGCTGCGGTACTTGCAAATACCATTTATTTCAAGGGTGAATGGCAAACCAAGTTCGACAGCAGCTATACCGCCGACAAAAATTTTACCACTTCGAACGGCGTGGTTCTGGCCACAATGATGCGCCGTCCGGACGCATACCTGCCCTATTTTGAAGATGATACGCTGCAAATGGTGCGTCTGCCCTACAAAGGCGAGGAGTTTGCCATGACCGCGGTGCTTCCCAGAGAGGGCACAACTGTTGATGCGCTCCTGGCAACGCTGGATGGGACCACCTGGCAACAGTGGCAAACAGACTTGCAGCCACGCAGTGGAACTGTTGGGTTCCCCAAATTTAAAATGGAGTACAAATCGCAGCTCAAGACGCCGCTGATTGAGATGGGGATGCCATCCGCCTTTGATTTTACCAGCGGTTGGGACAGAATGGTGCCGGATCACGTCATGGGTATCAGTCGCGTGCTGCACAGTACATCGCTGGACATCAATGAAGAAGGAACCGAGGCTGCGGGGGCAACGGTGATTGAGTACGCGGACAGCGCAGCGATGGACCCCTTCAGCATCTCCTTCGATAAGCCCTTCCTGCTGTTCATCCACGACACGGAAACCAACACTATCCTGTTCATGGGCCGCATCGAGAACCCCACTGAGTAGTCTTCGCCACACAGCGCCTTTCCCTCAATAATTTGCTCAGGCAACCCTGTGAAAGCTGGCCGGAGAAGCAGCAAAGACCTTTGAAGTATCCCCTCAAGGTAACTGTATCTTGATCACATTGATACGGCTTATCGTGATTTCAGGGGGTGATCTGGTGCAGGTAGGCAGGCGTTTTCAGTTCCTTTTCCAGATGCATCTGAATGAATCCGGTGAATACGGATTCCATATGTGCCAGGGTTTCCGGGGCAATGGAATGGCGCGCCCCGTCCAGAACCGGGTGCTGTTCCAGAAAGGCGAATGCCGTTGCGGTTTCGGCATCGAGGAGGATGGGGCCGCCGCCGCACGGCGTACAGACCACGCCCCCGCGCAATGCATCGAAGTACACACTTCTTTTGCCCGGGACCTCCCGGCCACACGCATTGCAGCGACCCACACTCATGGCCAGTCCGCACTGAGCGAGAATCCGCATTCCCGCGGCCAGCATCAATCCGCGTGGATTCAACATCGGCTCATCGCTGAGCAGTGTCAGCGCTTCATCTCCCAGCCGAAACAGGGGCTCACTGGATTCGTGTTCCGGAGCGGCTTCCCGAATCAGCTCCAGAAGAAATCCCGCCACTCCGAGGCGTGTGAGGTCCTTGCCCAGACCATCGTTTGCCCGCTGCAGAGATGCCTGACTGATGGTGAACATCTCCCCGCTTCCCTTGCGGGAGGGGGTCAGGGAGACATCGAATACCGCAAAGGGCAGCAGTGCACCGCCAAATCTTTTCGAACTTTTTCTGACAGCCCTGGCAATGGCGCTGAGCTTGCCGTGCTCCCGCGTATATAACGTAAAGATGCGATCGGATTCCCGGTAATTTACAGAACGCAGAATAAATGCGGTATCGGTGAGCACATTGCCACCGGGTCAGACCAGTGCATTGACCACCATGAAGTAGATGGTCACGCCGAGGATGTCGATGGCAGTGGTTACGAACGGACCGGTCGCCACCGCCGGATCAATATTGATTCTGGCAAACATCAACGGAATCGACGACGCCACCAGGGTGGCCAGGGTCATCGCGGTCGCGGTCGCCGTTCCCACGGCCACAGCCAGATTGAGGGCCACCGGTGAATCTCCGGTAAATTGCCACATCCCCACGGCTCCCAGAATCGCCCCATACAGAATCCCGAGCAGGGTCCCCACCAGAATTTCGTTGGAAATGGTTTGCCACGCCTGCTTGATTTTAATCTGACGGGTCGCCAGACCGCGGACCACCACCGCCAGCGACTGGGTGCCCGCATTACCGGCCATACCGATGATCACCGGAATGAACGCAGCGAGGGAGAGATATCGCGACAGGGTATCTTCGAAATTGCGAATCACAAACGATGTCACCACCCCACCCAGCAGAGCGGCGAACAGCCAGGGCGCCCGACTGGCCATGTGACGAAACGGCGATGCATTCTGCACCTGTTCTTCGCCCGCACCGGCCATTTTCAGAAAGTCCTCGGTGGCTTCTTCCGAAATAACGTCGATTACGTCATCCACCGTGACCGCGCCCACCAGATTGTTGGTGTCGTCCACCACCGGAATGGCCAGAAAATCGTACCGGGTCACCAGCCGGGCCACATCTTCCTGGTCTTCTTCGGTACGGACGGAAACCACATTGGGGTTCATGATGTTGCGAACAACGGTTTCCGGTTTGGAAATCACCAGATGACGAAGAGACAGCACCCCACACAGGGACCCGTGGTCATCGACCACGTACAGATAAAAAATCATGTCAATGTCCCCGTGCTGCTGAACCACCTTGATGGCCTCGGCAATGGTGGAATCCATATGAATCGCCAGTACGTCGGGATTCATGATACCACCGGCCGAATTCTCGTCGTATCTCAGAAGCTCCTGGACATCATTGGATTCGTCCCGGGGCATGGCGGCAATAATCTCGTTGGCGTAGTGTTCATCGAGACTGCCCAGCAGGTCGGCCTGGTCATCGGCGGACATTTCCAGAATGATGGCCACCACCTCCTTGACCTCCATCAGCACCACCAGTCCGCGGGCCACCTCCAGGGTCATTTCCCGGAGGATTTCCGCGCGACGCTTATCATCCCGGGCATACTTGAAAATCGCCCGCTGTTCCGCCGCAGCGAAATACGAAAGAATCTGCGCCATATCCGCCGGATGTGTTTTTTCAACGATTTTTCGGATGTTCGCACCGGCATTGCGGTTCAGCAGTCGCCTGAGAGTTCCGTAATAACGATAATTTTTCTGTTGCTGTGTGACCTGCATGGAACACTCCCGCGAAGAGAAGGGATTCACTCCCTCGTAATTTCAGCGCAACTTTTACCGATCTCGGTTTTGGGATTCACCTGAACACACGTGTCAAACGCATTCATGGCGTCATCGGGGCTGTCCAGGCGCAGATACGTCATACCCAACAAATGATACGCCTCCTGCATTCGATCGCAACCATCCGCCTCAACGGAAAGCGCGGAATTGAGACTTTCTTTCGCGGATTCATAGTCGCCCTTCATATAATATGCATTCCCCAGTCGATACAGTCCGACGCAGAACTGCGGCTGGTCAAACAGGGCTCTTTTCAGGGACTCAATGGCATGGTCGTATTGTCCCAGTTCAGTGTACACCCAACCCAGATTGCCATAGGCCAGCCAGGGTGCGCGATTGAGCACTTCGCCGGCCGCTTCATCGAGAACCCGGATGGCTTCCTCATATCGTTTGGTATGAATGTACAGCACCCCGAGACTGTTCTGGGCTTCCACCTTTTTGGCGGCGTTATTTTCCCGATATTTAACCGCCAGCAACAGATGCTCCTCCGCCTGTTTGTATTCCCCCCGGCTCAACCGCATGGTCCCCAGCAGATACTGGGCGTCATCGTTCTGCGGATTGGCTTCCACCGCCCGGGTCAGATGCCGAATCGCCGTGAGATTGTCACTCCGGTCCGTCCACGCAACCACCGCCGCTTCATAAAATCTATCCGACTTGCGAACATTCTCGTCCGAAATCTGTGTGGCGCCACATCCGGCGATGCCGATGATTCCAATGAACAGTGTAGAAATGACAACCATCTTTTTCATGGTATCTCCCTCGGTCAAATTCATCTTGCCCTGACTGGATGCGGACGGTCGTCCCCGTTACGCGCCCGTCCTGCCCGAGTGGTAACAGCAAAGCCCAGAGCGGTCAAGTATGTCGCCATTTCAAACGCTTTATTTTTCAGTAGGTTAGGGTTCATGAAAACCCTGTTCACCGCCACTGGAATCCCGAGCGCGCCCTGTGCGGACCCCACCACATCCGCTGGTAAAAGTCCGTTGAACGTGTTACGATCCCGCCCCTGAATTTTAACACTGCAACCCAAGGAAATACGAATCATGTCTGACCCGATTGTTCTGGATGGCAAAGCCCTCGCAAAGGAAACGCGAATTCGCCTGAAGAAGGAAATTTCCGCGTTGAAGGTAGCAAATCCCGACGCCAGCCCCGTTCTGGCCACCATTCTGGTGGGCGACGATCCCGCCAGCGCGACCTATGTGAAAATGAAACAGACCGCCTGTAAAAAAGTGGGAATGGTTTCTTTGAAAGTGGAAATGCCAAAGGAGACGACCACAGAAGAGCTCCTGGAAAAAATACGGGAACTGAACGGGGATTCGACCGTGCGCGGGATTCTGTTGCAGCATCCCGTGCCCTCCCAGATTGATGAACGCGCTTGCTTTGACGCCATCACCCTTGAAAAGGATGTGGACGGTGTGACCTGTCTCGGATTCGGAAAAATGTCCATGGGCGAAAAAGTATATGGCAGCGCCACGCCCCAGGGCATCATGTCGCTGATTGACCATTACGGCATCGCCCTGAAGGGCAAAGATGTGGTGGTGGTGGGTCGAAGCCCCATTCTCGGAAAACCACTGGCCATGATGATGCTCAACCGGCATGCCACCGTCACCATCTGTCACTCCCGCACCGAAAATCTGGCAGACAAGGTGAGACAGGCCGATGTGGTAGTGGGCGCTGTGGGCATTCCCCGGTTCATTAAAGCGGATTGGATCAGACCCGGTGCGGTTCTCATTGATGCCGGATATCATCCCGCCGAAAATTGCGGTGACATCGATCTGGAAAGCGCTGCGTCCAGAAGCAGCGCGTACACACCGGTTCCCGGTGGCGTGGGTCCGATGACCATTGCCACACTCATTGACCAGACCGCGGATTCCGCCAGAAAATTTTACGGCTGAATTCCCGTCTCCAGATTTATTTTTCAAATTTCCTAAAGCTTTTATCCCTGCTGCCGACTTAAATGGCGAGTACAGGACCACGAATGGTTTTGCTCTTTGGAAAGGAATCCGGTGAACGTATTGCGCGTGTTGTCAACAGAGTTGCGGCAGGTTTTTCGCGCGTACACCCAGCAGCTGAAGCCGACGGAAGAAAAAAGGGAAGAAAAGAAGTCGGAGGGGCTGCACATGAGAAAAGGGTACGAGGAGGTGTCTCTGTCTGAAGAGGCCATGAAACTTTCAGCTTCAGAACAGAAAGAGAAAAACGAGACACCTGAAAACGCCAGCTGAGCATTTCGACATCGCTGACTGATGTCCCGATTCGATCCGCGATAAACGGGCGCGGAGGGGGTTCCTTTGTCCAAAACCACTGTTTCTTTTGATATGCAATCACATCGTTGCCCACCACGGATTCACACTGTATCGCGAAAGGAAATTGATTCACTGCGACAACAGCTCCTGCGCCTGGCGTTGGCCGAAACCCACTCCACCGACTATCTTCACGGAGCACTTCGCCTGGTCTCCGATACCCTGCACACCCCCGCTCTTTTTGTAGCGGAGCCCGATACCACACTCCACGCCCACACGGAGCCATTTCTGGTGTCAGCCCAGAACAAATCCATCGGGACGCTGCTTATCGACAAAAATATTTGCGCAACAAATGATTTAGCACGGGAGTCCATTCAGGAAGTGGCTGACATCATGGGACTTTCTTTGCTATCACTCCAGCAGGGTGAAGATCTGGAAGCGGTTGAATCAGAATCCGAAGAGATGTTGCAGTATGCCCCGGATGTTATCTTTCTGCTGGGAGAAACCGGCACCATCCGAATGGCGAACCACAAAGCCCATGAGCTGTTGGGAGCCCCATCTGGCACCATGAAAGACAGGTCAATTCAGCATATCCTCAATCCTCTTTCCATGAGCGAACTGTTTCAATGTGCCAGAAGCGGCGAGAAATTAGAGGTGGAAATCACCGGCACCCGGGGCCGGCGCCTGGCCTCGTTCACCATATCTCTGCTGACCCAGGACAGCAACGACCTTCAATTACTCATGGTAGGCCGCGATATTACCACGGAACGGCAGGCGGAACTGGTGCTCCGGCGCTCGGAGCGGGCAACACTGATGGCCCAGACCATCGATTATCTGCTCCACGAAGTGAACAATCCGCTGGGGGCATTGCTCTCCGGCGTCAGTACGGTGCTCCGCCAGACCGAAAAACTCCAGAAACTCGTCGCTGAAAACCGGAGTTTTGCACAGGACACCCCGACCCCGGATTCCTGGATGACCCAGCTGGAGAGTCAGCTGGTCAGCCAGAACCAAATGCTTCAAAGCACCCGAAAATCTGGAAGCCGTCTTGCGGAAGCCATGAAAATGTTGCGTCTGGCAAATCAGAAACGCACTCTCAGCGATGCCAAATCCGTAGATCCCGCCTTTGAACTCGGTCTTGCCATCAGCGCCATGGAACTGGACCATCAAACGATTCAAATTGAAAAGAATCTCACCTCTCTGCCCATGCTGGATGCCCCACCGCTCCACCTGGCAGAAATTTTCGGTTCCATATTGAAAAACAGTGCCGAAGCGCTGGAGTCTATCAGTAGGGAACCGAAGCAAATTCTGGTGACAGGCTATAACACCAACGACAACGTAATCATTACTCTTGAGGATAATGGCCCGGGTATTCCGGCCGATCAACGGCAGCGTGTGTTTATGCCGTTCTTCACAACAAAACCCCTCGGCAAGGCCATCGGTCTGGGACTTTCCATGGCACTGGACATGGCAAAGCGGGTGGGCGGAACCATTCAGCTGGATGCCTCAGCGCGCCTGGGCGGTGCATGTGTCACGGTCACCTTTCCCGTTCAACCGGCCCTTCCCCTCGCCCTTCCATCAACCGAATACTGATTGATTCGGTATATTGCCGGCACAAAACGAAAAACTTGCAACTGCGGGGTTGTTTTCACCAAAACAAATGGAGTATTCCCTTTTTCGGCTTGTGACAATCCTGTGACGATTGAGTGATCAGTCAGTGAACCTCGCACCGAAGGAACAGCGGAATGAAAATTGACTACTTCGATATGATTATAGGCATTTCAGGCGGATTGGCCCTGTTTCTCTACGGCATGAAAGTGATGAGCGATGGCCTCCAGAAAGTCGCCGGCGAAAAAATGCGCACCGTCCTTTCGGCCATGACCACCAACCGGTTCGCCGGCGTGGGTACCGGATTTCTGGTGACCAGTGTGATTCAATCTTCCAGCGCCACCACGGTGATGCTGGTGGGATTCGTCAACGCGGGATTGCTCACATTGAATCAATCCATCGGCGTCATCATGGGCGCCAACATCGGCACCACGGCTACGGCATGGCTGGTGGCGGTTTTTGGCTTTAAAGTGAAAATCGCTCTTATGGCGTTACCGGCCATTGCCATCGGTTTCATTCCCAGATTTACCGGGCATCGAAAACTGGCGGACTGGGGCGAAGTGCTTATCGGTTTTGGTATTCTGTTTATTGGTCTCGGCTTCATGAAAGACGCAGTGGGGGTTCTCAAATCAGCGCCACAGATCACCCAGTGGATTGCCACCCACTCCAGTGCGGATACCATTCTCTCCCGGTGTGTACCGCTTGTTGTCGGAATGCTGTTCACATTCATCGTTCAGTCATCGTCTGCGGCCATGGCGGTCACCATGACCATGGCAGCCCAGGGGCTGGTTGATCTGCCCACTGCATGTGCTCTGGCGCTGGGGCAGAATATCGGCACCACCATCACGGCAAATCTGGCGGCCATCGGCACCAGTTCCGCGGCCAAACAGGCAGCCAGAGCACATTTTCTGTTCAACCTGATTGGATCCATCTGGCCGGTACTTTTATTTGTACCGTTCCTCTCCGCCATCAATTGGATATACCCTCAGGCATCCGGAATTGACTTTGACACTATCCGCGCCATCTCCGATCCGGAGAAGCTCGCCGCTGCGACAAAAGCCGCACAGTTTCCGATCACCATATACCTGGCAACATTTCATAGCCTTTTCAACATCATCAATACCGTTCTCTTCCTGCCATTTTCCAGACAGCTGGCGTGGCTGTCCACCCGCCTGGTGGTGGGTAAGGAACAGACGGAAACCCATTTGCGGTTCCTCGATCCCAAGGTCATGGAATCCGCCCCCATGGCGCTCCATGCGGCCCGGGGAGAATTGAACCGGATGCTCAAGGAAGTGGAGACCATGCTTTCCCAGGTGCTGAATCTGGTATCTCATCCCAATGACAAAATGGGCGCGGTGGCGGATGACATTCACCGGCGGGAAGACATTGTGGACTTGCTCGAAAAGGAAATCACCGAATATCTGGTTCCGGTGGCCCAGTTGGAACTGTCCACCGAGCAAAGCCACGAAGTTGCCGGTATCCTGAACTGTGTCGGCGACCTGGAGAGAATTGGCGACCACTGCGAATCCCTGCTGCGCCTGGCCAGAAAGCGCTACGAGAAAAATCTGCCATTCGGCGAAGAAGCCATGAGCGACATCATGGAAATCGGGAATAACGTCAAAGAATTTCTGAGTCTGCTCGAAAGGCATATCTTTGAGCCTTCGAAAAAGATGATGCAGAAAGCCGATGATTACGAAACCACCATCAACCATCTCCGGAAACGCATTCGAAAAGGGCACATCACCCGCTTGAACAACCAGGAATGCACCGTGCAGCAGGGCCTCATTTACATCGACATGCTCACCAGTTTCGAAAAAATTGGCGACCACGCCTACAACGTCGCCCAGGTTCTCTCCGGGGAACGATAATTATACCCGAAATTCATTTTTCGCATTCCTCCCGCACATCCATTATCGATCTCCGTAAAATTTCCCTAAAAAAACGCTGCCCCGTTCCATTGGTTTGTTATACACTTGGTTTATATGCGTTACCTGACTGATCACAGTGATCCGGCAACTCATCTGCCAATCTGGACATGGATTCTTCCACTGATTATCTGCCATTTGGGCGTGATGCTCACACTGGCATGCGGGATGAACCCGGATATTGCCATCTGGTATCTCTCCATGCCGCTGGCAATCACCATGATATACTGGTGGGGACCGAGAGTGCTGGTCGGGTTTTATCTGGCCGCTCTGGGCAATGGACTTTTTCTGGAACTGGAACCCACCCAATCGTGGGCACTGTTCGGCTTGCCTGAAGTGGCTGGCGTGTTCCTCTCCTGGCTGCTTTTTATCCGGGTGTTTCGCGGCAAGTGCTGGATGCCCGACACCCGCAATACCACTGCCTGGTTTGTGCTGGGAATTGCGATTCCACTTATTGTCGCATTGCTGTCGGCGGTTTTCAGACAGCCTACTCTGGAGAGCCTCTTCACCAAGGACTTCCGATGGGTTATCTGGACAGAGTGGGTGTCCGATGTGTTCTGGACCCTGGTCGTCTGTTCGCCCCTGCTGATTTTTCTCACCCCTTTTCTCGAAAACCGCGGATGGACACGTACCTGTGGCGCTGCCCGGCCCGAATGGGTGCCTTCGGGGCGCACGCACAATATCGTTCCGCTGGAGCTGGCGGCAATTTTCATCGGCATCTCCATCCTGGGGACTTCTGCATCGTTTGAACGGCACTGGTTGCTGTTCGGTGCATTTTCCATCTGGAGTGCCCTGCGGTACGGCATTGCCATGGCCATTACCGCGAATTCGGTGATTATACTGCTGACCCTGCTCATTCCCATATCGTTCAGCAACGGGCCCGATGCCGTCCGATCGTTTCGCTGGGGACTGCTCTCAGTGGACCCGGGGATGGCGCTGCTGTACATCATTTGCCTGATCACCGGTCGCAGCTACAGCGATATCATGGCGGAAATGAAGGAACGCGTACTGGCGGAAACCGAACTGCGCAAGGAAAAAGCCTTCACCGATGCGGCGCTGGATGCGCAGAATGATGTCTTTCTGGTATTCGAACCCATCACCGGAAAACCGATTCGCTGGAACAAGGCTTTCGTTGAAATGAGTGGTGTCAGCGATGAAGACATTGCCCATACCTGCATTCCCGACGACTGGATAGAACCGGATAAAATTGAGGAGGTTGCTGCGCAGATCAAGGCGCTTCGCACGCTGAAGCAGGGCACTGTCGAACTCACGTTCCTCTCCAGAAATGGCGAGCGGATTCCGACGGAATATGCCGCCTCCCTGATGACCAGCGATACCATTGAGAGCGGTTACGTGATCGCCATCGGCCGGAATATCTCAGAACGTAAAAAAATTGAAATGGAAAGAAAGGAACTGGAGTCCCAGCTTCGCCAGGCCCTCAAAATGGAAGCCGTAGGCACCCTTGCTGCGGGAATTGCCAATGATTTCAATAATATCTTGTCTACGATCATCGGTTTTTCCGAATTGATTTACGATGACGTAAAAGATACGCCGCACCTGAAATCCCATATGGAACATGTACTGTCCGCCGGAGAACGCGCCAAAATCCTGGTGCGGCAGATTCTCGCGTTCAGCCGCCAGTCCGAAGGCTCTCATACCACGTTTTACCCGTCGAGCACCCTGCGGGAGACTACCAAGCTGTTGCGATCTTCAACGCCCACCAATATTGTGGTCCGAAAGGAGATCGACGAACATGCCGGAGCCATTCACGCGGATCCCACCCAGTTCCATCAGGTGGTAATGAATCTGTATTCCAATGCATGCCATGCCATGGAAAATGAGGGCGGGACCCTCACTATCACTTTGCGACGCACATTTCTCACCAGAGCGGAATTGAAGAACGAGCCGGAAATCTCAGAAGGCGAATTTATTCAATTCATCGTTGCCGACACCGGTGAAGGTATTGCGTCCAATATTCAGGACAAAATATTTGAGCCATACTTCACCACCAAAAGCATCGGCCGGGGAACCGGACTCGGTCTGGCCATCGTCCACGGCATCGTAAAAAACAGTGGCGGATTCATCCGTCTGGAATCTGCGTTGGGCGAGGGATCCGCGTTTCACATCTACTTCCCCGTATCTGAAGATGAAGAGCCCATCCGACCCTCGTCTGCAGAACCCCTGGCGGTGGGCACGGAGCATATTCTGTATGTAGATGACGAAGAAGAAATTCTGGCGGTGAGTGAGCGGATTCTCGGCCGAGCCGGCTACCGGGTCACTGCGAAAACCTCCAGCGTGGAGGCGCTGGAAATATTCAGCAGCAATCCCGAAGAATTCGATCTGGTGATTACAGACCAGTCCATGCCCGAAATGAGTGGTCTGGAGCTGGCCACAAGAATCAACCAGATTCGTCCCAGCATCCCCATTCTGCTCTACACCGGGTACACATCGGATGTAAATAAATCCAACATGGCCGACTTCGGCATTCATAAAGTGCTGATTAAACCCCTGCGAATGAACATTCTCGGTGCTGCCGTCAGAGAAGTCATCGACCAGAATCCCCACCGGCATACATCCGGGAATTAGAAATAGCGACGTCTCCTCTGTTAATATTCTCGGCGTCAATCCTTTTCAGGAAATTTCTGAACCCTGTCCCCCGGGTCGCGGCACTTCTGGAATGGCTATAAAACGGAACAGTTTACAAGGAAAAATACAATGAAAAGATACCTGATTCTGCTGATGTCTGTATTGTGGATATGCCCATGGGGATGCTCGGATAACAATACAGGTGGGGATTCAAAACCGGACACTGCCGATTCCGATACCGATTCAGACACGGACTCCGACACCGATTCGGACACGGACTCCGACACCGATTCGGACATGGACTCCGATACCGATTCAGACATGGACTCCGATACCGATTCGGACATGGACTCCGATACCGATTCAGACATGGACTCCGACACCGATTCGGACACCGATTCAGACACGGACTCCGACACCGATTCCGATTCCGATACCGATAGCGATACCGATACCGATAGCGATACCGACATTGATACCGATTCGGACACCCACTCCGACGCTGATGCCAATACGCGGGTGCTGGAGGATGTGGAAGGTGTGTGCATGTACAACGGGCAGGTGGAGAGTGAGAACACCGGGTTCACTGGCACTGGATATATTAATGGCAGCAACGCCACCGGCGCTGCCGTGGAATGGGTCATATCGGCCTCAAACGCGGGCAGCGTCACCCTGGAATGGCGTTATTCAAATGGCGGAGATACGTCACGGCCGGTCACCCTCACGGTGAATGACCAGGTAATTGGCACTCTGGACTTTCCCGCCGGGGGCGATTGGACCACCTGGGACACCCTGGGGCAGGACGTGAATTTTGTGGCCGGGTCCAATACGGTTCGCCTCGAAGCGGAGTCCAGCGAAGGTCCCGCCAATTTTGATTCGCTTTCCATCACCGGGACAGGCGACTTTTCAAAGGGCGAGTGCCCGGAAATCGAAGTCGATACCGATACCGGCTCGGACCGGGACGGCGTCATTACCATTGGGGACCGGGTTCCCGGATATGCGAGCGTTGCGGTGAATGGTGCGGCTACCACCGGTGGGGGCCTGGATATTGGCAATGCCATCACGGTCCGCAACATGTCGGACCTGCAGAGTGCCACCAGTGGTGCCGGGCCCAAAATCGTACTGGTGGAACCCGGTGAATATCGCGGTTCATTCCAGCCCGGTGCCAATACCACGGTCATCGGGACTGCCCCGGGGGTGAAAATTATCGGAAACATGAGTATCAGTGGCTCCAGCATATACAACATCATTGTTCGCAATATAGCCATCCAGGGAGAATTCTGTGGAGACTACGAAACTTGCAAAGCCGGTGCCGATGGGGTTTATGTGGGCAAGGGCGCGCACCACGTCTGGCTCGACCATCTGGATGTGTCCGATGGACAGGACGGTAATTGCGACGTGACCAGGGGCGGTGATTTCGTGACTATCTCGTGGAGTCACTTTTATTATACTTACGATAAAGAGCACCGGTTTTCAAACCTGATCGCCGGGGACGATGATGAGCCGGAAAGCGTGGGGAAACTGAAAATCACGTACATGAACTGTCACTGGGGCGCCCGGGTGGACCAGCGCCAGCCCCGCGGACGTTTCGGCAACATTCACATGCTCAACAATTACCACAACACCGGCGGCAGCCAGATTCACGGTGTGGGCAAGGATATGGCGCTCATTGCGGAAAACTGTGTTTACGACGAAGGCCGATCCATCTGGACGGATATGGGCAGCCCCCGCGGGTGGAAAGGCATTGGCAATATCGGCTCCGGGTCGGAACTCAACGCCTCCAGAGGCACTGTTTTCGATATTCCCTACGAATACACGGCCATGCCCGCATCCGAAGTGGTGAGCGCGGTGACCGCCAGCGTGGGGGGCGCCGGAAATACCGTTACCCTCAAGAAATAACCCGTATCACTGGCACTGAATGCCCCGAAAAGAAGCGGATGAACCAGAAGAAGAGGTTCCCGATATTCACCGGGAATAATCACGTTTCGGCAGATGGAAGAATCTGACTCGCCAGAACATTTTTAAGCGCCTGCAAGCCCTCGCCGGTGGCGGCGGAAACCAGCAGCATATCCATGCCTTCCCGGCGAAGATGCGCTTCCAGGTCCGCAGCCAGTTCCCGGGTTTCCGCCAGATCGCATTTGTTCACCACCACTAGCGACGGCCGTTGCACCAGGGTTTCGTCGAATGCGGAGAGTTCCCGCCTGAGCACCGCCAAATCCGCAAGCAAATCGTTTTCAAGGGTGGCATCCAGGGCCAGAACAAACACCAGGGTCGCCGTTCGCTGAATGTGTTTGAGAAACTGAATGCCGAGCCCGGCGCCGGCGGAAGCGTTTTCGATGAGCCCGGGGATGTCTGCCACCACAAAATGCTGATCGATCCCCATCTTCACCACTCCCAGATTGGGAATCAGGGTAGTGAACGGATACTCGGCAATTTTGGGTTTGGCCGCTGAAATTTGTGAAATGATCGACGACTTACCCACACTGGGTAATCCCACCAGCCCCACATCGGCCAGGAGTTTGAGCTCCAGTCGCAGGGATTTCGCCTCCCCCGCTGTACCGGGTGTACAGATTCGGGGAGCCTGATTGGCGGCGGTGGCAAAGTGAATATTGCCCAGCCCCCCTTCGCCGCCCCGGGCCACCACTATACTCATATCGTGTTCGGTTAAATCGCCGATTATCTCGTCAGTATCTTCGTCCAGGACTACCGTGCCCACCGGCACCCGGACAATGGTGTCCGGCGCGCTCTTTCCATAGCAGTCATCGCCCTGGCCGTTCTCCCCGCGTTTTGCCTCAATGTGATGCCGATAGCGCAAATCCACGAGGGTCCCGATGTTTTCATCCGCCACCAGTACCACGCTGCCCCCCCGACCACCATCGCCGCCGGATGGACCACTTTTGGGACGATATTTTTCACGCCGGAACGCCACAATCCCATTGCCGCCGTCGCCGGCCTTCACTGTCATCTGTATTTCATCAACAAACTTCATCGCGAGTACTCCATACATGAACCCGGTGTTTCGCACAAGATGCGTCGGAAGAGATCATAAGTTCTTGACTTTTTAATTATATTGAAAGTACCATGACCTCCCGTTATTGCGTGTTAATGCGTTTTTTTTATAAGGAGGACGCCATGAGCGGAGAGCTCTCAACTTTTGAACGAAAGTCAGCGATCACCCCCAAACAGATGCCTTTCAGCATTCTCGGCGGCACCATTCTGGCGGTCATCATCTTCATTCTTGTCAGTACTTTCGGTACCAACGACGCGGTGGATGACCTGAAGAAGGCCAATGCCAAACCCGCTGCGACACAGGCTGCTGCGCCTGCCGCAAGTGGTGGTGAAGTAGACGATATCTGAGGATACTTTGGGCGGCCTACCTTTATTTTTTAAAGTGGGGCGCGGAATAAAGAGCCGCACATGTTCCATATCAAATTCTGGGGTGTTCGGGGATCAATTCCAACTCCGGGCCCGAATACTGCCCGTATCGGCGGAAATACCAGCTGCGTGGAAATCAATGCGGATGATACTCTGATCATTCTCGATGGTGGCACGGGACTTCGTCTTCTCGGTGATAAGCTCATCAAAAAAGGCAAGCCCATCAACGCATACATGTTTTTCAGCCATGTGCACTGGGATCACATCCAGGGATTTCCCTTTTTTATCCCCATCTTTCAGTCTCAGAATGAAATCCACATCTTTGGTGGCAAAAATCTGGAGATGACCCTGGGAGAGACCCTGGCCGGCCAGATGAATTTCCCCAATTTTCCGGTATCATTGGATGATTGTAACGCGAAGATGCATTTCAGGGAATTTGAAGATGGTCAGGCACTCACCCTGGCTCCCAGGCTGACCATCGAAGGATTGCCACTGCGTCATCCCAATGGCTGCTATGGGTATCGCGTGGAATACCAGGGAAAAGTATTCACCTATTGCACCGATACCGAACATACTCCGGAAGGAGAACCACCGGACGCCAATGTGCTGAAGCTGGCCCGGGACGCTGATGTGTTTGTGTATGACGCTCAGTACACCCCAGTGGAATACACGGGGGACGATGGGACCATATCCAAGGTGGGTTGGGGTCACTCCACGTATGTGGAAGCGGTTCGGCTGGCCAGGCTGGCCAATGTGAAACACCTGGTTCTGTTTCACCACGATCCGGGACACAGCGATGAAGTGGTCGAAGAAATTGAAACGGCCTGTCAAAAACTGTTTTCCAGCTCTGAAGCGGCCAGAGAAGGCCTGGAGTTCACTTTATAGTTTATGTCTTATCTCGTCCTGGCCAGAAAATGTCGTCCCATGTGCTTCTCGGAAGTCGTTGGACAGCAGCACGTCACCCAGACATTGGCCAATGCCATTAAAATGGATCGTGTGGCCCACGGATTTCTGTTTTCGGGAGTTCGCGGCGTGGGCAAAACGTCCCTCGCGCGAATACTCGCCAAATCGTTGAACTGCAAGGATGGTCCCACGGACAATCCCTGCGGCGTCTGCGAATCCTGCAAAACCATCACGGATGGTACCGCCGTAGATGTGATTGAAATCGACGGTGCTTCGAATAATTCGGTCGAAGACATCCGGGAACTCCGGGAAACCGTTCCCTATCGCCCCATTATCGGCCGATTCAAGATTTACGTGATTGACGAAGTGCACATGCTCAGTGTCAGTGCATTCAACGCACTGCTTAAAACCCTTGAGGAGCCGCCGCCACACGTTAAATTCATTTTCGCCACCACGGAGCCCCATAAAATTCCCACAACCATCCTGTCGAGAATTCAGCGATATGATTTTCGACGGATTTCCACCAGTGCCATCATTGGTCGCATCAGGGAAATTCTTGAAGAGGAAGGCATTCACGCGGAAGATGCGGCCCTGGCAATTGTGGGACGGGAAGCGGATGGCTCCATGCGGGATGCCCTGTCCATTCTCGATCAGGTGCTCGCCGCCGGAGAGCAGCATATCTCCGCCGAGCACGTGGCCGCGCTGCTGGGCGTAGTGGGACGGCAGACATATTTTGAACTGAGCCGGGCCATCATCGATCACCAGCCTGCGAAATGCCTTGAGATTGTGCAGGAGATTGACCGGCAGGGATTTGATATTCCCACATTTTCAAAGGGACTGCTTGAGCATTTGCGCAATCTCGTTGTGGCTGCCGTGTGTGGCGAAGACATCGGTTTTCTGGAGTTGCCCAAAGAAGAGCTGTCCGAATTGCAGGCGCAGGCGAAAAGCACCACACGGGATACGGTGCACCGGATATTCAAACATGTATCCCAGGCCCATGAAGAAATTGCCCGCAGTTCCTTTCCCAAAATTCTCCTGGAAGCCTCTCTGGCCCGAGTGGCCGACCTCGGCGATATACTTCCGGCGGCGGATATCCTTCAGCGACTCGAAGTGCTCAGTCGACAGCAACCGGGTCAACCGACCGGCGGCAGCTATCCGCCACCTGCCGCGGGTGTACCCGCGCAAAAAAAAAACTCTGATGACGTGAATAGCGCTGGACTTCAGGTCTCTGCCGCAGGTGGAGGAACGGTCCCATCCCAACTCCCCCAGGCCCCACCGCCTCCTTCCCCGGGGAGCGTCAGCACGCCATTTTCCCCGTCACCGGGAGGCGGCGGGAGTACTACTCCGAATGCGAACCGTGCGGAATCTTCCGGGCGAGTATCCACCCCACCCTCTGAAACGCCGTCCGCGCCGCTTCCCAGAAGCAAGTGGGAAACCATGCTGGGGGAACTGGCGCGGAAGCTGCCAGCCAAGTCATCGTTGCTGGAGCGGGCCAATTTCAGTGACCGGAGCACCTCCACCCATATTGTGATTCAGTTTGATAAAACCGACGCGTTCACCGCCGGACAGGCTCAGGATCGGAATATGGTCAATGACCTGGAGCGGTTTTTCAGTGAGTCTCTGGGCCATACGGTGCGATTGACTGTCGAGGTGTGCGATCTTGGAGACCATTCCACCCTTGCCCAGAAAAGACTGAAAAGTCAGGAAGCCCAGCGCAAGGCTGCGGATGCCGTAAAGAATCATCCGGTAATTCGCGGGTTCGAAACCGCTTTGGGTGGAAAAATTTCAAAGGTTCGATTAAACAGTTAGGTTCATTCGCACAAGCAACCCGTTCAGTGGCAATGCCAATACATAGCAATGGAGATAAAGTATGTCGAAGGTTAAAGGAAAAAGTAAAAAGAGCAGTTCCGGTAGCAAAAGCGGCGGTGGACGCGTGGGGTTTCGCGGCGGCATTTCTGAAATGATGAAACGCGCCCACCGGATTCAGACCCGGCTGGAGGAACTGAAAGAAGAAATGAAGGACGAAACCTGGACCGCAGAAGCCGTCGGCGGAAAAATCAAGGTTACAATCAGTGGTGAAAAGGAATTGACGGCCATTGAAATCGATAAAGAACTGGTGAACCCCGAGGAAATGGAAACCCTGCAGGACGCGGTGGTATCCGCAGTGAACGCCGCTATCAAGGTGGCCGACGAAAAATTGAATGCCGCAACCGAAGAAGTCACCCAGGGAATGAAAATTCCCGGACTGTTTTAATCGGTCATGACCGGCGCCATCCAGGAGATGATCGACCTGTTCTCCCGGTTGCCGGGAGTGGGCCGGCGTAGCGCCACCCGACTGGTGTTTCATCTGCTGGAGACCAGCCCCGACTACTCATTTCGGCTGGGTAGTGCCCTTTGCGAGTTTCACAATCAGATTGAACGGTGCAGTCAGTGCGCCAATATCTCCGATCAGAATCCGTGTCCGGTCTGCAGTGACAGCCATCGGGACCCCAACGTGATATGCGTGGTGGAAAATGTACCGGACCTGTGGGCCATCGACAGCGGGGGCACCTTCCGGGGGGTATACCATGTACTGCATGGTCTGCTGGCGCCCCTCGACGGTGTTGGTCCGGATGATCTCAATATCGATTTGCTGACGGACCGCGTGCGCAACGACGGGATCACCGAAGTAATTGTGGCCACCCGGCCATCGGTGGAAGGGGAAGCCACCGCGATGCTGATTCGTCAGTCCTTAAGAGAATTCCCCGTCACCGTGTCCCGAATCGCTTCCGGTGTGCCCCTGGGGGGCGAACTGGAATATACCGATGCGCGCACCCTGGAGCGCGCCATCCAGGATCGAAAGAAAATGTAGCGGGTATCCCATGATTTCAGCACGCTTCCATTATTATTCCTTCACGACTCTTTTCGGGTTGTCCGTTGTTGCCTTCCTCTGGGGATGCGGCCCCATGCGCCCCCCCGCGGATGCCTATCAGGACGCCGATACGCTGTTGCAGCAGATGACAGAAAAACGCGCGCCCATCCGCTCATTTCGCATTGCCGGATCCATTGATCATGTGCAGAAGCAGCGGGTGCGCGGCAAAGCGTATATTTTTGCACGATTGCCCCACAATCTTCGGATTGATATTCTTTCTCCCTTTGGCAGCACGCTCAGTGTACTCACTGCTGATGAACATCGGTTCGGTCTTTCCGACTACAAAACCGGACGCTTTTTCAGCGGCGCCCCCATTCCGTGCAATGTGGCGCGCTTCGCGGGCGTGGCGCTGCCCCCCGAAGACATGACTGGCATTCTTATCGGGCAGGTACCGCTGCTGGACGGCCCACGGCAAATCACCTGGGATCCGGAGGGCCACTATGTGGTGACCATCGAAAAAGGAAACACCCGTCAGATTCTTCACATCGGTGCCGACAAATCCACCCTGCCCCTGTTGCGGGCACGGATGAGCGAGGCGGGCACGCCGGTATTTGATGTTTCCTTTGATATGTGGCGAATGGTCGATGACGTTTCGGTTCCCTTTGAAATTCGAGTGAAAATGCCCCGGGACAAAGCCGAGCTATTTATGCAGTACGACGACGACGGTGTGGAACTGAATGTGAAACTTCCGGATGATGCCTGGGAACAGACGGTGCCCTCGGGGGCGAAACTGGAGCAACTCACCTGCGACTGATTGGGCCGGTTGAGCGCATCACCGCAACGACAGGGCCACCATCAGAATACTGACAGCGAATATCCACGACGCAATCACGCGTAGCGCAATATGCTGCCATCGTCTGCTCGCTTTCGTTGCCAGACGGGCCACGTAGAACGAGGGCAGTGCCGCGCCAATCAACGCCCCCAGCAGACACCACCACAGCGCTTTGCCCGACAGTTCGGGAAAGGCGGTGTCGATACCCATCAATATCCCGAGAGCGAACACCAGCACGAAGGACAGCAACGGTTTCTGCCAATGGATATTGGCCGCCACGAAGATTGCGGACAATCCGATCGCCAGAGGCAGCATCCAGTCCGTTGACACCCGCACCCCAAAACCGGACGCTGTCAGTCCCGCCATCAGCGCCAGCACAAAAATTCGGGAAACCGTGAGACTGGCCTTCGCTGCGCGGGCGGCAATCAGACCGGCCACCAGCAGGGCCAGCACATGGGTGGGTACCATCAGGGGATGCAGGATGCCGGCAAAAAACTCATTCACATTTTCAATGGTCACATGGGCTGGATACAGCAGACATAAGGTACTCATAACAGACCGTTGTACAGAATGAATCTACAGAACGCCAGGGAGAAACAACACACCAACTGCAGAAATCCCGGCGCCCAGCGATCGGACCACCCAATCTCCATGTTTGATTTTTCGAACGAAACCAATGCCGATGCCCGTGAGATGAATCAGTCCGGTGGCGAGCACAAAGCCAATGCAATACATCACCGGTGACTGCGCGCCGGGCAATTCCGCCCCATGGGCATAGCCGTGAAAGATGGCAAACACCGCCACGAGCAAGGCGGCGATCCACAGTTTGGGTTTTACGCCGAGGCCCACGCAGATGCCGAGCACGATGGCGGAAAGGGCAATCACCAGTTCCACGGCGGGCACCGGAATTCCCAGAATCCCCAGCACGCCCCCCAGCGCCATGACCATGGGGAATACCACCGGCAGCAACCAGATGGCCGGTGCCCCGAGCCACGCCCCCCACAATCCCACGGCAATCATTGCCACAATGTGATCGAGTCCGGCAGCCGGATGCAGAAAGCCGCTGGCAAATCCACTGGCGTTCCCCCCCCCGGTGTGGGCCATCGCCAGCGATGACATCAGGAGCACCGCCAGACCGGAAACAACCGGCGTTTGTATAAAAGGCTGATTTTTCAAGGGGATTCCTTTCTGTTCCAGAGTCATTTTACTCAATTTGCTACGTAATGCACTTTCTGTGCTACCTGTGTCAAGGGAAGCCATCACGAAAAATTCTCTTTTATTGGCTGATTTTTTGATTCATGTCATCAATTATCCTACATTGTAGTCACAGGTAAGAAAAAACAACACTCCCAGGGAGTACCAACCGGAACAGGAGCAGAAATGTTCAAAGAAGAAGCCTTCAGAAGCTGGAAAGATTTTGAGATGTCAGAACGTCGGCGTGTCGCCACTTTTCAACTGAGCGTGGATAATCTCGCAAGGGATCTGTATCTGGAAATGGGCCCTGCGCAGGAAGAAAAAGAAGACAGCGAAGTCGTTGAACTGAATTTCGATTACTGAACCTTCTATACGAAGCAATAAGAACTCCCTCCCGGGGTTCTTTCGCCGCGCCCGGGTTGATTTGCCTCATCGACCCGGGCATTTTTTTATATGGACAGCCAACGTTCCCCGATAAAGGGGGCAATTTACCGGCACGGGATTCTGGTCACGAGGTAATTGCGCTGTCGTGGTGTTCATCGTTGGCACGTATCGCCGGAAAATTCGAACTTTTACACATCATTGCTGGTCGTTCTGAATTTTCTTTTGAATTCGCCTGATTGCGCTCAATACAACCTAACTTCATCGTTTTCCGTGATATCGCTCATTATTCAGATGTCTGGCAATGGCTATGCTGGTCTTTTTCACCACATCGCAATTGCCTCCCTGATGAATGCTCTTGACGATAATCCGGGGGTCGAATAGAGTGTCGGTGTATTCAATGGTAAGTTAATATTTTAAAGAAGGATACCGCCATGAGCAAGAGTGACAAGCGTAAACAGAGCTTATACTTTCCTGAAAAAATGCTGAATGAAATCGCAGCGGAAGCCACCAGACAGGACCGATCGCTGTCGTGGATCGTGCAGAAAGCCTGGAAAATCGCCAAGACGGAGATTTCGAAATATCCTTCAGTAAATGAACCTGGAGAAGATGACGAAGCAGAAGACGACCGGGAAGTCGCCGAAGAATAGGTGACGCTTGTCCCCCACCTGGACAAGTGGCTTCGCCATCAGTGATGACGACACACGACTGTTTTACGAAGTCTGTGCCGATGGTCCACCACTGCTCCTCTGCGATGGTCTGTTCTGTGAAGGCCATGTGTGGAAATACTTCATCCCCGAGTTCTCGGCGCGCAATCAATTAATTCACTGGCACTACCCCGGCCACGGCAATTCCGGTTCTCCCAAATCCACGGCGGATTTGTCCATTTATCGATTCAGTCGGGATGTGTGCGCCGTGCTGGAGGCGGCGCAGGTGGCACAAGCTGTTCTGGTGGGTCACAGTCTCGGCGTGCAGGTGGCCCTTGAAACGGCATATCGATTTCCCGACAAGGTCGCTGCCCTGGTGCTCATCTGCGGAGCCCCGGGACAGACGGTGAAAACATTTCACGACAGTCCGGTGATGGAATCGCTGCTTCCGCTGCTGGGTATGGGCACGCGGTTTGTACCCAGGCATCTGATGTCCCTGTGGCGACTGATGCCGGTGAAACTGATTTCCACGATGGTAAAACAGAGCGACGAAATCAACCGCCGGCTCATTGATATGGAAGACTTGAAACCATATTTTGAGGGCATGTTCAAAACCGATATCAACATCGCCACTCGTATTCTGGAAAAAGCCAACCACCACGACCTGCTGCCGGTGCTCGGCGAAATTCATCATCCCACCCTGGTGATTGCCGGAAAAAGAGATCGGTTCACCCCCAGTTACCGCTCCAGACAGATGGCCGACCAATTGCCGAACGCTGAAATTCTCGTTTCAGAAGTGGGAACCCATTCTCTTCCCCTGGAACAGCCGGATCTGGTGAACCTGGCCGTTGCAAAGTTTCTCGATTCCCTGGACACTCCTTAAGATTGATACAAAATTGTTCTACACTTAGGTACAAGTACACTTTTGTGTTGAATTCCGATTGTGCCAAAATGGAATGAAATTCATCAATGTAACGAATTGACGGCCTTTTTTCGATTTTTTCAGTACTCCGGTGAAATTGGTATCAGTCTTGCGTGAAAGGGGCCGCAAACCATTGCCGGTGGTCGGCAAACGACTGAACGCAAGAAAACAAGGAAAGGAATTATGGATACCTTGAAAACGAATTATAATAAAAAACGTTCTGGCATGCACAGACTGTGGGGTCTTCTTCCGGCCCTGGTATTGTTTGTTCCCAACTTCGTTCACGCGGAGACAGCTGATTTACCGGTAGACACCGGCACCACTGCATGGATGCTGATTTCCACTGCGCTGGTGCTCCTCATGGTGCCCGGACTTGCCATGTTTTATGGCGGGCTGGTACGCACCAAAAACGTCCTCGGTACAATGATGCACAGTTTTACCGCCATGGCCATTGTGGGGGTACTGTGGGTTGTGGTGGGGTATTCTATGGCATTCGGCCCCGGAACGGGCTGGGCCGGCTGGGACTGGGACTTTGTTCTCTTAAAAGGAATCGAAAGCAAACTGATGGAAATTGATGTGAATGGGGAAGCCCGGGCCATTCCCTGGCTGGTGTTTGCCATGTTCCAGGGAAAATTCGCCATCATCACTCCGGCGCTGATTTCCGGCGCTTTTGCGGAACGGGTCAATTTCAAGGCGTATTCCATCTTCATCGCGCTGTGGTCACTGCTGGTCTACGTTCCCCTGTGCCACTGGGTCTGGTCAGCGGACGGATTTCTCACCGGTAAAGCCATCGATTTCGCAGGGGGAACCGTGATTCATATTTCCGCCGGTATCGCCGGTCTGGTGTCGGCAATCTATCTCGGGGCTCGCCGCGGATATCCCAGAACCGCAATGCATCCCAGCAACCTGGTGATGACCATGATGGGCGCGGGTCTCCTGTGGGTTGGCTGGTTCGGATTCAACGCCGGTTCGTCCGTGGCCAGTGGGCTGCAGACCGCTCAGGCCCTCACCGTCACCCAGGTGGCAGCGGCCGCAGGCGCTTTTGCATGGATTATCATTGAAGGCATTCATCATAAAAAGGCCACTTCTCTCGGTCTGGTATCCGGTATTCTGGCCGGTCTGGTGGCCATTACCCCGGCCGCAGGCGACGTCACCGTTGTGGGTGCCATCGCCCTTGGATTCATTGCATCCATTATCTGTTACATGGCCATTATCATGAAAAGCAAACTCGGGTACGACGACAGTCTTGACGTTTTCGGCATTCACGGCGTCGCCGGTATTGTCGGGGCCATCGGCCTCACATTCTTCCTGCGCGCCGCCGAGGGCCGACCGGATTTCGGTACACAATTGTGGTATCAGACCGAAGGTGTTCTCGTATCTCTGGGATATGCGGGTGTTGTGTCGTTGATTCTGGTATTCGTTGTGGATAAGCTGTTCAAACTCAGAATGAGTGATGCCGAAGAAATGGCCGGTATAGACCACACCGTTCACGGCGAACATGCCTACGGCATGCTGAACCTGGATTGATAACTTTTTGACAACGGATTTCGATTGGAGGAATTAAAGATATGAAACTGGTAATAGCAATCATCCAGCCCGATATGTTGAATCAGGTGCGTGAGGCCCTGATTGAAGCGGAGATCACGCGTATCACTGTCAGCCGCTGTACCGGACGCGGCAAAGCCACCGACGAGGAACTCGTCTATCGCGGTCAGATAGTGCCGCCCACCCTGATTCCGAAAGTGCGACTCGACATTGCGTGCAACGACAACTTTGTGGATGTGTGTGTGAACACGATTATGAAGTCGGCCAAGCACGGCAAGGATGGCGCCATTGGAGATGGCAAGATTTTCGTGGTTCCCCTGGAGCGCGTCTATCGAATCCGCACCGAAGAAACTGGTAGCGACGCCATCTGAGCACGCCTCTTCCGTTCATCACTCCTTTTAGAATTGTCTACACTGGCAGCGTTCTGTCCGGGTTGTCGGGCAATCACGTGGTCCGCGCTGTAGTCGCCGTCACCGAACAGGGCTGAATACCGATTTCGGTAAATTCAAGACCTCCGCAGGGAAGTCGCACCGTGAAGCGTTCTACCGGGATGTGCGCAGAGACCTGTGACGGGCTCCTGCACAAGTTGTCAGAAATCGATGCATCCTTCCGCTATGAAAAAGAATACCGCTATGTTTCCGTCGTGCAGATACATCACCTCTACCTGTCTTATTACCAGTTTAAGTCTCATGAGCGAAAACGAACGCGAAAAGTGACCACGGATTATCGCCGGTAGACGGTGTCTTCCAACATTCTGGTAAAATGGCCCTTGTTGTTGATATTTTCTTCCAGCTTGCGAGCAAAATCACTGTTTTCTTTTTCGTGAGCGATGAGCCGGTCTTTCATCCAGCGCATTTTACGGTCAAAATTGCTTTTGGTGATGCGCACGCCGAAATCTCTGGGGGCGATGTGGCTCCCGAAATCCGATATCCGGGCACCGGTGATGCGGTTGAAAATCATGGCGCCCACCGCGGTGCGATAATGACTGGCGTCCACATACGAACGGCGATTGGCGGTAATGGAGTTGACATACCCAAAATCCCAGAAGGGAGTGTGCTCGACGATGGTCCGTTTAATTTTTTCAACCTGGTCCCATTTGCCTCGACGGCGAATGGTGCTCAGCTGCAGGTCAGCGGGAGTGGGAACAAAAAATACATGGTATTCCACACCGCTTTGTTTCAATTTTTTAAGCATGCGCTCCAGGGCATCCAGCTGCACCTGGTCGAGGGACATTTTGCGATAGGTGCGGGTGTACATCCACATGCTTTTGAGATAACGGTGTCTCTCCGGAACGTGAAAGCGGGAATCGTCGACACGCCATCCGCGTAGAATGATGGGATCATGGTGCGGCTGCTTTTCGCTGGCTTCGATTGTATCGAATGAGCGGCCGACCATATCAATGGAAAGACACGTCTCTTTCAGTTTGCTTAAAAATGCGAATACGGGCGAAAGGGAGATGGTATTGAGCCGTTGTTGAATCGGTCCCGGATCGTGATGGTTGGGCCGTTGAAACTGCAGGGAATCCAGTCCGATGACGACGAGTTCCGGCTTTGCGGTTTTCAACAAAAAATTTACATACATCTCCATTTCAGTAACGCGAAACGCATTGGAGCCAAAGTTATACACGTCGTCGTCGTCATATCCGGGCCATACAGGAGGTAGGCCCCACTTGGTTCTGGAATTGCCCAGAAAGACAACCCGGGGTTCCCGAGCGGCATACTGGTACGGCTTGTACACCCGGTCGTAATCGTTCAGGTGAAGCTTGATTTGGTTGTATCCGTATTCATACTTTTCATTTGACCAGACATCAAACGGATCAACGTCTGTCTGAAATTCGATTACACCGCCCAGGGCGATGCTGATTATCGCAACAAACGTAATGAGCCAACACCGCCAGAATTTTTTTCTTTGATCACTCATAGAACAGCCGCTTCCCTAAAACTGAAAATACAAAAATTCGGAAATACGCGTCATAAACATCACCGAAATGACGAAACACAACGCCGGAATAACTACAAACCCACGGTTGCGTTTTTGCTGCCAGTAGTTGGCATACTGCCACGATGGTTTCAACCGGAGCACAAGCACCATTAAAACGGTGAGAATCAGAATCCGGTTGTCCACGTGAATCTGCCAAATCGTATTGTCAGTATTCCAATCCAGAAAACGAGAAAGCGATGGCTCCACGCCGTTTTCGCCAATCATCCCGGAAAAAATCGTGCGAGCGCGTTCCAGGGTAGGGGTTCTGAAAAACACCCAGGCGACGCAGACCGACAAAAAAGTCAGGAGCCAGGCCGCGAATCGGGGCAGTTTCAAAAAGGGCAGTTTTTTGCAAATCGCCGCCCAGCCATGGTGGATGCAAAGGTATCCGCCGTGTAACGTTCCCCAAATCACGAATGTCCATGCTGCCCCGTGCCACAGCCCGCCCAGAATCATCGTAATCATCAGGTTGATGTATCGTCGCGGGGTTCCTTTTCGATTTCCGCCGAGGGGAATGTACAGGTAGTCTTTTAAGAAACGCGATAGAGTCATGTGCCAGGTACGCCAGAATTCCGAAATCGAAGTGGACTTGTACGGGGAGTGGAAGTTGATGGGAATCTGAATATTGAAAAAGCGTCCCAGACCGATGGCCATGTCCGAGTATCCCGAAAAATCAAAATAAATTTGCAGGGTATAGGCCAGCACGCCAATCCAGGCTTCGGCGACGCCGGGAATCTCCTGTCCATCGAACAGAGCGATGGCCCAGGGGGAAAGGGTATCGGCAATCACTACCTTCTTGAACAATCCCATGGAAAAAATGATGGCGCCAGCGGACATGTTTTCCCAACAAAAGCGAAAGGTGTCCGACTTTTCGAACTGGGGCATCATTTCCTTGTAGTGAACAATTGGTCCTGCAATAAGCTGGGGAAAGAAGCAGACAAACAGCGCGTAATTCAAAAAGCTGCGCTCTTTGACAATCCCTTTGTGACAATCCGCCAGATAGGCGATTTGCTGAAAGGTGAAAAATGAAATTCCCAGAGGCAGTACAATTTCCGGAATCACATAATTAGAACCGGTCAGCAGGTTGACGTTTTCGACAAAAAAACCCGCGTATTTAAAATAGGCGATGGTCGAGAGGTTGGCGGCGATTCCGGCTGTGGTAATCAACTTGCGTTTTTTTTCGGCACCCACAATCCATCTGCCCACAAAAAAATTACCGACAATCGACAGACATATCAGAATGAGATAGGTTGGGTTCCAGTATCCATAAAAGAACAGCGATCCCACAAACAGGATGGCAATGGCGATGCGTCCCGGAAAAAAGAGAGACGCCCCCTGAAACAGAATCCAGACTATCGGTAAAAACAGAAACAGAAACTCATATGAATTGAAAAGCAATGAATCACCTCGTTAAGGGCACCAGATAATAGCATTCATTGAATGAATTCTGATTATCAGAATGGTGTTCAGCCCTTTTACACCGCTGCAAACACCCGCTGAAAAACTCGGCGGACCGTGAGATTACCACTCCACCAGGGAGAATTCAAACTGGAAACTCTGCAAAAATATTTAGAAAACGTAAAAGCCGGAAGTGGGCGGTTAAGCGCTCGGTTGGTGCTGGTGTTTCCTGATCAGATAGCCTGCAATTCAAACCAGTGACACTATTTTTAAATGATTTTGTATTTCATTGGTATTGAAATGTTTACTATATCTGTTCAAATTGCGGCGTTTTCAAACTGACGTGCCTTTTAATCGGTCAGGCCACGGAGGAACCATCCAGACATATTATATGTTGTTGAGTAGGCGCTTTATTTACAAGAGGCACCCCTCGCCAGATTCGTACGTGGACAATTCGACCATGCGGCTCCTCTGCTGTCATGGTTCATGAAGATTCCCACAGATTCACGTACACCCGTGGTGTTGGGAGCGGATAGTCCTTCAACAATTGACTGAACCGCTCCCATGTTATCTTTAACCGTTGGCTTCGGCGGTTACGCCATTTGTGCCAGGCGCGCTTTGTCATCATATTGAGTGGATTCAGGCAATGTATGTTGTCGTTCACTCCAAAATATACAAAGTGCCCCCTGATTTTCTCAACGATCGCTCTGTGCTGCTCCGGCACCGGCGCGTGCCACCCGCGACGACATTGGTGATATACCGCATTTATCGCGGCTCTCATTCTGACCTTTCGGGTTTTGCAGGACATGTGCCACCCTGTACTTTGCACTACCTTGTCCTCCACTGTGGATATGCCAATCGGTCTGGTTCGGTTTCCAGTCTTCGGTATGTGCACTCTGCGCACCGGCTGAAGTCGATATTTCATCGTCTTCAACCGCTGATAGCCTTCCGTACGCACGTTCGAGCGCTTGCTCATCAATGAGATAGGCCAGCGAAAACTGCCGCTCCTGCGGATTGCGTTTCGCTCTCCATGAACTCTCAGAAGTCCCGGGGACATATTTCCCGGAGTCATTGCTCCCCTCATATTTCCCTCCTGAAATTCATGACAGCGCAGACTGCCTTTGCTCTTCCGGGTCCGCGCTGCCAGTTTGTTCCCCGGTGTCTTCGCTCGTATGCAGTCTGCCGGCTTCTCATTCTCCATAAGTCGAAAGCTCCGGTTCCCCTTGCCTTCAACCTACCCATGGAGCGGTTTTTTTTCGGATTATGGGTACCTGCGTTCTGAAAGGACGCTACTTACTTTTCATTTTGTCTGTAAGCACTTGAATGAGGGCGTCGTTGGCGTTGGATTCATCAGGTAACCCTTCGTCGCTGAGATACATGCCGAAGGCGCTTTCGTGCCAGTCGTGATAGGTGAAATGCAGGTCGGCTTCCAGTAGCAGATCCATCATGTCGGCCACCCATTTTTCGCCGCCGCGATTTTCGAGAAAACTGTAAGAGATGCTGCCGAACTCACCCAGATACAGGGGCACATTGTGTTTCTTTCCAAACGCCACGTAATCATTCAGCTCCTGGGCCAGAAACCCTTTGTCCCATTTCTGCAGTGGTACCGAAGCGCTGTTGACATCCAGCCGAATCATGCAGCGCGCACCTTGCGGAATCTGTTCACCCTTCATCCAGCCGCTTACCCGATAGCGTTTGCCCTCTTCCATTCTGACCATGTAAATATCCGCTCCCAGGTTACAGTCGCCCACGTTCCCCGAAATGCTGACAGAGCTGTCATCGTTGTGGCCGATGCTTTCGCGTGCGACAGTACCCTTTCCGCCCGGGTTCCAGATAAACCAACCGCGTTTGGTCGTCAGATTAATGTTGCGCAGCGTCTTTTCCACATTGCCGTTCGCATCCAGCTGTTCAATGACCACATCATCAAAGTAGGCTTTTCCGGTGTTCGTATTGCACACCAGCGTCGGTTTGGCCAGATTCGCGCGGGCGTCCACCGCCGCATACGGCGTACCTTCATAGTACGCCCAGTCGCTGTCTCCGGCAGGCAAGGTGGGGTTCGAGAAAGTAGCGGTTTCCCACTTCATGAAAAACCATGCAATGCCCACCCGGGTTTCATCGGGCCAGCTGGTTTTTTCCGCAGTAAAGTCCACCCAGGACGCCCCCTGATGGGTGAAATGGAACGGCTTGTAAAAATGAAACTCATATACCACGTTGGGGTCGTTCACCAGAAAGAAGTTTCTTTCCTCATCTTCTTTCCAATCCCCATCCACCGCATTGACCCGTTCGATGAACAGCATGTGATACGTGTCCACCTTGCGCACCGCTTCAATCAGCCTGGCCGACAGGTCATGCCATTGTTTGCGCTCCCTGGTGACAATGGGCTCGTTCAGAAAATCGTACCCGGCAACAATGGTCTCATCCCGATATCTTTTTGCAATGGCGGTCCATAAATTGATGAGTCGCTCCTGAGCAGAGGCGTCTTCCCACAACGCCTTCCCCTCGCCCAGAGACTGAAATCCTCCCTGGGGTACATGCATATTCAGGATGAGATAGATGCCGTGTTTTTTTGCCCACGCCACATTGTCATCCAGCCACTTCCATCCGGTTTCCTTGTATTTGCCCGGCGCGTTGTCGTCTTCAAATGTTTTGTAATTCATATAAAATCGAATGGCGTTCATCCCCATGGCCTTCAGGCGTTCATAGTCCCGCTCGTCGTGGTGGGTCCGGGGAATTTCTTCGTCAATCCACACGCGATTGCCAAATGCCACACCGCGCAACTTGACAATATTGCCAGCACCATCCACCACCTGGTCCCCCTTCACGCGCAGCATCTTCGGATTGGAACACTGGGGCACCGGCGCGCTGGTTTTTTCAGTCACCGCCGTGGACGTTGCAGTTTTGTCTCCAACTGCTGCCGTTGTCACTGCTGCCGTGTTGTCGCCCGCTTTCGGTGCGGCCCCGCAACCGATGAGGCACAGCACTACCACTACGCTAAACCCTGAATTCAGTTTCATCCTACCGTTCCTTTCTTGTCATGAACACGCCCCATATCCGGGATTTGTTTTTCATATTTCGCCAGGAGGCATTACCAGATAATGTGGACCCGACCCACTGCCTTCAGCTCAATTTATTTTCTTAAAGTCGCTGCATTCCCCGATTCCATTGTTAGATTGGTGGAAGGACAGTGTTGCGGAATTTGCCTGTTTTACTGGAAGGCCCATGTCAGAATCAAAAGAAAAAAAACACGATGGATTTATAAACCCCAAAACAATGGAACGGCGCACCGTCCTGGAATGGTTCGGCAAAGCCGCAGTGCTCGGACTCAGCAGCCCGCTGCTGACCGCCTGTCTCGAAGGGGGACCCTATCCGGACGATAATCAGGACGGTGAACCCACGTCATCAGATGATAATAACACAGACGATACATCCATCGGGGATTCATCTGTCAATGAAGACACCTCGTCCCCGGAGTTGACATTTACTCCCGGAGAAGGCCATCCCCTGCTGGACCAATTTGTGGTGTTCACTGTGGATGAACAGAACCTGTCTGATATTCTGAGTTCCTGGACCTTAACCATCGACGGTCTGGTGGAGAATCCAGTGACTCTGACATTCAGAGACCTGCTGGACATGACCCCCAGACATCAGACAACAGATTTTCATTGTGTCACCGGATGGTCGGTACTCGACGTGCCCTGGGTGGGAGTTCCCCTTTCAGCCCTGCTCCAACAGGTGGTCCCCCGGCAAACCGCCACCCACGTTACTTTCCACTGCTCCGGCGACATTTACACCGAGTCCACCACGATGGAAGAAGCTCTGGAGCCCAATTCAATCCTGGCATATGGCGTGGGCGACAGCACGCTCCCCCTGGACCACGGGTTTCCCGTCCGCCTCATTATTCCCAGAAAACTCGGTTACAAGAACGCCAAGTATCTTTACCGCGTGGAGCTGACCGATGCGCCCCTGTTGGGCTACTGGGAACAGCGAGGGTATCCCTACGAAGCCGATGTACCGGAATCCCGATTGCGGGAAGGCAAATACTGATCGTTCGCTAAAAAAAAACGGAATACGGATTCAGGCTACAGCAGCGTGGGGTTTTGACCCACAGCGCGGAAATAATCGCCCTGTTCGGTATGGTCCACCGTGATCAGTCCCGCCGTTTTCAGCCGCGCCACCACATTGGCGCCAGCGGACTGCGACAGACCGTGGCTGTCGCAAATATCTTCGAGGGTGCAGGGCCGTCGCAACAGGGTTTCCCGCACGTTTTTATCCACGTCATCGAACTGATGATTCTGCTGACTCCGGGCGACGGAGCGATGCCGCTTTTCAAACTGGGCAATGGGTGTGGCTTTGGGTCCCAGGATGGATTTGGCCAGCTCCAGGGTATCTTCGTCGCAGGGCAGCGCGCCCCGCTCGGGCACCGGAGGCCGTACCGGCGTATTGATGTCAATGCGATCGCACCTGATGCGACGGGCAATGGCCGCAATTTTCTCAATACTCTGCCGATCATCATTCAAATCGCGAATGAGCATCACTTCCAGCCGCACTTCGCCGGGATGAGCCCGGGTCACCTCTACCAGCGCTTCCACCACCGCATCAAAATCAATATCGGGGTGGGGTTTATTGATGGCTTCAAACATTTCCCGATCACCGGCATCCAGAGAAGGGGCCAGAATATCTGCCTGCAGCGCCGCCTCAGCCACTTCGGGGTGAGTGAGCAGCACAGCATTGGTGATGAGCAATACCGGTGCATCCGATAATTTTTTCAGCTCGCCAATCAGTTCTCCAAGATGGGTGTACAGACCCGGCTCGCCCGACCCGGCCAGGGTAATCACGTCCGGCGCCGGACCTTCTGCCAGCGCTTCTTTCACGTCGTGAATAATTTCTTCAACCGAATAAAACGCTTCTCTTTCCACCTGAAGGCAATCGGTCTCCCCGAGTTGACAGTAAATGCAATCGAGGGGACAGGTTTTATGGGGAACGATGTCCACCCCCAATGACAAGCCGAATCTTCGTGATGGTACGGGGCCGTAAATTCTCATGAAAATCCGTGTAATCGAATTCGTTTTTTGATGCCACAACTATTTTAAGCAACCGGAATTTTCAACCGGGGTCACCCCTGGAAACCGCTTTTCGCCCCCAGGACATCCGGACTTCTGTGCCAGTTGCATTCGACAATTTTGTCGAACAATTTTAAAATCACCTTTCAGACCAGCTGCAGGAACACGATTCGTGACCAATATCATTCCCCTGCGATGGCTGCAGAAGGATTGTAAAAGGGTTCAATATGGCAGCATTCCGGCGTCATGGCAGAATTGCGATTCTGCCGATTGTTCGTCCGTCGATGCCATGGTATGCTTTATGCAGAAAATAGCAGTGGTACTTCGCTGTCCATCTTCGCGAGGCATGGCGAAAGGTTTGAAATATGAAACAGATAATATTGACAGTAATTATGGGAAGCTTTCTTGCGGCGACTTCGGCCGTTGCCCAGGAAAGCAGCGCCCCGGAAGCAGACCACCAGAAAAATGCAGACCACCAGGCCACTGCCGGCACTGTATCACCCAATGCGGAATCGCCCGGGGGGAACGTGGCGGACGATACCGGGACGCCGGACGGGAAAAAGGAAAAGTCGGCTGACAATGCTACCTTTGTCGATCGCGACGGAGATGGCATCAACGATGGCAAGGAACATCGCTTCCGAAAAAAATCCCTCAAGCAGCAGCGTAACGACAGACGACGCATGATGCGCAAAGGAAAAGGCGCCGGTAAATCCAGAGCCGGACGAAATATCCATAACAGATAACTGGAGGTGCCCATATGGCAAAACGAACCGTCCTGCTGGTGGTGCTATGGAGTGCACTTTTTACCTGGCAGGTCCACGCGCAGGTGTACTTTAACAGCAGTCTCAACACGCAGTATCTCAGCAACACATGGCTCGACCGCTCCTCAGAATGGGACCTGGTGTTCCATCCGGCACTCGGTCTCGAACTGAATTTTCTCGACATCTGGGCAATCGGTTATTCGGGGCATCTTGAAGCCTATGTTCAGCACACGGAGCTGTTTTTCCACGGACACGAATTATATGCCGCAGTAAATCCCACCTTCGGCGACGAGGATCAGCACGAAATTATCCTGATGGGCTATGTGCGAACCGGAAAAAACACGGACACATTCGAAAATGTGAACGCCGTATATCCGGGGGGCATGCTGACCATTGGTCTCGAACCACTGGACTGGTTCTATTTTGAAATGTTTGGTTCCACTGAATACCGATGGTTCTACAACAATATCAGCAACAGTTCTCTCGACACCTGGGGTCGCATCACCACCACGGTGTCATTGCCGTCCCGGACATCGTTGTCTCCCAGATTTGCCCTGGGCTATCGCTACTATCCGACACTGATTGACGGCACGGAAGAGCAGTGGGACCTGCAGCTTAAACCGGGTATCCGTATCGCGCAGGGAGTGGGCGAAACCAGTGGCCTCTGGGTGGACTATGAATATCTGTACACCGTCAATGACAATAATCTGGCTATTGGTGAAATGCAGGCTGCCGAATTGAACTTTGTGGGCACCGACTTCCTGTTCTCCGGGCACGGGGTCACGCTGGGTGGCAAGCGCATCTGGAATGCCCATGTGGAAACCAGTCTGGATGTCTACTGGCAGAAACGGTGGTACAGCGGTCTGGACGTATTCGACGACACCGGCGCTACCACCGGCATCGCCAGGGAGGACGACCGGGTTGGCGTCGATGCATCAATTTCTTTCGAAGGAGAATTGAGTAACGACGCCCAATCATTGTTTACCTTCAGCGCCGCCTACGGTTATATGAGACAATTTTCAAACGATTACTGGTTTGACACCGACCTGCATGCCGTGTCTCTTGAAGCGGCGTTCAACTGGTAAAAAAAGAAGCCGAGTCGTTTAACCGTTTACTCGGCAATGCAGCAAATCTGGTTACCCCGGCAGGTGAGGTCTTCGTACAGCGTGGCTTCATTTTCCGTGCACCATGAAGTTGAATGGCATTCGAACGTGCAGGTGAATTCGCTCTGTCCATCCGTATCGTCGCCCGCCTCATCTGTATCTTCCGATTCACCGTCACCGGTACCAGAGCTATTACCACCCCGGGTGTCTGAATCGTCTTCCACTTCACAGCATACCTGCGTCTCTTCCTCGCATTCGAAATCGTCATGGGCGATACCATCGTTGTTGCCGCACCAATTTTCAGACCGGCAGACAAATGGGCACCCATTGGTATCCGTATCTTCCACATCCCCGGAGTCCTCTCCATCGCCGCCGTCATCTTCGGAGTCGGTCTGTTCATCATCACTGTCTCCCACTCCATCATTATCTGGCCCGTGGGATGTATCCTTCCCCGCATCGGTGGGACGACCATCCTCTTCGTCTGTATCTGACATCTCTTCGCCGGTATCGGTGTCCAGTTCCGCCATATCATCGGAATCCGCCGAACCGCCATCGTCGGTTCCACGACCGTGGGAATCCGAATCCCCCCGTTGCCCGGTATCGCCTTCAGACGAATTGTCATCCGTGGCATCACCGTCATTCTGTCCGCCGGAGGCGGAATCTCTGTCGGGCTGATTGCCGGTATCGGTATCCTCCCCATCGCCGGAACCATTTCCGGTGGCCGAGTCGCCTTCGACGGGGGTCTCATCGCCGGATAAAGACTCCGTATCCGCCTTGCCAGAGTTGGAGCAGCCCAGCGCAATGACGCCCATTACCGCCAATATGAGCAAATTATTCAATACTTTCGATTTCATCTGTTTCCTCCCGGGTTATTTTTTTCGAACCCACCAGAGGTCTTTTCGGCCCGAAAGGGCAGGGGACGCATCCAGTGCTGTTCAACTGTTTTTTCGCCGTGCATTTCCCACCAGAGATGCCGGCATGAATGTGAATACCCGCCAAAACAGCAGCAGTTATGCCAGGAGTGGAAAATGGATGGGCGGTCAGCAATTTCAACGTGTTATCCCGGGAGCGGCAGGCGCAGGTTCTCTAATTCGACTATATGGTCGACTATTTCCGACACTTTTGACGAATGGACAACAGGATGGTGGATTCAGAAAGAAAGGAGAGAGCTACTCACCAATGGCACAGCAGACCTGATTTCCGGTACAGACCAGGTCATTGAAAATCTCTGCATCGTTGGAAACGCACCACGAAGCCGCATGGCATCCTACCGTGCAGGTGTCATCGGGCTCGGTTTCCGTCTCAGTTTCGGTATCGGGACTCTCGGTTTCGGTATCTTCTTCCGTGTCCTGTTCCACCTCACAGCAGACCTGAGTGGCCTCTCCGCATTCCAGCTCTTCGTGCAGTATGCCATCGTTGTTGACGCACCAGGTTGCAGCGCGACAGGTATACGGACAAACGGTAGTGTCTGTCTCCGTTTCCGTATCTTCGGCTGTTTCGGTATCGTCACCGGTGTCCTCTCCTGTATCGGCGGTATCCGGGGATGTGTCGGTGGTATCGATGCCGGTATCTGCGGTATCCACACCGGTATCTGCGGTATCCACGCCGGTATCTGTTGTTGCGGTGTCCACAACGGTAGCGGTATCCCCAATCACCGTTGAGTCTGTTCCCATACCAGTGTCTGCGGTATCAACCGTCCCGGAGGCGGTGTCCACCACCGAATCCGTACCGGCGGGAATGGACGTGTCACCAGGCAGGCTGTCCGTTCCCGTGGTGGTTGACGATCCCGTGTCCAGCAGATTGGTATCATCGCTGGATTGCCCATCCGTATCTGCTCCCCCGGAATCGGAACACCCGAACACCATCGCCCCTGTTATAACTGCCACAATAAAAAGTGCTTTTTTGAATTTCATACTTCACCTCCAACAGGTTCGAGCATCCCGACAATTCTGTCGGGATGCTCGAAGGGTTTTACTCAACTATGTGTGACCTGGGTTCGCACGGGACTATTTCTGCGCTCCGCTGCGGCTACCCGATGCTGCCGAACCGGTGCTCTGCGAGGCGGAATCACTGCCACCTGTCTTTGCTCCGGAACCGGCTGCGCTTCCTTCGCCGCCACGTTTCTGCATTTTCTGACCGAGGCTCTCGGACCTCTTGGCCTTGCTCTGGGCCTGGGCTTTTTTGCCGCTCATTTTGGCAGACTTGGTCTGTTTTTTGGCCATGGCTTTGTTGTCATCGATACCATCGCAGTTTTTGTCCTGATAGGCCTTCTTGTTCTCGGCTTTGTCCTGCGCTGCTTCGTCGGTCGGTGGCAGACTCGGAATTGCAACATCATCCCTGGTCTGATCCTTGTCCTGAGTCTTCAATTGATCTTTGGTCTGGTCTTTAGTCTGGTCTTTGATCTGATCGTTGGTCTCGTCTTTGATCTGATCCTTGGTCTGCAGTTTGTCCTGGGTCTTCAGTTGATCTTTCGTCTGGTCTTTGACCGGATCCTCGGTCTGCAGCTTGTCCTGGGTCTTCAGCTGATCCTTGGTCTGATCCTTGATCTGATCCTTGGTTTGCAGCTTGTCCTGGGTATCCAGCTGATCCTTGGTCTGATCCTTGGTCTGCAGCTTGTCCTGGGTCTGCGTTTTCAGGGCGTCGTGATCTGCATCACCGGATCCGCTCTGCGCAAAGGCATATCCCGGAAGTGTGAGTGCTGCGGTGATGGCAAAAATTCTGATGATTGTGTTTGCTTTCATGACTTATCTCCTTTTGCATGGTTGCAAGTTGTGTGATGTTCTGGCTATTAAGCATGGGGTGTGCCAATATTGATTCAGGCTAAAAAACAACGTGATTTCATGTGCTTACAGACCAAACACCAACACAGTATCCCCGATTTCGACGATACGGTCGGAAATTGACGACGGATTGGACGATGTGGGGGAAATATTGCCGGGACTACGACAGATTATACTTCTTCATCTTATAGCGGATAGCGCGTTCCGAAATTCGAAGCGACCGGGCTGCAGCGCTCTGGTTCAGATTGTGGGCTTCCAGGGCGGCTCGAATCAATCGGATTTCCAACGCCGCCACCTGGTCCTCCAGTCCCGCATTCTGAAGGGACAACTGCGGGTCTCCAAAATTATCACCGACCATGGCGGGCAACGGAGAAGGGATTGCACTCATGGGAAAGTCCTTCGCCGTGAGCATCTCTCCCTCTGCCAGCACAATAGCCCGCTCAATCCAGTTTTCCAGCTCCCGGATGTTTCCCGGAAAGGGATGCCGCTGCAGCAGCGTAATGGCATCATCGCTGATTCCTGCGATGGGCACTTCCAGCAGTCGGGCATGCTTTTCAATGAAATGGGTAGCCAGCAGCGGAATATCATCCACCCGCTCCCGAAGGGGTGGCAGGGTGAGGGTTACCACATTCAACCGGAAAAAGAGGTCCTGACGAAATGTGCCCTCCCGCACCTGAGCTTCGGGGTCGCGATTGGTGGCGGAAATAATTCGCACATCGGTTGAAATGGTTTCCGTGCCCCCGAGACGTTCAAAGGATCTCGATTGAAGAACATTCAGCAATTTCACCTGAATATGCAGGGGAATCTCTCCCACCTCATCCAGAAACAGCGTACCGGCCCCCGCCTGCTCAAATCGACCGGGTTTTCTCGAGGCGGCCCCGGTAAATGCGCCAGCTTCGTACCCGAACAACTCCGCTTCAATGAGATTTTCGGGTAACGCCGCACAGCTTACCGTATGAAACGGAAACTTTTTTCTGGGCGACGCCATGTGAATGGCCCGGGCCAGCACCCCTTTTCCGGTACCGGACTCCCCCAATATCAGAATCGACGCATTTGAAACAGCGGCCCGCGCTGCCGTTGACAAAATACGCGTCATCCCCGGACTGTTCCCCACCACATCTTCAAATGCATTGGAGTTCTGAATGGCCTTGGAAAGCGCACCCACCTCCCTGGACAGAGTCACTTTTTCCAGGGCTTTTTCCACCAGCACCTCCAGACGCCCCAGCTCCACCGGCTTGGCCAGAAAGTCGTACGCCCCCGCTTTCATGGCCCGGGTCGCATCATCCACCGTGCCATAGGCCGACAGAATAATGGCCTGCAATGCGGGTATACTGCCGCGCAACTCCTCCAGTAGACTGACCCCGTCGGGGCCACCGAGTCGAAGATCCGACAGCAATAAATCCACCGATTCATCTTTGGCCAGGGAAAGGGCTTCCGCGGCGGACGCCGCCTGCAGAATCCGATACTTCCGACGAGCCAGAAATCCGCTCAGCACCTCTCTTTGACTGGCGCTGTCTTCAACAAGTAGAATGGTTGCTCTGGTATCTGTCATTTCATGCCCCTTTTCATTATTACTCTATATCTCCACTTTCATTACCTGTGGCGGCCGGTGGCGGCGCCGATGCCGGAAGTTGAATCTCAACCACAATGCCTCGGGGTGAGTTTCGCCGGAGGGTCACCGTGCCCCGGTGAAGCCGAACCAGTCGATCCACCAGCGCCAATCCCAGCCCGGTACCGTTGGCTTTGAAACTGACAAACGGGGTGAGCGCTTCCGCCAGCTGTTCGTCGGTCATGCCACATCCCTCATCGGCAATCTCCACGACCACACTTTCTCCGTCGCGACACACCCGCACCCCGATTCGCCTACCCGATTCACTGGCCTCCATGGCATTATTGATAAGATTTGTGATCACCTGGTGGAACCGGCGTCGATCGATGGCGGCAAACAGATCGGGCAATACATTCAAATCAATGGGTTTGTTCTCCATTTCGGAGCGCACAATAAAATGGCTCGCCGATCCCCGGGTGAATTCACCAACGTCGGTGATTTCGAGCTGTAGCTGATTGGGTTTCCCCAGTTCGAGAAAGTCGGTGACGATTCGATTGAGCTGGGTCGCTTCGCGCTTCAGAATCTGCAAAAACCGCTCGTAATCCTGCTTTTCGTCCTCCGGTACCGTGAATTCGTACCTCAACCGTTCGCTGGTCATTGATATGGTATTGAGGGGATTTCTCACTTCATGGGCCACCGTGGCGGAGAGCCCCCCAATGAGTTCCCAGTGTTTGCGCTCCTCCTCCTGCTCCGCCATGGCCTGCTCGATGTACCACTGCCGCCTGCGCCATCTCTGATATGCCAACCCCACCCCCAGCAACAGCAATTCGATAATGACCACCAGAACAATCACCGTGTAATGGCGTCGATCGGCCGCCTCCCGGATTCGCTCCGAGACCGCGGTATTCACCGCCACCCGCAGCACCACCCTGGAACCGTCCACCATTTCAAAGGGCGCCATCCCCTCCATGTGAGGCGTTCCGTCAATCGGCACATGTCGAATCAACGGTCTGGTTCGCTGCAGAACACCGCGAAGAGCCTGATCATCCCGCCAGCGGGATACAGTAACATCCGATGGCGCCGCCGCCAGCACCCCATCGGCATCCTGCAACACCACCCATGTCAGATTGGCGTTCACCAGCTCGTCGAGCAGCGGACCGATGCCGGATGCGTGCTTCAGCTCGGTCAATTCTCCGTCATCATGACACAATGCGCCCCGATGGGGCTGCGTGGTTCCGGTTTCGAACACCATACAAATCAGCCCCAGCCTGCGAAGCAGCGATGTCTCCAGCAGTTCAAACACCGGTGCATCCAACAGACTGCGACGAAGGGGTTCCCGCATCTCCGGGGGGACCTCCCCCCAGCGGTCCAGCGAAGAAGGAGATTCAAGACCCGAAAGAAACACGGTTATCTGTTCGGCGTCCAGCAAATCGGCATCCTGCGCCCGGGACCGGAAATTCCCCTCCGTCTCCCCGGCGTCTCCAAGGGCACCGTCCAATCTTTCGGAATCCTTTGTTTCCACATCATCCAGATGGGATATCAGGTGAGCCGTGGTGAGCAGCTGCTCCTCGTACAGGGTATAAATGGTCGCCGTGGACCACGCTCCCTGAGAAACACTCTTTTTCACCAGGGCCGTCACGGAGTTCACGTGGGAATGCAACATCCGATGCATCTGGGCGAGGGTTCGGCCCCGGATAAAATAACTGGCCAGCACCGCGGCGATTCCGGGCAGCACCAGCATCATCAGCAGCAAGAGCTTGCGGTACTGCCATTTTTTTGATTCAGTTCTCAATTCTGTATTCCAACCCGGGTATCGTCCCTCAGCCAGTACATGCTAAAAGCAATGTCCATGCCATCGAATTCATCCAGTGATCTTAAAATGACATTCTCCGCCCGATTTTCCAATTTTTTTATTGTCGGATAAAAGCCAGTTTTATTCCAGCCACGATTCTGGAGAACACCGGGAAGGAGAGAGATAAACTGTATTCTGATAGACCATTACCGTTTTGGAAAACCGGATACACAACCCATATCCACGACAGAACAACAATCACCACTCAATCCGCTGAACATGAGTATGATTCGCGCAATCAAGGTTTCGGCGCAGGGTATTCGGTTCCGGAGACCACTTCAGACAGGGACACGTCTTCCCACTTGAAGCTGGGCACATCCTTCACTTTTCTGGCGTAAAAATCCACGTGACAATACAAATCCGGGATGGGCTTGCCGCGTAAATATGCATCTGCCTTTTCTGAAAATCGCCCATCCATTGGATTGTACAACCCTGCATCCAGGCATTCAAATCCAAGAGCCGCTGAGAACAGGGTTCGCAGCGCCATGTCACTGAACTGAAAAAAATGCCATGGGCGCTCGTGCGAAGCGTAAGAAAAATGGGTCTCTATGAAGAGGTGTCCCCCCACTTTCAACATTTTTGCCATTTCCACTGAAACAATCCAGGGCATCGCAAAATGCTCGAAACAGGATAAGGAGTAAATAAAATCAAACTGTTCCCCGGGTTCAAAATAGCTCGACAGCTGGTGAGCATCCCCCACCACATCCACATTGTTCCCGTCGTAATAATCAAACCCCACATAATCGGCCTGTGTAAAAAGCGTCTGAGCATCCGATTTTCCGGTCACCTCCCGGCTCCCAACCTCCAGGATTCTCATCCCCTGTTTATTGAAATGTTGACTTAGAAATCCACGATAATTGCCGTGGTTGATTGAAGGCGCCTTCAAAGAATGCATCCCCGGCGCAATATGATTGGGATTCGCCTGCTCCGATGCTCCTGGCGGCTTCTGCTGCTTTCGTCGAAATAACACGCTACACCTCTTCCATTTCCAGCGCAACACCCTGAATTTTCAATCATCCCCGGTGTCAACCTGACAATTCTTTTTTTTTAACAACTTCCGACTGTTTGGCAAGCACGTATTGGGAATGACGCGTAAAAAAGGGTGCGACGCTTACACGTCGCACCCTAAAAAGTGAGGGCATTCACCTTTTTAAAAACAGTCACATAAACGAAATATCAATTCGCTTATCAGTTAACTACCCGCCAGGTTTCAAAATGGACACAAAAAATATTCGATTTTTTCATACCTGTCCACGTTCCATCCTGGCCGCACGATACAATAACGACTCAAATCAATCTGACACTGCAATTTCCATTGGCTCCGCCTGAGATGACTTCTCGGGCTCGTAGTACGGATGCACTTTTGCCGGCCCCGTCGAAGCCACCAGTGGATACTGCGCACGCAGCTGATAGTGCAGCACCACCGGCGCCAGGGCTGCCACCTGTTCCACATACAGAATCAACTGACGCGGTGTTTTCTCGAATTTCTGCAGTTGCTTCTGTTCCACCGCGGCAGTCAAATCGTCGGCAATCAATTGAAACCCCGGGGGAATTCCCACATCCACCAGCACCATCTTTGCCACGGTCTCCGCTTCCGTATTCGATACCGTCACCGTTACATCCACAATGTCGTCCACGGCCAAATCGGTTTTGTCATAAGCCACATCAATGGTCAGCGGACCCGCATCCACTGCGCCATCGCCATCTCCCCAGGGCATGTAATACCTCGAAATCATCTGATACATATAGGCACTATCCCCCGTGATTTCGAGTTCCACGCGATTCTCGCCTTCCACCGTCACATTCCCGAGGTCCACCAGTCGCAACACTTCGCTGTCGGCCCGGGTGATGGACAGTGTCTGCTGCAATTCGTCATTCAGATACACATTGATGTCAGCAGGACCGGGCGCCGCGCTTTTTCGCAGCGATTCCAGCATTGCCCGCAATGTAAGTACCGTCGCCTGAGTCGTGTAGAAATTACCCATCTCATCCTTCTGCGAAATCAGATAATTCATGGCGCCATCCCACAGCGTCGGATATGCATCCGCCCGCATCAGTGCGTACAGCGCCAATGCCGTGGCTTCCGTGGTCATCACTTCATCGCTGCCGTAAGTGGTAGATTCGCCGGTACCGGTCCAATACGCCATTTCACCCTCGATTTGGGCTGCATCACGCAGCATTTCCAACACTTCCAGCGTTACCGGGTCCCTGGGGTCAAAGGCCACCATAGTGTTGGCGAGCAGGGCCAGACCGTACCCATCGGTGAACTCCTGATAGTGTTGTTTCAGCCAGTTCACGCTGGCATCCACATCCGCCGAGTCTGCACCGCTCTCCAGCAACGCATAGGTCAGATAGGCTGTGGTCCGTGCCACATCGTCCTCATAGGCGTTGATGGCTCCTTCAGCTATCCCGTTCTGAGCCGGTTCAAAATGACCATCCGCGCCCCGGCCGGAAAGCAACCACTTTCGGGTTCGCTCTATGATGGCCGGATCCACCGGATGCACCTTTGACATATCATAAAATTCAAGGAGCCCATATGCGGTGAGAATGTTGTGTGCCGGCGCCTGTCCGAACCATTCAAATCCACCACCGTTCACCTCAAACGTCAGCAACCGCTGATACCCCTGACTGATGTAATCCCTGGCCTTCAACTCGATTTCAGGTGTTATCTGGTCGGTTTCCAGCATGTAATCGAGCACCAGAATATTTGGATATGTGGCAGATGACGTCTGCTCAAAACACCCGTTGGGCATCCGGAACATGGAGTCCAGTCCCTCCACCGCCTGCGCCATCATGCCCGGCAGAATTTTCACCATGATCTTGCTGGCGCCATCCACGGCATCGGTCGGAATGTCAAACGTCGCCGTGACATTCTCACCCAGCCGTCCACTTTCCACATCGACAATCTCCTTGCCGTTGGGTAACACTTCCACCGTTCGCGCCACCGCATCTGAAACCGACCCGCTCATTCCCGTCAACGTGAACGTCTGCCAACCGATACCTGTCACCCGCACGGTAAAGCTTTCCCCCAGCACTTCTCCAGGCTGCAGGGCCACCACTCTGGTTCCGGAATCCAGCAATTCAAACCAGTCTGACTCTTCCACCGTCAATGTCACGTTCTGGGGTTCGTCCAGATAATTATAGATGGCCACCGGCAATGAAATCTCGTCATCCTGTGTGAGGGTCCGCGGCATGTTGATGTCCACGAAGAAATCCTGAAATACCTTGATGCCGTGTTCCGTGGACCCCAGATGCCCCGACTTCGAAGATGCAAGGGCGCTCATTCGCCAGGTGGTAATGGAGTCGGCCATGGTCAGTGGCAATTCTGCCCGACCATTTTCATCGGTAATTAGCGCCGGATTCACATACAGGGTTTCGGGAAAGTAGTTGCGGACCCTTGGTCCGGAGCTGCTACCACCGTCCGTCAGATCATCCGGAGACCCGGAGTCCGTGTCCAGGTCCCAGTCCCAGTCCCCATCCACATCCCCATCCGCATCCCCATCCGCATCCCCATCGGAATCTGAATCTGAATCCGAGTACCATTCACCGCTGGCACAGTTGAACGACGCGTAACCGGTCAGATTGTCATCCATGGTCTCCATATCCTCATCCGGACCGGCCGAAGTGAATTCCAGTTGGTAGTCCCGGGTTCCGATTTCCTGAAGTGGGGTGCCCCAGGGATCCACCCAGCAGTCGGCATGGGCTTCAATATGCTCGCGAACCTGTTCAATCGTGCCATATCCGTTGGTGCACAACTGGGCCAGGGCGTTCTGTACCAGGTTCATCGTCCGGTAAAACAGCGAATTTGCACTCCCGGTTGCTGCGGTCAGCTGCGGGGTCATATTCTCCCGTGAAATGCTGGTGATGGCGCTTCCGGATGCCGCAAAGAGCACTTCTGCTGAAACGCGACGTTGTTCGTCATCATCATACTCATCCGCCGTGGTGACATCCGACATTTCGAATCCGTGAATTTCGTAGCGGGGGGTCATAATTTCCGTTTCCAGCTCATAGAATACTTTTTCAATGCCAGGTCGAAAATCCATCAGGGCGTACACCGCTTCATCCACCACCTGCAAGCCGATGGCCGACTGCACCCCATTGCCATCCCCATCCGTCACCTGGAAGGTGATGCCCGCTTCTTCTGCCGGAGCGTACACCTCTTTGTCCTGTGAAATTTCAATATTCAGCCCATTGGCCGGATCCACGTAGACGAGCTTACTGTCTCTCACAATGGTAGTGTCCTGATTGAGATAGTACGCCTCCACTTCGAATCCCCCCACCATTTCCGGCGTGATATCAAACTGGTAAGTACCCACCCCTGCCTCCAGGTCCACGGAGGTCATGTTGATCACCCGGCCATCCTTCACAAAATCCACATACACCCTGTCTTCAAACGCGGTAATAGCGTTCTCATTGTCCGGACAGAAAATCGTTGCGGTTGCGGTCTGCCCCACCGCATACAACGGCGCATCGGTTCGAACCAGCACATAGGCTTCGGGATTATTGGCCCGGAATGTGAACTCCCTTGTCGCCGGTTCACCGCCTTCCTCGTCCACGGTGACCGAAATCCGTATCTGTTCGTCCACCGTCACCGGCGCACTGAATACCGCGATACCATAATCAGATCCGGGCACCGTCTCCGGCGTGTCGCCATTCACCGATACCTCACAGTCCGCATTCACCGGTTTTCCCGACGGATCAGACAGAACCACATAAAACCGGTTTTCCAATCCCGGAATCAAATCACCGGTCTCCGGAATCACCTGCACCAGCACCGACGACGCCACCACTGGGCGCGTAAACTCAATGGCCCGGGCCTGACCGGCGCTATCTGTCACATCCACATGAAACAGGGCAAACGCATCCCCCTGATCCAGAGGCTGTCCCACAAAAAAGTCCGGCAGTTCAATTTCAAACGCATACACCCCATCCGCGTCCGCAGTCCCCTGCAGCGACTGGAACACCTCAAACTGAATATCGAATTTCTGTCCTTCCATCGCAATCTGCGCATTGGCTACCGGCTCTCCAAAAAAGTACCGGGCATCAATAGTGCCGCGAACGGTCTCACCCGGCCGGTAAAACGCCTTATCGGTCTGCACTGCAATATCAAACTTCGGCAGCGTGTACTTGTCCACTTTAATGGATTTCTCCGAGACGGTATCGCCCACGGTCACCTGCACAGTGTATGTTCCCATCAGCACCTCCGTGGCCAGCTTGAAAGTGGTGGAGGCAATACCGTATTCGCTGATATCGTGGCTTTCCTTGAATACCTTGTTGCCTTTGGAATCCATTATTTCAAACAGCGCTGTGCTTTCGGTGATCGGCGCCATCCGCGTTTTATCAAAGGCCAGAGCGCGCAGGTGAATGGTCTGTCCCGGCTGATATAATGGTTTATCGGTGGTCAGTAAGATGGTTCGGGACCGGCTGATTTTCACGGTCTGATCCAACGCCTGACGGAACGACCCATCGTCAAATTCCGCAACAACCACCGCTGATTCCGGTACATCTTCGCCCACATCAAAGAGGGCATTCACGCTGCCGGTCTGGTCAGATTCTCCGGTGAAAAGCACGGTGGACCTGGAGTTGCCATCTTCATCCGTATATTCCAGGCGCATCTCCACGGGAATCCCCGCTCTGGGCTGATTGGTTCCCGGTTCCTGCAAATACAGCCTGGCCCCGCTTCCCGCCCCGGCCATCAATGTCTTTGGACAGCGAAACACGCCCTGGGTCTGGGCAATGGTCTCAAATGCGGATTTCGCGCCGGACACCGTTCCGGAATCGCATTCAATCTGATACCGGTAACGCGCTCCGGCCAATTCGTTCATGGTCATCCCATCGAGCACGGCGTTCATGTTAAATGCCAGCGTCCCCGCATCTACCACATGAATCCGTTGCAGCCTGCTGTCAACCAGCGTGCCCTGTGCATCGAATACCTGCAATTTCGCCGTGCCATCCACCGGTACCTTCCCGGTTGGGGACACTGGTACCTGCACCACAAACCCATTCGCGCCGCGGCCAGAAGTAATTTCTTTTTCATTCACAGAAACGCAGTCGGTTACCGGTGTCGCATTCATGCAGGCGCCCAGGGGGTCCATTATTAAATCCGGAACGTCTCCAGTATCTGAGTCATCAATGTCAGTGCCTGAAACAATCTGCGAACCGCCATCCGAACCGCTATCTGATCCGTCGTCAATGGCCGTGGTGGATCCCGTTCCGAATGCGTCCGTTTCTGAATCGACATTGGCGGATGTCGACTTCTTATCCGCACACCCCACCAACGCTGCGCCGAGGGCCAGCATCGATACAACTGCCATTATCCACCAAAAGTTTTGCCGATGATTCAAATACATTATGGTTTCCTCTCATTCGGATAAACGAACCCAGCACCAGTGTGCCAGGTGGTCCCTCCGATCCATTCATGTTCGGGAATCAAATAACCGCAAGAACCGATCCATTTACCGTAGCTATGGAACAAAATCATAAAAAATGTATGAAAACGGGTACTTAAAATAAAGATAGATGTGACCGCTCAACATCCGAAAGTGTGCCACATTGTGCCATGCCATGCAAAATGGGGATCAATATCTGCGAACTGAAAATTGCATTACCCCTGTCTTACCCCATCTTCCTCATGTCACCGCAACCTTTTCCAGATGGTCACCCGGGCGCCGCCTTCTTCCGCGTTTTCCAGCAGCATTCTGTCGGTCAACCGAGAAACGGCACCCAGTCCCATTCCCAACCCTCTGCGATGGGATATGCAATCATCCTCTATCAGAAATCGGCCTTCGGAATAGCCGTCAATGGGAGCCAGCTCCAGGTTATCAAAACCCGGACCGTTGTCGAGAATCACAATCTGAATTCCCGGGGCCGGCGACTGAACCCCCTGAAGCGTGACTTCCGCCCGGTTGCCGAACTTCAGGGCATTGGTCAGGAGTTCTGTCACCGCAATGGACAGTTCCACTCCGGCCTTATGTGAACCCCCGCCTGCCGATGCGTGCGCCATACATTGTCTGCGCACATATGCAATCTCTGTGGTAGACTGAATTGTCCATGATGATTCAGAACGATTTATATCTGTGTCAGTGGCATTTGATGGCGACAATGGTGGCATCGTCATGCGCTTTTCCCCATTCGGATAACACCTCCCTGCACAACGCCGGAGGATCCATATCTCTGAGAGATTCGAGACTGAATCTCGACGAAATCCCATCTGTAAATACGGCCATAAGGTCACCATGATGAAGGGAATACTCAAAATGCAACAACCTGCCCAGACGCCGTCCGATAATCCCCGCTTTCGAAATGGGGCGAATCGGCTCCACACTGACTGCCATCAACTCGACATTTCCCACACCGGCATACTGCATTTTGCCTTTCATCCCGTCCAACCGGACGACTGATGCCGCCACCCCTCTGGTACGTGCAATGGCATTCGATGCGCCAAGCAAAAAATCCACCAGCGACAATTCCGGTGTGATTTTATCCCTGAAGTACGTGACAAAAGCATCCGCTGCCATATGGGCTGCCGGGCCATGACCGAGTCCATCAACCACGGCCACATGGGTTATACCCGTGCTCTCATCCGTATCCACCGCCACTGCGTCCCCACAGACCTGTTCATTTCTGCAATTTCGCTGTTCAAATGATACTGAAAACTTCATCATACCCATTTGCGAATAACCACCCGTGTTCCAAAACCCGGTCCGCTCTGTATGTCGAACGTATCGACCATATTCCGCGTTCCCGTAAGTCCCTTTCCCATTCCCGTCCTGGACTGATACGTTCCGGACAGAATGTCATCCAGATTAGAAATACCCGGTCCCTGGTCAACGGCCACCACTTCCAGATAAAAGCGTCCATCTTCCTCGGATGCCGACAATAATATTTGTCCTTCACCGGCATACTGCACAATATTTCGGGCCAACTCCGAAATGGCAGTAGCCATCTTTATCTGCAGCAGCGATGAAAAGCCCAGTGTCTGACACATCTGACGTCCCGCGCTTCTCGCCACGACAATGTCCACTTCAGTGCGAATGGGAATCGCCTGCTCGTCGTACGCCGGTGTGGGAGTGGCACTCAGCGAAGAGTAATGCATCGCAGCCTCCAGCTGGGCAAGACACTGCTTGGCCTGTTCTTCTCTGAGATACCGTCCGATGCCTTTCTGCAAAGACAACAGCAGTCTCTGACGATCCCCTATCCGAAGGTTTCTGAGATTGATTCCCGAGGCAGACACTCGCGAAGCGTAAACCGTATCGGCTATGATTGGGCTTAAAAACTGATTCAATACGCCCTTTAACCGAGTTTCAATCGTAGAGACGTCACGCATTAATCCGAATTTCCATCAAGTCGACCATCCCCAAGGCCTGAAAGTACAAAATCACGAAGCGCATTATCATTGCCATCTTTCTTTATACGACCCAATAATTCGATGGCGTCTTCGAGAGAAAGCGCGGTACGCACATCGTCCATTTCCAGCCCCATTTCCACCAGCGTCATCGCCACCATCGGATCCATCCCCGAAATCACCGTTTTCACTCCCATCAGCTTTGATATCAGCGCAATATCCCGGATGGATCGGGAAATATAACTGTCCATCAAATCGATTCCCGATAAATCAATAATCAATCCCCGCGCGCCATATTCCTCAATATTCCGGGTTATGTCTTCTTTCAGCCCCACTACAAGGTCGTCACTCAATGATACCTGAATGGACACAATCAGATTTCCGTACAATCGAATAATGGGAATCCGCGCAGCGGTAATCATTTACCCGACTCCATCAATCGTTTTCCGTTGCTGAGGCGCCTGAGGCACTCGGTCAAACCATCCTTCAACGTGGCCAAAGTGGAGATACTCGACAAATCCACTCCAATTTCCACCAGCGTCTGAGCCACTGCGGGACGAATTCCGGTCAGAACACAATTGGTTCCCAGCAGATGGGCTGCCTTGATAATCTTGATGAAGTGGTCCGCGGTCTTGGTGTCCACAATTTCCACGCCGGTAATATCCATAATCACGTAGCGGGCCTGCTTCAGACTGACTTCAGTGAGCAGTCGCTCCATAATATCCGCGCTCCGTTGCGTATCCACCACCCCAATGATCGGCATCACCAGAATATCTTCCCAAATCTGCATGACTGGCGTGGACAATTCCTGAATGGCGCTGGCCTGCATGTTGATGGTGTGCAACTTGTCTTCAAGCTCTCTTTTCTGAGCCTCCATTCGACGCTGCGTATTGCGGGTCTGCTCAAAAATCTCTCCCACATCCACCAGCATATCGTTCAGACGCTTCTCCACCTCGGTCAAACTGTCATCTTCAGAGACTTCCAGAGAATTTCTCTCGGAGAAATCTCCGGTTGCGATGGTGTTCAGCAACCCTCTAATTTTTTCCAGTCGTTCTTCCAGATTGTTAATTTTCATGAGCAATTCCCATCAAATTTTCACGTTTGACTACACGGATTACTTCCGCTTCTCCAAACAGGTGCCTCCCATACTCCCTCTCATCCAATTACGGTAGATTCTTCAACCACTCAAGCCCCGCTTCGTACGTATCACAAAACTTCACAATGACACCTATATCCTGCTTGTATCTTTCAACAAGCCCCCTCATGGCCATTTTGCCAAAAGCGCCATCCGGCACAATGAGTGCCCAATATTTCCATCCCGCTTTTTTGATTTCCGGTTCCCAATTTGCATGTGACCACTCCAGGTCCTCTGGATTCATCATGGGATTTCTGGAATCATCCGACAACCATTTGGTGCATCCGTACTCGCGAAATGCATCCAGTCCAGCCATCAGCATCCTTTTGAATGCTTCTCCTTCAACAAATCCAAGCATCTGGTGCCCAATAATTCCGTTTTCCGGATAAACACGTACGATGAAAACGGGATCTTCAGCTATTACCTTCATTTCTTCCTCCTGCACTTGTCAAAAGTAGCGTTAAAAAATGAGCGCATATAAATATGACATAAATGTCAAATAGAACCTGTTTCAATAAACATCATAGATGGATTTAATTCTGTTTCTTCAGCCACTCCAGGCGCGGCATCGAAATCGTTAATCGCTTCAACGGTCGCGCCTTTTTCCACATACCGCCGAACAATTCCATCGTCCGGATAAACTCTGGCAACATATTTTTCGGTTTCCAATACGATTTTCATCTTTGCCTCCCCACAACTGAATACCCGGCAAGGGGACTTCAACTATCCATACTTACTACCCGCACTTGAAATTCTTCAGGAATAATACGACAAATTCGCTTATGATTCTACTTCTGTCCTATTGTCCGAATGTATTTTCTTAATATTGAAAAAATACATTCGGGATAAATCCAACAAATTCTTTTAACACGATTACAAAAGAAAGAAAATATAGAATAATTTATAGAATACCTGACTTATTCCTGATGAACTGGCCGAAAACCCGAATCAGGTTTTGGAAGGATTACTTTGGCTCTGAAATTTCTTTGCATATTTGAGGAAAAAGGTGCTTCGGGACAAATACGTCTGCAACAGTACAAACAGGAAAAGCAACAATCCGATAAAAATTCTGAACCACCAGGAGCTGAGCTGCCCATAAAAATTCAAAATACTATCGATAAGGCCAAGAATCAGAACACCGAGCAGGGTGCCTTCAATGAACCCGGCACCGCCGGTGAGCAACGTACCGCCAATAACCACCGCAGCAATCACGATAAGTTCCATGCCGAGACCGGCAAGCGCATAACCGGATTGCAGATAAAATGTATATACGATGCCACCCAGCGCGGAACAGAAACCGCTGAACGCGTAGACGAAAATTTTTGTCTTGCCCACTGGAAGCCCCATCAGCACAGCCGAAGATTCGCTGCCGCCAATGGCGTACACATTCCGACCGAATCTTCGGAAATGTGCGATGTAAACGCCGACCAGCACCATAAAAATAAACAGCAGAGATGCCATCGGAAACAGGGGGCGACCGTTCACCTCAATCAATCCCATTGAGCTTAAATTGAGAAAAAATTCATTTTTAATGGGGATGGATTCCAGCGATACCTGGTAGGCCAGCCCGCGAAACAGAAACATCCCCACCAGAGTGACGAGAAAAGCCGGCAATTTGAAAAAGTGAATGAGCATCCCCATCGCGGTGCCCGCTGCCACACCGATGACCAGAGAAAGAAAAATGGCCAGCGTTGGACTCATTCCTTTCACTTCCACCATCGAAGCCACAAATGTGCAGGTGAATCCGATAACCGAACCGACCGACAGGTCAATACCGCCGGAGATGATGACAAACGTCATCCCGACAGCCAGCACACCGAGGAACGCATTATCGTAAAACAGATTGCTGAAAACGCGAATTGACGAAAACCCCGTAAACAGAATACAGCCAGAAACATACAACAGAAGGAAAATCCCGATTGTTGACAGAATTGGAATGTTCTTTTTGGTTAAATGAAATTTCATGCCTGCGCCCTTCTGGATTTCATTGTTTTCACCATTTCCTGAATCCCTTCAGACTGAATCAGAGAAACGATAATAATCACCAGTGCTTTGAATACGAGAGTCACTTCAGGAGGAATACCGAAGGCGAGAATTGTCGTTGTGATACTCTGAATGATCAGGGCGCCAATCACTGAGCCTGCAAGTGTAAATCGTCCCCCCCACATGGTTCCGCCAATAATCACCGCGGCAATGGCATCAAGCTCCAACCATAATCCTGCGTTGTTGGCATCTGCAGCTTTAATATCAGAACAGATAATGAGACCGGCCAGACCGGCAGTAACCGCACAGAAAACGTAGGTGGAAAGAACAATCATTTTCGCTTTGATGCCCATATACCGAGCGGCGATAGGATTACCGCCGGAACTTTCTATGAACAACCCGAGCGATGTTTTTCTTGTAATGAGATACACACCAACAATTAACAGTACCGACAGCGTGATTGGAAACGGCAGTCCGAGGAAGAAGCCACCGCCCAGAAACTGAAATGGTTCATGAATGAATACCGGAATCTGTCCTTCTGTAATCAGCTGGGCGATACCACGCCCGGCAACCATCAGAATCAGGGTGGCGATGATGGGCTGAATACCGATAAAAGCCACAAGGAACCCGTTCCAGGCCCCGAGTAAAGCGCACACCAGCAAGGGGACCAGAAGCACTGTAAAAAGAGAGGTGGGCGGATCCGGATACTCCAGAATGCCGTGAATATATCCCGGCCGAATCAATTGGGCGGCAATGGCCCCCGAAATGGCGATCACCGATCCCACGGAAAGATCAATTCCTCCGGTGGCATACACCAGCGTCATCCCGATGGTAATCATCAGAACAGGGGCACCCCGGTTGAGAATATCGACCAGACTACCGAACAGGTGGCCGTCCTTAATCTCAAAATTCAGAAAGTTTTCTGTAAAGAGAACATTGAACAGGAGAATGGCCAGCAATGCCAGCGCCGGCCACAGAAGCTTCTTGAAGTTTTCATCTTTAAGCATTGGCACTTCCCTCCGCGATGATGCGCATCACCTTTGCACCGTTCATGTCCTCTCCGGTCAAATCATCGACTATCTTTCTGTCCCTGAGCACTACAATACGCTCACTGCTTCGCAACACTTCGTCAAATTCCGAGGAAATGAAAAGCACCGCCATACCCTTCTCCGCAAGTTCACCAACAAGATTCTGAATATCCAGTTTAACCCCCACATCAATACCCCGCGTGGGTTCATCAAGGATGAGAAATTTGGGGTTGGCCGCCAACCATCGGGCAAGAATTACTTTCTGCTGATTTCCACCACTCAGAAACTTCACCTTCTGTTCCGCGTCGGGCGTTACAATGCTTAACTCTTCAATATATTTATCTACGATACGCATCTGTTCTTTGCGCGTCATGGTTTTAAACACGCCACGACTGGCCTGGACGGCGAGGATAATATTTTCCCGCACGGTCAAGTCCGCAATGATTCCTTCGCGTCGTCTATCTTCCGGACAAAATGCAATTCCCTTATCGATTGCTTTTCTGGGATTATTTATGTGGACATTCTCCCCTTCCACCACCACTTCACCGGATAATAATCGATTAATGCCAAACAGAATCTGCGCAACTTCAGTTCGCCCTGAACCCAGAAGACCCGCAAATCCCAGCACTTCACCCTTATTTATTTTCAGATTCACAACATCCAGCCCGGGAGCGTCCACATTGCGTAACTCCATAAAGACGTCCGGCGCGTCACTCTCGGCTGACCGATGGGGCCTTTTCACCTCATCGTCCAGTTCCTTTCCGATCATATGGGTCACCAAATTGACTTTTGAAAGTTCGGCGGCATTGAAAACACCCACCAACTGGCTGTTTCGCAACACGGTTATCCGGTCGCATACTTCGTACACCTGATCGAGAAAGTGCGTGATGAACACAATGGCCATTCCCTTGGAACGCAGATTTCTCATCACTTCGAACAGGCTGGCCACCTCTCCCTCATCAAGAGACGAAGTGGGTTCATCCAGTATGAGTATCTTCGCCTCCACATCAAGTGCCCTGGCGATGGATATCATTTGCTGGATAGCAATTGAATAGGAAGACACTTCAAGATTCACATCAATGTGAAGATGAAGCTTAGCCAACGCCTTTTCGGCGCCTTCCCTCATTTTTTTCCAATCGATATTCCCCCATTTCAGGGGTTCTCTACCGAGGTAAATGTTCTCCGCCACGGAAAGCTCAGGAATCAGATTAACCTCCTGATACACCGTGCTGATCCCATTTTCGCTCGCATGAGCGGGACTGTGGGCTTCGAATTCCTGTCCCAAAAAAAGAACCCTACCGGCGTCCTTTTTGTAGACGCCGGTGAGGGTTTTGATGAGTGTGGATTTACCGGCTCCGTTCTCGCCAAGCAAAGCGTGAATTTCTCCACTTTTCAGGGAGAAATCAACGCCTGACAAAGCCCGGACGCCCGGAAAACTTTTCGTAAGACCTTGAATCTCAAGTAAATCGGATTGAACCATAGAGCCGGTACTCCCATCTGAATATCAGTATTGACGTGTAGGCAGAGCTTCTTTGGCAACTTCCTGCGGGAAGACGCCTTCTTCGGTCCAGATGACTTTGGGCAGAGTTTCGCCCTTCATCAGTTTTTCGACCGCATCGTAGAGTTGTGGTCCGAGGAGGGGGCTGCATTCAACCGTGCAGTTGAGTTTGCCTTCGACCATCGCTTCGAAAGCACCGCGAACGGCGTCTACGGAAACGATAATGATGTCTTTACCGGGTTTCAGACCGGCTTCTTCGATGGCCTGAATGGCACCCAGCGCCATGTCGTCGTTGTGTGCATATAGAACGTCAATGTTCTTATCCGCCTTCAGGAAGGCTTCCATCACTTCTTTCCCCTTGGCGCGAGTGAAGTCACCGGTCTGGGTTTTGGTGATTTTAAACTGAGGCGCATCTTTCAGACCATCGCGGAAACCTTTGAAACGATCGTTGGCCGGCGCAGAACCAACGGTTCCCTGCAACTCGACGACGTTTACGGAATCAGATTTTTTCTTCGGCAGCTTCAGCCTGTCATAATTCTCTTTGAGCCATTTACCGGCTTTCACACCTTCTTCGTAGAAGTTGGAACCCATGAACGATACCCACAGGGAGTCGTCATCCAGGTCAACCTGGCGGTCAGAAAGGATAACGGGGATACCGGCTGCCTTGGCTTCTTTCAGCACGGGGCCATATCCACTCTCAACGATTGGAGAGAAAGCAATCACATCCACTTTCTGATCGATGAAAGAACGAAGCGCTTTAATCTGGTTTTCCTGTTTCTGCTGAGCATCAGAGAAAATCAGTTTAATGTTGGGGCGCTTTTCAGCTTCGGATTTAATAGAAGTGGTATTGGCCATACGCCATGCACTCTCTGCACCGATCTGAGAGAATCCAACAACAATCTGCTTGTCTGCACTGCCTTCATCACCTCCTCCGGGTGCCGCAGCAGCCGGCGCACCTTCTGCGCTCTCTTCAGTTTTCTTGTCACCGCATCCTGCGATAAAAGCCAGGATGGACAGGGCGACCAGCCCTCTTACCAAGAGACCATTAGCCAAAAGTTTCATCTTTTCCTCCTTGCGAATTGTTAACGTACACGCAATCTTGTGACTGACACGGCATTGTAGAATCGGGTTTTGGAAATTGTCAAGAAAAAATACACTCAAAGATGGCAGGCGCGGGATTTTCCGACAAATATATAATGTTTATGTATACATAATGGTTACAGGGAGTCCCGCAATACAATCAGTTCCATTCTGATTAAAAATCTTGACAGTCCTTCCCTGTACCAATAATCTTGCTTCGCGTGTACGTACACATCAAGGGAGATTTCGTTGGTGATTACCATTAAAGAGATTGCGAAGCGGGCAAACGTCTCAATTGGCACGGTAGATAGAATCATTCACAATAGAGGCGGATGTTCCGAAAAAACCCGGCAGAAGGTGATGAAAATCATCGACGAAACCGGGTTCAAGCCCAACGTGATGGCAAGTCATCTGGTGAAGTCGCGATCGTACAACATTGGCGTCATCATGCCATTTCCGTATCAGAATGACAAATTCTGGGAACTTTCCAGAACGGGAATCGAGCGGGGACGGGGCACTTTTCCCCACTTCGACATCACGCTGCATTATTATTTCTACAACCGATACGCGGAGCAGACCTTTCACACGGTCTTCGAACAGGCGCTGGGAAGCAACATCAATGGCCTGCTGATTGCCCCGGTACTCACCCGGACGGCCCAGCAGATGCTGTCCAAACACCATACCCATATTCCGCTGGTATTTTTCAACGCCAGCCTGCCCGATCAGGATACTGCATCGTATGTTGGGCAGGATTGTTTCATGGCGGGAAAAACAGTTGGCCGCCTGATGTCCACCGTGGTTCAGAACGCAGGCGACATCGCACTTATCGATATTTCTCCGGAGGATTATCATATTAATATTCGCGCACAGGGATTCGAATCTTTCTTTGAAGGGAACAGCAAAATCATCATTCACAGATTTTCCATGCCCAACAGCGAAGAGTTCAGCGATTTTGAAAGCCTGTGCAAGGACATAAAAAAACAGATTCCAGACTTAAAAGGCATCTTCATTCCCAATGCGTCAACTTATCGATTTGCCGAAGCCATTGATCGCATCCGGTTTCGCAACAGAGTCTGCATCATCGGTTGCGACCTCATTGAGGAGAATGTGGCCTGTCTGCGAGAAGGCAAGGTGGATTTCATCATCAATCAACAGCCTATCCGACAGGGTATCGAAGCACTCACAATTCTGGTGAGTCACATCATTCACAGGGAAACAGACAGAAAGGAGATACTCCTTCCGATTGAAGTGGTCATGAAGGAGAATCTGGAGTCATTCATTAACATCATCAGACCGTAAGGTAGAAGGGATTGGAGTTGACATGAAAGAAAAACAATTGGTTATTGGACTGGATTTCGGCACTGATTCTGTTCGCGCGCTGGTCGTGGACACAAACGGTGGCAAAGAAATCGCGGAATCGTCATTTCTGTACCCCCGGTGGAAACAGGGGCTGTACTGCGATCCCGGTAAAAACAGATTTCGTCAACATCCTCTGGATTACATAGAAGGCATTGAGTTCACCATTCAGGAAGCGCTGTCCGGTCTCAGCGACGAACATAAAAAAGCCATTCGGGGAATCAGCGTGGATACCACCGGGTCCACAATTGCAGCCGTGAGCAGTTCGTGCGAACCCCTCGCGCTGTCGTCGGATTTCGCTGAAGACCCGGATGCGATGTTCATCCTGTGGAAAGATCACACAGCGGTAAAGGAAGCCGATGAAATCAACGACGTCTCCCGCAGCTGGGGAGGCGAGGATTATACTAAATACTGCGGCGGCATCTACTCCTCGGAGTGGTTCTGGTCCAAAATCATTCACACCCTGCGGGGCAATGAAAAGGTCCGGGATGCGGCCTATTCGTGGATAGAACATTGTGACTGGATTCCCGCACTTCTCTGTGGCAGCACCGACCCGCTCACCATCAAGCGCAGCCGATGTGCCGCAGGGCACAAAGCACTATGGCACCCGTCCTGGAAGGGACTCCCTCCTGAAGAATTTCTGGTGAAGCTCGATCCGCTTCTCGCCGGACTTCGCGAACGTCTTTATACTGACACGTATACCAGTGATGTGGCGTTTGGCACTCTCAGCGCACAATGGGCCGCCAGACTCGGTCTGTCTGAAGATGTCACTGTGGGCGTTGGCGCATTCGATGCCCACATGGGTGCGGTCGGTGGTTCCATCGGCGAGTACGCCCTCAGCAAAGTGATGGGCACTTCCACCTGCGACATGATGATCGCCTCTCAGAACGACGTTGGCGATAATCTCGTTGCCGGTATCTGTGGTCAGGTGGACGGTTCGGTGGCCCCCGGAATGATTGGTCTGGAAGCCGGACAGAGCGCATTCGGCGATATATATGCATGGTTCAAATCGGTGCTGGCATGGCCCCTGTCCCTCGCACCGGAGTCCATGAAAGCCGATGTGGATGAAATCATCAAAGGCATTATTCCCGCCCTGGACGATGCCATTGCTCATATGGAACCCGGGGAGTCCACGGTGCTGGCACTGGACTGGATGAATGGCCGGCGAACTCCCGATGCCAACCAGAATCTGAAAGGGGCCATGTTGGGACTGACCCTCGGCAGCGACGCGCCGCGCATTTACCGGGCCCTGGTGGAAGCCAGTGCATACGGCGCCCTTGCCATTGTGGAAAGATTCCGAAGAGAAGGTGTGCGCATTGATGAAGTGATTGCATTGGGGGGTGTGGCGAAAAAATCTCCGGTCATCATGCAGATTATGGCGGATGTGCTCGGCATGAAAATCAAAGTGCACAACTCCAACCAGACCTGCGCCCTTGGGGCAGCCATGTTTGCCGCCGTGTCATCCGGTGTATTTGCCAGTATCCCCAGAGCCCAGGAAGCCATGGATCAGGGATTTGAACGGGAGTACACCCCCGATGCAAAACGTCACAAAACGTACAGAACACTGTATCAGAAGTACTGTGACTTCGGCGAATTCATTGAAAACTGGGAATCCGGCAAGGGGAAATGATGTCTGCGTTCAAAGAGTTAAAAGAACAATGCTACAAATGGAATATGGAGCTACCCCGACAGGGGCTGGTTCTGTACACCTTTGGAAATCTGAGTATCTGTGACCGGGAAAAAGGGGTCATGGCCATCAAGCCCAGTGGCGTGCCCTATGAAACCCTGACAGCCAACGACATCGTGATTCTGGATTTGGATGGCAAGACCGTTGAAGGAGACTGCCGTCCATCCTCCGACACCAACACGCATCTGGTGCTTTACCGAAAATACCCGACCATCGGCAGTATTGTGCATACCCACTCCACCTATGCGGTATCTTGGGCCCAGGCGCTGCGTTCGATTCCCATCTACGGCACCACCCACGCCGATCATTGCCCGGGGGACATTCCCTGTACCGAGCCCATGAGTGACGAGGCCATCCAGCGCGACTATGAAACCGAAACCGGAAACCAGATTGTGAACACCCTGGGAGACAAATCGCCAGATGAATACCAGATGATTATCGTCGGTTCCCACGGGCCTTTCACCTGGGGAAAAAATGCCGAAAAAGCAGTGTATAACTCGGTGGTGCTCGAAGAGCTGGCGAAAATGGCGTTTCTCACCCACACCATCCATCCGGAAGTGCCCCGGCTGAAACCGAGCATTCTGCGCAAACATTACGAACGCAAACATGGCGCCAACGCCTACTACGGACAGAAATAACAAATTCCCGGCCATCGCCGGGGCGTTACATAATCTCATGCAACAGGGGGCCTGTTGTTTCACCCCAAAAGGAGCAGTGACATGGAAAACATTTCTTCGGTCGAACTGGGTGTCATCGCGGTAAGTCGCGATTGTTTTCCCATTGAGCTTTCAAAAAAGCGACGGGAAGCCCTGGTGGCGGCATGCAATGCAAAGGCCATCAAGGTCACCGAAATCAAAAAGGTCATCGAAAACGAAAACGACATTGCCGCGGCATTACAGGAAATCACCGATAAAAAGGTCAACGCCCTGGTGGTTTTTCTGGGCAACTTCGGTCCGGAAGCGCCCGAAACCATTCTCATTCAGAAATTCGACGGTCCGGCCATGATTATTGCCGCCGCGGAAGAAACCGGAGATAATCTCATCAACGGTCGCGGCGATGCCTACTGCGGCATGCTCAACGCATCGTACAACTGTGGATTGCGCAAGCTTCGCCCCTATATTCCCGAATATCCGGTTGGCACCCCGGAAGAACTGACCGCGCTGGTGGCGGAATTCTTTCCCATTGCCCGGACCATGCTCAGTCTGGCTTCGCTCAAGGTGTTTTCATTTGGACCCCGCCCCCAGGATTTCTTCGCCTGCAATGCGCCCATCAAACCTCTGTACGACATGGGCATAGAAATCATGGAAAACTCGGAGCTCGATTTGCTCGAACTGTTCAACGCCATGGAAGGCAGTCCGGAAGTGGAAAAAATTGCAAAGGAAATGGCCGGGGAACTCAAGGACGGCAATACCTATCCCGACATGATTATGCGCCTCGCTCAGTACGAAGCAACGCTGCTCAAATTCATGGCAGACCATCTGGGCACCCGGAAATACGGCGTATTTGCCAACAAATGCTGGCCGGCATTTGAGGGGGCATTCAAATTCGTGCCCTGCTACATCAACTCCAGACTGGCCGCCAAAGGGATTCCAGTGGCCTGTGAAGTCGACATTTATGGCGCCATCAGCGAGTACATCGCCACCTGTGTCACCATGAAACCGGCCACCATTCTCGACATCAACAACACCGTGCCCCATGACCTCATGGCCGGGCATTCCGAAATCGGATACAAAAATTCTGATTTGTTCATGGGTTTCCACTGCGGTAACACCGCGGCGTGTCACCTGGTCAAACCCGAAATGAAGTACCAGCTCATCATGCATCGCCTCATGGAGCCCGACAAGGCGCCCAACATTACCCGAGGCACCCTGGAAGGCCAGATACGCCCGGGAGAAATCACCCTGTTCAGGCTGCAGAGCACTGCCGGCTGTGAACTGAAAAGTTACATTGCCCAGGGGGAGGTACTGCCGGTTCCACCCAAATCATTCGGAGGTATCGGGATTTTCGGCATTCCTGAGATGGGTCGATTCTACCGACACGTGCTCATTGAAAAGCGGTTCCCCCACCACGGGGCCGTCGCCTTTGAACACGCGGGCAAAAGTCTGTTCGCCATCATGAAAATGCTCGGCGTGCCCGACGTTTCGTACAACCAGCCCGCCGCCCGGAAATATCCCACAGAGAATCCATTCTGATTCTGCGCTCTTTCCCCAACAGTCCGATTCAATTTCAATTGCCCAGGGTGTAATCGTAAATTGCAGCGCCTTCGAGGTTCACAAACTGTACGTGAACCGTCTCCGGCTTCACCTGAACCCATGCCCATCCGGATTCCATCCAGAACTGAGTATACCCGGTATCGGACGCATCAAACATCCAGGGTGCACCGGCACTGCCGGGCAGAGTATAATGGATATCATCCACCACCATATCGGTGAACACGTGGTCATGGCCGTAGAAGAAAATCTGCACGCCATAGTCCCGCATCAGCTGATGCACAATGGCCTGTTCCCCCACGGTGGCCGCCTGTCCACCGCCCCGACCGTAATTGGAATCCGCCAGAGATCCCGCAGCGCCCCCCACCGTGTGGTGAATGAAAATAAACCGCCACTTCGATGTCGCCGCTGCCAGCGTTTCCATGAACCACGCCATCTGCACTTCTCCCAGGGTCCAGTCGTCCGCGGTACCGCCGTATTCCGAGAGCAGATGGGAAGTTGGCGTATAAGACTGCACATTCAACACCATAAACAGCGCATCGCCCCAGGTGAATGCATAGTAATCCCCGTTAGGACTCCCTCCCTCCGGATAGGTGTTCGCATCAGGCCCGGGCATAAATAGCCGGCGTGCATCCACGGATCGCTGCCGCTCTGACTCCGGATAATCTCCATTTTCCCCCTCCCAGTTGCCAATCACCGGAAAATGAGGCACGTGACCGGCTGCATCCCCAAGCAGTATCCGATAATTGGCATAGGCCTGCGCGGCAATGGCGGCCGTAGGGGGTGGTTGATTGAATCCAAACTGATGAAAATCGAGCATATCGCCCAGATTGATCATGAAATCCGGCATGGCGCTGGCAATCTGTCCGCCCACGGTCTGCAGCACGGCGGGACTCCCCTGATTGCTGTAGTCCAGGTTGGTGCCGATATGACTGTCTGTCAGCAATGCGAACCGGAACGTCTCCCCAACAGCTCGCCGGGTGACCAGGCTGCCCTGGTACAGCACATTCTCCGGAAGGTCGTCGCTCCCGTCCCTGTCCGTACTCCCTGCTTCAACGGTGTCAACGGCATCGGTTTCGGTGTCATCGATTTCGGTATCCGGTGTATCCGTATCCAATGCACCATCGGAGCCGGTTGTGCTGTCGACTCCGGGGTCATCCGTGTCGGTATCCACCAGCCACCAGCCCCGGTCCGAACCGGGAATGGGATGGCCAATCACCCGGTACAGGTAAGTAGTGGACGGTAAAAGCCCGGTCACCTCCCATCGGGCCAATGCGGGCACCGGACACATGAACGGCGCCAGGGGTTCCACGGGTGCGCTCCATCGGGTATCCCCCTCTTTCAGCAGCTGAAGGCGCAGTTCACCGGGATCGCCGCTTTCCAGGTGCACCGATATGCCCATCCCTTCATCCGTGGGCGAAAAAAGCAGCGGGGCGCCAATTAACACGTGAAACTCCCCGTATTCCACTGAATCCGTATCACACACCAACAGATCCATCCCCCCATCGGAGTCCGCCGTATCGCTGCCCGCTGGTTCGATGTCATCGCTCTCCGTGGAAATGTTGCTTTCCGTCTCCACCGAAGTAGCGTCATCAATGGTCAAAGAATCCGGAACTTCCCCCGTATCCGTATCGCTACCGCTGTCGTTGGCCGGTGACGTGACCCGTTCCACACACCCCACCGGGCCCAGCGCAACCCAGATGCCAAGCCAGAAAACCCAACTTCCCGCCCCCACCGGAAAGCGCATTATCGGCCACCGATTTCGTTTGCGTGTTATCCGTTCCATCTTTTCCATTTTTAACCGTTCACCCCGCAGAATCAACCGATGACGCACAATTCAACCCGGAAACAAGCCATTCTGACATCCGGGCCCCCAATCAGCGGTTGCCCAGACTTTCAATCACCACAAATTCCTCCTCGGTCACCGGCATCACGGACAGGCGATTTCCCCGCTGAACCAACCGCATCTGCTGCAACGCCGGATGCGCCTTCATTTCCGCAAGGGGCACCATTCGTTTGAATTTTTTTTCAAAAGCCACATCCACCAGTATCCATCGGGGGTTGTCCGGGGGGGATTTTGGATCAAAATACTTGTCTGACGCATCAAACTGAGACGGATCAGGATAGGGCTGCGAAGCCACTCTGCACACCCCCACCACCCCGGGTGGCGTAGCATTGCTGTGGTAAAACAGCACCTTATCACCCAGTTTCATATCATCCCGCATAATGTTGCGCGCCTGATAATTCCGCACCCCATTCCACGGTTCTGTCTTTCGCTTCTTTAAATCATCAATCGAAAACACATCCGGTTCCGTTTTCACCAGAAAATACTGCATTACGTGTCCTCCCGGGTTATTCCTCAAACAAATGTCGACGCGGCGAGCGTTGTATTGGCAATATTGCGTTACTTACAAAAGCATGTAAGAAAGTTGAACCGTTTCCACCGGATTCTGCGACCAGCATCCGAATTGGATACACCATAACCACTCAACGAACAAAGGAGAAGCAGCCATGCAATATCGCGCGTTTGGAAAAGACGGCTTTGAAGTCTCCGCCCTTGGATTCGGCGCCATGCGGTTTCCCGCCGGAAAAGACAGCCGAAAAATGGATGAACCGGGCGCCATCGACCTGCTCCGATACGGCATAGACAGGGGCATCAACTATGTGGATACCGCGTATATTTATCACGACGGCCGAAGTGAAGTGGTAGTGGGCAAGGCACTGAAAAACGGATACCGCAACCGGGTGCGGGTGGCAGACAAGTCTCCGGGGCATCTGGTGCGATCGGCGGCGGATTTCAGAAATATTCTCGACCAGCAGCTGCGGCGGCTGGATATGGAACACATCGACTACTACATGTTTCACGGCATCAACCACCACTATCTGCAGACGATTCTCAAGGAAGACCTGCTCACCGAAATGATACGGGCGCAAACATCCGGGAAAATTGGTCATATCGGATTCTCATTTCACGACAATACTGCGGCGTTCAAACAGATTATCGATACCACCGATCTCTGGGAGTTCTGCATGATTCAATACAACTATATGGACATTCACCGCCAGGCGGGGATGGCGGGCTTCGATTACGCTGCCCAAAAAGGGGTGCCCATTATCGTGATGGAACCACTTCTGGGCGGCCGTCTGGCAAATCCACCCACCGATGTTCTCGATATGATGTCGGCTTTTACTGTTCAGCGAACGCCCGCCGAATGGGCACTGTCATGGCTCTGGAATCATCCGGCGGTGGTGACCATACTGAGCGGGATGGCCACCACGAATCAGATTGACGAAAATTGCCGCATCGCCACAGAGGCTCTCCCCGGCTATCTGACAGTGGACGAAATCGGATTCATCGAACAGGTTCGCCACACATTCTCAGAGCGCGCGGTCATTCCATGCACTCGCTGTGACTACTGCAGCCCCTGTCCCGAAGGTATCGACATTGGCTGGATGCTGGAGCTGTACAACGATTCGGTGATGTTCGACAATCTTAATGCCCCCCGGTTCGCGTATAATAATTTTGTTCCCGGCGATAAAAACGCATCGGCATGTTCGGCCTGCGGGGAGTGCGAATCCCGGTGTCCCCAGGAAATTGAGGTCACCTCATGGATGCCCCGGGTCCACGATGTGCTGGGCAACCGATAGGCGCGGTGCCAATATTTTTCAACGGGATACTGCTCGTGGTACAAAGGAATGGTTGATCACGGATCACGCAACATAATTGGAGAACACCCATGAGCGATCACCTCAACGAACTGGCTGGCAGAACCATCATCGCCGGATTTGAAGGCACTGCCCTCCCCCGGTACCTGGCAGCGGAGATTGAAGCCGGGGAACTGGGAGGCATCATTTTATTTTCAAGAAATGTGGCATCCATTGACCAGGTGTACGCATTGTGCAGCGAAATCCGGGCACGGGCACCGGAAGGCAAGCGCCCGCTAATCTGCATCGATCAGGAAGGCGGAAGGGTGGTGCGCATCAGAGAACCGCTCACCGTATTGCCGCCAGCTCTTGAGCTGGCCGGAAACCTCAACCCGCAGGAAATTCTACGGGCCGGAAAGCTGGTGGGAAGAGAATTGCGGGCCCTCGGTATCACCCTCAACTTCGCTCCGGTGTTCGATGTCAACACCAACCCCGATTCCCCGGTCATTGGGGACCGGGCCTTCGGCCATACTCCGGAGTCAGTGATTGCCAATGGACTCGCTTTTGCCAGAGGCCTGCGGGAAGGCGGCGTGTTCCCCTGTGCCAAACACTTTCCGGGCCACGGAGACGCCACCGTGGACAGCCACCTGGATTTGCCAACCGTGGTCCACGACGAAAAGCGTCTGATGGAAGTTGAAATTGAACCCTTCATTGCGTGGGCCAGGACCCGTCTCGGCCCCATCATGACCGCCCATGTGCGATATCCCGCGCTGGATCCCGAATTTCCCGCCACCATGAGTCGCAAGATATTACATCACCTGCTGAGAGAACGCCTGCATTTCGACGGGTGCATCATTTCCGATGACCTCGAAATGGGTGCCATCACCAGAGGCATGGGCTCCCAGCGTGCGGCCATCGCCACCATTCGCGCCGGCGCCGCCGGTATTCTCATCTGCCATACCGAAGCACTGCAACAGGATGTGAAAGCCGCCCTCATCAGAGAAGCGCAGATTAACCCCGACTTTGAAACCAAACTGCAAAAAGCCGTGGTTCGCCTGGCTCCCCTGGCCTACCCGGTTGGACCTGACATTCCGTTTGAATGGATTAACAGCGACGCGCACCACCAACTGCGTGCGTCGCTTTCAATTCAATAAACCTTCCCCCACCCGGTCAGGAATGAAATCGGCGCAGGCCAAGAATGAACGCGGCCACTGCAGTGGTTATGACGGACCTGCCACCGATGCCAGCACCCAGTTCACATAGTCCGGATTGCTGCTGTTTTCGTCGATGTCGAGGGAAACAATTTCCGGTACTTCATAGGAATGCAGGCTTCGAATCCGGTCGAGCAGCCGTGGTACCAATGCCTCTGTGGTCTTCATGACCAAGAGGGATTCCGCGTCTTCGCATACATCTCCCTTCCACCAATATATGCTCTCCACCAGGGGAACAATATTCACGCAGGCCACCAGCTGCTCATGCACCAGGGTACGGGCCATGGATTTGGCATCTTTGGGTGGGATGGTGGAAAGTACGAGTTTCATGGCCGGATTCAGAGCAATTCGGATTCCAGATAGTCCCCGGCCAGCAATTTCTGAATCACGTCGGCGGTTTCCTTGTCGGAAAGATCAACCGAGTTCACGAGGTCTCGAATACTGATTTCCTGGCTGTTGTAAACCACCTGAAAAACATCCAAATCGGATTGGGAGAGCAGCGACAGCTTTGAAACCAGCGGACGGGGGACAGTCACCCGTGTTTCTTCATTGGGCAGCTGACTTTTCTGTCGTCGCAGCTCATCGAGCTGACGGAGACCTTCCATCAGAATATGCTCGGTGGGCAAATCGATGACACTTGGAAAATTGTGGGGTTCCGGACCCATCAAATCGAAGTCCCCGTCTTCCCAGGAAAGAATACGATACATCGCTTTGAGGGGGTCAAGATTCGGCATATCACTGATGGATGCGAAAATAATCCGTCCCTGATCCAGGTGAATCTTTGCGATGGTGAAATTATGATTCAATACCAGCGTTCCCGTTTTTTTACTGGTACCGAAGAGCTGAACCAGGTCCGGCAACGGCACTTCGGTAATGGTTCCACTCATGGAACGGGCGCCACTGTGCATGGTGGTGTTGCGGTTCATTCCCGGGTATCCGGATCTGGGCATCGCTGTATGCTGCTGCGTTGGTGCAACCCGGGACGAAATGGGCGAATTGAGGGTTGGATGTCCCGCGCCGACCGCCAGGGTCTGATCCGATGCGTCCACCAGTTTCATGATGGACGTTCCAATCAGGATGCGATCTCCCTTTACCGCAGTGGTAGTACTGATTTTTTCACCATTGACAAAAGTCCCGTTCGTACTGCCATTGTCGGTAACCCGCACTTCATCGCCATTCACCATCATCAGCGTGTGACGCCGGGATACCATATCCTCCATCAGCACCACATCCGCATCAGAACTGCGACCAATGACCGTTTCCCTGCCATCTTCGAGAATGTGTTCTTTCCCCTTGTATTTACCGGAGATAAATCGCAACGCGAGCTTAGCCATATCTAATTGAAACCTTTTATCTGATTAACACCACGGTGATATTACCCGCTTTCAGGCCCTTGTAAAAACATATTTTGCAATATAGTACAAATCAAGGCGTGAACGCCAGAAATTTGAAAACTATGAATGATTTCCACTCATTCGCGCTTCATTGCACCTGCGGATGGACATCGGGGCAACAACAGAATCCATGAAAAAAAAGAAATCCGGCCCACTGAAGTGGCCATTTTTCGGGGCGCGAATCCCAAAAAATCCGCCCTGCAAACACAATTTGAGATGCCGTTCAACCCGGTCTTCCGTGGTGAAATAGCGCAGCAATCATTCAATCGGCCTATGGCAGATCGCAGTTGGTGAAAATCAAATCGGAACCTGTCACAAAATAACCCGGTCAAATATCCTGATGTCCGCAGTATCCCGGAACATGACTGTCTACCTGTTCGCTTCGAACATGGGGATCAGCTTCAGGGTGCCCTTTTCGCCTTTTTCAAAGCGAACAATGCGGTCCACCAAATCGACGGCCCCTTCCGGCGCGCAGATAATCATGAGATCAACAACCGACGTAAACGAAGATATTAATTCCCCCCTGGATTGCCCCACGGACAGAAGTCCCGACATGAGGGAGGTCATCAGGTGACCACCGCCACCAAGGGGAATATCGGCAATAAACGGAGTGCCCAATGCCGATAGCCGGAACAGCGCCGGGATGTCCTGCCAGTCGGACATCCGAATGCAGATGCGATCCCCTCGAAAATGACTCACATCCGTAACGAGTCGGCTCAGGGAAAATGGACTGCTTTCATCTCCCGAAACATTGAAGTGAATATGATTGTCGCTCTCCAGGGCCAACAGGGGACGGGATTCCACGGAAATAATGCGCTCTTCCTGATGGTCCGCCAGAATCTGTTCCACCAGGTTCAGTCTGGACAGAATGTAACTGCCGGCCACTGCCACATTCCCGCCTCTTTCCAGCACATTGCGAATCAGCGCCCGGGCATCCGGTTGAATGGACGCCTGCATGGTGGAACGATAAATCACCGCCACCTGGGGTTGTCCATACCACGATGGCTGAGTTACCACCAAGTCCCCATTTTCCAACCGAAATGCGCCCGAGCACTCTCCAACGCCGGCGTTTCCCGGCAGTCCGGCGGTCAGACACTGCAGGGCATTGTTCAGCAGGCTGTCCGTTTCAAAGGATTTCCCCGTTGGCATGACCTGTCCGTTGCTCATCACCAGCAATCGGTCGCGGCCGTTCATTCGGATTTCCTGTACGTTGGCGTTGACCAGCATCTTTCGAAGGGGTCCGACGTCGATAATGGACAGAAACGCATCCATGAACAATCCATCCGGGGTGTATTCCTCCGGCAGCTGGCCTTCGGCAATCAGATTTGAAATCATTCCACTGAGAATCTGTCTCACTCTGGCCGCGACCAGCGGTTCCACCACCATCGGCAGTATATTGGGATCAATCCTGCGCTCCTCGATAGCCACATAATCAATGAGCTGTTCCACCGGCGCCGTGATGGGTGGGGAGGAATCGCGGTTCGCCACCGGTTGCGGTTTTTTCAATTGAGGTCTTTTAAGGGGGGTCTGCAATGTCGATTTCAAATTCGGTAATTTAGATTCATCAATACTGGTGATGGTATCCTCATTTTCGTCAATCATCATGGCAGCCGGTCTGTTGAACGGAGATGGGGGCGGAGACGACTTTCTGGATTTCGGTTTGGGCGGTGGGATGGATGGCCGTTCGTTACTCACGATTTCCGCATCCGACACTGATTCCTCTGCGTTCTGATTGGGAACAATGCCAACAATGAATTCACCCACATATATTTTGTCCCCGTCCTGCAGTTCCGTGGGGCGGGTGATTTTCCGGCCATTCACATACGTACCGTTGGTACTGCCAATATCCGTCACCGTACACTGATCGTTCGCGAGCTGAATCTGTGCATGTTTCTTCGACACATTCCCAAGGGGCAACACAATATCATTTCCCTGAAGTCGCCCGATGGTCACCACCGATTTGATACATTCCACCAGTCGTTTCTGGCCACCCTTTTCGGTTATTGAAATGGTAAACATGTCATTCACTCCTCAACTCGCGGGATTCGTGGAACCAGCCAAAATAGGTTTCGAGGGCCTGCCGCCGTTCATCCTCCAGATAGTCAAAATTGATGCCGCGATCATTGATTTCCCAGAATTCGCGGGTGCGAATGCTCTGCAATTCCTGACGAATGGAGCTCAACCGTCCCGGAACTTCGTCTTTCATATCTCTGAAAATCGCTCTGGCCAACTCTTCGGCGCCCTCCACCAGATAAAACGTAGCCAGTTTGATTTGCGCTTTCCGCACCCCCCGAAGCGATGCCTCCAGCGAATGACCTTCCTCGGCTTCCTTATCCACATCGAGAAATACTTCAAGCAGCGCTTCAGACACATCCGATTTCAACCGAAAGGCCAACTCGTTCAAATCGCACAAATCGTATGCGGCGGTCTCCAGCACAAACGGCAGCCCCATGGTGAATCCGAGCTGGCCATAGTATTTGAAGCGATTGGCAATATCAACAGCAACCGATGACCAGTTGTTTTCGAGGGCCGTCTGGGCCAGCAGCCGATACTGGTTCAGCACATTGTACGCCGTACGCACATCCTTGGCATTGATGGTAGCGCGCAGATAGGTGTTAAAAAACTTCACGCACAACGCGGCAATGGCCTCGTCGTCGTTTTTCAGGGCCTGCTCCGCGATACGTCGGGTATTGATGGCCAGCAGGTAGTTGATGTCCCGCATCCGATTGAGGGATTCGCCATACAGCATCTGGTACTGCCTCAGAATTTTCATCTCCATCCAGTAGTGTCTGTCCTCAATCTTTCGCAGCACATCCGCCTGCATCGACACAAAATCCGGGTTATCCCGCATCTCGGTGGTCAACGTGAACCACTCGGGGTGCAGTTCGGGTTTCACATCCAGATAGTCACAGGTGAGCCGCCCCAGGGCATCCACCGCATGCATACACACCACTTTATCTTTGCTTTCAATGGCGCCACTGGCCAAATCAGACAACTGCTCAATGCCCCGCACCGCGTTGGCCTTCATGCGCGCTGGCTGAGCCCGATTGACGCCGCCCACGGTAATGGCGTGAAACACCGATCCGGCCATACGATCGATGATGTTGTGGGGATTGAGAAAGTGAAACACGAATGCGAAATAGGGCAACAGCAGCAACAGACAGACGGTTACAAAAATAATCGTCACCACCGATCCTACATGGGGTACCGCGTCATTGGTTCCGGTGGTGACGGTCACCCACAGACACAGCATGCCAGTGACCACGAAAAAACTCAGGATGGTGACATTCACCCCGGAGGACATGAACAGATCTGTAATTCTGGCGGTGTAGCGGTTGGATGCCAGCTCCACGATAATTGCCACGACCGTGATGGAAACCCCCAGGATGCCAATAATGACCTCCGGCAGTCCGCTCACAGCGCCATGCTGAATGGCGTTGAAAAAGATTTTGGTCAACGGTACATGACTTCCGGCAAAATCAACGATCCCGGTGACCACACACAACAGGGCACTGACCGAACCAATGGAGATCAGAGCAATCAAAGGTCCAGCGGACGATTTCTGGGCATGGCGACGAAATTTCATAACCCCTGCAGCCTACCTGCAACCCCGGCACCGGTCAACTGAGATCAGATTTTCTGCATGGATTTTCCCCGTATTTCCATCACGTTATCAATACATTAAAATTTTGTGCGGTTTGGCCGATCGCCGGAAGTTCTGAAGGCGACATAATCCCGCCGGTCTGGCCCGACGGAATGGGATAATCCATGGCGTTTCTATTCAGAAATGTTGCCGTACACCAGGCCACGGCCCACGGTGCTCATGTAGACCCGGCCAAAAACATTCATGTCTCCCACCACAAATGCACCGTTGCCCGGGCCGCCATATTGGTGGTTGTCGTCGTTCATCCGCGTCCAACTCTCGCCTTTGTCGACGGAGTAGTAAATACCCAGGGGCTCGTCTTCGCTGCCGGCAACGCCCCAGATAAACAGGGTTTCGTAATCGGCCCCGTCCGCCGCTTTGCCAATGCCCACCGCGTGGGCCGAATAAACAGAGGGAAAGCGAACCCATGATTCTCCGCCGTCATCGGAAAACGCCAGACCATTGGTGCTGAAGCGGCCATTGGTTGCCCAGCTCTGGGCCTGATCCAGGGGTGCCCAGATATGTCCCTCCCGTCCCGGGACCGTTCTGATAAGGCCGTTACTTGCCTGATACAGCCCCGTCGCTTCGTCCTGCAGCGTCCCCGCCACTTCAAAAGAAATCCCCTTGTCGGTGGATTTGAGCAACTTACCCTGCTGGTCGAGCACATAAAACACATCGGCATTCACCGGATCACACACAATACGCGCATACTGAGTCTGACCATCCAGTCCAGATACCTCGGTCCAGCTTTCCCCCATGTCATCCGAGCGATACACCTTGCCGGCATTTTCTGGCCGATGGAGCAATACGTCACCGTCTGCGGACAGCACCACCATCCCCTGAGAGCCCACAGGCTCCGGAAGCTCCGTCCACGAGGCCCCCCGGTCATCGGAATAGTACATCACATCACTTTCAATGCCTGTTCCCGTGGAGTAGTCCGTGACATGGCCGGTTCGCAGAAATGCACCGGTAAGGGGCGCATACCCCAGAGATTGGGTGGTGCCTATACTCGGATTGTGCCGAGGCATCGATTTGGAAATATCCACATACACCGCGCCATCGTAATCGCCAATCGCTGTGACCAGCGGTCCTTCCGGAATGCTTACGATGTCGAGGGGGACGGTTTCCTCGATGCCTCTGGATTCAAATTTCCAGATGGCCTGGGATTCATCGAGGTTTTCCGTATGAAAAACCCCATTTCCCGACACCACCCATGCCTCAGCGGTATTAAATGGATTGAAAGTAATATCCCCAGCCCAGTGAATGGCCTGGCCGCTGATCCAGGCGTTGCCGTTGGCTGACGCATTGGCAGCGTCCGGATCTGCGGCGTCTCCATAGGAGAACTGCGTTTTCCAGCTTTCGCCGCCATCAGTAGTCACATATATACGGTCTCCCCATCCTTCACCCCCGTCACCGTATCGGGTCTGGCCACCGTAGTAATTCAGCGTGGTCAGCAGAATGTGATCGGGATCTGCCGGGTCCACGCTCACGCCGCCAAAACCATGGGCGGTGGACTGACCGCCACTGCCCATGTATCCTTCGCCATCTTCATGCATGGGGGTCAGATTGGTCCAGTCGCCGGAATCCACGTTGTACTTATAGAAGGACCCGTTCTGAATGCTGTGGGGTCCGGGGCCGTTGGAGTAAGTGATGTAGAGATTGCCATCCGCCAGCGCCGCCCGGTTGGGCATGTGTCCCTCGGGGCCGCCGGAGATGGGAGTGAAGGATGCTCCACCGTCCTCACTTACATATAAATTGCTGTCACTTGTGGTGGAGACACCCATGTATATGGTGCCAGTGCCTCCATCGGACGTCCGGTCTGAATCCGGGTCAAACAACACAAAACTGATGCCATTGGCGTTCACCAGGTCCGCTCCGGGCTGGGCGCCAATGTCGTTCACATTGGCCCATGACTCGCCCGCGTCCTCGCTTTTGAACAATCCCTCTGTCCTGCTGCCGCAGAACAGAATATCCGGGTTGTTGGGATCCACCGCCAGCTTTTCGCCGGTCTGTCGGCCCATCCCGTTGCCATGGGCGCCGAACAGATCGGTCACATCAATGACCTCGAACGTATCGCCGTAATCCTCAGACTTGAGAATTGCCGTTTTGCCATCGCTGAAATACTTGGTGCCGGCCAGCACGTAGAGACGCTCGGGGTTGTTGGGATCCAGGGCCACGCTTTCGATTCCGTACAATCCCACGTCATCCTGAGAAATCCAGTCCATCAGGGGAATCCACACCCCATGAGTGCTGTTCCAGCGGTACACGCCGCCCACATCAGTGCGCGCGTAGTATAAATCTTCCACTGTGGTCGATGCCAGCACACCGGCTACAAATCCGCCGCCATCAAACCGCACATTACCCCAGCCTTCGGTGTCTCCCAAATCCGTGTCCGGTCCAACCACGGTGTCCGTATCGCTGTCACTGTCAGAATCAGAATCTGTATCACTGTCCGTGTCGCTGTCGGTGTCGCTGTCGGCGTCGCTGTCGGCGTCGCTGTCCGTATCGCTATCGCCGTCGCTGTCGGCGTCACTGTCCCCGTCACTGCCTGCATCACCATCCGTATCGCTATCGCCGTCGCTGTCCGTATCGCTGTCCGCATCACTGTCCGCATCACTGTCCGAATCGCTGTCCCCGTCCGTTGTACTGACGCGTGATACATCGTTATCCAGTTTTGGCGAGATTTCATAACATCCCAGATTCATCATCGACAACAGGATAACCATGCCCCACCACGCGGAAGAGATCATTCCAGTCATTTCAATACTCCTCAAATTTCCTATTTTCTTAAGATTTCCAGCACTTCAGTTCACCATTGTACCATAGGCGAATGTTTTTTATCCAGGATTCTCCACTTCGTTCACCCGCCACCCCCCGAAAATGAGAAGTACACCAGAGATTCACCTGCTGAAATCCATGTCCCCTGCTGATTTGATGCAACGTGTACCTGTATAAAACGAAGTTGCAATGATACTACCAGCCAACTAAAGATATACTTCTGAATATTGCGAAAAAAGGACCCGTATCCGCATGGTAAAAGTCAAAGCCCGTCACCGGAAAAAATATGTGATTCTTCCTGTCTCGCTCCTGGTGTTCAACATCCTTCACGAATTTATCGTGTACAAAGCCGGCGTCATCCCAAACCGATTCATTCAAACCTTTTTCCTGATGGTCATGTTCATGACCGGTTTCGCATTTGTGACATTCATTGTTGCGCCGGCCGTGGAAAAAACGGTGGAGAAAATGGTGCTGTCCGGGAAAAAGGGCGCCGGATTCATCGGCGAAGTAATTATGGCCATACTCTTCTTTGCCGGCCTGTTTTACCTGTACATGAAAGTCTACACCTCACCCGACGGCATTGAATCGATTCTGCCCAAAGTGCTTCAGAACAGCGACAAAAGCTTGTTTCAAACGTTTCATCTGCCATTTGGCAAGGGAAGCCACTGAACTCACTTCTTCAATTTAACCACAACATCGTCTTCCATGGCGGAGCGTAACTTCTGTATCTCCCGGCGGTACATGGCGTAATCCGCTGCGGAAATCCGCTCGCAGAGGTAGTCGAGCTTCTGGGATGCCGTCACCTTTCCCCCTTTGGTCGATTTCACCTCGCGGGAGAACCGGATGCATTCCGTGGCGATCTCCATCGGCTCCGGCAGATGAACCACTCTGGCTTTCGCGGGCAGCGAGAATTCCACATCCCACTGATTATGATTGGGCACTCCCAGCAACAGGTCGTGCTCCCGTTTTTCGAGGGAGAAGAGCTTCTCCGGCTTGGCGTCGAACGGCAATTTAAACCGCAGCTCCTGATCTTTGAGTCGGGCAAATTCACTGGTTTTCAGCGAAAGTTTCACATCGACGGGCTTCTCGATATTTTCGATGTCATCAAGGGTTACATCCCCAATCACCGCGCCCTGAACGATGGCATCCGAGACAATCTGAAGAATTTTCTGAAACTTCTCCGGGTTTCGGGATGCCTGTCTGAATATGGAAGCCAGGTGACCTTTGAATGTCAACAGTATCTCTCCCTCGGCGCTTCCATCCGCTGCGATATTCAGGGTAATCTGCTCTGCGCCCGAATTCATTTCCGGAGATTGATACGGAATTTCAATCCACTCAAACGCCATCCTGTCCCGGTCGAGAACAAAAGCCAGAGTTCCCGGATCATCGCTTCGAATCACGTCCACATCCAACGCATCCGCCGTGGCATCGAAAAACCTGGCCGATTCCAGCCCTTCCTGCTCAGGAATATACACGATGGCATGATTGAATTGCTGAGATGGCACTTCCCGGATGATTCTCCCGAAGGTCCGGGTTCGAACCAGTGCAAATCGCGCTTCGATGCCCATGAGATTGGCCAGGGTGATAAACAGCACCGATTTGTCCTTGCAATCGCCGTAGCCCCGGGCAATCACCTGGGGTGCGCTATGGGGTTTTACACCGGCCACGTAGTTCTCGTAGTCCTGCTGATACCGAATTTTCGTCACCAGGTATGAATGAATGGCATACAATTTTTCAAGTTTGGTCTCCTTGCCTTCCCCAAGGCGCTTCGCCAGTGCGGTGACTTCGGGACTGACCCGGAACACATCCTGAAGCAGGGCATCCTCCCACTGCAGAAACAATCCCCAGTCGGGAACGGTGCTCACTTCCAGATACCAGGCAAAATCCACCGAACTCGGCATCGACGACTCGGCCCTGAGTATCGGCGTATTCTGTGCGCGCCAGGCGTACCGCTTTTCCGGACCTTCCTCTGATTCGGTCCGGGTCACGTCGCCTTTCAGATACTCATTAAGCACTACCTTTTTGGGCGCCCATAAGATGAATTCGGAATCAATGAACTGCTTGTTAAACGACTGAAACGACCATTTGTAGGAAAAATAATCGCCAATCAGTTCATCTGCGCCCTGCTCACATCGGTTCTGAACCACAATGGTGGAACCCACTTCCAGCTGCCGGAACCGAATTGTTTTGCCGCGAATAGACGATGGTTCACTGCGTTTTCCGTCCGGAGACACGGTGTACGCGTGCAGAATCCGGGAGTATCCGTAACACGGCACCGTGAACTCGGTCATGGCATCCCGACCCGACACGTTCAGGGCATGCAGAACGGTGGTGGTCACATTGATGCTGCTGCCATCCGGCTGAAGATCGGTCACACAATGGTCGTACAGCAATGCCATATCCGCCGCGGCACTGAACTCCAGCGTATCCCGACTGGCAACGATGGACTCGATGTCCTCGGCGGTCGGCACATCCCGTTCCCACGGCTCGGACTCCGTCGGCGCCAGATAGGCAAGCCGTTCGGCCAACGCCCCGTTATCCGGATTCCGCTCCAGACTTTTGCGCCAGAAATCGATGGCGGTTTTGCGATCTTTGCCATAGTAGGCAAGTGAGGCGATATTGTAATAGGACGCCGGTGCATCCGGATTCATGGCGATCACCTGTTTCCAGATCGCCGTTGCCTTTGCCGGACGGCCGGTCTGGCGATACAGATCGGCCAGCTGACTTCGCAGATTCAACCGCTCCGGCCACACTTTCACCATCTTTTCAAGGGACGCGATGGCCCTGTCAAACTTGAACTCACTGGTCGCATAGCTGACCATGTTATTCATCAGGCTGTAATCGTACGGGAATTTTTTAACGAGCTGTTCGTAGATGGCGCGCTGCTCCACCGGATAATCCATGCTGCCGTAACAATCCGCCAGCGAATACTGAATGGTAATCCATCCCGGCCACTTCCGGTCAATTTCCGCCAATGCATGACACTTGTCCTCGGTCCATCCCTCTGCACCATACAGCTGCACCACTGCCATCCAGACCGCGGCATTGTCCGGATATTTCTTCTGCAGCTCAAACGTGGCTTCCCGTGCATTTTTATCGAGATCATTCTGCTGCCACAGTCGAATCTGTTTAAGCATGATGGTGACAAAATCGTCGCCGGCTTCCTCCACCAGTTCCGCCAGCAATTCGGTGGTTCTGCCGTGTTCCTGATTGTCCCAAAGCGAATACGCCAGTTCAATCTTTCCCCGGAGACTCGACGGATACTTGTCCATCATCTCCTCGGCGAGTCTGGTCCGGTACACATCCAGTCCCAGCCGTGCGGCATAACCGATGGTGAAATAATATTTTCGCGCACTGCCCGGCTGCATCCGGGCCACGTGGTTTTCAATCACGGTTGATGCATCCACCAGCGCTTCGCCACTTCCGGGAACCGCCGGGGGAGTATCCGCCTTCAACGGCCGGATGGCGCCATCGTTGAGCAACTGACCATTGGCGCCGGTAATTCTGGCAAACAAATCCCACCCGGAATCTTCCTGGGCCGTTTTTATCAGAAGGGTATTGGCGCCCTTCTCCAGCCGCACCGGAACCGTCAACGTGTCAAAATTCCAGCTTCCCGCCCGGCGCTCATTAAAAATCAACTGGCCGTTCACCCATATTTTCAGACCGTCGGTGGTGGTCAGCCGCAATTCATAATCTCCCGCAGCAGCCACATCGAATGCGCTGGCCAGATACGCCACCGCAGATGAACTGGGATACATCTGCTGAACCAGATCGTACTCCCCCTGCTGACCGCGGACCAGGTCCGTTCGCCAGTGCACATCCACCGTCTGTCCGGGATACGTGGCCTTCAAATCGATTTCGTCCTCTGGCGGATAGTTGATGTCAAACCCTTTTCCCTGCATGTTGTCCCAGGTGCCGATGGCGGCAAAGGGAACGGGCCAACCGATTTTTTTCCTGATCTCCCCCGCCTTTTCCAGCTGCCCCTGCTGATGCAGCAGAAGCGACAGATAATGAGCGGCCAGGGCCGCCACGTCAGGCCTGGGATGGTTCTTCATCAATGTATCCAGGAGCCCCTCAGCTTTCTGTGTTTCTTCATACGTCCACGCCATTTCATAAAATTCATGCAAATGCATAATGGCCGTATCGTTATCGGGGCACAGAAGCGCTTCGAACAGATGGGTGAACCGGGCATCGCGATCCCCGTCCAGATACGCGATGTCCGCAGCCAGCTCATGGTAAATGGCGCTCTGGGCATCAATCTTTTTCACCTGCGCCACCGCTGCCCGCATTTCACTGGCGTTCCGGGCGCTGTAGTATCGCTCGGCCTCCGCCAGCAGTTGGGATTGTCTGTCTGCCGAACGCGGCGCCTTCAAGTGGTAATTCATTCCCGTTGAGCAGCCCAACAGCGCTGCAGTCAGAAATATCCCGAACCAAATCGTACTTTTTTTCATCGTCACTCCCACCGGTTGTTTGAAATTCACACATGCACTGCGATACACAGCAATCCAAAGATTATTCATAGTTGTAAACGCCCTTGCAGACTGTCACTGCCGGGCCAGTCATCCGCACCCGCTGTCCCCGGAAATACTGAATGGACAAATCGCCTCCGGGCAAATGCACCAGCACCTCGCCCTCCGTCATCCGACCCGTATGCACCGCCGCCACCACCATCGCACAGGTTCCCGTGCCGCAGGCCATGGTCTCTCCGCATCCCCGCTCCCACACTTTCATGGTTATCTCGCGATTGCCGTCCACCCGGGCAAACTCCACATTCGTCCGATTCGGAAACACCGCCGTTTCCGTTTCGACACCGGCGCCCACCTTCTTCCAGTTAAAGTCGAATGCGTCCACAAACGTCACCGCATGTGGATTGCCCATGGAAACAAAAGTGAATGGAAATCCCCCAACATCCAGGGTGACAAGGCCCCCTGCGGGTTCCGCCGCCACATCCGCATTGTGAAACGCCGGGGTACCCATATCCACTTCCACCAGCCCATCACTCTTTCGGGCCACGACAATCGGTCCTGCCAGAGTATCAATAGTCAAAGTATTTTTCTTTGAAATATTCTCTTCTGCAAGAAAACGAACCATGCACCGGATACCGTTACCGCACATTTCGGCTTCGGAACCATCCGAATTATAAATGGACATTCTAAATTCATTATCTGTCCCCGGACGCACCAGAATAAGACCGTCCGCGCCCACCCCGAATGCCACATCGCAGACCTGCCGGGTGAGGCGGTCCACATCAACAGAACCCGACACATTACCGTCCAGGTCATTCATCATAATAAAACTGTTTCCAAGACCATTCAGTTTCGAAAAAGGCAATTTCAAAGTCGTTTCCTGCTTTCCATCAAATCGCAACAGAAAAAAAATCAGAGCCAGCCGTTGGTTGGTCAGTACGTAAAGCAACTGTAATCCACGGATATTCCCCGTGCCATGAATTTTTTCGCATTTATCGCGCCGTTTCGGTTCTGAAATGCAATATTGCCGAACCGAACTTGCGTTTATCCTGTTTAAAGCATAAAAAATATTGGATAATTTTGCCAGAATTCGAGAAACGGCACTACATGAACACCGCAAAGTTACTATTATCCGAGAATCTGATCTCCAGCAGTCAGTACGAAGAGGCCCGCGCCGCTCACAAAACTGAAGGCAAGAATATTCTGCATCATCTCATCGCCCAGAAGGTGATCACGAGCGACGCGCTGGTAAAATTTCAGGCGGAAAGACTCGGTATGAAACGGGAACAGCGCGCCAGGCTGTCCGCCATCACCATCGAAACGGTTCATCTCATCTCACCGACACTGGCCCAGACGCACAGAATTCTGCCCATCGCCGTGGATCGCGATGTGCTGACCCTCGGGATGACCGACCCGGTGGATGACGAAGCCATGGATGCCATTTCCAGACACTTGAGCATGGTGATCCGTCCGGTGCTCGTGGCCGAGGACGACCTGTCCTGGTCCCTTTCCAAGTATTACGGACTGAAGGAGGGGTTCTCTGCCCGGGATACCATGCCCAGGATTCCCCAGCCGTCCAGGGCAGCCAGTGACTACGTCCCCAGAGAAACCATTTCGTGGGGAATCACCATAGAAGATGCACTGGCCAACGCGGTGCGCATCACCGCGGAACAGAATACCCATTCAAACGTGTACCGTGTTTCGTCGGTTCCGCCACCACCCGTCTCCCGCCCCCCCGAAGAAACCGACTCAACGGGCGACGGCGACGCGGCTTCATTGGTTGATGAAAAAACGCCGCAGAGCGATGGGACCGATCAAACCACCGAAGTGCCCGCCCCGACACAGACAGATATGCCACCGGAACGACCCACCCTGGTTCCCCCTTCGCTGCCCCCGGCCATCGAGGGGGCCCAGGCCCCCGGCGGGCTGGACAGCTGGACGGACATGACCCCGGCCACCGCCCTGCAGCATACCGCGCAGCTCCGGCTTCGCTCGTTTCAGTCCATCCCGCCGAATCCATCCGTGATGGCAGCCCGAATGTCCCTGCTCCCGCCCCACCGGGCCCATCAGCGCACCGAGGGGGAACTGCTTCACGAAATCTACAACACGGAAAGTCGCGATGACCTCATCAGTCTCGCCCTCGAATACATGCTGCGGTTTGCCGGCCGGGCCATCTTTCTGATTGTCCGAAAAACCGAAATCCGCGGATATCATGTTGCCGGCGAGTACACCCGTCGGGATGCGGTGCGCACCTTCTGGATTCCGTTCAGCGAACGCTCCACCCTGGGACAGGTGGCCATCAGTGGCAACACCTACCTGGGACCGATTGGCGACAAACCCGCCGACGCCGTATTCTGCGCCGCCCTCGGAGGCCGACCGTCCCACGCATTGCTCATTCCCATCATTCTCAAGCGTCGCACCATCGGCATGCTCTTCGCCGACGGCGTGGAAACCCAACAGATTGCCTGGCCCAGACTCAACCGCCTCACCGAAGCCATCACCACCGCCCTCACCGGCTTCATCGTCCGCGAAAAATCAAAGAAAAACGACTGAAAATCGCATCCACCGCTGCATCGGTATTCCCCACAGATTGTCGTCTGAATAAAAGAAAATTTTAAAACAAAACACGAATAAAAAACAATTCAATCGCAAAATCTGGAATTTTACCATCGCCAACAAATGTATTTTTTTCTTTAATTTCAAGTAGTTACAAGAACAGAGGAGATTCTGCTCAAAAAGGGCAACCGGTTGCACTTTTCAGATGACCAATTCAAAAAAAAGAAATTATCAGTCATCCAGGAAGTCCTCAGCCCCCCTTCCTCCCCAACATAAAACCCCATTCGCAGCCGTTTGTCAAATCCACTTTGGGGGGGTGCACTCCACCCTTTCTTCACATTCTGATAATTGATTTTAGAGATCAAGGGGCGCGCCATAGCCCGCACAACCGGCGACAGCGGACCCATTTTCCAGCCCTCAAAGTGATCTCCTCCGGGGGGGGAGGGACTGACATTCGGCGAACCACACCCCAAACCGGCTATATTCATACAATTCCGCTTTTGTCTTGTGCACAACATCTACCTATAATATATCGCCATTATTAACAGACGATATGTTGTCAAATTCTTACTGAAAGGAGGTCCTGTAATGACAGGCCCAATCGCAACGCAACGCAACGCAACGCAACGCAACGCAACAAAGCAGATTCTCACACCGTAAAAAAAAGGGTCAATCTGCTGCTGACGCTGATTCTGACATTCTTCGCCACCAACGCCCACGCTGAAACATGCATGTATGGCATTTTCGGCCAACAGGAAGTCAACATCCGAGACCGGTCCGTGATTGGCTCGGGCCTGATTGGCTCCAACAACTACGTCTATCTGGGCGTGGAATCTGAAGTGCAGGGAGACATGATTTCCGGTGATGCCGTATTCATGGCCAACCATTCCGTGGCCGCAGGCAATATTCATTATCGCAACACAATTTTCAAACAGGAGCCCACATATGTGCTGGGGACTGAAACCCAGTTCACCGATCCATTTGTCGAAATCCTTCTTGCCAGAACGTTCGATGTCGGCACTGAAAACATCAACATCAATACCGGGGACGCACCCTTGGCCCTGGCGCCGGGAAATTACAATGAGCTTCGTATGTACCCCGGCACCACACTGGTGTTGACTGGCGGCGTGTACAACTTTAACCGTTTTGCTATGGAATCCGGGTCAAGTACCGTAGTGTTTGATTCTGACTACGACTTCATCGAAATCAATGCCGAACAGGAGCTGCGATTTGGCGACCGGAATACCTTCGAGTTAACCGAAGGTACAGAACCGGAGCAGGTACAGTTTTACACCAACAGTCAGAGCCAGATTAAGATCGGTACAGACACTACCTTCGTGGGCGTTATCACCGCGCCGTTCGGCCAGATTTATGCATTCCCCCGCACTACTATCACCGGCAATCTGGTGGGGAATTCGGTCTGGGTGGATATGGAGGCATCTGTAAAACCGGTCCCCAACTGCACGGAGTACAATACCATTTTCGATGATACGGAAATATGGGAAATGAGCGATGCGGTGAGCTTTGAAGACGACAAATGGACCATCACCGACAGCAACGGCAACGCTGAAGTAACCCTCTCCGACCTGTACAGCTCTGACGGCGAAACGTCTCTCGAAGTCACATTGAACAATGACGCTGAAGTAACCCTGGAAACAGACGTGAATATTACCCAGGTGTTCACCGAGAATGCCACGGATGTGTCAGTGAGTATTGATGTGTATTCAAACACGATTCCATACAGCACCTGTCAGAGCGAAATCTCCATTTATCTCAAAGCGGCGGATGAAACCGTGTATACCCTGGCCGGCACCATGCCATATGATCCCCCGGAGACCACAGGAGATCAGATGACGATGCTGACCCTCCCGTTATCGCCGCAATTTACGGAACTGGTCATGACCGAAACGTTCAATGTGTCATTGCACATCTCCAGCCAATGCGATGGCGTATTCTGGCTGGACCATCTCCAGTTCTGCGACAACAACGACGGATGCAATATCCAGTTGCCATCATTGATTCCGGAGGAGGTTTTAGCTGAGGAGGAGGTGGCAGAAACCTCTACCGTCACATGGGCAGGCGATAACAGCGAAATCGTGGAAGACGTGAACGCATTGGAAGGCGTATTGCAACCGCAGGTTGATGAATCACTGCCGTGTACAGTGGAATTCATATATACTGCTGCTGCCGGTGCATGGATGAATGTGCCCCTGGGTAACTACACATGCAGCCCCGGAGCAGACATTCCCTTCAGCGTCAATGTATCCAACCTCCCCTATGATGTCTCGGGGATGATTGCCCTTGCGGAACTGTATATTACCCGCAGCTACACATCTTCAGACGGAACCATTCAAACCCGCCGCGAAAGTGCAGGTTCCCGTCATTACCGGCACAACAGCAATGGCACCATCAGCCATTTCAATGAACAGGTATTTCAGGAGACCTTCAGTGGTCTATGGTTCTGGGGTGGCCCCGGATACAATACGCTGCCACTGACTGACGAAAATGGTACCGTTATCGGAGAAATCGTAAAAGAGCAGGAAAGCTTCGATCTCAACGGCCCACCACCAGTGGATACCGACACTGTCGTTGATACAGATACAACAGTGGACACCGCAACTATCATTGTGGAATAGGAACAGGAGGTATACAATGAAACCTTGTTTTTTAATAAATTTAGTCGGCGTAATTCTGCTAACGACATTCAGTGGTAAAGCCGAGGCATTCACCCGGTACAATCTATGCGCACGCTGGGAACTCAAATACCAGGATCTGGAGGACAGCGGAGATTTCCTGAGTGTACCCACGGGAACCAGTGGAAAGACCTATGTATCCATCCCAAATGTACTGTATACGTTGAACCAGGGAAGCAAAGTTGTCCGTAAAGGCCGACTTGGTCCAGATGGCTGTGTAGAAGTAATGAATCTTACTCCCGGAGACCCGGTCACTGAATACAGTTTTCGTGTATGGTATGAAGTAGCGGATTCAGAGGGACGCAATGTCAATATTTTGCATCCCGATGCTGAAACATGGGGAACATCTGCACAAATTTACCGAGAACTGAAAATACATGTCCGTTCCAGAGAAACATGGGTACCAACAGTCACCCTTGATATTCCGTTCTCTCCATTTTCAAGAGCCCTGCCTGTTATGGCTCATCTCCTTCAAAGAGCAGACATCCTTGGGTGGCCCCCCAATGGACATATAACTATTGCCATCAATAACCCACATAAATGCGATGGCACCTATTCTGTGCACACCTCCAAATATTTTCTCTTTCAGAGTGTGTGTTTTTTTAATAAGGACAAAGATACCAATCTATACGACTGGGGCGAGGTTGCCGCCAGGAAAACGTCTATTGCCCACGAAATGGGCCATGCCATCGCAAACATGAGAGGCGGCCCCAGAAAGGGTGACTACACAGGAGACCTGGCAGACGGAGCACGTTTCAATGATCCCAATTCTCATTGCTGGAAAAAAAAAGGAAACCATGCGTTCTGCACCAGAGAATGGGTGGGTGCGGCAGCCAAAGAGGGATTTGCCCATTTTATCGCGGCCGCAACATTCAACCAACGTTCTTCAACAGATGGTGTTTTCAACTATTACAACAGTAAACGCTGGGACATCAATAACTCCAAGGTCGACAGATTTGCTCCCACTCCTCTGACACCGGACAGCAATGATCAATGGGGTGGCTATACTGATACATACTGCCGGGCGCCATCCAAATTTAAACATCTGGGCAGCGAAGGAGACTGGTTGAACTTTTTCTGGGGGCTGTGGACCCAGGGTGGGAGTAATCGATTTGATATTGGAGAGATTGAAGATGTCTGGGCTGACACGCCAGGCGACGATAATCGCACGTTCTGTGTCCCCAGAACCACCCTGGCGAGTCCATATGGGCCAACCCCGGAAGATGGGTACAAAAGTGGCTGGACATGTAAAGATAAATACTGGGCGTGGAAATCCCGTGCCACACACACGGAGACCCGCTATTTCGGCATCGGCAGGACTACGGTAGTTGTACCCGATCAAATGATCCTTTCCAGGAAACACGACAGAGGAAAGGACTATTGGTCGGTGTTGAAGTCGGTTCAGGACACGCATAATACCACTAAGTCAACATTCTTTAATCAAACTGCCTTGAATTCAAAAATTGTATACTGATAAGGACCCGATATGCATTTTTACGTAAATTACATCTCCAACTGCTTCAACCTCCTTATGATCTTTTTCTCTGTTATTCTGATTGGGAGTTGCGAAACAGAAAAGAAGGACCAACCATCTGATAACAAAAAAGATGCAGACGCCTTAACAGGTTCGGAATCGAATCCCAACATCAATTGGATTACGGTTCCTGCAGGAGAGTTCACATTTGGTTCCCCGGAAGATACGCCTTGTCGTGCGCCGATTGCGGAAACACCGGTTGAAGTGCGGCTGACGCGTCCATTCGCAATGGCCGAATCAGAGATCACGCAGGCGCAATGGGAAGCGTTGGATTTTCCGAATCCTTCGCAAAATATTGGAGCTGATAAACCAGTGACGTTTGTTAATTTCTTTGAAGCACTCGCATGGTGCAACAAGCTTTCAAGGCTTGAAGGATTCGAGCCATGCTATGACCTCTCTTCCTGCAAAAATCCCGTTGGCACCGGCTGTGGGCCGGAGGACAAATTCCCGGATGAAGGATGTTTCGACTCTTCTCGAAACTACAGCTGTGCAGCGCAGGTTCATCGCTACACAGACTACTATGCCTGTCCCGGATACCGGCTTCCGACAAGTGTCGAATGGGAATACGCAGCAAAGGCAGGAACAACCGGACACACATACAACGGTGACGTTCACTACGTACAACTGGGTGAATGTGAGGAGGAACCCGCGCTGGAGGATATCGCCTGGTACTGCAACAATTCCGGGGGAGAGCTGCATCCGGTGAAAAAGAAGCAGGCCAATCTATGGGGACTATATGACATGCTTGGAAATGTCTACGAATATACAGATTACTATTTTTCTGGCCAATCACTGAGCACCTCCACGGATGCGAGCAAGATATTGATTAATCCCGCCGGGCCAATAACTGGTGAAACAATTGATATGCGAGGAGGCACCTTCCGGGAAACTGGGTGTTATGACAGACCAGCTCGACCATTGTTTGATTATCCAACACAACGGCGCTTCGATACCGGCTTCCGACCGGTGCGAACGTTGTTTGGAGATGAGGCCAATTCCGACGCGGATTAAGTTCTTCCTGCGATTCGCTGATTTTCCTGTACACCGCTGAATTGTTCACTGATAAAATCTTCATAATATGAATGACACAGATCAACTCACAACTGTGCCGAGCGCCTTCCAGCTACAAACACCTGGGCAGCGAAGGGGATTGGCTGAACTTTTTCTGGGGACTGTGGACGCAGGGAGGAAGCAATCGATTTGATATCGGTGAGATTGAGGATGTCTGGGCTAACACTCCGGGAGAGAAAAATGGTGTGTATTGTGTTCCCAAAACCACCCAAGGAAAAATCACTCCGAGCGATTGGCGTTTGGTTTCGAACCGGATGGGCCGTTGAGCTCACTACCTTTCCAGCGCTCAGAGTGATTCGTCCCGTCGTTTTCCACCTCTTCAAACCCCCGCAAAAAAAAATGATCAAAATACACAGGTGGCAACATTTATTGATTGCAACGATTCACTGGTGAACAGATAAGAAAAAAAAATTGCGGAAAGGGAATAATTACAATGCGCACAAATCGGACTGCTTTCAATCAGTTATCGATAATGGTTGGCATGGGATTGATAATGCTTCTGGGAAGCTGGGGCTGTGACGACATGATTGTTGAGGCAGACCCCACTGACTCGGCGTCGGGTAGCCGCAGTACCGAAAGTACGAATCGTGGTACCGGGACCATTACCACTGAGACTATGGGCACAGAAGATTCCGCCAGCGACTCGGCAACCGATACAGACACTGGCACAGACCCCGTTTTACCGGTACAAAGAGGTATCAAATTTACAATCCATAACGAAACAAACGAGCCAAGGTATCTCTTTGGTTCATATGGTCATGAGCAGCTGATTGATGTTCTGGATGAAAATGGAAACTCGATGGACCTGTTTGTTCCTTCATGCTCAATGAGCTGCGACGAAGAGGAGACTGAGCAATACTGCGGGGCGGTCTGTGATATCGCATTCGGTGCGGTGACAGTGGAAGCGGGTGGGGCAATACAGATTGCATGGGATGGGAATATGTTGAACTGGGGCACCACCCGATGTGCGGATATTCCAGATTGGCCCTGTTATTACCGCACGCCATTCCCTGTTGGCACATATAAAGCGCGGGTTACATCATATGCAGCCTATGAGTGTCCCAATGCCAGCGGATGCGTTTCCCTTGAAGAATTCAACTTAATCGTTAATACAATTCCCAGCGGTGAAGGCATCATCTCAGAAGCGGGTTTTTCGGTAGTTACCGATGAGGACGTTACTATCTCCATTACACAATAAAAACTGACAGTGAAATTTGATTACCGGAACGGCCGCCCTCCTCTTTAACAGGGTTATAATAAATTAACATGTTTTTCCCCAAGCCAAACCCCGGTTACTCCTTTATCGGCTTGAGTTCGACCACGCTGGTTCAACGCCAGAAAATCATCGAAGCTCAAATTGGGTACTTCCCCAGAGCCGGACCCCGGTTACTCCTAATTGGCTTGAGCTCGACCACGCTGGTTCAACGCCAGAAAATCATCGAAGCTCAGATTGGACACAGTTGGCCACGAGACCACTCTGTTTGGAGTCGTTTTCAATTGAAGAATCCAGAAATTTGCCCGGGAGGAAGCAAGGCATGACCGGGCGGATGCCTTACTCCGATGAAAAGAGTTTTCTGTCAGCAAATGGGAATCATTACCCTGGAGCTACGTTCACTGAAGCATGAATCCGCATGGCATATGTACCGGGGGGAAAGACTACTTCACGATTTCCCGCTCTCCATGCTTTCAGTGCTTGCCGGTAATGAAAAACAAATTGTTCGTATCGTTCGATTATCTGGATGCGCAGTTCTTTGTCTTTGGCGGCAAAACGGGGATTCATTCCCCGACGAATTTCAAACGATTTCGGCCTGTCTCCATGGGGTTGCCGCATCACTGCGGACATGCCCATGAATCTCTTATTGGTGGCGCTCATCTCATCTGCAATTTTGTTTTCTTCATGGGCTATCTGTCCGGCTATCCGCTTTTCATACACATCAATGGAGATATTCTCCTGAATGGGCGCGGGATGAATGGTCAGTTCCACGGTTTCCGGCATAGTGCCGTCTTCCTTGAAGTAAACCGTTGGCCGCTTCACCACTTGCGAATGACTCTGGCGATACAACCACACCCCTTTCCAGGTTTCGGCTCTGGCAATCAGCCCGGCACTGACCGGATTGCAGAGGGTGTACACGGTTTTATCCAGCACATCCTCCGGGGCCTCCAGACGAATCACACTGGCCTTCCCGGAAGCCCACATGTTTTCCTCCCGGCCCCGCGCACAGTTGACAGCCTTGGCCACATACTTGTGCACCCACTCATAGAACTCAGCCACTTTGGTGCTGGAATCCGACACGACAGCGTGCCAGTGATTGGTCATTACGCAGGCGGTGTGAAGACGGATGCCAGTTTTTTGCGTCGCGACGGCAATGCAATACAGAAAAATCTGCGTGGTTTGGGGCGTTGGCTTCAACCAGAATTCCCGTTGGGTGGCTCGTCTGGTAATGAAATATGTACTGTTGGGTAAAAATTGTCTGGGCTTTGTCATGCCCCCCGGTCGGCCGCGTGCGAAATTTGTTGCAAAACATTTAACCGGGGACAGAAAAAAAGATCAGTTCCCTGTTAAAATCATGACAAATCCAATAGGGATAAAAGTGGCTGGACGTGTAAGGATACGTCATGGTTGTGGAAGTCACACTTTACGACACCCGGTATTGTGGCAGCGGTGTTTCTTGCAGTTGCTACGCGGCGGACCCATGTTCCACAGACCAACCTGGAAAGACAAGAACGGCGGGATGACATTTCAATGCCTTCGCGAGAACTTTCGCTCGCTCAACACCCAGCTTAACGCGATCATGCTCAATCGCAGATATTGTGGATTGGGGAATACCGGTTGCCTCGGCGAGTTCATTTTGACTTAATTCCTGTAATTCCCGAATGATTCGAACCGATTCCCCCACAGAAACATCAATCTGTTTTTTTGCTCTGGTAAATTCTTTCATCACTTCCTCCGATAGTCATGGGGAGTCACTTGCATCACTTTCACCAATATCAAATCATTTTCTACCGTATAGATAACTCGATATTGCCCTCCCAAACGGGAAGAACGAAATCCCTTCCATTCGCCCCGCAACGCTTCATCATGAAAGCCCCTGATCATTTTCAAACCTGGAGGACCCGAAATCATAACGATATCTTTCCACTTTTCGTATCGTTTTAAAATCTCAACAGGAATCGTTTTCAGCTGCCTTTTTACACCTTTATGTTCAAGTACATCCCACATACCTTTAATAGTATGTACATATCTTTTTTAGTATGTCAATCCGAGTATTGTCTTCGTCCGGGAAAAATCACTCCGAGTGATTGGCGTTTGAGCATGGTGTGCCCCCGGTTTTTTATGAACCTACCATCGGAATACGGCGTAGTTGCGGGGTTTTGCGGTAACCCCGGTTGTGGTGAAATCCCGGTGATAATGAGCCTCGCCCGGGCGCCTATCTGGCGTCTGGCACACATGGCACATGTTCATCGTGAGGCGTACTGCCAATTTAATCCATCGAAACAAAAAGGTTTTTTCTCACAGTCCTCTCCAGTGGGCGCATCTGGCTCGTTTCTGGCACCACATGATTGCATCCGTTGACAACCAACCGCGCAGATTTGGCACCGCGCGAATCGATTAATGAAGGACCAAACAATGATCAGTAATAAATGGAACAATACTCCGAAACCGAAATTGGCAATCATCGTGGCCACGGTTGTGCTTTCGGCGATACTTTCGACCGCATTTGTGGGGTGCGCGCAGGACACCCCGATACAGAACGGCGATTCCGATGACCCCGAAGCGGATACGACCGACTCATGCAGTCAGGGCGAAATGAGCTGCTCAGGGGATATGCTGATACGCTGTGACGCGGGGGAATGGAAATACTGGGATGATTGCGCGTTCACCGGCAAAAAGTGCAGCGTGATTCAGGGACAGTATCAATGTGTGGCCGCTGTTCTGGCAGATGACACCTCGGCACCGGATTCACAGACCGATACGCCGGACACTACCATCAACGATACCGATGACATTGAAATCCCACTGACGGTGGATGGTGATGTCCTCTGGCATGCGCGTACGGACAATCAGGGCAGAGCCTGGCTGTACCCCGCGCTGTTTGTTTCCCCCAAAATCGTACAGGCTGAAGACGTGAGTGTCATTCCGACAGACAATCTGGCAGGAATGGATAATGGAGGCTATGACCTTGGGACCACATGGACAAACAGCGGCGAGGACGACGCTGACTACGATTACGGCGACGCGGATGGCGACACTGATTCGGATTCAGATTCAGATGCAGATACAGATACAGATACAGATACAGATACGGATACAGATACAGATACAGATACAGATACGGATACAGATACAGATTCAGATTCAGATTCAGATTCAGACGCGGACGGGAATAACGGTTCCATTTCTCCGGGGCAACTCACTGCGGGAGAATGGCGAGACCTGAAAAGCATGGCGGACTGGTACGAAACAATTTCCACCGGGCCCGGTGCCGGGATGCCTGAAATCTGGGATTTTGACAGCACCAATGTTCTGCCGGTACAGGTAACCCGCTATGGTAAACCCGTTGTTGATGCACACGTGGTGCTTTCGGTAACGCCACTGGGCGAATACCGTGTCACCGTTTCGAAGGACGGCATCTCGACAACCGTGGACCCCGGCCTGTGGAACCCGCTAATCGGTGTGGAAATTTCCCTGACCACAGGCGCCAGCGTCCCCAACCTGGTGGATATTATGTTCATGGTGGATACAACCGGTTCCATGGGCGATGAGCTCGAATACCTGAAAGCCGAGATGGTGGATGTGATTCAACGGGTTTCCGAAGTGGATGAAACGCTGCTGCCAAGGGTCAGCGTCAATTTTTACCGGGACATTGGAGATGAATATGTAGCGAGATTATTTCCGTTCGCAGACAATCTCCCGTTGGCTCAGACGCAAATCAATCAGCAGTATGCGCTGGGCGGTGGCGATTATCCCGAGGCGGTGGAAACGGCCATTTATCATGCGGTGCAATCTCACAACTGGTCAACGGCCGCCCGCGCCCGGATTCTGTTTCTGGTACTCGATGCGCCCCCCCACAATACTGACACCAACATCAACACCCTGCACTATGCAACAGCGGCTGCCGCCGAAAAAGGCGTTCGCATTATTCCCATCGCCTCCAGTGGGGTGGATGCAGCCACAGAATATCTGCTGCGCTTTCTGGCGGTGGCCACCGGTGGCACCTACACGTTTCTCACGGATCACAGCGGCATCGGCAACTCTCATTCGGAACCGGATGTCCCGGGATACAATGTGGAATATCTGAATGACCTGATGGTGCGTCTCATCTCCGAATATGTGGAAATCACCCTGTAGCCGTATTCAACGCCCCCGTTCTACACAAAAAAATCTCTCCGAGTGATTGACGTTTGGGATAACGGATTGGGTTGCTCAGGTTTCCAGTGATGCTCTCTTATTTAGGTTAAAATTGACCCAGTATGGCAATCCCTGCACTCTTTCGGTTGGCGTAGTCAGACAGTACCGTGGGGGCCAGTACAACCCGCAATTTCCGTCGCCGCTCATTCTCCCTGCGAGCTGCCCTGGGGGCGGTTACAATATCGAACACCGTCCAAAAAAGACAACCGGCCGTAAGAATGAATGCGGCCGCTATCATATATTTCGGTCCTTTAGTTTTCTCGGCATACTGTTCGTTACCGTAGTTTTTATCATGCTCCTCAAGCTCCCAAATTATCGCTTTGAAAAAAAGCCCCGATGCCGCTGCGAATCCCAGCATTCTGCCGATGGACGCACCCACGCCATACACAACACGTCCACTGTAAAAATGCCCAATACTCGGCCCAACCGACAGACCAAGAACCAGGATTCCAGTTCCAACGATGGGGAGTGAACGATGAGACCTGTTTGAGGCATATCCAATTGCCCAGAAAGCCGAAGCCACAAGGATGCTGCCGGCAGATGGAGCCAACGACAGCATCAGCGCTCGTCTGGGGCTCAATTCATGTAAGGGTGCTGAATCTGAATTCTTCGGGACACCGCCTGACTGTCTGGATGTCGTGTTCATTTTACTATCAGTCGCATTTTGACTCGCAGCCACACATGTTTGAACTGACAAAAAGCTGAAAATTGCACAGCAGCAAAGAATGCGTTTGTTGAACATTTTCGTTTCCTTTCAGTTCAGCCATAATGTTTATTATCCTATACCACCAAACTAGGCTGATTCCCTGTCCGCGCCATAAAAACCGGAAATAGAAAGCGCATCGCATTTACACCGACTTGCCAGGATTTCGCCGCTTTGCTCCGGGGAAAGATACGTCCAGCCAAAGACTTGAGATATATTGGGGTAACATGAACGACAATATGGGTACGTTTCCCTTTAAAGAACGTTAACTGAAGGGATTCAGTACCGATTTTACTGATGAGTTGCTTTTACATGACGCCGGAGCGCATACGGATGCCGTCGGCTTCCTGAACATCGAGGGTTTTGGCGCTTTTGACAATCCGATACGCCGCGTTGGACTGATCCATCGCCATGGAGACCGCTCCCTGCAGATAAATATCACGGCCCAGTTGAGAGAACACAATATTTGCGCCCGATTCGATGGACAGTTCCGCTGCCCGCTCCCGAACGCCGGCCAGAAACGCCTCGTCAGAGCCAGCCACCGGACCGCCAATCACCACCATCTGGGGGTCGTAAATATTAATCAGCATTGATGCGCCAATTCCCAGCGCCCGACCGGCATCGTGCATTATCTGCTGCGCCACCTTGTCGCCCCGTTCTGCATAGCGACTGACCGTGAACGCGGTGAGTTCCTCATCGGCTATGGTCGCCAGCGTTGTACTGGCATCGCCGGAAAGTGCCTGTTTGGCCTCCCGGGCAATCGCCAGATTGGAACAGGTGGTTTCAAGACATCCCCGCTTGCCGCAACCGCACAGGTATTCGGCGCCATTCACCCGGATATGGCCGATTTCACCGGCAAACCCGCGGGTGCCGAAGTGGATACGCCCCCCAATCACTGCGCAGGCGCCAACGCCTTTGCCCACATACAGCCAGACAAAGTTGGGAACGTCCTTTGCCACGCCCATCTGATGTTCCGCCAGCGCTGCGGTCTGGGTGGTATTGGCCACGTAGACCTCGACCCCCAGCAGCTCCGAAAGTTTGCGGGCCACAGGGTAATTGCGCCATCCAAGATTGGGCGCGAACTTGCACGAACCATCCTGGCGCTCCACCAGTCCCGGCACGCTGACCCCGACAGCATTGACCCTCTCAGGATCGATTTCAATCTCCGCAAGGGCGCTCTGAATCAACCGATAAGCGGTCTGCATGGATTCGTCCGGATTGCCGGACACGGTATCGGCGAACTGCTTAATCAGTATTCGACCAAATGCGTCCGTAACGGCCACCTGGGTCACTGCTTCACCAAAGTGGATTCCCACAAAAGTGGCGGATTCCGGATTCAGCTCCAGTAACATGGCGCGTCTTCCGCCTTCGCTGGAGCGCTTTCCCACTTCCTGCAGAATGCCTTCCGAAATCAAATCATCGACGATGGCGCTCACGGTGGGCTTGGACAGGTCGCAGTGCCGAGCCAAATCCGCCCTGGACAACAGTCGGCCGTTACGAAACCAGTCGATGATTCTCGCCCGATTGACCGCCCGGATATAGGCGTTTCCAAGAGGTGCTGAATCACTGTCTCTGTTGTTTTTCTGTATCGTGCGAATTTGCGGCATCTTCTTCTTCGTCATTACCCTCTCCAGATTCCGGGAAACCCCCGAGGAACTATAGTCATTTCGCTCACTTTTTTCAAACGGAAACCATTGAAGAGCCCTTTAAACAGACAAATTAAACCTCATAAGGAATACCAGACGGATACATTCAACCCAACGCCATCCATCGCCAACTCGAACTATCGAAGATTTTCACCTTCGGGGGACTGAGTTTCCCCATGTAAAGACGCGCTACCCCCTTGGCGGCTGGCTCAGGCGACCGATGGGAATGGTCACATAGAAGGTGGTGCCGACGCCCGGGGTGCTGTCCGCCCAGATGCGGCCGTAATGGGCCCGGAGAATCCGTTTCACCACCGAGAGTCCCAGACCGGTACCATCGAAACGCCGCTTCACGTTTGGAGAACGATAAAAATCCTCGAACAGGTGCGACATTTCTTCTGTGTCCATGCCAATACCGGAGTCGGCAAACAAAAACATCAGCCGGTCACCATCCACCCTGGCCGAGACTTTCACGCTTCCGCCTTCGAGCGTATATTTCACCGCATTGGAAATCAGATTGTCAAAGACCTGAAACATGCGACCGGGATCCGCGTTCACCATGGGCAGCTCATCCTCAATTTCGATGGACAGGTGCACGTTTTTCATTGCTGCGGTATCGACATATTCGTCGTACACTTCTTTGAGCTTTTCCTGCAGCAGCGTCGGAACCATGACGTCCTGCACATCTCCCCGCTCTATCGTCTGCCAGTCCAGAACGTCGGAAACGAATACACGGAGCCGCTTCAGCCGTTGCTGGCATTTATGTATAATCTCCATCTGCTTTTTGGAAAAATCACCCAGATACCCTTCAATCATCATGTTCAGGTAGCTGCTGACCGCATCGATGGGAGATTTCAGATCGTGGGATACCACCGCGATGGTTTGCTTGCGGCGGGTATCAAGGAGCACCAGTTTTTCGTTCTTCTTTTCGAGTTCTCTCGACAGGGAGATAATTGTGTCTCTGCGCTCATTGATTGCCCGCATCATAAAATAGGTCAACGCAGTCAGACAGATATTCATCACCATGATGATGGTGGGAAGTCCGATCACAAAATAAAAATTGTCGATGGGTTCGAAATCCCCATAGATTTTATGCGGGTGATAATGGGCGAGGATTCCCAGATGTTCGGCGATGCCCAGCGCAAAGACAAAAAGGGTGATCACGATGGCCACCAGCACGGTTCCGGATGGCTCCAGCAGAATCGTGGCCATCACCATGTGCAGCATGAAAAAAATCACGAGGGGATTTTCGAGCCCTCCGCTGTAATGGAGCATCCCGAACAGGGATACCAAATCCAGCAGAATCTGCAGCCAGGCAATCAACCGCCCCCGCCGCCATCCCGCAACCCCCTCTGTCGACTCACAACACTGGTTTTCGTGAAAATCGAAATTCCGGAGGTACAGCAGGAACCCCGTGTTGTAGACAACCATGACTCCCAGAATGCCAAACAGCGCCACGTAATTGAAGGAAAACGCCAGAATGTGTTCCGAGATCAGCACCCCCATCGTTGACATAGCAATGGCCAGCCAGCGCGCTTTGACAAACAACCTCAGGTGATAGCTGAAGGCCATGGTTCTTGGAAAATGGTTCATTGGAATCCCCCAATAACCTAGTTAAACAGATCCTTATCGCTGCATTCGACGGGAGGCGCGGCCAGTTTCAATTCGATGGCGTCATCTCCCCGCCATTCATCTGCAGACAGCGATGCGGCAACATTGATAATTCTGGGTAACCGGGTTGCATATTCCCCCATCATCGGGCCAAATGCTGAAACCGTCCCGGTTGGCGTTTTCAACAGAAGCTTCAGGTGGTGGGTTCCGACAACCCTGGCGCTCAACACATCCAATCCAACAATATTGAAGAGAGGTTCCGCATTGTCAAAACCGAATGGCCCCATCTCTGATATTTCTTTGAGCAACTGAGCGGACAGCTGGGATGGATATAACGTGGCGTCACAGACCAGAACGCCGTTATCCTGTGTGATCCAATGAATCTTCGCATACTCATTGAGTTGCCCGCGAAATACCCCCTCATTTTTCTTTTCTATGCTGAAGCCGGCGGCATCCCGATGCCCACCAAAGCGAATCAGATTCGACGCAGAAAATTCAAGACTGTTGTACAGATTGATTTGCCCCTGGCCCCTTGCCGACCCGGTGCCCAGACCATTTTCATAGCCAATCACATATACGGGGCAGCCGAATTCCTCGCACAGTCGTGCCGCAACAATTCCCAACACTCCTTTGTGCCAGCCATCGCCACTGACAACAAGCACCTGGGGGCTGTCTTTCATCTGTTCCGCAGCCAGCATTCTGGCCTGCTTCGATACATTGCCTTCGATTTCCCGTCGCTCATGGGTGAACTGTTCGAGCAGTTCAGAATAGTGACGGGCGTCCGAATCCACCGTGCTGACCAGCAATTCAAATGCATTCATCGCGCTGGCCAGCCGGCCGGCTGCATTGATTCGCGGCGCCAACTGATAGGACACATGGGATGAGTTGATATGACGGGAATGAATTCTGGCGATATTGACCAACGCTTCAATCCCGGGCCTCCGGGATTCACTCATTACCTTGAGGCCATGACTGGCCAGAATGCGATTGTTGTGCCCCAGGGGGACCACGTCAGCAATGGTTCCCAGGGCGACCAGGTCCAGAAATCGACGCATATCAATTTCGTCCGGCAGGATAAATCCCAAATCCACCAGTTGGCTGCGAACGGCCGCGCAGAAATAAAATGTCAGACCAACCGCCGCCAGGCTGGTATCGTTGAAACCACAGTCATTGCGATGGGGGTTGATGAACGCATACGCAGGCGGGTAAGTGGACTCGATACGATGATGGTCCACCACAATCACATCAAGCCCTTTCTGACGGGCGTGGGCTATTGCGTCATGATCGCTTGTGCCGCAATCGAGTACCACCAGAACGGTACACTCACTGCGGCAATAAAAATCAACCATGTCGCAATCCAGACCGTATCCCCCGGAAAACCGGTCTGCGGTACGAACTTCGACCGCACTCGCCGTTTCTCGCAAAAAGAGATACATCAGAGAAGTACTGGTCAATCCGTCCACATCGTAATCCCCGAAAATACCGATTCGATCCTTGCCCATGATGGCGCTGGCCACACGCCTCGCCCCCCTGGCAAGGTCGGCCATATCATCGGGTTTTTTCAGATCGCGTAATCTGGGGCGGAGATAGGATTGGGCGGTTTGCACGTCTTCGATGCCCCGGTTCACGAGGCATCTGGCAACTACTTCACTTACGGATAATTCAGAAGCAAGACGTTTTTGGGCTTCAACGTTCTTACTGGGCGCAACTTTCCATGCCGTTGTCGGCAGCACTTACTATGCCTTCTCTTTTTTGGCAAAAAAGCGATCGAGCCAGACTACAACGGGCGTTGCGACATAAATGGATGAATACGTACCCACAATCACACCAATCACGAGTGCGAATGAAAAATCTCGAAGTGACGTCTTCCAACCGATAAAATACAACGCCAACACCGCCAGAAGGGTAGTTACCGAGGTCATGATGGTTCGACTCAATGTCTCGTTCAGACTCTTATTGATGACGGACATGAGTTTCACTTCTCTGCTCACCGAAAGATTCTCACGGATTCGGTCGAACACAACGATGGTATCGTTGAGAGAATACCCCACAATGGTCAGCAATGCCGCAACAGTTGCCAGGGATACCTCAATTCGAAGTATCGTAAAAATACCGACGGTGATGCAGATATCGTGTATCAGCGCCACCACCGCGCCCGGAGCGAATCGAAGGTCGAAGCGAAGGGCGATGTATACCATGATGAAAAGAAGTGCGTACAGGATGGAGGATATACCGTCGTTTCTGAGCTGCTCACCCACTTTGGCACCTACCCATTCGGAACGCATCTTGATGGCGCCTTCTCCCCAGGGTTGGGAGCGAAACGCCTCCAGAACCTGCTCGGTCACGCCATTCAGACTGATTTCGTAAACGAACTGTCCCTTCACAATCAGACGGCAGGTCGATGACTCGCATTTTCTTGCGTTGTCCTCTTCCTCATTTCCGGTACTGACCGAATCATCCGTTACACCCGCCATATCCAGCCCGGCCGCCTTCCCTGCTTTCTCCACGTCAGCAATGGAAAGGTCGGTGGCGAGATTCACGGTCAATTTGTCGCCGCCCGGAGAAAACTCAAATTTCTCCACTTTGTTGTCGCCAAGTTCTTTGCGGAAAGCGGCCTGTATTTTCTGCTGTTCCTGTTCGTCGATTCGACTGACTTCTCGCAATCGAATCAGATACTCGGTTTCACTGGAACCGAACGACACCACATCCGCTCCGGCAAATCCCATCTTTTTCAGTTCCGCTCGAATGTTGGAGGCGTTGGCTTCGCTATCCTTGAATTTCACCTGAATTTCGGTTCCTCCAACAAAATCGATACCAAAGCGAGGCTGCCAGATGACAGCCAACAACACACTGGCGAGCACCGCCAACAGAGAAATGGTCCCGAGGGTACGGGATTTCCCCATAAAATCATAATTGGTTTTATTTTTAAATATTTGCATCTGTCAGATACTCAACTGGTCCGACCTGTGACGGGTCATGAAGTCCAACACCAGACGACTGATAAAAATCGCCGAGAACATACTAGTTACAATACCCACCAACAATGTGACGGCAAAACCCTTGATTTCGCCGGAACCGTATTGGAACATCACCACACCTGCGATGAAGGTGGTAATCTGGGCATCAAAAATTGTCCAGAACGCCCGTTTGAATCCGGCATCCACGGCAGCCCGGGGAGACTTGCCGCCCCGGAGTTCCTCGCGAATACGTTCGTAAATGATGACGTTCGCGTCCACCGCCATCCCCATCGTCAGAATGATACCGGCGATGCCCGGCAGTGTCAGGGTGGCGCCGCCTCCGCTCAATATCGCGACAATGAAAACACCATTGCAGATGAGGGCCAGATTGGCAGCCACACCGGCACCGCGATAATACAGGATCATGAAAAGCAGAATGGCCACGATTGCCACGGTAAACGAGATTTTACCCATTTCGATGGCATCCTGTCCCAGCTGTGGACCCACCGTCGACTCCGTGACCGGCTTGATGGGCGCAGGCAACGCACCGGCGTTCAGGACCACCACGAGGTCTTTGGCCTCATTGAGCAGATTGTCCCGCGCATCCGCGCGGCCGAGGGTAATCTGGCAATTGCCACCGGAAATTTTTTCCTGGATGACCGGTGCAGACTGAACCTTGCCGTCCAGAATAATGGCCATTCGTTCCTTCACGTTTTCCCCGGTCAGATTGGCAAAAATGTTCGCACCTTCCTGGTTGAAACGGAGAGATACGTATGGTTTCCCGGATTCCTGTGAAAAAGCCACGGCGGCCTGATCAATGTATTCACCGGTAATTCCCGCAACCTTCATCGTGTAATATGTCCGCCAGGTCACATCCGCTGTGGGATTGCCCGCAGCATCCTTGCCCTGCTGTTCCTGATAGGAAATCTCCCGGTTGTCCGGCAGCTCCACTCCCTCCAGGAATTCCTGGAGCAGCAGACGGCCAGTCTTGCCTCGAAGCTGATTTTTGGCACTCAGATAATAGTGTCCGGTTCCGGGTTCCTGGTGCATCGAGATGGGGGAATCCTTGTCATTCGCCAGCGCAGCGATTTTTTCTTTCATTGCGCCGGTTCTGAAGAATTCGGCGGTCCCCTTGTCATCAACGATTTTGAGTTCAAGTCGTGCCGTCTGCGCGATGATTCGTTTAATTCGCGCAATCTGTGCTTCATTGATACCCGGAATCTGAACGATGATGTCGCGGTTTGCCATTCTGGGGATGACGGAGGTATTGGCCCAACCCATATTATCGATTCGAATACCGATTGTCTCAACCGCCTGATTGATGGACATTTCTTCTGTTTCGTCGATAATATCCTGTTTCAATTCCATGTGAACGGTTGATGCGGATTCTGAAGTCTCAACGGCAATTCGTCGGTAATCCTTGAGCACTTCCTTTGCCTTGTCGGATTTCATGCTCCCGGCATCGGGAAAAACCAAATCAAACTGGTAATTGTTTTCCCTTGAGCCCACCGCTTTCACATTTTTGATTTTCGCCGTTTCACCAAGCTCATTCACAATCGATTCGGCAATGTGGTCGCGCTTGTCTTCAATCGCCGCGTCCACGCCCACTTCATAAATCATCCGCAGTCCGCCCTGCAAATCGAGCCCGAGATTAATTCCCGGGAACAGTTCGCGAAGGGAGGCGAACTTATCGGTTTCATCCTCCTGTTTGGGCGCGCGAATCACAGTCGTAATCGATGCGACGACAGATATGCCGATCAGCAGTACGAGAACGATCACTCTCCAAAGCCACTTGCGTTCCACTATTTTTTCTCCGACTTATTCTCAGACCCCTTGTCTGATTTAACAAAGTTCTCATAAAGACCAGATACCTGCGTACGTAAAACCCGAACCCGGACCTTGTCGGCCAGCTCAACAGTTAATACGTTATCCTTAACAAGCACCACGCGGCCTATGAGCCCTCCGTTGGTTACAATTTCAGCGCCTTTACCAACGGCGTCCAGCATCTTCTGATGCTCTTTTGCTTTCTTCTGCTGCGGTCGGATCAGTAGGAGATAGAACACTGCAAACATCAGAACAATCATGATCAGACCGTTGAATCCGCCCTCGCCGCCGAACAGCCCGGGTGATTTGGCAGGTGCGCCGCCGTCGGCAGATCCGGCCTGCGCAGTCCCGGTGTGTGCCTCACCGCCGCCTGCGGACGGCGCCGCTGCGCCATCTGCCTGAGCAATAATATTTTCGATAATGGGGTGAATATTTTTCAAAATGGTCTCCTAACAAATCAGCAAACAAAAAACGCCCATATTCAATATTTCTTAAAAAAGGCGGACAACTACTATCAAAAGGCATATGGTGGGTCAAGAACTCTTCTTCATTGGCCGCACAAAAAAGTGCTTTTTCCCCGAAGGCATGCAGCACGCTGAACCAGAACTGGCCAGGTTCGAAAATTGTCCCCTGGAATACACGGTTGACATTCTGAAAAAACATCGAATAATCAAGCAGATAAACCCCGAAAGGAACCGCTTTTACCGTTATGAAATCATTGATAAAATTTGGTATTGGTACAATACTCTTCATTTCATTGCTGGTAATTATCGGGCGCCTTCTGGTCTTCGACATCGGGAAAGCGGCAAACTACTCAATGGTACCGAATCTGATTGCAGGCGACATTTTTCTGTTCCGGAAAGCGGGCCGCACCGGACTGCTGGGAAAAGGCGACGTGGCGGTCTGCAAAAGCCCTGAAGATCCGAGCAAACTGATCATTGGCCGCATCATCGGCGTCCCCGGTGACTCTTTTTCGCTCAGGGGAAATCATCTTCGATTCGGAAAACGAACATTACAGCACCAGTATATTAACCCCATCATCTATTTTGACAGGAGCACCGATGAGCAGATGAAGTATGTGGTGCGTATCGCAGAAGAGAAATTGGGAGGCGTCCTTTACAGCGTTGCCTTCATGGATACCCATTGGGGGCGCGATTACCAGGAGACGGTCGTCCCCGAACATCACTTTTTTCTGATTGGAGACAACCGGAATATGGCCCATGACAGCAGAATTTTTGGATTTGTTCCCATCAACACCTGCATCGGGGAAGCGGTTTTCCTGCTGTGGGCAGCGGAAACCAATGGCGATCTCAAACAATCGGAACGGACCTTCTCATGGATACACTGAAATCATCACAAACGGTGCGGGTATGGCCGGCATATACTTCTGGATTCCCAATGCTGTTCGCTGTGGCTCTTCTCTGGTCAGGCCCGGGGTACGCCAATTCTGTTCCCAGATATATGGCGGCGGTGAAGCAGGAAATTGTACGTATGGGTTTTCCATTGGAATGCCGTGATTCAGAAGGCATCTGTACCATCGCTGCCACTGCTCCCCAAAGCGAAACCGCGATGGAAATGACCATCCCGATGCCCATTCAGATTGCTGTCGATGATACATCGTCAACGATCAGAATACAGATCACGTCCAGTTATTCTGTGGACGATCTTTCCGGAGAAGAGGCAAAACGGCTACTGACCCTGAACCATCAGCTGATGACCGCCAAAATATCGCTCGACGGAAAAACCGGCACACTCACCCTCTCGTCGGTGGTGAATACGGACTCCAATTTTGACCGCAAGACTTTTCGCTCCGTACTGAAGGGCTTTATTCAGATTTCCAGAGATTTGAAAGATGATATTTTTGTTCAGAATTGAACAATGCCTTTGGCCGGGCGGATTTTTCCGGGATTGGCAAATGTCCAGGATTTCGCTGCCCGGGCGAGACAGCGACCCGCTTCATAGTCGTCCCGGCTCCCTGCTGTAGCCCCTGCGGCTTCCACCCGCCCGCCGCGCCCCACATATATCACCAGCTGAATGCCTGTTTTGCCTTTCAGACAGCTGTTGATTTCCGATTGGTGAGATGCCACTGCGGAAGTGAATTTTTCATCGCGACTCCAATCGAATGGCGCCGGATGGTTGTAGGGCTCTTCAAACGGAAAAGTATATCGCACTTTGGCATTGTACCCCCCGATGGGCTTGTGAAACCGTATTCGTTTCATTTTCCCGATGATGCAGGACTGGGCGTTTTCCGAACCGAGTGTGCCATCTTCAAAATAAATATCATCGGTAACCTCACCATCTGGCCCCACAATCAGATACACACTCAGTTCGCCCTCTATTTCCTCCAGAATTTCAAGGGCTTCATACTGGTAGCAATCGAGAAAATCCTTAAAATGCTGCTGCATGATATCTTCGACCTCACTGTCGTCAATTTTGCCCCACAACCCCTTCACCTGAACGTTTCCGGCGACAGGCGCCGATTCAGTTACCGCTTCCGGTTCAATCGAAGGGGACGGGACCACTTCTGTCTGTGATGCACCGCAGGAAAGCGCCAGCAATCCAGCGAATATCACGGCACCCTTTATGGATTGTCCAACAACTCCATTCTGTTTCAGCATTTTTGAATCACCTTTTTCCTTGTCTTTTCAGATACCCGATGATGGGAAAAATCATGGGCAAACCCGTTACTCTTTACTTTCCTGCTGCAAAAATACAAAATTACTTGATTTATAACATACAAGTTGTGGTACATTTTGTTGTCACGCGGAACCAAAAGACTGTGCCTCCGCTTTAACCCGGTTTTATATCTCAAGGTAAACGGGGTCTCAATGAAAAATATATACGACCATCGCTCCGATTCTCCTGTTATTTCCGATGCGCCATGGCATTGTGCCATCCGCTTTCTGCTTCTCTCATCGCTGTTTATTTTCATTGGCGGTTGTGGTGGCAGAAGTTTTGGTTTTCCGGAATGCGATACGGATAATGATTGTGATGTTGGAAAAATCTGTTCACCGAATGGTTTCTGCCAGCCAGGTTCCCGTTTCACGGAAACGGAACAGACCGGAAGCGGCTCGGATACGTTCGACACGAATTCCAGCACAGTTGATTCGGCGTCTGACATCGTAGACTCAGCGTCGGACACCGCAGACTCAGAATCGGGCACAATCGATTCGGCGTCTGACATCGTTGACTCGGATTCGGATACAGCAGATACGGACACGGAGACCATCGACTCGGCGTCTGATACCGTCGACTCGGATTCGGATACAATGGATACGGACACGGGGACGGGGACAGATGGGGATTGCGCCTCTATCTGTGTTTCGGTGTGGGCCTGTGAGTCCAGTTATGCCGGAACCATTGATTGGAGTTCAAGCTGCGCATCGTTCCCGAACATCTGCTGCATCCCCGGAACCGATTCTGATTCCGATACGGCAGATACGGACTCAGAAACGGAAGTGGATACGGACACAGCGCTGTGCACCACTGCGGCCCCCGTTTGCCTTGAGGACCAGAGTGGCGCGTACACATCTGATGGTTGCTGTGCCGCCTCAAGCGTTGCTGCGATCTGTTCGGCCGGTAATTGGGGTTGTCCTAACGGTTACCTGGCACAGAACGACTGCCAGAATATGGCACCGGACTGTCCGCCATCGCCGCCGGAAGGCTGCGGGTTCTTCTTTCCGGTTTTTTACCCCGCAGGCAACAACGTTTCCGCCATCGCGACAGGGTCCGTTAATAATGACGATTATCCGGACGTGGTTGCAGCCACGGCGTCCGACCATGGCTTCACTGTGTTCCTGGGCAACGGGGATGGTTCATTCTCCGCTGCGGCGCCTCTGCCGGCATTGGGAGTCAATCCCATTGCAATTGATATGGCAGACATGGACGGCGACGGGAACGAAGATGTATTCGTCCTGTTCTCGGAGGATAGTGAGGTGGGCATTTTCCTGGGCAACGGGGACGGCACATTTGAAAACAAAATTTCTGTATCGGTATACAACAGCCCCGTCGATATGCGGATTGCCGATATAAATAACGATGATGTTCCGGATATTGTCATCAGTTCAGCTGTGTCTTCGAATCCCCGCATTGGCGTCCGAACGGCGAAGTCGAACGCCCAGGGATGGACTGGCAGTTTCAACAATATGGCAGGCACAGCGACCGGTGCAGGTCCCGGAGGCCTGGCACTGATGGATTTTGACCGGGACGGTTTTCTGGATGGGGTGGTTGCCTGCAGTCTCGCCAATACCGTGGAAGTTCTGATGGGCAATGGCACTGCACGATTCAGTGACGGAGTATCGCTTGTGGCGGGAGATAGTCCGATGTTTCCCACCGCAGCGGATGTGGACAGCGATGGCAACAGTGACATCCTTGTGGGAAATCAATTTTCAGACAATATCTCTATCTGGTATGGCATGGGAGATGGCACCTTTGGTGAAAGGCTGGACGTTCCCGCAGGTGATGGCGCCCGTGCTGCGGTGCCGACATTGTTCAACAGCGATTCGGTTGCAGACCTGGTTATTTCCAATTGGCGGGATGACACTCTGTCCCTGCTGTTTGGCACTCTGGAAACCGATACGGACCCAAATGGTGTTCTCTCATTTTCCGGCGATAATTATTTTGCTGGTGATTCTCCCACAAAACCCATCGTTACCGACCTGAACGGTGATGGGGTCCCCGATGCCATCGTTGGCAGTCGCGCCATGAATGCCGTGGGCGTTCTCATTGGATACTGTGCAGAATAATACAGCTGAAATGAATATACTGAACTCCGCATTGGATGCGGAACAAAAATATCAGCATTGTCACTTATTTATATCATTTTTATTGCGGTTTTTCTGGTTCATGCTCTTTCGGCATTGTTTTTCTCGTGGAATTTTCTTCAAATTCATATCCTTCACTGTAACAAACACGATACAGACACGTGGATTTCAAGTGATAATATAATCGTACATTCTGGTGAATATATTTCTGTTTTTCGCCACGGTTTTCATGCGAATTGGACAATATTTAGACTTGATCTTTATCCAACCTCTGAAAGTATGACGGCACAGAAAAACAATACTTCAAGGAGGTACGAAAGTGGTTATCAAAAAACTAGTTGCGCTGCTGGGGGCTTTAATTCTGGCTCTCGGGTTCATCAGTTGCGCAGAGAATGACGATGATTCAGAATTTGGAAACAGTCCCGAAGCAAGACGGGTGGAGCGGCTATTGAAACAGATGACGCTTGCTGAAAAAGTTGGACAGATGTTGCAGGTGGAACGTCGGGAAACGCCGTCATGGTTGAACCCGGAAGGCGTGGACATTGAGTTGAATCCACAGGATATGCAAACCTATTTCATTGGCTCCGTATTGAGTGGCGGTGGTTCAACCCCCGGTGACAATACAGTTGCCGACTGGAAGGCCCTGGTTAAAAAACTGCAGGACAGTGCATTGCAGACACGATTGCATATTCCTATGCTCTATGGCGTGGACGCGGTTCATGGTCACAGCAATGTGAAAGGGGCAACCATTATGCCCCATAACATCGGACTGGGCGCCAGCCGGGATCCGGATTTGGTTCGCCGGGTATCACAGGTAACCGCTGTTGAAGTTGCTGCGACGGGAATTCCATGGACGTTTTCGCCCTGCGTTGCCGTGTCCAGAGACGAGCGATGGGGACGGTCCTACGAAAGTGTTGGAGAAGATCCTGAGATTGCAACACTGCTGGCGAAACAGGCGGTAATCGGATATCAGGGGACAACCATGAGCGGCCAGAGTGTGATTGCCACCGCGAAGCATTATCTGGGCGATGGCGGCACCCTGTTTGGAACCGGTTCCTATGACCCGGCCCAGGGAGGCGATCGCATGCAATTCCTGGATAGGGGAGACACACCCGGCGAAGATATTCGAAGTATCCATATGCCCGGGTTCATTGAAGCGGTGAACGCCGGTGTCGGATCTATCATGATTTCGTTTTCGAGCGTTGACGGCGTTCCCATGCACGCCCATGAGGAGTTGATTAAGGATGTTCTGAAAGAAGAATTGGGATTTGACGGATTCACCATCAGCGATTGGGATGGGATTAAAGAGATTGATATTGAAGGCGCTGAGAATATGACCGACGATCAGATTTTCACCGCACAGGTGATCGCCAGTGTGAACGCCGGTGTGGATATGTTCATGATTCCGTTCAAGGGCGACTGGACGCGGTTTATCAACATCGTAAAAGAGTCGGTACGTTCCGGTATTATTCCCATGCGCAGAATCGATGACGCTGTACGTCGGATTCTGCGTATCAAGGTTCGCTCCGGTCTGTTTGAACATCCCCATGGAAACCCTCAGTTTCAGTCGGAAAGTTTCCTTGGCGCACCCGCGCACCGGGAAGTGGCACGGGAAGCGGTTCGCAAATCAATGGTTCTGCTTCGAAACAAGAATGAGGCACTCCCTTTAACGACAGAACAGAACATTCTGGTGACGGGTAAAAACGCTCACAATATAGGACATCAGTGCGGCGGATGGACCCTGCAATGGCAGGGAGGATCGGATCTTTCCGAAGTGGAGGCGGAAGATGGCAGCGTCTCCACTGTCAGAGAAAAATGGATTGAAGGCACAACCATCTTTGAAGGAATCGAGAACTACATGACCACCAATGGCGACGCGGTCACCGTGGATGGCATGGTTGATTTCCTTGGCGAGGATGAAGAATTCGTGGCTACTGAAGACACGCACTATGATGTTGCGGTGGCCGTACTCGGTGAAACTCCCTATGCCGAGTGGTTCGGCGACAGATACGCAGAAGAGCTCGCACTGGACGAAGAAGACCAGGAAACACTTCAGGTTCTGTATGACGCACAGGCAGCGGGATACGTTGACAAGATAGTTGTTGTGCTGGTAACAGGCCGACCACTCCTGGTCACCGAAGACATTCAGAACTGGGATTCACTGGTGGTGGCATGGTTGCCGGGCTCAGAGGGAGAAGGCGTTGCTGATGTCCTGTTTGACAATCAGTTCAATTTTTCCGGCACTCTGCCTGTCACCTGGCCCAGACGGGTTGACACGATCCCAATCAATTACAACGACGAATCGTATCAGGAAGCGCTGTTCATCTACGGCTTCGGTATGACGTTGCCCACCGAATAACTTCGGTTTTCTGATACGTTTCGGTCCCCCCACCTCGCGCTCCTCACAACGATCAATTCCCAGACGTCGAATTACACACGGGTCGAAATATACTCAGGGTTGAAATACACTCCGATTTCCCCGATTTTATTGCGTTTCACTTTTGCGGATTCACCCCGTTGCCACAATAACATACACGTATACTGAATAACACACACATGTCCTCTCACAGGGGACATATTATAGTACTGTAATACTGAATTTTTTCATAAACAACGGTATGTCCATTCATTTCTCAAAACAATTTCGCGAATAAAAACAAATTCATACTTTCATTTCTTTTCCGGGTTATCACGTTTTTATGCTGCAATTATAAATATTTACACATGAAACAAATCGACGGATCCTCTTAAAACGGTGACGGCACGCTACGTCAGGCACGAATTGCAATGAAAGATTTGATTTTTCAGTAGACATCCGTTTTTTACCATATATATGGATGCGTGTCTCGCTGACACGGTCAGCGTAAAACAATATCAACTGGCTCATTGAGCCAAGGAGAATCATATGAGTGACACCCGGGAAAGAAAACCGTTTACAGGCGGTAACTGGCAAAATGAAATCAATGTTCGCGACTTTATTTTACATAATTTTACGCCATACGAAGAGGATGCTTCATTCCTGGTGGGCCCGAGTTTTAAAACCAGAAAGCTTTGGGAAACCGTTTCCGGGCTGATGAAGGACGAGGTGAAGCAGGATGGCGTTCTGGATGCAGATACCGACGTCATCGGTACCATCATTTCCCACGATGCGGGATACATCAACAGGGACCTGGAAGCTGTGGTTGGACTCCAGACGGACAAACCGCTCAAGCGCGCTTTCATGCCCTTTGGCGGATATCGCATGGCCAGAAGTGCGGTGGAATCCTATGGTAAGACCGTCAGTCCCGAGGTGGAAAACATCTTCAGGTACCGCAAAACCCACAATGACGGGGTGTTCGATGTATACGACGGCGAAATCCGGGCGGCGCGCAGCGCAGGTCTGATTACGGGGTTACCCGATGCCTATGGCCGCGGTCGCATCATTGGCGATTATCGACGGGTGGCGTTGTACGGCGTGGACAAACTCATCGAAGACAAACTTTCGGAACAGGACGTACTTTCCGGCGATGTGTTTGACGAAGAGATGATTCGCCATCGGGAAGAGCTGAGCGAGCAGATTCGCGCGCTCAGGGAACTCAAGGAAATGGCCGCCACCTACGGGTACGACATCGGCAAACCGGCAGAATCAGCGAAAGAAGCCGTACAGTGGACATATTTCGGGTACCTTGCTGCAGTGAAAGAACAGAATGGCGCGGCCATGTCTCTGGGGCGCGTATCCACATTCCTTGATATTTACGTCAAGCGCGATATGGATGCAGGCTTCCTCACGGAGGAAGAAGCTCAGGAGTTGATTGATCATCTGGTGATGAAACTGCGCATGGTCCGCTTTGCCCGGACCCCCGACTACAATGCGCTTTTCTCCGGTGACCCCACCTGGGTGACCGAATGCATCGGCGGCATGGCTGTGGATGGACGCCCCCTTGTGACCAGAACCAGTTTCCGATTTCTCCAGACCCTGTACAACCTGGGTGCGGCGCCGGAACCCAACCTGACCGTTCTGTGGGCCAATCGCCTGCCTCGCGGTTTCAAGGAATTCTGCACAAAAGTGTCTATCGATAACAGTTCCATTCAATACGAAAGCGACACCCTGATGCGTCCGTACTGGGGCGACGACTACGCCATCGCCTGCTGTGTGTCCGCCATGCGACTGGGCAAACAGATGCAGTTCTTCGGCGCGCGGGTCAACCTGGCCAAAACATTACTGTACGCCATCAACGGCGGTGTGGACGAAATGAGCGGCAAGCAGGTGGCGCCCGGATTTGCCCCCATTACCGGTGACGTGCTGGAGTACGGCGAAGTGATGCAGAAGCTCGATCGCATGATGACCTGGCTGGCCCGTACCTACGTGAAAGCACTCAACGTGATTCACTACATGCACGACAAATATTGTTACGAACGCATTGAAATGGCGCTCCACGACAGAGAAATTCTGCGCACCATGGCCTGCGGCATTGCCGGGCTCTCCGTTACAGCGGACGCCCTGTCTGCCATCCGGCACGCCAAAGTGAAAATCATTCGCGATGCAGAAACCGGCCTGGCCACCGATTACGAGATTGATGGATCTTTCCCCGCATTCGGCAACAACGACGACTCAGTGGACGACATTGCCCAGGAACTGGTCCGCAAGTTCATGGACAAAGTGCGCAGTTGCAAAACCTACCGCAATGCGGTGCCGACCCAGTCGATTCTCACCATCACATCCAATGTGGTCTACGGCAAAAAGACCGGGAACACACCGGATGGCCGAAAAGCCGGTGAACCCTTTGCGCCGGGCGCCAACCCCATGCACGGCCGGGACACCAAGGGGGCCGTGGGGGCCATGAAATCCGTTGCCAAGCTGCCCTACCAGCATTCGCAGGACGGCATCAGTTACACATTCAGCATTGTTCCCGGCGCCCTGGGCCGTACTGAATCCGATCGCATCGACAACCTGATTGGCCTGCTCGATGGCTATTTCGGCGATGGCGGTCACCACATCAATGTGAACGTGTTTGAGCGGGAAACTCTCATGGACGCCATGGATCACCCGGAAAAATACCCCCAGCTCACGGTTCGGGTATCCGGGTATGCGGTAAACTTCATCAAGCTGACCAGAGAGCAGCAGATGGACGTCATCAACCGGACCTTCCACCAACGGATGATGTAGAACCGCGGGTTCCCGTACCTGCACAACCTGCACGGGCGGGTCTCTGTGCCCGCCCCGGAAGGGTTACCGTACTGGCCCCGAAAAGGAACCTCATGGAAATGCGAATAGTCGACAAAGACCCCAGGCTGATTACCGCGAAAACACCGCCCGTATCCGACGTGGGCTTCATTCACTCCGTAGACAGCTGCGGTACCGTGGATGGCCCCGGCGTGCGGTTTATTGTGTTCACTTCCGGATGTCCGCTGGCCTGCCAGTATTGTCACAATCCCGACGCCATCTGTAAATCCAACGGCCACAAGCGCAGCGTGAACAGCGTACTGGACGAACTGGGCACCTACGCCGGATTCATTCATCGCGCCGGCGGCGGTCTTACCGTCAGTGGCGGCGAACCGCTGATGCAGAGCAACTTCGTCCGCAAGCTGTTCAAGGACGCAAAGGAACGGTACGATCTGCACACCGCGCTGGATACCAGCGGTCACGGCAACATCGAGCAGGCCAGGGCCCTGCTGGCGTACACCGACCTCGTGCTCCTCGACATCAAATCGTGGTTACCCGACACCTACCGCGCGGTGACCGGACAGTCCATGGATCCCTGTCTGCGATTTGCGAGGCTGCTGCAGGCCCTGAACAAACCCACCTGGATTCGGTTTGTGCTGGTGCCCGGGCTCACCGATGCCCGGGAAAACCTTGAAGGTCTGGCCGAATTTTTAAAAGGCCTCACCTGCGTGGAGCGGGTCGAACTGTTGGGCTTTCACAAAATGGGCGAATACAAATGGGAGGAGATGGGCATGGGGTACCAGCTGAAAGACACTCTTCCCCCCACCAGAGAGCAGCTGGACCGGGCGAAGCGCATTCTCGAAAAAAGCGGTCATCGGGTGGTTGGCTAGACCAGGCAGGGCTTCGCAGCTACTCAATACAGAGAATCTTCACGTTGTCCCGCACCAGATCGGCAATGTTCTCCATGGCCGGCGACCAGTTGGCATTGCAGATGGAATACACATATCCCAGCTTGCCAAATGACTGGGCCATCTGCACCATCCGCGTTGCCGGATAGGCCCTGGTCAGGGCATAACTGTCTGTGTCGCCATTTTCATAGCGTTCGCAGGCGTATTCAAAATAGGTTTGAGTGGAAGAAGAATTGACTCCCACCAACCTCTCCACTTCTTCCGGCGTTCCCATTGTCCCGGTACCATTCACTCCGGGCGCCACATTCAGACAATCTCCGATGGCATCTCCCGTTCCCTGGCATTCATCCACCGTGGGGACCCCGCCAATCACGGCAAACAGTAAATCGTCCGGGTCTCCCCCCAACCGTTTTTTTTCTGTCTCATACCGGGTTTTCAAATCTTCAATACCGTGGAGCAGCGACGGATGTCGGCCGCAGGCCACATTGGTCTCGGAAGTTCCCAGTTCAGTCAAATCATGCCACCGGTCCGACTGTATGGAACAATCATCTTCGTCGGAAACAACAATAATGGCCGTAAAAGAATCCCTGCGAATAAACTGGCGGTAGTTTGTGAGCGACGCGGCGGCGGCCATCATTGGCTGCTCGAAATTGCACCCGCTGGTGCCGATATTGGCTGCCACACAAGCCGTGCCAAGGGTCAGTGCTTCATCGAACTGATTGTCCATGAATAAACGACTCTGTTCTGACAGGGGCGATGGGCACGACACACTGTGATCGGTATCCCCATCCACACAGGCACCCCATCCGCTCTCATCCAGATGGTCACAGGCCCATCCCGCCGGGCACTGGGCGCCGCTTTCATCACAGACGATGACATTCTCGAGCAACTCAAAGCTATTCTTACCGTTCAGATATTCCGCCACAAAACCACCGTTATCGCCAAGACCATAGCAACGGAAATCTAATGAGAAAGGCTCTGCGGCATCCCCATAAGGCTGACCATCATAGGACACCCCCATGTCCGTGGTGGTCACTGCAATGCGGATATCATCAATGGGCAGGCTGCCATCGGTGGGATAAATCAGCGCATTCACCAGGGTGTAAAGAGACGTGGCCAGCATCTGCTGCTCCTCCAACATACTGTTGCTGTTGTCCACCACCAGCAGCACATCCACCGACGTTCTGGGAATCAGCCCTTCGGCCACACACCAGTTCACCGGACCATCGCTGTCGCTGTCCCCGGTGTCACTTACCGAATCCATGGCAGTATCGTTGATGGCGTCGGAATCGTCCGCACCGGAGTCCCTGCCCGAATCGCTTCCAGGTTCCGTATCCCCACCCCCACTGGCACTGTCCACCGAATCGGCGCCCAGCCCACCACTTCCGGTATCCCATTCCGTTTCCGTACTGCGGTCGTCCGTGGCAACAGTGTCTCCAGTCGAAGAATCCGAATCCATCGGGCTGTCCGTCGAACCTTCCGTTCCATCGGTCGGCAATTCCGACGCGGTTCCGGTTTCATCATCGCCAGTATCCACAGACGTGGTGTCCATCTCCGTTGCCGTTCCGGCGTCCTCGGCGGATTCATCAGTGGTTTCATTCCGGGTGCAGGACCCAATGGCAAGCGCCAGCATCCCAATCATCATCACATATCTGGTAAGCATCATTGTTCCCCTTATCTCTTAAAGTGTCGTCATTCTAACATTTCATGACCCGTAAAGACAACACCCACCAGAGGATTATTCAGGTTCGATATTTTGAGCTGCGGTGTGCACTGCGCTTTGTATTGAGAAAAAGGAAAAGAAAGAATGAAAGGGAAAGCGCACGAAAGAACAAATGCGGGAAAACAGGCAGGAAATACCGCGAATCAGATTTCGCCCAGCTTGCGGTACAGGCTCACGTAATCGTATTTTTCCGGGTCGTCATCCGGCAGGGCATGGATGCGCAGTGCTTCCTTGGGGTGAATGTTCAACTTACCCGAAAGCATGTACGGTACACTGTAGCCCCAGAAAATATCTTTTTTAAGAGGCAGAATCTCAGAGCCGATGGCTTCCAGAATGGGCACCAGGTTGAATTTGGGATTCTTCAGAAAGCCCATCAGCAACTCCAGCGGACAGTTGCCGGCGCCGCGCCCCAGACCATAGAGCGTGCCATCCACGTAATTGGCATTTTTAATAATCGCTTCAATGGTATTGGCATAGGCCAGCTGCTGCTGATTGTGACAGTGAATACCGATTTCGGCCTTCTTGATGTACTTTTTGAATTTCTCCAGGTAGTAGTCCACATCTTCACTGTACAGCGACCCGAAACTGTCCACGATGTACACTGCGAAAACGTTGGTTTCCTCTTCAATCTGCTGCAGCGCCTCTTCCAGTTCCCGTTCGATGGTATGAGAAATCGCCATGATGTTGATCGCGGATTTGTACCCCTTCTCGTGAGCGCTGTTGGCCAGATGAATGGCCTTATCCACATCCCCCACGTAGGTGGCCACCCGGACCACATCCACCGGACTGTTTTCTTTGGGACCCAAATCCTCGGCAAACGCTTTATGGGCATCCTGCATTACAGCGATTTCGCATTGGTAATCCACGCCTTCAATCACCCGTTTGACATCGTCATCTTCGGTAAAGCGCCAAACGCCGAACTTTTTCGGATCAAACATCTTCTTGCTGTTCCGATAGCCCAGCTCCACCATATCCACACCGGACTGCGCCAGCAGACGGAATACATTTTTCACCATTTCAAACGAGAAATGTGAGTCGTTCATCAATCCGCCATCGCGAATCGTGCAATCGACAACTTTCAGTTGAGGTCTGTACATGTTATTCTCCTTGAAATCGCTTTTTCAACTATTTTACTGTTGTATGAGTTGTCCGTACCGGATTCCACACAATTGGCGTGTGATCGTCCGGAAACAAAAATTACAGTGTTCGAACCCCCGGAAAAATCGCGCAACGTTTAAATCATCAACAGCGGGGAAGTGTCAACGAAAACCGGTCCCGGGAAACGCAATTGACGTTTTAATTACCGGGCAGGCCCGATTCACTCGCTTCGCGAAAGGAAATCGCTTCAATCAGCAAGCGAAAGACTGAACAAATTTGCATGACCTGCTTGCTATGAACGGCGATGGCGGTTAAAAAAACGGCCGGTTTTTTTTCCGGCGACGCTGCCGGTTTCAGCTTTGTCCAGTTACAAGGAGAAAATATGTCAGACGCAGTTCAGTTCAATCCGGTTCCCACCATCGCCAGTGAGCTCACCCTCAGCCAGTCCAATGTGGCTGCGGTGATTTCACTTCTGGAGCAGGGCAACACCGTGCCCTTTATCGCCCGGTATCGAAAAGAGATGACCGGCAGCATGGACGAAGTCCAGATTCGCGCGGTGGAAGAGCGCAACATTTACCTGACGGAACTTGAAAAGCGGCGTGCTGCCATCCTCGAATCCATTGAAAGTCAGGGCAAACTCACCGACGAATTGAAAAAGCAGATTCTGGCCTGCTCTCAGAAATCGACTCTCGAAGATTTGTACCTGCCATACAAACCCAAACGACGTACCCGAGCCACCATTGCCAGAGAACGCGGACTCGAACCACTGGCCGAAATGATTCTGGCCCAGGGCATGGATGGCAGCGTGGAGGAATTTGCCGCCGGGTTTGTGGATGAAGAAAAAGAAGTGCCCACAACCGCCGCAGCGCTGGAAGGCGCCCGGGACATCGTGTCTGAGATTGTTTCAGAGAATGCTGAAATCCGTTCCATGGTGCGGGAGAAGCTGGCCAATGAGGGATTGCTGGTCTCCACTGCCGTGGAAGAGAAAAAGGAAGAAGGCGCCAAGTTTAAAGACTACTTTGAGTTTGATGAACCGGTGGCCCAGATGCCTTCCCATCGCTTCCTGGCCGTGCGTCGCGGCGAGCGGGAAGGATTTTTAAGAACATCGCTCCAACTGGATGCCGAACCGCTGATGCTCAGAGCGCAGCACACCATGAACCTCAACCCCGCATCCCCGTTCGCCGGCCAGATGGAACTGGCCGTGCACGATGCGTTCTCCAGGCTGCTGCTTCCCAGCGTTGAAAGCGATGTGCGCATCGACCTGAAAATGCGGGCAGATCGCGATGCGGTCGAAGTGTTTGCCTCCAACCTGCGCGATCTGCTGCTGGCCGCTCCCCTGGGAGATAAATCCGTCATCGGCATCGACCCCGGACTCCGCACGGGATGCAAGTGCACGGCGCTGGACGCCAACGGAAACTTTCTTGCCAGAATGACCTTCAACATCGTGCAGGGCGACCGGGCCATGGAAGCGGGCAAACTGGAGTTTCAGAATTTTGTGCAGCAGTACAATCCAATCGCCATCGCCGTGGGTAACGGCACCGGTGGCCGGGAAACCGAAAAATTCGTACGCGCCGCACTCAAGGAAATAAAGCGGGAAGTCATTGTGGTACAGGTCAGCGAAGCGGGTGCCAGCGTGTACAGCGCATCCCCTTTGGCGGCGAAGGAATTTCCCGATTTGGATCTCACCTTCCGCGGCGCCATCTCCATTGCCAGACGCCTGCAGGATCCGTTGGCAGAACTGGTTAAAATCGATCCCAAATCCATTGGCGTCGGGCAGTACCAGCACGATGTGCACCAGCCGCTTCTGGGCCGCAAACTCGACGAAGTGGTGGAAAGCTGTGTGAACGGCGTGGGCGTGGAGCTCAATACCGCCAGTGTACCCCTGCTTTCCCAGGTCGCAGGCATCGGCCCCAAAACCGCCGAGAACATCGTGGAATTGCGACAGGAGCTGTCCGGCTTCAGAAGTCGCAGACAACTGCTGAAAGTGAAGGGACTGGGGCCCAGGGCATTCGAGCAGGCGGCGGGCTTCCTCCGGGTGGCCAAAGGCGATCATCCCCTCGATGCATCCGCAGTACATCCCGAACGCTACGAACTGGTGGAGGCCATCGCCAGAGATATGGGCGTGGAACTCAAAGAACTGGTGGGCAACGCCGAACTGGCGGGTAAAATCGACATCAAAAAATACGTCAGCGCCGAAGTGGGAGAGCCTACCCTGAGAGACATCGTGGACGAACTGAAAAAACCCGGCCGCGACCCCCGCGATCAATTTGAAGCCCCGGCTTTCCGGGACGACATCAATACCATCGACGACCTCGAAGAAGGCATGACCCTCGAAGGCGTGGTGACCAACGTCACCAACTTCGGTGCATTCGTGGATGTGGGGGTTCACCGGGACGGCCTGGTACACGTTTCCGAGCTTTCCGACGAATTCGTGAGCGACCCCATGACCGTAGTGAAAGTGGGGCAGAAGCTCAAAGTGCGCGTACTCGAAGTTGACAAACAGCGTCAACGCATCTCCTTCAGTGCCAGAAGCGCCGGTGAAAACAGCCAGAGAGGCATGAAAGTCAGCGATGGCAGTCCCCGCCCCAACAACGGCCCGGGCGGCAGTCGGCGCGGTCCCGGCGGTCCAAAGGGAAACCGGAACAACAGAGGTCCCCGCAGTGGCGGTGGTGGCGGCCAGAACGCCAACCAGTTTTCGTACAATCCATTTGCTGCGGCATTCAAAAAGAAATAACCCCCACAGGAATCACCCATGAACTTTTCCAACAATCGCATCTGCCAGCTGTTCGGCATCCAATATCCCATCATTCAGGGGGGCATGGTGTGGGCTGCCGGCTGGAAGCTGGCATCCGCGGTCTCCAACGCCGGCGGACTCGGTCTCGTCGGCGCCGGATCCATGAAACCGGAGTTGCTCCGGGAGCACATCCGCCAGATGACCTCTGCCACATCAAATCCCTTCGGGGTGAACATTCCCCTGGCCAGCAAATACAGCGCCGACCAGGTGGCCGTGTGTCTCGAAGAAAACGTGAAAATTGTTTTCACCGCGGCCGGCAGTCCCAAACTGCATACACCCCGGTTAAAAGACGCCGGCGTTACGGTTGTGCACGTGGTGCCCAATGCATTGCTGGCCAGAAAGGTGGCGGATGCCGGGTGTGACGCCGTGGTCGCCGAGGGCACCGAAGCGGGCGGTCACAACGGTCGGGAGCTGCTCACCAGCCTGGTACTCTGGCCGTCCGTGGCCGATGCGGTAACCATCCCGTTCATTGCCGCCGGTGGCATTGGAGACGGCCGGGCCATGGCTGCGGCATTTGCCCTGGGCGCGGAAGGCGTACAACTGGGCACCCGCTTTTCGGTCACAAAGGAATCCACCGCCCACGAAGCGTACAAACAGGCCTGTGTCCAGGCAACCGGTGGCATGGCCCGCATCTACAACTTCGGACACATGCCCATCCGCTCCCTGCTCAATGACTACGTACAGAAATTCTGTGAAATGGAAGCCGCGGGCGAATCGGTGGAATCCCTTCAAACTTTCAGAGGACAGGGCCGTTCAAAAAGGGGCGTATTCGAAGGCGATGTCGAAGGCGGCGAACTCGTCGCCGGTCAGACCTGCGAAACCATCAGAGACATCCCCACCGTCCATGAACTCATGGCCCGACTCCTCACCGAATTCGAATCCGCCTGCACTTCCCTCAAATACTGATCCGAAACCGAAACATACGGATTGTGATTGCAGTCAGACTCCTTTTTGCAAACGGTCTCCTGACAGCAGTTCGCCCCTGTTGACTATTCTGCATCACAGCAGTGAAGGGGGGGAATCCCCTTCTTCATTCTGATCACAGCGGCAGACAAACTGTTGCCTGCATTTTTTTTGATCATCGATGAATACAGGGCCGAACGGATTTCAGACCGCACTTAAGCGATCGTTTCTTTTTAATCTGTATCAATGGAAAAGCACTCTGCATCAACAGGAGCGTGGTTCTATATCGGGCGTGTCCGGTTTCGTATATGGCAAACTTTTTTTGCGAAAAACAACGGCGCCATTCGAGGCATTGGGGTCACTGGTTGTCGTACGTTTTTCCGATACAAAAGTATGAGTCCCATTCGTCCTCGTTATTTACATCTTTGTACCCAAGGGATCCGTCGATAAAGAAAATAGTGTCATCCTCCCATTCATAAGGGCTCCCTTCATATTTAAGCACTGTTGCTGTATGCGAGTTCTTCTGGTGTTTTGGCGCACCCATATCTTGCATAAACCAAAAGAAAATGTCTCCGGGTTGAGGGGTTGTCCAACTGTTTTCCCAGTAGCCTGCCTTAAGGCCCGCACTGCATTCAGAGTCATCCTGGAGGTCCATTCGATATCTCTGCCATGCTCCCGCCCGATAACAATAGAGTCGTTTGTTATTTGCTGAAAATTTTCTCGCGAATTGACATGTGTTATTCATATCTCGAAATATATTGTCATAGCTTCGATTGCCATAAACAGAATAGTACCATGACCCCATTTCAGCACATAAATTCTGGAGATAAGCGAAATCTTCGTTCAAATCAGAGTTCGGATCTATTCCAAATTTAGGGTTGACAGTATCTGGATAGATGTTGTTCGTACCAGTTTTTCCCAAGTCGGAAATAAGAGCAAGAATCCAGGGGCGTTTTTCGTATAGATTGTTCAGAGTTGAAGCAACGGTGCAATCACCTCCGGCAAAATCGATGTAATCGCATACGGTGCGCCTCCTGATCTTCCAGTTTGAAAGTGCCAGACTGTCATTCAGACCAAGGGTTGCCGGTGCCAATAGTCCCGAAATTTCCAGCTCCGCAGGACGAGGATTCGGCCCATAGTCGCCGCCCTGTAAATCCAACTTTATCGATAAAGCTGTGATCTCCAGCGGATTTGACCAGCCGTTATTGACCAAATACATATAGTCCCAGTAACTTAGATTGTTTAACCCGGTCAGTGGTATGAGCTCATCCTGCCCCACGGTTGCTTCGTACTTGCACCTGTTTGTGGCTGCCCCACCAATCCTTTCAAAATTTAACAGTAATCTAATGCGATCAGATGGATTGTTCGCATCTTTTTGTAAATGCAGCGCGCGTGTAAAACCGGAAAAACATCCAAAACTCGGTTTTACCATTTCCAGTTCCGCTGTTATCCCCAGAGGAATTTCATTGATTATCCCTGCCCTGGCAACACCATGGGCCAAAAATGTTAACGCAAACAACGTCGACAACAAATAGACTTTCTTCATTTTTTCTCCTGTTTTGTAAAATTATTGGCTTTCTCCTGACTTTTCTTTTCGAATTTGCAGCGCATCTTTTTCGCCTGCACATATTGGCATTGTTTAAATGAGCTGCTCTTCACCTAATCCATACGGTGGTGCTGTGGCGGCCCAGCGATAAAAAAGAGAAAAAAAGATTGCAGCAGCAAAAAGCTTATTTGTCACAATCAAACGTGAACACATTTGCAATGTTGTTTCAGCCATCAACATCTGAGAACTGAACAGAAACGCATTGATAATGAATGAATGACATACCTATTGAAATGCAACCCGGGATCAGGATGCGTACAGTGCAACAAAGGGATCAACCTGGGCAGGATCGCCGTGGCACTGCTCGCCTGCTGCTTTGCAGCCGCCCTTGCAGAGATGTTGCCATTCCGGTGGACAGTCCAGACATTCCCGGGGAAGCTCCGAGCGAAATCTTTTTACAAAGGGGTGATGGCGGTAAATATCCGCAAAGGCGTCTCTGGTCAGGTTGCCAAGTACTGTGGGCGAATGATTGCATACCCGCACATCTCCAAACGGATCTACGGTAAAATATGAATCTGCACCTGCCAGCGGACACCAGCCAAAGTGGACATGAGTGTATGCGGAAATATCAACCACACAGGGTTCTATTACCACAGACACCGCAACCGGGAATCCGTGCTTTTTTGACCAACCATTCAGGGTGCTGAGATTTCGCCGTATCATCGTCGGTGTGGGCGCCAGTCGGGATGCCTGACTGATGTTTGCTGCAGCCAGGTTTAAGCGGTTGTACATAATGCCCTCCGCCCCCAGTGCCACGGCCAGACGCAGTGTCTGGGGCAGATCACGGTAATTGCGACGGGTTGCCACAAACACGCTCACCCATCCCACTCTGTTGCGGACCATGTCTGCGAGATTGTTGACCACCTTGTCCCATGATCCCTTTTTTCCGGTCAGCATATCATGAACATCTGGACGGTGACTGAGGAGCGGCACTTCGAAATACGCGCCGGCGTTGTGCAGTCTGGTGGCAACGGATTCGGTTAAAAGCGATCCATTGGAAATCACCACTGTAGATAATCCATGGTCAGAAATGTGCCGCACAATTTCTTCCAAATCCTTGTGCAGCAGCGGTTCTCCACCGGAAAGCGCGATGTTCTCCAGCGTGGGTACATCTTTGTGCAGCCTGTCAATCAGTCGTTTCCATGCGTCTGTCGACAGGGGTTCGCCAACTGTATTCCGGTAGCCGGTGGTTGAGGTCCCCCACACCGTGTAACAGTGGACACAGCGATGATTGCACGCCTGGGTCAGTTCAAATACAAATGTTCTGGGAAATTTTATATCATTTGATTTTGTCATAAACACTCTTTGAAATAATGCCAGCTTCATGAAGTCTGTCCGCAATATTCACGCGCAGATCCTCGCGGACCCGGGTGAGCATTTCAGGCCGCGGCACATAACAGAGAATATCTTTCTTTCTGATTAGCTTTTTATATACCGCCTGAGAAATGACCTGTTCGTTTACCAGTTGTTCGAGTAAATCCCTTTTGGCTGCTTCGACAATTGGTGTCAGGAATTCCACCTCCTTTTCGGGCAAGGTGATATCCGGGGAAACAATGTAGCAGGTGACCGGCGGCATGATGTAACAGGTGACCGGTGGCCGACGAATGCTGATATCCGATATCTGTACCACGTCCCGAAGCTGGTTTTGCAGCGCGGGCATGTAGCAGAGAATCGGTTTGCGCCGTGGTGGCTTGAACCCAACAACGAAGCTCTGCGGCTCAGAATAAACCAGTTCGACTTTTTTGCCTGCCAGCGTCTCAAGCTCGGCAGGATCAATAACCATCGACGCCATGTCGTATTTCTGGTCGCCGATTGATAGGAAAAACCGACCCTGTTCCTTTAAAACAACGCCGGTTTTGGGCTGTGCCTTTTTAGATGCGCGCTTAGCAGTCCGTTTCTTAGCTGCTGGTTTTACTGCTGCCTTTATAGCTGTTTTTGTTGTTGTTTTTTTTAATCTGGCCATTTTTGATACGTCCTTTCCAATCAATGTTTAATCTCACAATGTGAAATGTGAGAATGTTCTCTGTGTTGAGCAGGATTCAATTAACAGCAGGAACGCAGCGACAGACAGTTGCAACCGGGATATTTGAAAGTGATAAGTAATAAATTGACACAGGTGAGGTGTTTGGTCAAATGCATCAACACACTCCGGAATTGAAAAACGGTTATGGTGATGATTGGTATGTCTTTATAATTTTCAGAGAAATCAATATGAAGCCTTGCCGAAAAGAGGAAAGTGTTTTCATTCTTCAGAATCAGAATCCGTTTTGGTCGGCACAGTTACTTTGGGCATGGCGCCTACGGCAAGCGTCTGGCAGCCTTTGTGATGTAAAGGCGATAACTGGCACAGAACCAACGCCATTCACCGCCAGAGACTTGATCTCTACCAAATCAAGTCCGCTTTCCGGCTGCTAAAGTTGAATCATAGCGTGGTCTTTAAGCAGAAATTCGTGAGATAATGAAGGAACCGTCATTCCCAACTTGATCGGGAATCCAGTCAACAGCGATGGATGCCCGTGAATGAATCCACGAGCTGTTCCAAGGAAAAGAAAATCGGAGCGATCCCCGCCTATTCATTGCCTTCGTACCTGAATATGGTACATCCGCACCATGCTGAAACTGAAACCTATCGCCAGAGATCTGAAACTGCTGTTTATTGCCACGATTTTCTTTGGTGCAGCAAACGGTATCTTTCTGGCATCTCTCAATAACTATCTGGCGGATCAACATGGTCTTGACGCCACTGCCAGGGGTTGGCTGGAATTTCCCCGGGAGCTTCCGGGATTTTTCATTATCCTGGTGTCATGGGCGTTGCTTGCGGTGATGCGGGAGTCAAAGATGGCGGCGGTGGCCATGGCACTGTCCGCCATTGGTGCAATGGGGCTTGGATTTGCTGCAACCAATATCCTCTGGTTGATAGTATTCATTATTATCTGGTCATTGGGTGACCATATTATTTTCGCGGTACAGGACGCCATTGGCCTGCAGCTGGCCAAAGAAGGCGCCAGCGGCCGGCGACTGGGACAACTTGGCGGCGCGCGAAACCTCGGGGTCATCAGCGGCGTGGGAGTCATGTATGGTGTTGCCCGCCTCATGGGCGACAGATACGACCTCTTTTATATGATTGCCGGGATCACCACGGCCATTGCACTTGTGGCGTATCTGAAAATCAAAACCGGTAAAGGAGACACCCGCTCGCGGCGCATCGTACTTAAAAAAAGATATACCATCTACTATGCCGTTAGTGCGCTGTTTGGGGTTCGCAAACAGATTTTCCTGGCGTTTGGTGGCTGGGTGCTCGTGAAAATTCATGGGGTCGACGTATCCACCATTGCCCTGCTCTATTTTATTGCATCGGTACTCGGGGTCGTGTTCCGCCCACTGCTGGGGGATGTGATAGACTGGTTTGGCGAACGGGTGGTGCTGGCTGCAGACGAAATTCTCCTGATTCTCATCTGTCTGGCCTATGCCTTTGCCGGCGATCTGTTTGCATCGGGTACTGCCATCTACGTGCTGTACGGTGCGTTTATCCTGGACAGTGTGCTTTTTGCGCTTCGTATTGCGCGCAATACCTACCTGAAAAAAATTGCAGAGACCTCAGCCGACATTACTCCCACCATTGCAATGGGAATCACCATCGACCACCTGGTGGCCATGAGTCTCCCCATACTCTCTGGCTATATATGGAGTGGCTATGGATTTCGCTGGGTGTTTATTCTGGCGGCCACTATCGCCGTCGCCGGTTTTTTCGTGTGCCTGAAAATTCGCGTGCCCAAAACGACCAGCGCTTCGTAACATTTTTTTTACGTCTCAAAAAAAATAGAACCATTTTCCCTGGTACCGAACAACTATATATACACAGTGCAATAAATGCTGGCCAATAAATGCTGGCCAATAAATGCTGTAACGATGCCTGGTTAGACATCGATATTTACGACCAGCTTGATAAATGCTTTGAAGAGGCCGGAGAGAAAACCGAAACACTCTATTGGGCATACATGCAATGCATTTACTGCGATTTTTGCGACATTTCCTGTGCGAGAGATGCCGGCAGTAAAAACTGCGAAGAGTACTGGCCCGAATAATACAATTGCCCCCCGACATCAACCGGACATATACCCAATATAACCCGGACATATGACCGACATGGGCTCGCCCCCCCCAATGTAAACGCTAATGTTGCAAGAGATGAACGGCATGGTCTCGGCCATTGCTACGGCTTTCAACAATACATTTGCCCATCTTTTTTCTTAAATGTTTTTCCATACTGAAAATATCCGACGTGATTGTGGATGCACAGGCAACTGAAAAAAGCACTGCTATTCTGCAAGGACGTGTTTTGTTCGGGAAAGCCACCCTTAAAAACAAACCATGAACCACTTATTAGAAATAATAAATATTATCATATTAATATTTATTAAAAAAAAGGATGTATCCATGCAATACAAAAACTTCATAATGGCTTTGATTTGGGCCTTGCTGCTGGTCGGCACGCTGCCGATGTGCTCCACGACGAGCCATCCGGATGAAACCACAGACAGTGAAAGCAGTGGTGACGCGGACACCGATACGGATATCGACACAGATACCGATACGGACACAGATACCGATTCAGACAGCGACACGGATAGCGACACAGATTCCGATACCGATTCCGATACCGATTCCGATACCGATTCCGATACCGACACAGATACCGATTCAGACAGCGATACGGATAGCGATACGGATAGCGACACCGATTCAGATACCGATACTGACACTGACACTGACACTGACACCGATAGTGATACGGACACCGATACAGATACAGATACAGATACAGATACAGATACAGAATTCATCGAAAACAAGACGCCTGGAACAGCTCAACCCGGTGATATTACGATTGATCCGGCGACTGTCCATCAAACGATGGACGGCTTCGGCATCGCCGATGTCTGGCAGGGGCGGAATACATCGTCACCGGAGCAGCGAACGCTGTTCTGGGATCCGGTGAATGGAATTGGTATGTCGATTCTGCGCATCGGCATCGACGAGCAGGGCAAGATAATGGGGGATGCAGGATTCGTCGAAGGCCCGGTGGTCACCAGCTTCGGCGGCAAGGTATGGGCGGCGCCCTGGTCTCCGCCGGGCAACCTCAAAGACAACGGCGACATGAACAACGGCGGCCATCTGAATGCAAGCGCGTACGATACGTGGGCTTCGACGCTCGCCGCGTTTCCGGCGTACTACAAGCAGAATACCGGTGAGGATCTGTGGGGCATCTCTGCGCAAAACGAACCGGATTTCGTAGCGAGTTACCGATCCTGCATCTTCAACGCGTCCCAGATGAACGAGTTCATCAAAGTGCTTGGTCCCAAGCTGAAGGCGCTGGACCCGCCGGTCCGGCTGATCGCGGCAGAGCCTGATGTCTGGAGCCATACCTGGGACAACGGTGACAGGTACGGTACGGCCATCGAAGGAGACGCGACCGTCAGTGCGCTGGTGGACATCATTGCCACGCACGATTACGGCTCCAACGTTCAATCAACGACGCGTCCGTCGCCCCCTGCAAACATGTCGCACCATCTCTGGCAGACGGAGGCAACCTATACCGCAGGCGCGGACATCGGTCCGGGGCTCGACTTTGCGAGGTGTATCTATGCAGGGGTCACTACCGGCGGGGCGAGCGGCTGGGTCTACTGGTGGACGCCGGAATTCATGAACGGCGGTAGCACCAGCAATCCACCCAAACGGGTCTATGCAATGGGGAACTTCAGCAAGTTCGTACGCCCCGGCTACGTACGCGTGGACATCTCGGACGTACCCAGCTCCGTGCAAATCGTATCGTTCATGAACCCCACGGACGGAACCTACGCCATCGTAGCGCTCAACAGCGGCAACAGCCCCCAAAACGTATCCTTCTTCATCGCGGGAGCAGGCTGGCCGAGCACGGTCACGCCATACGTTACTTCAGCGAACGCCAACCTGGCACCCGGCACGGAAATCACCGTATCCGAGGCCCGCTTCTCCGGCACCCTTGATGGCCAATCCGTTACGACCTTCGTCGGAAAACAGTAATCTCCACGCATCTCACCACGCATCATTGCGACCGGGATCATGTGTATTGTGGCAAACCATGCTCGAAAATATCCCGGTGCTGGCTGGTATGACATCTGCCTCTATTATTGCACTGGTCTCTATTGGAGAAAGAGCCGGTCAGAGAGTATGCAGAATATCGATATTACCAGACCCAGGGAAGGGTGAGCACCGGTGTATCGGGGCTGGCACAATCATGTACTGCGGTGGGTAGCGTTTTCCCATCACCGAGTTCATCCATCACACAATCGATTCCGTCCTTTTCGAATGTGGTGTAGGTATAGTTGCCATCGGGTTGAAGGACGCGTAGTTGGGGATACCCGTATTGATAGCAGCCGAAGTTTGATTTGAAGGCGTAAAAACAGTTGTCCATGGCACGCAGGGTGTAGTCAAGAGTGATGGTTTTGTTGAATGCGTAAATTTCCACGTTTGTAATTGTCCATGTCACTGTCTCTGACGATGTGGTTGTTCCCACGGTTACCCAGTCACCGTCTGATTTGTCGTACGCCTGAATTTCTAGCGGTTCATTGGGTGTGAGCGCAAACCCCTGAACGTCGATTGGATGACCAGGGGCACCCACCGGTTCACCGTTATACGGACTGGTGACACACGACGACATCAGCATGCCAGTCTGGAGCAAAAATAGAGCGGTGATTATATGTTTCATGTTTCCTCCGTTCAGCCACTCAGTATCAGTGGCAGCTCTGTTGGGGAGGTGAACAACACATCGCTCAAATGACACAATGCCACCGCATCGGGTACCTGATAAATTACAAATGAAGTTGCGAACTTCACTCTTCTCCTCCCGATAATCTTTTTATTGAAGTAAACAATTATGCAGCGTGACGAATCCCAGTCAAACGCGAATAGAATCCACGTCAAATAAAAAAATATCACACTGCGAAGTCGTCGCAGATAAACAGTGGTTTTTTTTACTTTTTTGGCTGGCGTACGTTTTCCGGAAAATCACGTGCAAGAGAACTGCCCACCAAACCGCGACAGGACAAACCCTGTTTGATCAATATGTACTCATTTCCGACATTTTTTGATTATTTTTAATATGGTCACATTTGTTGCAATAGTGTTTTTATCCTTTAATGTTATAATTACGGCAACAACAAATCGTTTCACAGCAAGTTCATACAGGGGGGAAAAATGCATATCGGGCCCAAACACGGCAGTGTATTACAAATAGGAATCGGTCAATATACCTGTTGCAGGGGAATACATATTTGTGGACTCTATTCATCTCTGGATGAACGGGATGATATTATTTTCGGGTATCTTCAGCAGGGTGCCATTGCAAATGACAGACAAATTTTTATTCATAGTGAACAAACCCCCGAACAATTCGAACAGACCCTCAATCATCGATGCCCCGAGTGCGCAGCACAACAAAAAAACAATCGACTGGATGTAAAGCAAGCCCACGAACTGTATTTCCCAACAGGTACGTTTGATCCCTGGTACATGGATGATGCCGTAGTGGGTTATTACAATTACTGCCAGGAGGATAGACCCGAAAACCTACGGGCAGTTGCGGAGATGGCATGGGCGCAACAGGCGATTCCCGGCGTGGAGTATCTGTTCGCGTACGAATCACGGCTCAACTATTTTGTGGAAAATCGCAGCGTCGTCAGCCTTTGTTTGTACAATGTTCAAAATATTTCCGGTGCAACAATGATGAATATATTGCAAACCCATCCCTATACCATCAGTGGCGGAATTATTACTCAAAATCCCTATTATATTGTCCCCGACAGGTGGCTGTCCCAAAATGCACCCCAGTTTTTAACGCGTTCTCCCTCCACATGATTCCCCCAAATGACGAATCCCGCATTTGATTTATTTCTGCTATTCACCGCATTGTCTCAAATGAAAGACAGTCAGCGTACGATTGATTTATTTATTCAGAGTATTTCGGCGATGATTCCCGATGGGACCGTCCAATGGGGAAATCAACAAACGGGATCTCAACAGGCGGGAACATATCCCCTGGTGATTGAAGTGTGTTCCCGTACCGGTAATTATGGTTGTATTTCACTCGAAGTACCCGACAAGGCAGACGCCACGCTGGTTCCATTGATCGAAAATTCATGTCAGATGCTGGCGGTTATTTTAGAGAAACAGGAACAGACGCAGTTTCTTACTGATCAGAATCTTCATCTGGAGGCATTGGTTGCAGAACGAACACAGTATCTTCAACAAAAGACGACAGAATTGGATAACTATTTTTCCTATGCCCTGGAGTTGTTCTGCATTGCAGATTTCAACGGCTACATTCGGAGGTTGAATAAACAGTGGGAGGCTGTTTTGGGATACACACAAGAGGAGTTGGAAGGAAAACAATTCTGGGAATTTATTCATCCGGATGACTTGACAAAAACCCGACAGGCAGTTCTGGTACTCACAACAGGACATGGCGTAAGTGGGTTCACCAATCGATATCGACATCGAAACGGCAGCTATCGACTGATCGAATGGCGTTCATTTCCACAAGGAAATCAAATTTTTGCAGCAGCCAGAGATATTACAGACAAACAAAAAACCGAAGAATCATTAATGCGGGCGCAGCGACTTGAGTCCATCGGTGTACTGGCAGGAGGAATCGCACATGACTTTAATAATTTATTGGGAGGTATGTTCGGATTTCTTGATTTGGCCAAGGACAGTCTGACTCATGAGGATGCAAAAAATGCACAGGAGTGCATCGATAACGCCATTCACGCGTTTGATCGCGCAAAGGCGCTGACTCGTCAACTGCTCACCTTTTCTAAAGGCGGGGAACCCGTACTGCAGCTCACTCAGTTGGACGATGTGATTCGCCAGAATGCCGCATTTGCCCTCAGCGGATCGAATGTGCAATGTGAATTTTTTATGGACAGCGATCTGTGGCATTGTAACTGCGACGAAAATCAAATTGGTCAGGTGATTGACAATCTGATTATCAATGCAAAACATGCGATGCCTGGAGGCGGTCGGGTCCAGATTCGCGCAAACAATTTGAAAACAACCAATCCGTCTGGTGCCGTTGGAGATTTTGTTCATATTCAGATTTCCGATACGGGTACCGGGATTCCGGCGGAAGTGTTGCCTCACATTTTTGATCCGTTTTTCAGTACACGAGCCGAAGGACATGGATTGGGACTCAGCACAGCGTACTCCATTGTTCAGCGACATGGCGGTTGGATGGACGTCGAATCTGTGGAAGGCAACGGAACAACCTTTCATATATTTTTACCCTCCATCGAACATGTCGAGAGAACATTTATGAAGCCTCAACATGCAAATATACGCCATGAGGGTTCGGGAACCGTTATTGTAATGGACGATGAACACCTTCTGAGAGACTTGCTTTCTCAAATACTTGAACGCATGGGATACGTTGTACTGACAACCCAGAGCGGTGATGAAACCCTGTCGATTCTTGCTGATCAGTTACAGCAGAATATAGTCCCGTGTGCCTATATTCTGGATTTGACCATTCCCGGTGGCAAGGGCGGTGCCGAAACGGCGACAGAAATTCGAAAGCTGCATCCGGATGCAAAACTCATTGCAATGAGCGGGTACGCTGAAAACGCGGTAATGGCAAATCCAACGCAGTTCGGTTTTTCAGGCCGGTTGTCAAAACCATTTCGCAAGAAAGACATCACGCAACTACTTTCGGCGAAGGGTGAATCGTCTACATGATTTGGACCTGCCTGACTTCTCAGGCATGTCTGTAGGCAACCTTTTCCGGTGTACAATGGAGGTTATATTCCGTTGCGGATTTTCATAATGGTATGAGTTTGATTGTGAAGATGTTTGGCCCCGGTTTGCGCCTTCACACAACCGCCACCATACTTATAAGCAATAAAAGAAGCGGAGAATACAATGGATGATGTGTCACATTTACGTAAATTTCTGTCGCCGGAAATCGTGTTCGGATTCGGTGCTCGAATGCTGGCTGGGAGGTATTGCAGAAATTTTGGAATAAGCAAGGCGCTGGTCGTGTCCGACCCGGGAGTGCACGAAGCGGGTTGGGTAGATGATGTGTGCAACAGTCTGGAAGAAGCGGGCGTATATTCTGTCATTTATCAAAACGTGACACCGAATCCGAGAGAAACTGAAGTACTGGAAGGCGCTTCGGTGTATTTAAAGGAAAACTGTACCGGAATTGTCGCAATTGGGGGAGGCAGCCCTATGGATTGTGCAAAAGGTATTGGAATTGTTGCCACAAACAACAGACACATACTTTCTTTTGAAGGGATTGATAAGATTGGTGTACCGGGACCTCCGATGATCTGTATCCCGACTACAGCCGGGACGGCATCTGAAGTTTCCCAATTCTCGATTATACTGGATCAAGCTCGACATATAAAAATCGCCATCGTAAGCAAAAAAATTATCCCGGACGTTGCTCTTGTAGACCCCGAAACAACAACTACCATGAATGATGAGCTATCCATTTGCACAGGAATGGATGCTCTGGTGCATGCATTTGAAGCGTATGTTTCTCTTGCGCATTCTCCAATGACTGACGCAAACGCCCTTACAAGTGTGAAACTGATTTGTGAATATTTGCCGGGTGTGCACCATGCGCCAGGCGATAAAGACGCACGTTCCAATATGTTACTTGGAAGCATGTTTGCAGGCCTCGCATTTTCGAATGCGATTCTTGGAGCAGTCCACGCGATGGCACATAGTCTGGGAGGGTTACTCGATTTGCCACATGGTCTGTGTAATGCTCTTTTATTGGAGCATGTTGTTTCCTTTAATCATGAAGCCGCGTCACATCGATATCTTGATTTGGCGGAAGCAATGCAATTGGACGTCAAAAGGAGGAGTTCCGAATATCAGAAGGATGCTCTTGTGGACAAAATATATACGTTCAAATCGACGTTGGGTATTACGCAACGTCTTTCTGACGTCGGAGTAAAAGAAGCAGATATTGTTCCTCTGGCGCAAAAGGCTGTGAAGGATGCGTGCATCTTCACCAATCCAAAAACCGCCTCTCTGAAGGAGATAGCGCAACTATATGAGGGCGCAATGTGACGAACCCAAATCAAATCCTCAATCAACTAATCGGTCTGGGTAAAGATTCGGCACACAAAAGCTACTACCCGCAGTTGATGCAGAAAATATCTGAAATTAACAGCGAGAAAGAGCAGCTACAACGTGTGAAATCTTACCTCGACAATGTTTTAAATTCCATCGATGATCTGATTGTGGGCGTGAACGAGGATCTTCGCATTACGTTCGCGAATGAGCGCGCTCAAAGGGCCTCTTTGCATAATTCAGAACAGCTTGTGGGTGCTACTCTGGAAACACAGTTCCCGTTTCTCAACCCTTTTCAAGCACGAATTTGTCAAGTGATTCAAAAGACAGAAACGATAGCCAGAGAACGTATTGGACATGGTGCGCAAAGAAATGGTCGCATATTGGAGCTAACGGTCAGTCCCCTTCGATCTCTCACACTACGGGAGGCAGTCATTACTATTGTAGATGTAACAGATACAGTACGGATACATGAAATGTTGGTCCACTCAGAAAAAATAAATTCCATGGGAAATATAGCAGCAGGGATGGCTCATGAAATCAATAACCCGTTAGCTGCGATTTCGCAAAATGCTCAAGTTCTTCAGACACGAATCTCTAAAGACAACAAGAACAATCGGCGAGTCGCCGAACAACACGGAATCGATCTGGCAAGTGTCGTAAACTATATCGAGGCTCGTCGAATACCTGAACTTTTGGCCGGGATAGTGGATGCGAGTTTGCGCGCATCCCGTATCATCAATAATATGTTGTCGTTTGCGAGAAAAAGTAGTGGAGAGAAAACAACCTGTCAGATTCCAGAGTTGTTGGATGAGACCCTGATTATTATCAAGGCTGACTACAACCTCAAACGCAACTATGAATTTGGACGAGTTGTGCTGGAATACAATTATCAACCTATTCCCGAAATCCAGTGTGCGCGCACTGAGATGCAACAAGTATTCCTGAATTTTTTGCAAAACGCGGTGCATGCGGTTTGGATGAGACGGCAGAAGGAACCAGACATTACACCGAAAATAACCATCGCCACAGCCCGTGAGGACAATTTTGTGGTCGTAAAAATTATTGACAACGGGACAGGGATGGATGCTTCCACGAAAAAAAATATCTTCAGGCCGTTTTATACAACGAAGCCTGTGGGGACAGGGACAGGTCTGGGTCTGTCCATCTCGCATTTTATCGTTGTCGAGGAGCACAACGGGAAAATTGAAGTAGATTCTACACTGGGGACGGGTACAGAATTTCGTATTTTTCTTCCTTTAGAACCACAGACGTCAGGTGTTGAGGGCCGGTGTTCGTGATACCGTTTTGCTGACAACTTCGCACAGAACGAAGGAGAACAGCCAATGTTGAATCGAATCACCTCCGCAATGACGAACGCGTTCATGCTTTTGGCCGCGCTGACAGCCGCGGGATGTGTCGATGGCGACAATAGCACTGATGCAGACGTCAACAGGGACACCATCCTTGACACAAACACTGATACTGTTTCGGATATACCTACAGACACCGTCACGAATACAGATGCAAATACCGATACCGCGACGGATTCCGCTGCTGTGGACTGCGCGTTTCCGGCTGGTGCATTGACGGTCGCAGCGGTGGATTTTGCCACCATTCGTCCCGCCTTTGCCGTCAATGAATGTGTAAGCTCGATTCTGCAGTCCGTTTACGAAATGGACCAGAATGAGGTTACCGAGGCACCCGGTGGTCTGAAAATCACTATGGACGCCGCATCCATCGGCACAGGAGACGTTGGTCCAGATGTACGCACCGAGTTTCGCGAATGCGACATCGAGTCCTTTCCCCCGGATGGCACTACCCAGATCTACCACACCCAGTTCAGTATTATTGTGCTGCCCAGTGTCCTCTACGGTCAGCTACTTGTCTTTCAGCGCTTCAGCCGCGACCACAACGGCCCCGACTGTGCCGTCAGTCTGGCCTCGCAGGAACAATGGAGTGACGACAATGATGTACCCACCGGATATCTGTGGATGGATTGCGCCGGCGAACGCACCCGTCGGCTGGACATTTATCTGCGCGAGCAAAACGACCTCGTCGTCGCCATTTACAACCATGAGAGCGAAGGTCGCTATAAAATCTCTCTCAACGGAGAAACCATCGCTGCCGGTACGGGACTCGACACCCGCGCATCGATCAACGATCGGCGAAGCTGGGTCCAGTTTGGCAACTACTGGTCCGGCATCATGTACAATGCCACCGACAACCGACAGGCACAAATCGACAGCGGCGAGACAGTGGCGTCATTCGTCTACCACCGTTTCGAAAAGCACAGCTACCCGGGCCCCATCAATTTTGATGATGTGCAGAGCTACGACCCCAATCTCCACGGTGGATTTGTGTGTCCGTAAAGAAGAACATTGCGACTTCGGGATGACGAATCGAGTTTCGGCAGCCGCCGCTGCCTTTCGCCGCCCCTGGTCATTCTCACCCCAGGTCGGGAAATGCCTCCCCCACTTCTTTTAATGTGATTCGGCCGTCTCGCATGTTGAGGGATTTTCGATGGCCATCTGATTTCTGTAAAAAGGCGTCCAGTCCAAGGGTGGCCAACTCCCGGCAATAGGGGAGCGTCGCATGGCAGAGGGCCTGGGCACTGGTGCGGCTGACAGCGCCCGGGATATTGGCCACGCAATAGTGCACCACACCGTCGATCACATAGGTGGGATCTCCATGGGTAGTGGGACGACTGGTTTCAAAGCACCCGCCCTGGTCAATGGCCACATCCACCAGCACCGCGCCGCGCTTCATTTGATGAATCAACTCCCGGTCAATGAGTCTGGGCGCCTTCCCCCCCGGAATCAATACGGCGCCAATCACCAGGTCAGCATATCTGGAATGGTAGGCAATGGCGTGAGCATCCGAAAAAACGGTAGTCACATTGGCGGGCATCACGTCTTCCAGGTAACGCAGGCGGTCCAGACTCACATCCATGATAATTACGGCCGCTCCCATGCCGGCGGCAATCCAGGCCGCATTCGTCCCCACCACACCCCCTCCCAGAATCAGCACATTCGCCGGTTTCACTCCCGCCACGCCCCCCAACAGAATTCCGCGACCGCTGCGGTGCTTTTCCAGACACCGCGCCCCTTCCTGCACACTCATTTTTCCGGCCACTTCGCTCATGGGGGTGAGCAACGGCAATTGTCCTCTGGCGTCCACCAGCGTTTCGTAGGCCACTGCGCTGATTTTCGCTTTCAGACACGCGGTGGTCAACTCCCTGGAACTGGCAAAATGAAAATAAGTGAATAGAATCTGACCTTCCGTCAACAGCAGAAACTCGCTGGGCTGGGGCTCTTTCACTTTTATAATGAGTTCTGCCTGGCCATACACCTCGGCCGGGGAATCCACCATCGTTGCCCCTTCCCGAACATAATCCGCGTCCGGATACCCGCTTTCCAGCCCCGCGTCCTTTTCCACCAGCACTGTGTGCCCGTCCCGGATCAGCATCTGCGCGCCCACCGGCAACAATCCCACACGATACTCGTCTGATTTCACTTCCTTTGGTACACCGACAATCATGTTGTTTCTCCCGTTCTGTGATGTCAAATGGCAACGTGCCGCATCCTCTCAATTGTATCACCTTTTGTACAGCCGTGTTTTCCGCGTTTCATCCCCGCTCAAATGATGATATCGTCCTGTTTCTTGCAGCCATGACAAACACTTTGTACAACAGCCTCCCTTCTCTGCCCATTGACAACGGCCTTCCCCAGCTGTTGAAGGCGTTATCGACCCATCCATCGGTGGTGCTCTGTGCCCCGCCGGGAAGCGGTAAGACGACGCGGGTGCCTCTTGCGCTACTCGATTCTCCCATCGGCGAAAATGGTCTCATTCTCATGCTGGAACCCAGACGGGTAGCCGCAAGGTCCGTTGCCGGCTACATGGCCCGAACACTTGGTGAACCGGTGGGACAAACAGTGGGATATCAGATTCGCATGGCGCGAAAAATGAGTGCGCAGACCCGCGTACTGGTGGTGACCGAGGGGCTGCTTACCCGTCGTTTTCTGGACGACCCGCTCCTCGAAAATGTGTCCTGTGTGATTGTGGATGAATTTCACGAACGCTCGGTTCATGCCGATTTGGCCCTCTGTCTGCTCAAGGAAGCCATGACCGTGCGAAATGATTTGAAAACCGTTGTCATGTCCGCCACCATCAATACCGGCGCCATTGCCACATACCTCAATCATTGCCCGGTGGTGGAAGTCGGCGGCGCCCCCTTTTTGCTGCACACGGAATACCGGGAGAGCCGCACGGATTATCTGTCTGGTCACCAACTGATCGCGCATATGAAAACAGCCATCGTGAACGCCATTTCGCGGCATGCGGAAGGGGATGTGCTGGCATTTCTGCCAGGCGCCGGTGACATCAGACGTCTTTGTGGTGCACTGGAACCCATTCTGCCCCCCGACATTGAAATAGTGCCGCTGTACGGATCATTGTCCGCCGAAAGACAGGACGATGCGGTAAGAGGAGGAAACCGGAGACGGGTGGTGCTGGCCACCAATATTGCTGAAACCTCCCTCACCATTCCGAACGTTCGAATCGTGGTGGATTCGGGACTTGAAAAACGCATGGAGTGGCGAAGCGGCGTTGGATTTGAAAAACTGGTCACCAGCCGCATCAGTCAGTTCAGCGCCATCCAACGGGCGGGCCGCGCCGCCAGGACCGGTCCGGGAACGGTTTACCGGATGTGGCACGGTTCCCAGCAGAAGGAACTCCCTCCCGAAAGCATTCCCGAACTGCGTCGCGTCGATCCGCTCACAACCGTTTTTACCCTACTGGCCACGTTCTGCCGACATCCCGACGCCATCGATTTACTGACCCCACTGCAACCGGCCACCGTTCAGGACGCCATGGGCACCCTGCGCCTGTTGGGGCTGGTCCACGGAAATGCGAATCGACTGACAGATACCGGGCAGCTGGCACTGCGATTGCCCGTGCATCCGCGACTGGCGCTGATAATCATTGCTGCCGCCCGCCATGGCGACCCTGAAACCGGCGCCCTGGCAGCGGCCATTCTCGAAGAACGCCAGATGATTTGCCACAGTGAAAACCAACCAAACGAACAGAGTGAATCCTGCGACGTGGCGTTGCGCATTCGCATGCTGCGACATCTGAAACAACGTGGTGCCACCAACGATGTCGCGCGGCAACTGGGAGTGAATCTGACCGTCTGTCAACGCATATGGGACAGACAGAAACAACTTTTCACTCTCGCCAGAAAACTTCCGTTGAACAACCTGCCACCCGGGAACCAGCCGCCAGTTAACTATGGAGAAACAAGCCATTTTCTGTTGGCGGGTTTTTGGGACCGTGTCTGTAAAAAGTCGACGGCCCACGGTCTGACAGGGGTTATGGCCACCGGTCGCGGCGTTTCCCTGGGAACCGCTACCCGCGTTCGTCAGACACCTGTTTTCCTTGCCATCGATGCCATTGCGGATACCAGCAGAAGTAGTCAGCGAAGTGAGGTGACCCTTGCCAGTGGCATTTCAGGCCCCTGGCTGGAGCAGGAAGGAAAGGCTTTTTTTTCCACCAACACCGAACTCGAGTACGATGCCGCATCCGGCAAAATCCTGGCCTTCGAACGCACCCGATACATGAATCTGCTCTGGCACGAAAAACGACTTGCGAAGGTGCCACCCCATCTTCAAAAAAAAATGCTACTGACCGAAATTCTCACGGACTGGACAAAAATTCTATTCTCCAATCCCGAGCAGAAAAATGCCCTGGCCAGGCTCGCATTCGCCCATCACTTTTTTAATGACCTCAATATCCCGCCAATTCAAGGGGAAGGCTTAACCCCTGTCATCGAAGCAGCCTGCGCCCAATCAGACGATATTGCCAGCTTGAAAGCGGTGGATTACGCCGGACAACTCACCGCATTGCTTCCCTTTACCCAGCAGCAGTCTCTTGCGTCCAGGTGCCCGGTGAAGGTGCCATTGCCATCGGGACGCTCGGCTACCGTGGACTACACCCGCTGGTACGACAACCGGATGCCCCCCATCATCCGGGTCAAACTGCAGGAACTCTTCGGTCTGAAAATCACACCGAAGATTGCCGAAGGGCGCATCGCGCTATCCATCGCCCTGCTGGCGCCCAACGGTCGGGAGGTACAAATCACCGATGATCTCCACAGCTTCTGGAAAAACACATACCCCGAGGTGCGCAGGGAATTGAGAGCCCGATATGCCAAACATTTCTGGCCGGAAGATCCATTTACCGCCACCGCCACCCATCTCACCCGGAAGCAGTTCCAGAGACTAAAAAGCAAATAACACCTTTTCTGATCTTAACTCGATGCCTTTCCGGGGCGATACAGATATGTAGCAGCGCTTTCTCTGACGTCGCAATTGCTCTGAAAGGGTGCCCCATGAAAATATTAATTGTAGACGATGAATTCACCAACAGACTTCTGCTCCAGGAAATCTCAAAGGAATTTGCCCGGACGCACCTCGCGGTGGATGGCGTGGAAGCAGTGGCTGCCGTCAGCGACGCCATGGAATCCGGCGAACCATATGATGTGATTTTTCTCGATATTATGATGCCCAATATGAATGGACACGAAGCACTGAAAAAAATCCGGCAAGTTGAGGAATCCAGGGGATTCAATGTGGGACAGGGCGCAAAAGTGATCATGGTCACCGCCCTCGGAGATAAAAAAAACGTACTGGATGCCTTCAAGGAAGAGGCAGATGGCTATCTGGTCAAACCCGTCGAAAAATCAAGACTTGTCCGGCAACTCCAGAAACTCGAACTTCTACCGTCCGAGCCCGAACCCAACTGATCCCGTTGCCGTACAGTAGCGGAACAACTCACTTCTCTTTTTCACCCAGTTTATTGGCCGTGACAGACGCCTTCTGGATAGTTCTGGCCAGGGTGGAGCGAATTCCGCCATCTTCCATCACCAGCAATCCAGCGGTGGTGATTCCGCCCGGCGTTGTCACCTGGTCCTTGAGCGCCGCGGGATGCTCACCAGTTTCGAGAAGCAGTCTGGCCGATCCCTGAAGCATCTGCGCCGTAATCTTGGCGGCAATTTCCCTGGGGAGCCCCATCATGACGGCACCGTCTGCAAAAGCTTCCAGAATTACAAACGCAAAGGCCGGACCGGAGGACGCCAGCGCCGTGAAAACATCGAGATACTTCTCGTCCAGAACCGTGCACATGCCAAGGTGAGAAAACAGACACTTCACCTGCGCGACATCCTTTTCCGAAACCTGCTTTGAAGAAATCGCAATCGCACCTTCACCGATGAGACATGGCGTGTTTGGCATCACCCGCAGCACTTTGGAATCCGGTACCCATCCCATCAGATTCTCCAGATAAATCCCCGCACAGATGCTGACCACGATTTTCCCCCGAAGTGCATCGCGACACGATGTCAATACTGCTTTAGCAGCCTGGGGGTTTGTGGCCAGAATCACCAGTTCGCTCTGCTCAGCAGCCACAAGATTGTCCTGGGTCACCCGCATATCGGGATATCGGCTCTTCAGCTCGCTCTCGTGCTCATCGTATTTTGTGGTCAACGCCATATCCTCAGGCACAACTGCTTTTGCAGCCAACAAACCTTTCAGTATGGCCTCGCCCATCTGCCCACAGCCCAAAATTCCTATCTTCATATGTAAATTCTCCTCAGTTGGTCAAAAAATCAGCACTTTATATAATGTGTACCGTTTTTAAGAAAGGGGAAAAGCACCGCGCCTCCAACTGTCAAACCGTCCCCATGGCCATACTTTCATCCCCCGACAAAGTACTGTATTAAACCGAATCCATGGATTCGATCCGGCTGATAAATTGACAACGCTGCAGCAAATATTGATGATGACAAGAAAAAAATGGACACAAAATGACGGAAAATTTACTGCCTCAAATCATTCAGGACATGCGAAAAAAGACGCTTGCGCAGTTCCAGATAGCGTACACAGGCTGGTATCTGTTTGGCGGCCCGACGCAGGGAGAAGACAGCGACATTTCTTTTAAAACCGATGTGATTTCACCTGAAGAATTCAGCCGACTGGTTAAGGAGCAGCAGCGTGCGGATTCGGCCGCACCCTTTACATCGGATACTGACGGAATAGAACTGGCAGATTGTTTTGTATATGAAATCCGCAAGAAACCCGGTAGCGCATTTTCGCAGTGGATTACCATCGGGCGGGCGCTGAATAACGACATTGTACTTCGATTTCCCACGGTATCAAAGTTGCATGCACGGCTGGAAATTGAAACCACGGCATTTGGAGATCCACTGGGGTATCACTTGATTGACAATCACTCCACTGGCAAGACCGTACATAACGGCGAACTGCTGGCGGCGGACAAACTGATTTCAATCGCCATTGGCGACATAATTCTGTTTGGCAATATCCGCTGCACCGTGATGGATGGAACGCTGTTCTGGAAACAGCTGCGCTGAAAATATACATCCACAGTCAACTGTTCGCTTGCCAGGAACTTGGAGCGCTAATATATTGAAAGAAGAGAATGTGCGAAATAATTGAAAAATTTTAATAAAAAGGGTTCACATTTGTCGCCGAAATTGACCTTCCATTTTGTCGCCGTTTTCGTTGTCTCTATCGCTATGGCATCGTGGAATCAACACTGCTTCGCAGATGATCAAGTCCCAATTCCTTCTGGTGTGGCGTCTGATGGACTCCCCGGATTTTTCAATCTGGGCATCCCGTACACCAACAGCCGTCAGCTGAGCGTTGCGGGAACCGCGCGATATGGAATCATTGAGAGCATCGGTCCCATATCCGGGAGACACCATGAACTTGGCGGTACGTTGGCCGTTGGCGGTGTGATTATTCCATGGATTTCGGCGGCACTGCTCTTCGACGGCAAATACCAGAAACACCCGAATGACGCACAGGGCGCGGATTCGAGTTTCATCGGCTTACCCGTGATCAAATTGCGCAGTGGCGCGCCGGTAGGACGGACCCTGCTTCTTGGTGGGGAGTTCGCAGTGTGCATTCCCGGCGACAAACCGCCTTCCCTGAAATTCAACGCAGCCATCCTCACTGCCAGGGTGTTGGCCACTGTGGTATCCCTTGCGCCATTCTATGTGGGGGCAACGGTGGGCTTCAGGCTGGACAACAGCGGAAACATTGCGCCGGCATATGATTCATTGCGTCCCGGAGACAGGGTGGCGCTGGGTATAAGCAGTTACCATGCAGTCGTGTTTGGTCTGGCAATGGCATATCAGTTTCGCAAGTTCAGATTTATCCTGGAGGGTGATTCCCTGAAATATATTTCCGGAGACGCACCCTTCAGCCAATCCCCCACACGCATCACTGCCGGTGCCCGCTATAGGGCGACAGATGCACTGCAGTTTGACCTCTACACCGAAACCATCGCCGGGAAACGACCGGATGTCAGCACGGACTCTCCGTTGCTGCCGATTTTTCCCCGTTTTTCTATTTTTGTCGGCCTGCGCTATACACTGGGAGGGAAACCCGAGGCTTCGCCCACACAGCAGATAGACGGGATGAATCAGTTACAGTCCGGGGACGAAAAGAAAAAACCGGTTACAGAACCCATCAAACCGCCCACTGGAACCGTTTTGGGACGAATACTCGATGCGGAAGGGTTGCCCGTTGCAGATGCAACTGTCTGTGCTCAGGGAAAAGACGGCACAGAAACAACCGGCGTGACCGACGCGGAAGGCACCTACCGGATTCCCGACGCGCCCGTTGGTGCTGTGACGGTAACGGTAACGGCGGAATACTTCGAAACGGCATCATTTAATGTGGATGTAACCGAAGGTGGTACAGCAGAAGCGGCCCCCGTCACGCTGGTTCAAAGCAAGATGGGATCTCAGATTCGCGGTCTGGTGCGCGACCAGAAGGGGAATCCGCTGCCGGCAAACATCCGCATACTGCCCGGGAAGCTGAAAACCAGAACCAATAACGATGGATTTTTTGAAGTGGATGTCGTTCCCGGCGACTACACCGTCGAAATTTCGTCCACCGGATTCGTCAGGCAAAATCGCGCTGTCACTGTAGGAGACAATAGTGTGGTTATTCTGAATGTGGATCTCACCGCCCGGAAGTAGTTCAGCACCGGGTACAAATGGAGATACCGTTTGAAACACTGGAAATTGCCCCGGAAACTTTTCTTCATTGTCATTGCCATCTGGTTCAGCAGTTGCGACTCCTTCGGATGCAACCCGGAACTGGTTGCGGAATTGACAGTCAGAGAAGGAAATGTGGAGCGTGATTTTGCAGCCCATATCAATGTCTGGGAAGATGCACCGGTAAAAGCCAGATTCGTGATGAACGACGGTGTCCGCACACTTTCCGGTGCCACGGCTGAACTCACCCTGGTCGAAGGATCTCTGGTGGTCATGCAACCCAACACCCAGCTCCGTTTTTCCAGCTCTGAACCGGAAAGCAATATATTCGGTGTAAAAATGGAATCCGGATCCGCTCAGGTGGAAGCCAACACCGAAGGACTCCAGATTGAAACGGGAATTGGTATCGCGCGATTGAACCGGGGCACCGCCATGACCCTCAGCCGGGAGAAAAACCAACTGTCGGTTCAGCTCGATATCGGAACGGCGGAGTTCGTCTCCAACGATGGAACCCGGTATGAAGTGACGCCCGACAACCGAATCGTGCTGGACATTGGTTCTGCGCAGCTGATCTCTGAAACCGCTGAAACCACTGAAACCACTGAAACCACTGATAGCGACAACGCCAATCAGGACGTCGAAACCAATGATACCGAAATCGACGATACCGGGGATTTTGCGCCGTCCATTGATATTGCCGGGGACGAAGACGCCGGTGACAGGGGGGCGCAAGGGGATTCTCGTCCCGGGCACCGGTCTGCAGCCTCGGAATTGATGGCCCCCCGCGGCACCGCTGAAGCCGCAGATTTTGCCATTCATGCGGGAGAAAATGTCATCATCCACGCGGTCCACGAACCGGTGGCCATTGAATTCAACTTCTCCAGCGTTTGTAAAGGAGACGGACATGTCCGAATTCTACGAAAAAAAATCTGGGGCAAGGGACAGGGAACCGTCATCCTCAATCTGCCACATCAGAAGCACAGCTACGAGGTTCGCTGTATTGAAAACGGTGAGCTCGGTCGCGTAAAGAAGCACGGCCGCATTCTGGTCCAGAAAGACAAAGGAAAATCCCACCTGTCGCGTACCGCGCCAACCTCGTACGTCGAAGCGGATGGCCGAAATTACAATGTGCTGTATCAGAGCAAGCTGCCGCTGGTGGTTATCCGATGGCCCGACGCGCCGACCGCGTCGCAATATAAGCTGTTTCTGACCGACGACTCCGGCACCAGAACCTTCAGCTCCCGCACCCCGCAGTATCGTTTTCAGTCCGGTGCGCTCAACGAGGGGGCGTACAGGTTTAAATTCATGACTGCTGACCAGGCCAAACGGTCCCGCACGTCATCCATTCGGATTCGATTTGACAACGCCACCCCCAAGGCAATTCTGAAATCCCCGAAAAATGGTTCATTTGCCAGCGGCGCCACAGTGGAGGTAACCGGTATCGCATTGCCGGGATGGACAGCTTCTGTTTACGGGAATAAGCTACCAATGGATGCACAGCATCGTTTCGCGGGCAGCGCACAGCACCGGAGTAACTATCTGTCACTGCCAGTGAAACTGTCTCACACCAAACGCGGGACCCATTACTTTTTACGACGGGCCAGATAGATACGATGACCGAAACCAAGCAAGGAAGTATTGATAATCCATTTAAAGATGACATGACCGGTCGGGTCCTTCTGGGCAGATATCGCATTGTGCGAAGACTCGCTGTCGGAGGAATGGGTGTTGTATATCTGGCACGCACGGAGGGCGCACGAGGTTTTGTGAAGCCGGTGGTGGTGAAGCTCATCCTTCCCACCTTTTCGTCCGATGAGTCATTCCTGAAAATGTTCGTGAGGGAAGCGCAAATTCTCTCGAAACTCAATGACCCCGGGATTGTGAGTGTGATTGATTTCGAGCAGGAGAAAAACTTTTACATCATGGTGCTGGAATACGTCCATGGCTTCCAGCTACGGGAATGGTTGAAATACAGAGAATTCAAAAGAAAGCCGCTGCCCACGGATATCATCATCAATATTATTCTGAAAGTACTGGAACCCCTGCACCATGCGCACACGGTGAAAAATGAAGATGGCCATCTGCTTGGGGTTGTGCACCAGGACATCTCCCCCTCCAATATCCTCATCAATACCGATGGCAGGGTCAAGCTGGTGGATTTCGGGATAGCGAGGGTAGTGGAAGGATCTGAAGATGGTTCCACCACCACCGGCAAGGGCGGGTTTCAGGGAAAACTCTCCTATTCTGCCCCGGAACGCTTCTCCGGGAAACCGGCAACCATCAAATGTGATCTCTATTCCGCAGGAGTGGTTCTCCACCAGCTCCTGATTGGGAAGAACGAATTTTTCGCCAAGAGCCACGCCAATACCATCGCCCAGGTGCTGCATCATCGCCCCAGCCCGGTGACCTTGCGGCGTCCCGATGCACCACCGGAACTCGACAGAGTCATACAGAAATCGTTGTCAAAGGATCCCGACTATCGATATGAAACCGCAATGGAATTTGCGGATGCACTACGACCATTTCTGAAAGCGGAATCCCACATTCTGGATGAACAGATGGCAGAAATGGTCGCAGAAGATTTTTCGGATGAAATGGCTGAACTTCTGGGGGTCGAGCCATTGGGGCTGAGAGAAAAAGCATGGCGCAAGCCGTCGGTCACGCCACCGCCTTCGGAAGATGAGCAAGAAAATACAAGGCGAATCACTGGCCGGGAAATGAAAAAACTGATCGATGCTCATTCGCCTTTTACGGAGACTGCGGACGACAACCAATATTCCTTTCCAGAGGCAACGGTATCCCTCAAGCCCGCAACCCACGCGCCCACTGCTGACATTCCCGTAGAAAGTCCCGCGACTGCTGATTCATCGCGGGACGGAATACCCGACGGCGCCATTTTGGGTTTGGCCACCAAATCTTCAAGTGTCCCTCCCCGAATGGTATCGGTCAGGGGATTGATAGCCATTATTATAACGGTGCTGCTCGCTGCAGCCGGCGTTATTTTTTTCCTCACCCGCACCCCCGCTGGTCAGCAGAAAAAAATCGTACTGGTTCAGAGTCCCGTTGCCAATACTCTGGCTGACTCAGCCACTTCCCCCGCAAAAGCTGCATCGGACACCCGTGATGGGGTAAAATCTGAATCGTCGCAGAATGACGAGAAAAAGCAGACGGCAGCCGACAGGGCGAAAACAAAAGCCGATACCCCGGATACAGCAAACAGCAAGCGGAACAAACGCCCTCGCAATAAGGAACTGTCCCCGGAACAGAAACAATTGCTTCAGCTGACCACGGCGTTCAAGAAACAGAAAAATCGTGTCAGAAACTGCTTCAACACCCATTCAGATACACTGGCAAACATCAAACAGGTTTCTTTTATTTTCACGGTGTCAAAGGAAGGCGCCGTTCAGAAAGTGGGTCTGCAACCGGCATCCATCCTGGGAACACAGCTTGGAAACTGTGTTCGACAGGTAGCACAATCGACCAGATTTCCCAGACAACAGAGCGCCGTCACGTTCACCATTCCCGTCCGCGTAAAACAGTAAGCGTCACTCACACTACTCACTCCACAACGATATCGCCGTCCCGGGCGTCAATCGTCGCTCTGCCGCCTTTCTGAAGATCGCCGAACAATATCCGTTCAGCCAGCGGTCTGCGAATTTTCTTTTCAATGAGTCGTTTCATTGGACGCGCACCGAATAATTCATCGAATCCCTGGTCCGCAAGGAGTTCCAATGCCGAATCAGTCGCTTCCAGTGTCACCTTCTGTTCAACAATCTGCTGTCGTAACTGGTCAATGAACTTGGCTGCGATTTGCCGGGTGGTCTCGTGCTTCAATCGCCCGAATTTTACAATTTCCGTCAGCCGATTGCGAAATTCAGGACTGAAAAGCCGATCCACTTCTTTGTCCGCATTAAACGCGCCGGCATCACCAAACCCAATGGCAGCCCGGGTGCCATCCCGACTTCCCGCGTTGGACGTCATTATCAGAATCACGTTCTGAAAATGCGACTTTCGTCCATTGTTATCAGTGAGTTGCCCATAGTCCATCACCTGCAGCAGAATATCAAAAATGTCTCTATGGGCCTTCTCAATCTCGTCGAGCAGCAATACTGCATGGGGGGTCTTCCGGATGGCATCGGTGAGCAGTCCCCCCTGTTCGTATCCCACATACCCCGGTGGCGACCCAATCAACCGGGATACCGTATGTTTTTCCATGTATTCGCTCATGTCGAACCGGACAAACTGAATCGACAGATGAGACGCAAGCTGTTTGGCCAATTCTGTTTTTCCAACCCCGGTAGGCCCGACAAAAAGAAAAGATCCCACCGGCGCGCTCGGTTCTCCGACGCCAGCCCGCGACAGCTTAATGGCATCCACCACCGAGTTGACGGCATCATCCTGACCGAATACCTGTGAACGGATGGATTCTGACAGGCGCATCAGCACCGCTCTGTCATCTTCCCCGGCTTCCAAATCCGGAATGTGCGCCACTTTCGAGACCACCTCGCGGATATCGACCACATCCAGAACCGACTTCCGGACGTTTTCATCCGTCATCCGGTTTCTGGCACCGGTCTCATCCATCAAATCAATCGCTTTGTCCGGCATATAGCGATTCTGAATATACTTCTCCGCCAGGTCACACGCTGCCTTCAATGCCTCTTCCGTAAAACGGACCCCATGAAACGCCTCATACTCCGATTTCAATCCCTTCAGAATCGCCAGGGTGTCGTCGAGGGACGTGGGATCAATATCCACTTTCTGAAACCGTCTGAGCAGCGCCTTGTCGGTTTCAATAGTCCCCTTGAAATCATCATATGTGGTGGTGCCGATACAGCGAACCTGGCCCGATGCCAATGCGGGTTTCAACAGATTCGACACATCCACCGCCGATCCGGAAACGGCACCGGCGCCGGAAATCAGATGAATCTCGTCGATAAACAGAATGGGATTGTCTATTTTCTCCAACGCGGAAATCACCGATTTCAGTCGCTCTTCCATCTGTCCACGATATTTGGTTCCCGCCAGCAATGACCCGATTTCCATCAGATAAATTTCGGCATCTCTGAGGATTTCCGGCACCTGTCCGGCCACGATTCGATTGGCCAATCCGTGAACCATCACGGTCTTGCCAACCCCCGGCTCGCCGAGAAGAATGGGATTGTTTCTCGTTTTGCGACACAGCACCTGCATGGTGCGCTCCAGTTCCATATCCCGTCCCACAAGAGTCTGGGTTTTCCCGTCGCGAGCCAGCTGTGTCAGATGAATGGTGTATCTGGACAGAGGGCTTTCCTTCCTGTCCGCCTTCCCTCCCCCGGCCTCCCGAACCGGCTGTATTTCCCATCCCGGTCCCTCGGACTCTCCATCGGTATTGCCGTGGGAGATGACCTCGAGCAAGTCCACCTGGTTCACCCCCTGTTTTCTCAGGAGGTGCACACCAAACGAGCGCTTCTCCTCCCACAACGCCACCAGCAAATCGGATGTTCCGATTTCAGCGCGCGAGCTGTATTTTACCTGTATCACCGCATTCTCCAGCACACGCTGAAAGCTGGCCGTCTGAATCGGCGATTCCTTTTTCTCCATAGCCTCTTCGCTCAGTACTGGCAGCTCGTTGTCCAGATACCAGTCCAGCTCGTTGACCACTTTCTGAATATCGACATCGAGATTATCGAGAATATTTATCACTTCGTGATTGTGTAACAGCGCATACAACAGATGTTCTGCCGTAATGTATTCATGTTTTCGCCGATACGCCTCATCAATAGCGGCCTCAATGGCGTGTTTTATACTTCTGGTAGACATATCAGGACTCCGTTCGAAGCGTGCACCGCAGAGGATACCCTTCATTTCTTGCCCGCGTCATGGTTTGCATGGCTTTGGTTTCTGCAATTTCGAACCAGTAAACTCCGGCAATGGCCTCCCCCTTCTGATGAATATCCAGCATTAATTTTTCTGCACTCGCATCTGTATGCCCAAAGATTTCCTTTAATACCGCCACAACGAACTCCATCGTTGTATAGTGATCATTGTGCATGATTACCTTGTACTTGCCGGGTTTATCGTTATCGATATCATCAGCCTCAAGAATATCGCTTTCATATTCATTCTGATTTTCTGTCATCGAGGCACTCTCATCTATTTTCCTCTCATTGTGATATCTAATGCTTCACAATTTTTTTTGCATCCATCCTTTAAAAAAATAATCTTTTAAAAAAGAAGTAGTTTCATGTCCATGGGCACCTATACGCTTTTTAACGGGTTTTCAATGCATTAACCTGGTTTTTCTGTGTTTTCCATCCGACGATTTCCATTGCATCCGTTTTGTCCGCCGGTTGGGGAATCAGATGGGACTCAATGACGCATGTGTTGAAACTGTGGCTGTTTTATGCTTAATTGTCCCGGCTCTGGCGAAAGAAATTATCAACATGCGAAAATTATTACTTACGATTACCATTCTGGTTCAGTTTGCCGCACAAACCGCTTCTGCAACGGAACATGTTATTGAGCAGGGGGATACCATTGCTCGAATCGCGCGGCACCATGCGGTGTACCGGACAGATTTGATGAAGCTGAACGGCATCAATGACGAAACCAAACTGCAACTGGGTGATATTCTCATCATTCCAGATAAGCTGATTGGAAATGCCCGAAGAAGCCACGAAGTTGTCCAGGGGGACTCCGTCGCGCGAATTGCAGATAAATACAAGGTCCAACGCAGCGAACTGCGAAAACTCAACCGCATCGGGAAAAACGAATTTCTGAAACTTGGCCGGATACTGGCGATTCCCAATCCACCTGGGGACAGCGGTCCCACTTTTGATATCCAGGGGAAACGAACCGATAGCACGGCGCCAAAGCGCGTAAAATGGGCAGGCGGCGTGTCGGGGCTCGTGGTCAGTGGTCGGCATACCGATGGCGGTATTCTGCATACAGTGATGCAGGGGCAGACATTGTCCATGATTTCCCGCGCCTATGTCGTGGACGCCAGTCGGATTGCCAGAGCCAACCGAATCACCCGGAACAATCCGCTCAAGCCGGATACCGAAATTCTGATTCCCGATGCCAGGCGACCGGTTCCCGTAAGAACATCCAAATATCGGCCACACTCCGTTTCCTTTGTACGGATGAAAAAAACAAAACGCATGAAAATCAAGCTCATTAAAAATAATGGCGTGGTGCGGCCTCAGGGCCGCCGTGCACTGGCGAGCCTGGCCAACTATACGCGCGTGCGAATGCATCCTCGGCTAGCGGATTTAATGCAGCGCGTGGCAGAGCGATTTCCCGGCAGGGAAATTGTCATCTTTTCCGGATATCGCCCACCGCTCAGGGGCAGGAAGAAACAATCCATGCATGCCAAGGGCAGGGCAGTTGACTTCAAGGTGCAGGGGGTTTCAAACGAACTGCTGTATGAGTTTATCGCCAGTCTCGACCGGGTTGGCGCGGGGTATTACCCGAATTCACAGCACGTCCACCTGGATACCCGGGATAAGAAGTATCTGTGGACTGATGTTTCCGGACGGGGTGAAAAGGCCAACTACGTTGAACCCGGAGAAACCGGCCATTTTTCCACCATCGCCGATAAACTGGACGATGATGGGAACATTATCGGAGATGATAGCATGGACACCAATAAGGATGATGAAGATCAGACGACCGGTAACAACGCTGCCCCCGGGCATGAGAAAGCGAATGTATACTGACACCGGTCCTTACAGAAGTCTGCTGAACGCCACTCTTTTTTTTTTTCAATCCACGAAAATATTTTTGCTGACGCCGGCCAGCCAATAAAACTGGAGCTTCGTCCGGTCTATAATTTTTTCGTCATCAATCAGATAGTCTTCCGAAAACAGCGTCGCCAGAATGCCGGCCCCAAAAAACAGCTCCAGGCCTTTTCGGGGCATGGGTACACGCCACAACGTCTCCCCACCAAATGAAAAATCGGAATAGTACTTGTCAACCGTTTCATTGCGAGTCGTCTCCGCCCGGGCCCAAATCGCATCATACTGGATAATGGCGCCAACGGAGAAAAGCGCGGATCCGACAGTGAACGGAAACTGAATGCCGGTGGTGATCGGCAAATGGTATGCGTGGATTGTCCCCAGCTGCCCGATGTTTTTTCTTCTGGCCAGACCGCCAACCCGGACACTGAGCGCCAGCCGCCGGTGCACAAAAAATGAAACCCCGGGGGCAATCCCATGAATAGTCCGGGACGACGGATAGGGATACGCTCCCAGATATGCAAAATCCAGCCATAGGAGGCGTCGGTCACTTTGCAGGATTGGCGGTTGGAATGTTTCATATTCAACATTCCTCACAGATTTGTCGCTGGACGACTGCAGATCGCCTCCCGTACGATGGGATCTCCCCAAAGACGGTTTGGGATGGTTGACCTGTTGTGAAACCCTTGGCAGTTCAAACAGGTATTCTCCGTAAAGGATTTCCCGAATCCCCGCTGCAATGTGGGTTGGGGGCAACGGATATACAGACGTTTCATGAGTCGTCCCGCGAATGTCCCCCACCGGAATCGTCGTCACCGTGAGACTGCGAGACTCCACCACAACTAGCCGACAATCATCGCGTTTTACACATCGCCATCCGATGACAGCCAGAAGCCCTGCAGTATCTGCGGACTTTTCCACCGTGTAAGTGGTCCACTCTGAAATATTCTCCGGAAATTGAGATAATGATTCGGTGTAAATCCGAACGGCAATTCGGCTCAGGTCACGTTGCAACAGGGCCTCAACTTCCGCTGCGGCCGGTTCACTTCCCTCTGTTTCCACTAAAATAATGCTCGCGCTGTCCTGATCATTTTCGTTTTCAGGGGCAGGAACAGTGACCGCCACATCATCGGAAGTCTCAGCGCGGGCATCTAAGACCGGATGGGCACTCGCCAGAACAGCAGGCTGCGACGTTTCCTCGCGCTGACTGGAAGTCTCGTTTAATTCCTGAGCCTGAAGCAGAGGAGAAGAACCAATCAATACCCAGGCAATGAAAAAGATCCCTTGAAAAAACAGAAAATGTCTTTTCGGGGATCTCATCGGTCAGATAAGCTTCTTGACGAGTGTTGTGGTCTGGCCGGATTTGATGGTCACGTTGAAACTGCGGTCGATGCCAAACCCATCATTTTGCAGATCAATCTTATATTTTCCGGGTTTCAGTGCTTTTTTCACCAGCGGCGTATTCTTTACGAATTCACCGTTGATAAACACTTTTGACCATGGCTGCGTCTGGACAGAGAGATAGCCGTCCGCACCACCACCACTGCTGCCGCCTGAGCGACGCGAAACCACCGGTCTCGTGGCGGGTGCATTCGGAGTGGGCGTATCCGTTGATGGACGGCGACTGACTGAAGAGGGTGATTCGCACGGTATCGCAGCAAGGGAAATGACCGAATCACCCGTTTCCAAATCAGCCTGAGAGAGTGGACGAACGACACTTCTGGCACCACAGGAATACTCTACCTCATACTCCTTGCCTGTCTCAATCTCGTGGGTGGCCGGGGTCACCCCCAGATTCATCCGTTTTCCAGCATCCAGCAGATACACCCGATTTCCCTGCGGTTTGGTATTGAATGTCACTTCAACCTTCGCCAGTACCAGTTTTTTCACAGGCAGCTTCGCTGTTTTTCCAGGTTCAATGTCAACAGAGAACTTCAAATCGGAATATCTGTCCTTGCGCAGTACCACCTCATGAGAGCCCGGTTCCAGGTCCGAAATGGTAAGGGGGGTGGTATCATTCGAAACCACTTTTCCATCAATATCCACCGTGCATCCGGGAGGATCGGATTCGATATACAGGCCACTGCCACCCGCTTCATCAAGGGAGACATTTGTGGCCAGCGTTTTTCCCGCGCGCACATCAAAAAGCAGTTCTTTTTGCGCAAATCCGTTGCGATTAATGATGAATGAATGCTGTCCGGGTTCCAAATCCTCAATGAGCATCGGGGAGACATTCTGGGGAATTTTTCTGGAACCGTCCACAACCACCGACAGGTCATCCCCGGGAGAAATGGTCAACTCGATGGCACCGGTGGTCGGTGCCAATGCGAACTTGAAAATCCCAACGACCGCGGCAACAGCAACAATGACCCCCACGGCAACGCCAATAAGCAATGATTTGGTTTTATTCCGTCGTTTTCTGAGCGGCAAGGAAGAATACGCATCATCGAAACGGCCTCCCCCGGCTACGGCATGAGGCCCCGTCTGCACCATCGATCGCACGGGCGAAAGGCCCCCCGGAGCCGGGATGGTCCTGGCCACCACCGCCGCCATCTGGGCAGCCGTGTCTTTGGTGTAGATATTGGTGGGTTCCTCATCATCATCCCAGTCCATATCCGGCTCCGGCGCCACAGAGGAAACCACATGGGCATCCAGTGGAAGGGACGGTGTGGGTATTGCCGGCACCGTATCCGAAGACATTCCCGATTGCGATCTTGACGATAGGGACGGCATTCCGGCCCGCGGTGATGGTGGCGCCGTCGTCGCTGCGGCTGGCATGCCCAACATCGTTCTTTTCAATTCAGAAGCGGGTGATACAGAGACTCTTGGCGGCGCGGGAGCAGCGGGAGCAGCCCCTGACGAACCGGAAGAACCGAGTCTGGGAGGCGCGGGCGGCACTGTCACACCACCAAGGGTTGGCCGTGGAACCGCGGGATGCGTCGTCGACCCCGGAGGTGGCGGTGCAACATTCCCACTCCCGGTCTTTGAAGCCCGCGGAGGTGGCGGTACCGATGATTTCAAAAGACTGTCATCGAAATTTTCGGCAGCGGCAGCGTTCTTTTCAATATCCTCACGAAACACTTCCTGCATAAATGTGGCAAGATCCTTGCGGGAGAAAAAGCCACCGGATGTGTACATGTAGCTTTGCAAATCGTCGTGCAAATCCATGGCACTCTGATAGCGCTCCTCCACTTCCTTGCTGAGCGCTTTCAATACAATCTTTTCAAGTTCCGGGGGAATCCGTTTATTGAACGACGACGGTGGTACGATATCCACATTGCGCACTTTTTCCAGTGTTGAAAAATCAGATTCTCCGATGAACAGACGCTCACCGGTCAGCAGTTCCCACAGGCAGATACCCACGGCAAAAATATCAGATCGCCTGTCCAGTGACAGCCCACGAACCTGCTCCGGCGACATGTAACCGAATTTGCCTTTCAGTATCCCGGCCTGAGTCTTCCCGGCCTTTCCTGCCGCTTTGGCAATACCAAAATCAATGAGCTTCACCTGACCATCGAATGAAATAAGTACATTCTGCGGGGAAACATCCCGATGCACCAGGTTCACATCTCTGCCTGCACTGTCCTTCTTGTTATGTGCGTAATCAAGCCCTTCACACATTTTCATCATAATATAGACCGCCATGGCAAATGGTACGGTCTGGGCTTTTTTCCGAAGGCGGTCGAAAATGGTCCGAAGATCCTTTCCCTCCACATATTCCATCGCGATAAAATATGAATCGCCCACTTTACCTAAATCATCTATTCTGGCGATATTCGCATGGTTCAACTGGACCGCGATTTTTGCCTCGTCGATGAACATGGTAATAAACTCTTCGTCTTCTGCGATACTGGGCAAAATCCGCTTCACTGCAAGGAGCCGTTCGAACCCCTCCACCCCAAAAGCTTTGGCTTTGAACACCTCTGCCATGCCGCCAACACTGATTCTATCCAACAAATAATATTTCCCAAAAGGAACAGGCTTTTTCACAGGATCACTCCAATTTTTCCGATTTTTGCAAACAAATTAGTTGAGTGTTGTATCTAAAATTTGCGTTGAAAATATCTCACGAGCGCTATATTAAGTCAATAATCTTACATAATCCAACACAAAGATGTTTTAGTGTGTGGTTTGAAAAATGATGTTCACCCGGACCAATTGCGGCGTGAATTGAAGTTTGAGTGAAATTCTCGGATGAGGAGATTATTCAGCTTAAAGAGGCTGATTTCTTTACATCGGGTGTCATTCCGGCAATATTAAAAGACAACTCTGCCATAAACGAAAAAAGGGTTTTCAATGCGCACTAAAAAAAATTTGCACAGAATTTCCATCCTTCTTGTCGTTATCTCTGTCTTGCAGGCATTCTCTGTGTGGGGCAAACCGGCAAAGAAAAAAAACCGCAAGACCCCCGTTGCGAAAACTGCCGAAGCTGAATCATCTGAAAGTGATAAGGAATTTAAAGCGTTTGTCGCTGATTTACACAGTTCAGATCCCGAAAAGGTGATTGTTGCCGTACAGATGCTCGGGCTTTCAGAAAACCCCGCTGCCAGTGAACATCTGATTGCGCTCTTAAAAACCGGACCCGGGAATGACATTACCAATCTGTCGCTGCAGACTCTGGGCGTACTGAAAAACCCGAACGCAATCGATACACTGATTAAATATCTGAATCATCGACGTTCGGACGCACGAACGGCTGCGTTGTCCGCTTTAATTGGATTTGATTCGCCAAAAATCAAAAACGCCCTTGAACAGAAACTTCGCGATTCCAATCCGGAAGTGCGCGCTCGCGCCGCGCTGGCTCTTGGAACAAGGGGGGATACGTCGTCGGTCGCCATCCTGTTTAAAGCGTTTGAGAGAGGTGTCAACGAGGCGGCTATTTCCATCGGCAAACTGGGGTCCGGCAAGGACGCGCTCCAACTGACTGAATACCTGGGAAAGCTGGATATTTCCATTCTACTTCCCGGTTTTCGCGAGTATTTACTCGGAAAACAGCCCGATGACCAGACACGCCTTCAGGTACTCAATATTCTTTTTGATTTTGCAGGACCGGAAGTCCGACAGTTCGCCATTCAGTTGCTGCAGGACATCAAAGCCGTCCGTCCAGAAATGGAGTACGATGATCCGATTTTAAAACTGCTGCATAAAATGGTAAATCAGATTTCGAAAGAATAACCCCGAAGGAGTTTGAGGACATGAAATTTGCACCATATCAAAAATATCTAATTCCGACACTTCTTTCGGCAGTCACGATATTCTGCTTCGGCGCCACAGGTGAAATCTGCGGCCCACTTTTTGAGACAACGGCAGATGCCTTTGAAGCCAAGTTTCCAGAAAACAACGCGGATGACCTGAAAAAAGTGACTGCAAAAATATCTGAGGAAGAATCCTACCATATCTCCAACAGTGGGGGGAATCCAATCATCTATTTTACCGTCGCAACGCCGAAAAGCAGTATTGTGGCATACAACCTGAAAGATAAGAAAATCGTATGGCAGATACAGATCCCCGTAAACTCGCCATTGGTGCTCAAACACAATGCCATCGTTCTGCAGACCGGATTGGCCGTGGCCGCTTATCGCGCGGACACCGGCGCCATGCTCTGGAGTATTCCAGTGGATGAGGGCTGGTCTTTTTATGGCGCAGATCTGTCATCAGACACGGTCGTTCTTTCATTCGGTATCGGCAGCGGGAATACTGGCGGGTATGCAAACGGCAAGCTGGTAGCCGTTCGTCTGAGAGATGGTAAAGAAATCTGGCAGAATATCACCGGTAATGGATTGCTCGGCACCCCCGCTGTCACCGATGATCTCGTATTTGTCCCCTGGAAGAAGAAACAGATTGCGATTCTGAAGTTGAAATCCGGAGAGGAAATCAGCCGACTGCGTGCCGATGATTTCACTGTGAATTTCACACAGACCACACCATATGGCGTGTATTATGGAACCAACGCGACCGATGAACATGTCGCCACACTCTTTAAACTGGACAAAAACGCTATCAGCGGCACACGTCTCCAATCCAACTCTTTTGTACCGGGAACCATTGCCGCTCCCAACTACCCCGGTTTCCACCGGGATACATTTGTGTTGCCCTCCATCGAAATCGTAAACGCGAACCGGATTCGTTATTACTGGCTACCGCAAAAAAATGGCGAGCGGATTCACTTCGCTGACGACACTTATTATCTTCATTATTGGCGCTACATCATTGCATTCAGTGGCAAAACCCATCAGGTCAAGTGGACTTACATATCTAACGACGATATACACACCCTCCAACCCGTAAATGGCGGCGTGTTCGCCGTCACCACGGAAGGCACCGTATTGTATGCTGATGCCGACAGGGGGTATGTGCCGTCGTGGGGTGTCAGTACAGGATTGCAGGCAACATCCATACTGTTTGATGTTCATGGATACTTGCCGGTTTCCACGTCGGACCAGCCGCTTCCCGATCCCCGCGCGCAATTGAAGACCATCGTTGCGGATAAGGATAGTCGCATGCTTCCTGCTCGGATTTACGCCACAGAATTGCTGGCAAGAATCCCGTCTCCCGGCATCACGGCAGACCTGCTTGCGCTCCATTCCGACGCCTCCATGCCAACTTCGCTTCAGAAAAAGATCGTTGAGAAGCTGGCTGAACGGGATAGCGGCGCCGAGGCGCTGATTCAATCGCTGAATGTCCGCTATGATTATCTCGAAGAAATCGCGACACCGCCAATGAAAGTGATCGCTCCGGCCCTCGCCAATATGGACGCAAAGGATGCGCTGCCCGGGTTAATGCAGCAGCTCCTGGATTACGAAACCCCAACCGGCAATCTTGAAGCGATTGCAACGGCGGTCCTTAAACTGGGTGATACTTCGATTGTAGAACCACTTGTAAACTTTATCGTACTGTATCATGCGGATACATCATTTGTGGGAAACGAGGATGCCCTTGCGCGCGTTTGTCAGGCAATCCTGAAGTTCGGCGGCGACAGGAATAAAAAAGACATCGAAGCAATTCGGGACAATGAACAGACGCTGCCTGAGCTGCAAAAACAGCTACTGACAATACTGGATCCGGATGCTGACAAAAAAGCCATGGAACTGGCCATAAAAAAAGCACAGGAGGCCGAGGTGGCGAGGCAGCGGGCGATGGAATTGAAAAAAGCGCAGGAACTGGCCAGTCGTCCATACTATCTCACACGCGATGTGATTTCCGGTACCATCTCAAAAAATGCCTATCTGCTTCGACCATGCATTAAAAGTGCCCTGGAAAAACGGCTGGGACTCCGGCAGGTGCGCATGAAATTTTCCATTGCCGGTGCCACCGGGAAAACTGCGGGGCTGAGCATCTTGCCGCCGGATATTCCGGGGCTCGAACAATGTCTCGCTGAAGGGCTTTCTAAAATCGATTTTCCCAAATTTAAAAATGTTCGCCAGAACGCCACCCATACCATCCGCATTACCGGTGTTCGACGAAAACAATCCACGCCAGATTGAAAGAAACTGGTCGAATCCCGCAGACCACCTATTTTTGTCCACGCCTCCCCCGTATCAATGTTGTGTTCAGTGAAAAACGAGCCCATTGAAGTCGCTCATTTTGCAGGACAACGCGTCGTCATCCGTTTTTCGAAAACGCACGGCGACTGATTTAAAAAATTTTCCCGGGATTGAGCAATCCACGTGGATCCAGAACCCCCTTGATTTGTCGCTGTAAATCAATCAGCAATTTCGATTGCTCCCAGGGCAGATACGCCTTTTTGGCGAGACCGACGCCATGCTCTCCGGTAATCGTGCCCCCTAAATCCAGGGTTAGCCGGAACACATCGTCCAATACCGGCGTCACATCAAAATCGTCATCGTCCCAAAGCACATTCACGTGATAATTGCCATCGCCGGCATGACCATACGATGCCAATCGAACCTTCCTGTGTGCAGAAATCCGTTTGAGCCCCAATAACAGATTTTCGGCAGAGGCTCGTGGCACTACAATATCTTCAGACGCCTTATGATTTGCGGTCTCTGCCACTGCGTCTGACATCAGACGACGTGCTGCCCAGAGTTTTTCCCGATCACCCCCATGCCGGGCCATCAGAATTTCTCCAGCATCCAGTTTCTCGCAGATTTCCGCCAGCTGAATTGTTTCGCGCTCCATCACCGCCTCGTCGTTGCCATCCACCTCAGCCAGTAGCAATGCACCCGTATCTTCGCCAATTCCAACGATGCCTTTGGCACGCAGAATCTTTACGATGTATCCATCCATGAATTCCAGAACCCGTGGCACAAGACCGGCTGCAACAATTCGCGACACCGCACGCCCCGCAGCTTCCTCATGTGGCATCGGAATTAGAATCGTGGACAGCACTGACGGTTGCCGAATCAGCTTCAATGTAATATGAGAAAAAATCCCCAGAGTACCCTCCGAACCAACCATCAACGATGTCAAATCATAACCGGCAACCCCCTTGACCGTTCTTCTTCCGATAGAAATTACACCACCATTCATTATCACCGCCCGCAATCCCATGACATATTCTCGAGTCACGCCATATTTAAACGCCCTGGGACCACCGGCATTGTGGGCGACATTTCCGCCAATTGTGCAGGTCTCGAGACTATTGGGATCCGGGGGATAAAACAGTCCTTCCGCCGCCAGAGTTGATTGTAACGAACCGGTAACAATACCCGGCTCAACGACCGCCAGCAGATTTTCATGGTCAATTTCCAGCAGTTGATTCATGGCCGTCATATCCAACACCATTCCGCCCATGAACGGTATCGCTCCTCCCGATTTCCCCGTGCCTGCCCCTCTTGCAACCACCGGCACCTCAAATTTGTCAGCAAGGCGTATCGCGGTGACAATTTCATCTTCACTTTTTACACGTACTGCCAGATCAGGCATGACGCCAGCGCAATGGGATTTGTCCCGGGAGAACTGTTCCAGAACATCTGAATCAGCAATTACCCTGCTGTCCCCAAAAGATCTGGCCAATGCGATTGCCAGTTTACATGATGAGTGTTTGACATTGGACGCTTCAATCATGAACCCTACTTATCCACAATTCCTCACAGACACAAGCACCATCCGGCGCAATACAGGATTGCGTAAAAAAAAATCCAGCTCGAATGAACGTCAATGAATGCGTTTGAACTCAGTCGCCCCAGGGATCCGCATAGTCAATTCGGCGACGTGGTTTTTTGGTAGGTTTCGTATCTTTTACCGGAACTGGCTCGACTTTCGTTGGCGGTTCTGCAACGGCCGGTTTTTTTACATGTGGCCTGCTCGAATGCCGACTTTTTCCACTCTTTGACGATACGCTCCGGCCAGGTTGTGGCTCTTCTCGTGTCAGTTCATAAGTCATTGAAATATCTTTATCGAACGCAACCATTTCTGAGACAGTGGCATATCCCGGTGCAGACACCGTAATGGAACGATTCACATTACTTTTAACGAAAGAACCCTCATACGGATTCTCTACTTTTGCACCATCTATTGTAATAACCGCCGATGCCGGTTTGGCAACCAGCGAAAGCGAGACCTGCTCAATGGCATTTTCATCTGATTTTTCAGGTTCGAGGGTTGGATCAGGCGCAGCCGGCTCTGGTTGAGAAGCAGTAAGGGGAGTCGGTTGAATGGCCGTTCCGGGAACGGAAGTATCGTCCTTGTCACCACTGACAGCAGCAACAATTCCAACCACAACTGCAAGAACCAGCGCAGCAGCCGCACCCAGAATCAGCGGCAGTTTGCTTTTTGGAGCAGTGATACCGCTCTGGGTCATTTCAAGGGGAGTTGCGGTCACCGTCATGGTACGCCGGACCGACGCTGTTCGATGAGTCGCCAGGCTCATGCTTCCCGTGGGATCCATCATTATTCCGGGCACGTACCCTATCAGACGGGTCTTGAATTCGTCGCAATCCATAAACCGATCTTCAGGATCCCTGGCCATGGCAATTTTTATAGTTTCCGCTACGTCTTCAGGTAAATCCGGATTCAGGATTTCCGGCAATGGCGGGTCTTCGGTAAGAATTTTGATCAGCAACGCATTATAATTGGGCGCATCGAAAGGAAGATGGCCCGTCAACATCTGATACATGATAACGCCCATGGCATAGATGTCAGAACGGGGAGTCAGGTTCTGCTCCCCCCGTGCCTGCTCCGGAGACATATAGTGAGGCGTCCCAAGCACCGTTCCGGTCTGTGTAAGCGCTTTCTGACCGTCTGTTTCAAGTTCCTTGAACTTTGATATACCAAAATCCAGCAACTTGACATAATCCGGGTTCGATGATTTCTGAATCAGGAAAATGTTCTCCGGTTTTAAATCCCTATGGATAATCCCAACATCATGAGCGGCCTGAAGCGCTGAGAGGGCCTGAACCATAATCCTGGCGGTGCGTTCGACAGACTGCACCCCTTCGGTCTCAAGCAGACCTTTAACATCCTTCCCCTCGAGATACTCCATCACAATGTAGGGCGATTCATCCTCCGCACTCCCCATATCAGTGATTTCGATGATGTTCTCATGCCCGATCTTAGCGGCCGCCTGAGCTTCCCGCTGAAACCGCGTCACCACTTCTTCATTGTTCGCATACTGAGGGTGGAGAAACTTTACCGCCAATCGTCGGTTTATGAGTTGATGCTGTGCCTCATACACCGATCCCATCCCGCCTTCTCCCAGAAGAGATACGAGCCTGTACTTGTTATCGAGGGTTGAACCAACTCGCTCGCCGTGATTCATTGTCATCTTCCATTAGTTCCAACGGGAACAATATAATTGCTCCCTTCTGCAAATGCTACATATACATTCGTAAGAATTACACAGCAATTTAGTTAAGTATAGAATAAAAACAGAAAAAGCGATTATTTTAATCGTTTTTACAGTGACGATGAAAATAAAAATGTCAATTATTTACTGCCCGGGCGTTCTGCTGATGTACCAGATTTACAGATATCATCTTGGACACGCCGGGTTCCTGCATCGTCACCCCGTATAAGGCGTCTGCACCTTCCATTGTAATTTTAGAGTGAGTAATGATAACAAACTGACTTCTATCAGTCATTTCTCTGACCATATCAATGAATCTGCCGATGTTGGCGTCATCAAGGGGGGCATCCACCTCATCAAGCAAGCAGAAAGGACTGGGGCGTTGCATGAAGATGGCGAAGAGCAGACTCACGGCAGTCAGCGCTTTTTCACCGCCGCTCATCAATTCAATCGCGCGCAATTTTTTCCCCGGCGGAGATGCTACGATATCGACCCCTGTGTTCAGCAGATCGTCCGGTTCCGTAAGTGTGAGACACGCATGTCCACCCTTGAAAAGCCGAGGGAAAATCTCCTGAAATTTCTCGTTCACCGCATCGAAAGTTTCTTTGAACATTCGCCTCGAGTCTTTGTCCATCCTGGCGATGGCTGCCTCCAGATCTTCGAGTGCCTGCTCAACATCGGCTTTCTGCTCCACTTTTTCATCGAAGCGCTGCTGCGTTTCAGCATACTCTTCAATCGCACCCGGATTGATTGCGCCCATTCGGGAAATCAACCCTTTCAACTCGCTGATACGCTCAAAAACGGCTCGCGCCGGCAGCGGGCGCCAATGATAATCGCCCAGAATCCGTTCAATATCAACGTCGTGTTTCTCGCGCACATTACTTAAAAGATACGTAACATCAGTATCTGCCTTCTGCACCGTCATCTGCAGGTCAGTGACTTTCTGGGATGCCTCTTCGATCTGACTGCGTTGCGATTTAAACAGCACTGACGCTTCGGAAAGAATCTGTGATTTTTCATCCAGAACCCGTGCCCGCTGCGCCACCTGTTCAGCAAAAGCGTCCACATTCTGTAAACTTGCTTCAAGTTTTTCACGCGCGACGACAATACCACCGGCAGTTCTTCCAATTTCCACGGCGATGGTCTGTTTACGTCTGGAAATTCTATCCAATTGCCCGTTTACTTCTTCTTCGATGGACACGATTTGCTGAGACCGTTCCACTGCGGATTCGTGCTGCTGCCTGAATTTAGCCTCGCGGATCTTCGCGTCGGTCACTTCGCTGGCCAGCCGATCTGCTTCGTCCCGGCAGGCGGCAATCATTTCAGACTGCTCTTCGATGACCCGTTGGAGAGAATCCACTTCCGAAGAAGCCTCTTTCAATTCCGCCTCTACCCGAGACTGATCGGCACGCATTTTTTCCAGCTGTTCCGTCTGGTTGGCAAAATCCCTGTCAAGATTGACGTTCCGTGCTTTGACATTTTCGAGGTCATCAATCGCTCGCGAACGATCTTTGTCAACCTCCGTCAATACAAATTCCATCCGCTGGGCCTCCAGTCGGGCCTGTTCCGCACTCTCCTGTCTCCGATGCATTTCTTCTTTCAGGGATTCGAAACGCATTTCCAAATCGTCGCGAACTCTGGTCAATGAATCCACAGCCGACTCCAACTCACGAATTTCACGTTTCTGTTCCAACAGATCTGCACCGGGAGTACCTGCGCGTCCACCACTGAGGAGACCGTTGTGGTCAATGAGCTGACCATCGAGAGTCACCAGAGCACAGCGCCCCGGGTTTTCGCGCCACATCCGCAACGCCACATCCTCGTTCTCGACCACCCAAACCCCTTCAAGGATATTTTTCACCGATGCGCGGACAGTGTCCTCCACTTCTATCAGCTCATACAGATTGCCCACCACACCTTCACCATACAGCGACACTGGCGAAGAAGAAACCAGCGCACTATTGTCTGCACAGACTGCGATGATTCGCCCCAGATCACGGGCCTTCAACCACGCAAGCAATTCGAAGCCGGCATCCTGACTGGCCGTCACCAGTGCCTGAAGTTTATCTGCCAATACAACCGCAAGCGGCAATTCATACTCTTTTGGACACCGCACATGGTCCACCAACATTCCGGAAAACAGATGCTGCGCTTCCCTGTTCAGCGCATCCACCGCCTGTTTCACGCCGTTATCATGCCGCCCCATACTTTCATTCACCTGTAGCAACGACTCCAGTCGGGACGATTTCACCGTCAGCTCATCTTTTACCCGACGAAACTCTTCATCGCAGAGCTGCACCTGCTCCCGAAGGTTTTCGAACATCTCCCCTTCGCTGCGGGCCCTGTTGCGCAACGCCTCAAGCTCTGTCTGGGTGGCACTGAATTTATCTTCGAAACTGCTTGTCAACGCGGTCAATCCCTCAATCTGTTCTTCCAGTGTTTTCCGTTCGCTTCTGGTGACTTCAAGACGGGATTCCGCTTCTTCTATACGGTGATGGTAACTGTCACATGCACTCTGAGACGCTGCAATTCTGGCGCGACACCGACTGACCCGGTCCCGTTTTTCGTCGAATTCCCTGCCCAGTTCGGCCAACCGATGTCTGGCGTCCTCCGCGCGCCGTTCCACTTCTTCCCGACCGGATGACATCGCGTGAAAGTCCGATTGCAGGGATCCCAGCCGCTGCTCAAGCACATTACGCTCTTCAAACGCCGACGACAATCTGGCTTCAGCCTCCATCTGCTGTTCCATCAGCGATGCTTCTTCCCGCTTGATTCTCTGCAATGCATCTTCCAGATGTCTGACTTCAGACTCGAGAACAGATATCTCATTATCTGCTGTCTGTGCGGACTGTTTGGCAGCATCCAGTTCGTTGCGTGCCACAGCCTCCTCCATGCGCAGACTTTCGATTCGGGCTTCTGCCGCATTGAAACTGTTTCGCAGCGTGTCGTACGCTTCCTGTGCAGACTGAAAAGACAACCTGGCCGTTTTTCCCGCAGCCAGCAGCTCGAGATACCGGTGACTATTGACATACAGTTCGGCATCACGCTGCTCTTCGGCGTACAAATTATAGCGTTCCGCTTTTCTGGCCTGGCGCTTCAGACTCTCCAGACCACGGCCCATCTCCTGAACAACATCTTTAATCCGCAACAGATTCTGTCTGGTTTGCTCCATTTTTTTCTGAGCGGTCTGGCGCGCCTTTTTAAATCGGGTAATTCCAGCAGCCTCCTCAATCATGGAGCGGCGATCTTCCGAACGGGAACTGACGATCAGGCCAATACGCCCCTGCTCAATAATCGAATATGCCCGGGCACCACCACCTGTTCCCATGAACAACTCCGTCACATCTTTAAGTCGACATGGGTTTTTATTGATCAGATATTCGCTGCTACCGTCGCGATACAGACGTCGAGTAATCGCGATTTCCGGATAATCCGCATAAAGAGGATGAGACAATCCATCTGTATTGTCGAAGGTAATCGTAACCTCCGCCAATGATTGGGGACCGCGATTCTCGCTGCCATTGAAAATGACATCACCCATGCCTTTTCCACGCAGGTTCTTCGCGGACTGTTCTCCGAGAGCCCAGCGAATGGCATCAACAATGTTGCTTTTTCCACACCCATTGGGGCCGACAACCGCGGTCAGCGAATTGTCGAACAGCACTTTCGTGCGATCACAGAAAGATTTGAACCCGGCAATATCCAAACTTTTTATCTTCATTACATATTGTCCCTGAGATCCACCATCAGAAGATCAAAAGATCTCGTTTCAGGATCTCGTTTGCGGTTGAAGCGATCAAACTAGCAAACGCCCAGCAATAGTACAATACCTTTATTGTCATATGTGCTCACTGCACTACATGTATGGCCACTGATATATTGTACCATTGGTGTATGGTATACGTGAAAAGATCAAAAGATCCAGAGAAAAGATCCCATCTGCCGAAGTTTCAATGGTGACGTATTTTATACAGTTCCAAGGGGATGGGAATCACAAAGGCAACGAAATTTCAGATGTTTGAAATATGATGAATTCTGATGGGGGACGTGCAGTCAACATGCCGCACTTAAAGAGGAAAACCTCCTACCCGCCCCCCTTTCAATAAAAGGGGGAGCGGGCACTTTCACACTCTCGGCAGTCAGTCAAAACCGGCAGCATGACTTCCGCCAAGGGATCCCGGGACAAGATCCTATCTTTTTTTGGCCCTGATCCGAATCTTCCCTGCAAACCACTGTGTGACAGTTACTTACCGAACTTATTGCGTCCGCCCATACCTGGCGCGGCACATTTTTTTGTCAACAACGCAGCAACAACAACTGCCATTGTGCTAACAAGCAAAAACGATACCATTTCGCAGAAAGTCTTATTTTCTCTACATTTTTGTAAAATCTACCCGGGGCAGAAACAAAGAAACCGACACATATTGGTACTTTTCAGAATTAAAAATTACAAAAACGTACTATTTGTTTTTACTCTGGTCTGGTGCATTGCTTGACTTCCCCCCTGGGCTCACGATAATGGCAAAATGACAATATTGCCACATAAACTTTCAACTGACATCGACTTTCCCGGGGATGCATCTCCACAGCCGCCGTTCAAATTCATCGATTCACTTCGTTCAATCGTCATTTGGAGTATTGGAGCGCCGCATCTGGCATTCTGGGCGCTCTACACCTCGATTCTGGTCAGATTTAAAGATATGCATAAAATGGATCCCGCCATCAAATTCATGTCCCGCGCTGTTCCAGCTCTGGCAGGAGTAAAGGTTGAGGTGGTACAGACAGAGGATTTTCCCGGAGATCGCGCGTATGTTTATGCAATTAATCATGTCAATGTGTTCGACATGTTTGCCATTTACCAGGCCATTCCCCAGTTTGCCCGCTCCCTTGAACACGCTTCTCATTTCAGTTGGCCACTCATTGGACCATTCATTACCGCCGCCGGACAAATCCCGGTAGATCCCGAAAACCGCAAGTTGACTGCCAAAGGGTTAAAAAAAGCGGTTTCCATGCTGAAAGCCGGCGATTCCATTGCGGTTCTTCCCGAGGGGGAGCGTACCCTGGACGGTTCGGTCGGGCATTTCTACCCCGGGGCTTTCCGACTCGCCATCCAGGCGGGGGTACCAGTGATTCCCATGGCCATTCACGGGGGAAGAACCGTGTCCAGAAGAGGCGACTGGCGTGTGAAACCGGGCAGAATGAAAGTGATTCTGGGAGCTCCGGTGCCCACGGATGGTCTCACCATAAAGGACGCCGCTCAGCTGTCTTCCCAGTGCAGAGATCTCGTGATCAGACTGCTCCAGGATGAAAACCGCCGTCAGGGACTATCTGATGTGACGGATGCAAGTGCTGCAACTGATGTAAATGATTAGGCCCAAATGACCAGCCCTTTCAAGGTGAGTCCTTCCCGTAAAAAAATCGGGTGATTAAATGTAGTTGCAGGGTTTATCCCCGCTTGAAAAGCGCGATTGAACAACAAAAAAGCGGGCATAAAGCCCGCAGCTACATTTTTTCCTTATGAATCTGCTGTTTTCATCTGTATTTTGGCACCACCTTGAAAGGGGTGGCCCAAATGACTACAGATGACATCGATGGACAATGGTGGAAAGCAGTTTGTCGATGCCGACCTTCGTCGTGGCGCTGGTGCCGATAACCGGAACGCCGGTCTCCTGCTGAAGCTTTGTCAGTACTGATTTCTGCTGACTGTTTTTCACGCGATCCAGCTTGGTGGCCACCAGAAGTACCGGAATTCCTTGTTCTGACAGAAATTCAATGAGTTGATATTCTTCGGTCTCCGGTCCACGTCGAACGTCCACAAGAATGACCACCAGATGCAACGTGGAACGACTTTCCAGATATTGATGCATGAATTCCGCCCATGCATCTTTCGCATCTCGGGACACTTTCGCATAGCCGTACCCCGGGAAATCCACGAAGTACAGAAACGCATCGGTGCTGAGCCGGGCTTCCACATGAACGATGGTACGCGTGCGCCCAGGTGTTGAGCTTACCTTGAACAGCCCCCTGCGTTCACTCAACGCATTCAGGAGGCTTGACTTGCCCACATTGGACCGCCCGGCAAAGGCCACTTCCGGATGTGATATTTCGGGCAGATTGTCGAGTCTGCCCGTGGAACTGACCAGTTTTGTTTCAACGATTCGAATCACTTGCCTATCCTTTTCATGGCTGCGCGCCACAGTTCCCGAAACTCCGATACACCGAAAACCCAGGCTCCGACGGCATATACCAGAATCCCGGCGGCAACGCAAAGGCCGAGTACAACGATATTCATCAGGTGGTTGCCCCCGCGTTCCCACTCGCCCAGGCGGCTAAGGGGATAAATTGCGGCCGCCATTGGAATGGTTGCGGCCAGCATCCTCAGCCAATGCATCAGCAGTTGCCTGCCCCCAAGGGCGCCAACCATTTTGCGGAGAAATAGAAACAGCCCCACCGATTGCACTGTGGTGGCGATACTCAGCGACATGCAGAGCCCCTGATGTCCGAATGCGTCCTTCAGAAAAAATGCCGTGGCTGTATAGGCGACAATCATCAGAAGAGTCATGATCACCGGGACTTTCACCCGCTCAAGCGCATAGAAGAATGGTACGGTCTGCCGTAACAGGGCCACTGAACACATACCTGCCGCCAGCCATTTCAACGCACCCGATGTTTCCAATACATCCACATGAGTGAACAGTCCTCTCTGATACATTATTGTAACAAGCGGTTCCGAAAGCACGATGATCGCCACCATGGCTGGAGTGGACACCAATAGCGCCAGGCGAAAGGCATGGTTCCATATTTTTTTGGCTTCATCCAGTCTGTTCGCCCCCACCATTCCCGCGAGACTGGGGAGCGCCGCGGTGGAAATGGCCATTACCAGTACGGCGAGAGGCAATTCAAACAATCTCTGCGCAAAGGTGATGTATGTGACGGCCCCCTCCTGCAGCGTGGATGCAAATGCGGTGGCTTCGAAATTAAATACCTGATATGCGGCGGCGGCAATGACCATGGGGCCAGTCATTTTCAGTACCCGGCGCAGGGGCGGGCTGCTCAAATCCAACGAAGGAAAAACTAATAATTTAAGATTCTTGAGAGATAAAAACTGAAAAAGCAACTGAGCCACCCCACCCACTAGAACCCCGGCGGCAAGAGAAAATATGGGATGAACGCCCATTTTCGGAAACGCCCCGGACAGCCCCACAGCACACCCGATAATGGACACGTTCAGCAACACCGGGGCAAATGCCGGTGTGAAGAATCGCCCGGTGGCGTTCAGGAGGCCCATGGCCACCGCGGTCAGGCTGATGAAAAATATATATGGGAACATCACGCGTGTCAGAGATGTGGCCAGTGCAAACTTCTCCGGGTTATCGACAAAGCCGGCCCCCGCTGCCAGCGTGAGCCATTGGGCGCCAAACACACCAAGAAATGTGAGTGCGGTCAGAAATAACAGGGAGAATCCATACAACGCACGAACAAAACGTTGAGACTGATTCAGGTCTCCCCCATTCCAGAGCTTGGTGAACACGGAAGTGAGTGAAATGGAAAAAGATCCCTCTGCGGTCAATCGCCTGAAGGAATTCGGGATCATGAACGCAACCTGATACGCGTCGATGGCGTCTTTGGGAAAAAGTGCCGCAATAACCGATTCGCGCACCAGTCCCAGTACCCTCGACAGCATTGTTCCAGCGCTGACGATACCCGCTCGCTTTGCAACCGCTTTTTTTTGTGTATTCATCAGGGGGAGATTACAGACTCATGAATGCTTTCTCAAATTAACGGCGATTTCAGATTTCGTCGCGGGTAGCGCCAAGGGTCATGGCGCGTCGGGTGACCCGGTCGTCATACCAGGTGGCCCTGTAGCCCCGCCACCATCGCCACGGTCGCTCCGTTTTCAGTCGTGTTGACCGAATTTTAAAATGCTCCGCGCAGATTTCGACGCCCTTGACACGGTCCATCATCTCCCGTCTGGGGCCATCGTGAAATCGGGTCAACAACTGACAATAGCCCACGTCGACTCCCGTGGTCTCAAACCAGCGACTGGCCTGGGGACTGCGCATGGCGCGGAGCAATTCTTCCTCGCCGTAGGAAATCGATCGTTTTCTGGGCTTGAGCAGTTTTTTCTGAATGGCCCATTTTCGAAAATGATACCCCACTGCGCATCTGTCGAAGGAGGACTCGTGCGCCATCGTTGCGGCAAGTCCCCACACGTTGATATGCACTTCGTCATCGGAATAGGAATCCGCGGCTTTCACCAGTCGATACGCAAGCATAATGGCTTTGTCCTCGGTCTCAGGACCTTTCGTGGTGTATTCACCACATTCCCACCATCCGTGCTCCCGGGTGGTCTTCCAGCTGTGAATTCCCCGGGCAAGCCTGGTGATCAGTTCGGTCTGTTCCTCATTGGGGACAAACAGTTCGGAGGTCTCGTCCACAATCGTCATTGGCAGCGGGTCGCCGTATGTTTCCTGTAGACTGCACATTTCGTTGTCTTCCACATATCCCAATGAGATACAGGGAATCAACAACATGGCACAAAGGCCTGCGACAGCAAGCAACGGCGTGGCATCGCTGTTTGCTGTTCTGCAATGTTCATGATGACAATCCATGTTACTCCTCAATCCAATTAAACAGGTCTCTACACTGAACTACACCGTGACAAACTCACGGACCCGTGTTTGTTTTTCGCTTTGTCCCAACGCTGACCGGTGGAGAGTCCGTTGTCGTTCATGTGTGTATCTGTCATCCATCATTTTTTACTTATGATTCAAAATTCCACCATGCGTCATAGGATGCTGGAAACATACAATGATTTTTTTTTTTGGCAAGACCCATCCGGTAATTTGATCGCGTGCAGTTCTATTTCGTTTTTGATTCAGAAACGGATACAAATATGCCATTTGCCGAACTGAAGAATTGATAGGAATAAAGTTTCATCGCTGTCTGTTCCCCGAATCGAAAAATATCTCCAAGTCACACCATCTATCCACTAACATATTGATATTATGTAGTTTTATTTTCAAATGGGGTTTTCAGAAAGCCGGGAAGTAAATTGTCTCGTTGCGATGTCCCCGCGTCAGACCGGTGTATAACGCGTTCTTTCTTAGAGGGATGGACATATTTGCTTCATTTTATCGTAAAAATTTAAACCGATTTACACTACAATTAGTGCAGCATTCTTTACGCCGGACCGGAATTCAATTGATCGTGTTCCAGAAGCGGGATAGCAGACGATTCGGTCATTCGATGCACTTCAACACGGTCAAATGATTTTCGCAACGGTTCAGTTACGAATTAACTCTTTGGTTCATTTTTTGAAAAGAGGCATAACCGATGAAAATTTACAGACACCTTATCCATACGCTCTTCCTGAGCGGATTCCTCCTGATCGGCAACTTCGGTTGCTCTGCCACCGAAGACCCACCGGATGCGGATCACTCATCCGGCAGCGACAGCAATGGGAATTCGGACGCCGACAGTGACGGCGATTCAGACACTGACAGTGATAAGGAAGAGGACACCGCGAAGGCATGTATTGTTGGAGAAGGCGACGTTGTGCCGGAAGGATGCCAGATTCAGATTGCCCCTTCCTGCGGTGACGGACTGAAAAACCAGGATTGGGAAGTCTGCGATGACGGCAATACGTTACCCGGCGACGGCGCCAATGGCCGCTGCGCCATCGAACCATACTATACCTGTGATACGGATGCGGAGCCCTGTAAATGTAAAAGTACCATCGTATGCGGAAACGGAAAAATAGAACCCGGCGAAGTGTGCGATGACGGCGATGCGGAAGGTGGCGACGGTTGCAGCGCCGACTGTGATGAGCAGGAAGCGGGCTGGCTGTGCAGAGAGGGGGACCCCTGTGAGAAGCTTTTCTCCTGTGGAAACGGTAGAATTGAAAGTGGCGAAGAATGTGAAGACGGCAACAGCGATAGCGGTGACGGTTGCAGTGAGGACTGCAAAGTGGAGGGTGGATTTGAGTGTCTGATTCCCAGAGAGGCCTGTACTCGTCTTCCCCGCTGCGGCGATGGGAAGACCCGATTTGATCTGGGTGAACAATGTGACGATGGCAACACCCAAAGCGGCGATGGCTGTGAGGGCGACTGCAGTGGTGTGGAAGAAGGATGGGAATGTCCTTCTGAAGGCGGAAAATGCAATCCGATTGAAACCGAATGCGGCGATGGCAACCTGGATTACGACGAGGAATGCGACGACAACAACAACCGGAACGATGATGGCTGCAACGATGAATGCATCCGGGAAAATGGATATATCTGCCCGTACCAGGGCGCACCGTGTATTCCGGATTGTGGAGACGGCATCGTCATCGCCTCCGAATCGTGCGACGATGGCAATTCAAAAAACGACGATGGTTGTACTTCGGAGTGCAAATGGGAAGAAGGCAAAACTTGCAAATACATTAAACCGATTGGCTCCGAAACATACGAATGTAAAGTGCACGAATGCGGAGACGGTGTCCCCGGTGAGGCCTGGCGATCCACCATTGCCTGTGACGACTTCAACCAGGAAGTGGGAGATGGCTGCTCTCCCCTGTGCCAGAAAGAACCTGTCTGCACAGCGGGTGAGGGGTGCGTGTCGGACTGCGGTGACGGTATTGTGATTGGCGCCGAAGAGTGCGACGATGGCAATACCCGGAATCTGGATGGATGCGATGAGAACTGTAAGGTAGAGGATGGGTACACCTGTGACGATGACGATGGGCTGGGATCAAGTATGACAGTTCTGGCGGTGTACAAAGACTTTGAATTTGGAGACGATAATTATCCGGATTTCAACACATCTGACGTTACCGATTGTGAAGACATATCTGAAGGCCTGGTGAAGACCAATCTGGGCGCCAACGGGAAACCGGTACTGGGAACCGGAAATGGCAGTCGTCCGGACTGTGACTACATCGATTCTGCAGACAGCTTTTCCACCTGGTATGATCACAGTCTTGAGGCGGATCAGGATGCCATTGTTGTGGATACCATGACCCTGTGGCGAAATGACAGCGGCAACTATGTGAACCGGTGGCTGGACGACGGCACCCGATGGATCCGCAATATCGCGGTAAACGACGCGGTGTGGTGCGCGGATGCAGATGGCAACTGCGCCGATTGCGAGGAGTTGATTCCCGATTGGAACGACGAGGATTGGGTCTGCTACAATCCCTGCGACCCCTGGGGCAATGATCAGGTCTGCGCCCAGTATCAGGGGTCGGATTCCGAAGTGCAGTATGACGGAAATCCGGTTTTCTTCCCCATCGATAACAGAGGCATCGACGGTCGTTCATATGTGGCCAAGGTACCCCACCCGGTGTACAGCGGTGGATGGATGGACGAGGAAGAATATATCGAGACCAATCATTTCGATGATGAGTTGCCGGCTGACTACGATTTCAAACACAATTTCTTCTTCACCAGCGAAATCCGATTCTGGTTCAAGTACGACTCTTCTGAAGAGCAGGTGCTCAATTTCGTTGGCGACGATGACGTATGGGTGTTCGTGAACGGTAAGCTCGCCCTGGACATCGGCGGCATTCATGTGCCCCTGGAAGACGAGTTCACGTTGCAGGATCTGGAGTCTTCCCACAATCTGCAAGATGGAAAAGTGTATGAAATTGTTGTATTTCAGGCCGAGCGTCAGCGGGATGGGTCCAGCTACAAGCTGACCCTGGGTGGATTCAATGCCCAGGCCAGTGTGTGCGTCCCCGATTGCGGCGATGGAGATGTCACTGTTGGCGAAATGTGTGACAATGGCGATGAAAACAGCAATACCTCATACAATGGCTGCACGAGCAAATGCCAGCTCGGCCCGCGGTGCGGCGACGGGATCTGGCAGGAGGACTACGAGGAATGCGATAACGGCGAAAATATCGACGTATATGGGCTGGAAGGCGAATCCTGCGGTCCCAACTGTAAATATCCGCCATACTGCAGTGACGGTATCATCCAGCCGCAGTTCGGTGAAAAATGTGACGATGGCATCAACAACAACGGCACGTATGGCCATTGCAATCCCGATTGCACCCCGGCACCATTCTGTGGCGACGGTAAAATTACTGACGACGAACTTTGCGATATTGCCGCTGAGCCGAAGGACAAGAGCGGTGATTCCATTTATTCGTGTCTTGAATGTAAAACGGCACCCAAATGCGGCGACGGGATCACCCAGACCGAATGGGGAGAAGATTGCGACGGTTCCGATGTGAACGGCAAGGAATGCACCGATGAATGTCGATTTGCCGGCATGTGCGGCGACGGTGTAGTGGACGAAGCTGGCGGGGAAGAATGCGACTATGGTATCGAAGGCAACGACGGAACCTATGGCGGATGCACCCCGGGATGTCTGTTTGCGCCGAGATGCGGTGACGGTAAAGTACAGGCGGATGAGGGCGAGGAGTGTGACGCCGGGGACCAACAGAACACCGGACTGTATGGCGATTGCGATCCCAACTGTAAAATGGGTCCCCACTGCGGTGACAAAATCGTTCAGGAGCCTTATGAGCAATGTGATGGCGGATACGAAGAGGATGATGATGGCCCCGAATCTGACATGTGCACCAACTCCTGTTCCAAAATCTTTGCCGTGGAATAATTCCGGCCTGCCAGTTAAGGCAAATTCTGCCACCTTCTGAATCCCCGATATATTGATATTGATTTCGATGAAGAATCCCGGATTTCTGTCTTCAGACACCCCCAACGGCGAACATGGGGGTTCCCCGATTACTATCAGGCATTTGTGAAAAGCAGAAATATGCCCTGACGGATTTAAATTTCGATTTTTGACCGCATCGCCCGGACAATCCGCTGGCGGGTGGGGTCCATTTTTCCGGCAATTCTGGCAGCCCCCCAACCAGATATCAACTCAGATTCGATGCCCAGCCCCGTATTCACCTGTGCCCCGGCCATGAGCAACCCTTTAATTCCGGTTCGATGAGGGAGATTTTCAATGCCAATTCCGGAAAAACTGCCGGGGGTCTGTATTTGCCACCGCTGTATCTGCTCCGGATACAGGGTCACCGCGCTGTTTCCTTCGCCAATTCCCGCCAGATCCACGGCGCCGAAGGCATCAAATGGCGAGTGAATGACTTCAAGATATCGGTCCAGGTACGGGATTAACCCACGTATTGCATCCAGCATAGTATCCCGCAGGGCACCGGAATCAATCTGTGCGCTCATGGATTCCGGTACGATACAGGAAATGTTCAATGCGGCTCTGGCATCATCCTGCTGGGGGGTCACTTCCACCCGCAACACCGATGGGATTCCCTGGCGGACCACAAAGACGGTATCCGCCATGCCCACGGGTATCACCTCTCTGCGAACGCCGAGGTTCACCGCATATCCCAGACGAAACGCACACTCATCGTCAACCAATATTTTAAAACGATTGGTCCATTCCGCAGGCGCCACCAGCGATGCAAGTGCCGGTGGAAAAAGGTCCGTGAGCACCAATCGGGTGGCCACAGATTCGGTACGGCCTCGAAACTGTACCCCTTCCACCTTTCCCCGCGCCACTGAAATGGCGTCCACCACATACTGCTCCTGCACATCCCCCCCCTGCTCAATGATTCGCTCACAGATAATCTGGCGCAGGCCATCCAGTCCGCCACGCACGTGACGGGTGTCAAAGAGGCTGGACGCCACCCCCCGCGCCACAACCAGCGGCGGAATGGGGACGGAGTCTGCAACGCTCCATGCAAGGGGCGCCATGAGGAAATTTCGGAGTGCCCGGGGGACCCTCAGCCAATCCAGAAAGTCAATCCGAGGATTGGACAGAAATGGAAACTGGACCATGGCCCGTGAAAAATCCCGCCGCTCGAAGAAATTTTCCGGTGGAATCACAAGGTCGTTCTGAACCAGTTTTTCAAAATCCGTGCTGTAGCGCTGAATGTCTGTAAACAGTTGCGGCGCATTGGCGCTGAACGCCGGAAATTCCCGCGCCAGTTCCTGAAGCGTCCGGTCTGCACTTCCAAACACACTCACTCGACTCTTCGGTTGCACGACCTGATATTTGATTTCGGATTGTATTTCGGAGTGCGAATAAAGTTGGCTGATAGACAGTTCTTCAATGATTCGGGAGATGACCGGTGACGTTGCGCCGGTGAGCAGAAAGGGTCGTTTAACGAAGTCATACCCCAGACAATGATAACGATCCCGGGCTGATTTCTGTCCAGCTACCAGTACCCGGAATCCCCGTCGGGCAAGCAGGGCAGCAGCACATAGGGGTCCCGGTTCCATGCCGGTCACGACCACATCGTAGAAACTGCCCGTCACCTCAGATGCCCTTGATGACGACCCTGGCCTCGCCGTCGTTCACCTCGCGAATTTTTCCGATAACCGATGCCACCTCACCGTGAGCCGCCAATGTGTCAATGACCCCCGGGGCATCCGCTACGGATACCACCAGCGTCATACCGATTCCCATGTTGAAAGTGCGCATACATTCTCGCGGCGCCACGGGCCCATGGGTAGCCAACCAGGTGAATATGGGCGGGACATACCAGTTATTGTCGAGTGTCACACCAAGGTTGGCAGGCAGCGTTCGCGGAATATTTTCCAGAAGTCCCCCCCCGGTGATATGCGCCACGGATTTCACCGCAAATGACCGGATACAGGCAAGCACCGGTTTTACATAGATTCGGGTTGGCGTCAGTAACGCTTCTCCCAGCGTTATGTCCATTCCCTCGGGAACCACATCCAGTCCCACCCCGGATTTTTCCACAACCTTTCTGGCCAGGGAGTACCCGTTGGAATGCAGACCGCTGGAACGAATGCCGATGACCACGTCTCCGGAGACCGCATTTTTTCCATCAATCACTTTGGATTTATCGACAACGCCCACCACAAAACCGGCCAGATCATATTCGCCTTTCTGATAAAATCCCGGTAATTCCGCGGTCTCACCGCCTACAAGCGCTGCACCCGCCTGCACACATCCTTCCGCGATGCCCTCAACCACTTCAGCGCCGGCTCTGGGCGCGAGTTCACTGCAGGCATAGTAGTCCAGAAAGAAAAGAGGCTCTGCCCCCACGGCGAGTACGTCATTGGCACACATCGCCACCAGATCAATCCCGATTGTCCGATGACTGTTCAAAGCAAAAGCAATTTTGAGTTTGGTGCCGACGCCGTCTGTTCCGGAAACCAGAAGCGGTTCCTCATAGCCTCTGGGAATCGCCACAAGCGAGGCAAATCCACCAACATTTGACATCACTTCCGGGCGCATCGTGCGCCCAACCGCGGGTTTGATCCGCTCTACCATTTCTTCACCGGCATCGATATCCACGCCAGCTTCTTTATATGTTATCCCATTCATGGCGCGACGGTATTTCCAGCTCATGCATCTGTCAAGCTTTTCCCGCTCCCCGGCAAGATGCGACATTTTTTTTGCGCGTTCCCGTTTCCGTCCGGTTCCTCATGCATAAAAAAGGTCCTGAACCGGGGCGAAATTGAAATAAGTTATTTTATGTATTGAATTTATAATACGTCGACGGTACGAAATGAGCGCTATGATAAAAAAAATATCCAAAAAAAGTATAATGATTTTGTTGATTTCCTGTTCACTGGCGCTATCGGGATGCCTGAATTTTCAGAGTCGATGGTCCACCGGCGGTTTGGGGATTCAGCTTGCCCAGGTGGAAGATGGTGTGCTCATCAAGGATATCGCACCCACTTTTAACAATGAAGATGCGGCGCTGCTGAAGGGCGATTACATCATCATGGTGGACGGAGAGAATGTCACGGGACAGAAAAAAGAAGAAATTCTCGACGCCATTTCCGGTCCGGTGGGCAGTACCGTGACCATCACTGTACTCAGGCAGGGCAAACTGGTCACTCTGGAAATCGAAAGGATTCTCCTGAAGAATGCGGACCGCAAAACCCTTTACAGCGTTGCCCGACCCACCGCAGTGATGGCGAAGCCGGAAAAACCTGCCGATACCTCAGGAGAAAGTGCCGAGGCGCCGCCCTCCGAATGGAAATCCGACAATGGAGACAGAGAAAATAGCGATTCCGATAGTACCATGGAAGTGGAAGAAGCACCCGACTCCCACAAAACCGCACCATCTGAAACAACCGATCATCCGCAGCTGACAGACACAGCTGACACAGACGCCTGAGACATATCCCATGAAAAAAAGGACCTTTTCACTCGCCAGCATTATTACCGTTTCGCTAGCGCTGCTTCTTGCTGCAATTGTTGTTTTTGTACGAGGCGGTCAAACCGGCATGGACCGGAAACCGGAACCCGGCAAGGACGCCATCGCAAAATCGCTGAATATCGATCCCGGTGAACTTCAGTCGCTTTCCACCATGTATCGGGCCATCACCCTGGTGCAGCAGCATTATCTTGATGCCTCCCGCATTGTTCCCCGAAAAATGCTGCTCGAAGCCATGAAGGAACTTGAACTCGACATTCCCATGCTGATTGCCCGGGTGAAGGATGATACCCTGGATGTGAAAGTGGGAAAGAACCAGAAGCGCTTTGATCTCAAGGACCTGCAGAACACCTGGCTTCTGCTGTCCCGATTCAAGGATATTTTTGGATTCATCAAAGCCAACATCACTGATGATAGTGTGGACTTCACCGAATTGCAGTACGTGGCACTCAATGGAATGTTGAAGGCCCTCGATCCCCACACCGTGCTGTTGACGCCGGACATTTATCGCAGCATGAAAGATCGGACTCACGGCAATTTTGGTGGCCTTGGCATTGTAATCTCCATTCGGGACGGCAATCTGACTATCATTTCACCAATTGATGGAACACCGGCCGAGCGCGCCGGACTCCTGGCCGGAGATATCATTACAAAGATAGATGAGGCATCCACCATCAATATGCCCATCAATGACGCGGTGGATCTGATGCGGGGTAAACCCGGCACGTCGGTGACCCTGCAAATCCAGAGAAAGACCTGGTCCGAAGAGAAATCATTTCGAATCAGGCGCGCAATCATCAAAGTGCGCAGTATCGATTCTGCCAGCATGCCCGGTTCAGTGGGCTACATCCGAATTCACGATTTTCAGGCCAACACAGCCACGGACCTTCGGGAACACCTCCAGAACCTGTCGAAAAAAGGAAAATTGAAGGGGTTGATTCTGGATCTTCGCTCCAACCCCGGCGGGCTTCTGTCCGCTGCCATCGATGTGGCGGATGTGTTCCTGAAAGACGGGGTCATTGTCACCACCGCCGGGCAGCAATTGTCGGCCAGAAAAGTGGAAAAAGCGCAGAACAACGGCGATGAACCCGATTATCCCATTGTGGTACTCGTCAATTCCGGTACGGCCAGTGCTTCTGAAATTGTCGCCGGTGCGTTGAAAGGTCACAACCGTGCTGTGATTATCGGCGAGCGCACTTTTGGAAAAGGTTCGGTTCAGGTGTTGAACGAGTTCCCGGATAATTCCGCATTGAAACTCACGACCGCCCAGTATCTGACTCCTGGAGATATTTCCATTCAATCCGTCGGTATTCCGCCACACATCGAGCTGATGAAAGTTCGCGCAGACGAGCAGGCCATTCATCTGCGTAAATCCATCCGATATCGCGAAGGGGATCTCAGCCGCCATTTTGAAAATGCCAATGGCCAGAAGGCCGATCGACCCAGCGTAGTTCTCAAATATCTGTACACCCCCGAGCTGAAGAAAGAAGAACCCGCTGAAGAGGGGGAAGAGAATGAATCACTGGAAGAAGACCAGGAAGACATTACTGAACAGTCCACATACAATTTCAAATTTGAGCCGGACTTCGAAATCAATCTGGGTCGGGACATCGCACTGAAAATGCATGAAAAGGGAGAGCAGGGATTCGACGAGAAAACGTTGGGGTCCGTGTTCGACAGGCTTGATAAACAGGAAAATACACGACTGGTTTCCGCGCTGCGAAAACTGGGTATTGACTGGAGCGAAGGAAAGGCAGAGGCGTCCCGGATTGAAAGCACCATTACCATTATTCATCCGGACAAACTGCATGCGGGAGATGAGAACGAATTATCGGTCACCGTTAAAAACATCGGTGAAAACGCCATCTATCAGTTACTGGCCGTGACCCGGTCCGACTTCGCGCCTCTCAATCACAAGGAGCTGGCCTTTGGTAAGATTCCTCCCGGGCAGACGATCACCCGTACGCTGAAAATTAAGATTCCGCAGAACTATCCCTCCAGAACCGATGATGTGAAAGTCAGTTTTGACGATGCCAATGATCATTCTTACGCTCCGCTGGCATATCGATTTACCACAGAGGAATTGCCCGCGCCCGTATTTGCTTTCAGCACGGTATTCATGGATGACATCCGGGGAAACAGTGACGGTCTGTTGCAGCCCGGCGAGATTATCAGGCTGATTGCCACCATTAAGAATTCGGGAGAAGGCATGGCCATGTCGGTCTTTACCAGCCTATCCAATGAATCCGGTCACAATATATTCCTGAAGAAAGGTCGCAAGGAACTGGAGGAGATGGCGCCGGGTGAAACCAAACAGGCTGAATTTGAATTTGAAGTGAAGAAGGCATTCGACCGAAAGGCGGTCAACCTGAAACTGTCGGTAATGGATGTGAAGCTCCGGGTATATACCACCCAGGCGCTGAGATATGCCATCCTGCCTGCGCTCGCCACAGAGCCGGCCGCGGGAAATGTGAAAGCCACCCGGGACACCACTGTATGGTCTGCACCGATGGACGCCCCGAGCGTCAGACCCCTCAGCCGCATCGATCAGAATACCGTGTTGAAGGTACTGGGCAAAGCGTCAGACTGGTATCGGGTTGCCCTGAACGAAGAATTGTGGGGATGGTTGAAAGTATCGGAATGTGCCGCAGCGGACGGCAGTGTGACACCGAACCTCACCGTAAATGTCAATGAACCCCCTGAAATCAACATTCAGCTGCCGTCCAAGGTCCTCCGCAGTGCCACTCTGAAGCTTTCCGGCACCGCCAGCGATGCCCAACTGGTGAAAGACTTGTACATTTTCAACAATCAGGACAAGGTATTTTTTGCGCTGAACGAAGGAAAGTCCCTGTCCTTCAACGCGGACATCCCCCTTGAGCCGGGCATCAATTACATTACCGTGGTGGCGGAGGAAACAGCCGATCTGGAAACCAGACAAACCCTGGTGGTTCGCCGGGATCAGGAAAACGGCATGCCCTATATGAGTTCCGACACCATCGAAGGCACGCCGGAATCACTGGGGGTTGTGCCGATCAATCAGACATCCAACTGAAATTCGCACATTGCACCCATGTTGCACGACCGTGCATCGTTTTTGCATTCCCCTTGAATCCCTCTTGAATCCGTCGTTATTCATCCTACGTGACTGACCTATTTACGGGGAGCAATGTGACATGCATACCTACCCGGATGGGAAACAAATACATATCGCAGTAGTGGATGACTCATGATCTGTTGCCATCGCACAGCGCATTGTTTCAATTGAACATTGATTCTTTCTATTCGAACAGCTTCACCAGTTCTGCGTCCAGTCGGAGCATGGCATCGGGCAGAGCAACACCGTCAAAGGTCACTCCTGCTGCTGCCCTGTGTCCCCCGCCACCGAACACGGCCGCGACCGCCGCCACATCTTTTTTGCCGTTGGCACGAAGGGAGGCCCTGGCACCGTTTTCGGTTTCGGTGTACAGCACTGCCACCTCCACGCCGATAACGTTGCGACCGATATTGACAAATCCTTCCAAATCCTGAGGACCGGCTGCCGCATCTTCCAGCATTTTTCGGGTACACATCAGTCTGGCGTATCTGCCATCACAGAAGAAGCAAAGGGTATCTGCCACCTTCCCGAGCAGCCGTTGTCTGGACACGGTGAAGGTATCAAACAGAGATTTGGCCACATCGGACGGGGAGATATCAAAATCCAGAAGCGTTGCGGCCGTTTCAAAAGTAACCCGGGAAGTGTTGCCAAATCGAAAATTCCCTGTATCCGCCACGATTGCCGAATACAGGCATAGGGCCACATTGCGATCCATGGGCCACACCAATTCGTCCACCAAATCAAACAGAACCTGTCCGGTGGCGCTGGCATCCCGGCGAATGACCGTATGTCCGAATGTCTCGAACTGGTCGTGATGATCTATCACAGCAACATGTCCAAGGGTCTGTGCATTCATCCGCTTCGCCATTTCAGCATGCAACTGCCCGGGAGATGCCGTGTCCAGCACGATGGTTAAATCCGGATTCACATCCGGTTTCAGCGTCACGCTCAACTCGTCTACCCCCGGAAAAAAAGTCATCGTTGGTGGAATCTCATCGGGGATCCACGCTGTTACGTCCCGTTTCCCGCTCAAATGCAGAATGTGCTTCATGGCCAGGACACTCCCCAGCGCATCGCCGTCCGGTTTGCGATGACAGCAAAGCCAGATGCAATTCGCTTCCGAAATACGCTTTGCCAGGGATTGCTCCGGTGTCATGTTCAGCTGTTCCCGCTGTCGATCCAGTCGGGTCTCATTCACAATACTGGAGATTCGCGCACTTTTTTCCGGCGTCTCATCAAACACAAAATAAAGTCTGGGGGTATGGCGCAATTGCAGAAGCTGACCAATTTTGCCCTGAAAAAAAGGCGCTGCCCGATCAAGCGCCCGCTTCACCCTATCCCGGCCTTCCGGATTGAGTATTGAAAAAAATACTTTTGCACCGCGAAGATCCTGAGACATTTTCACTCCGGTGATATTCACGTCCACCAGCGTCGGGTCCTTGGTGTCCTTCAGCAACATCAGCGACAATTCATTGTGAATCGATTGCGCCACCCTGAGCAGGCGTCTTTCTTTTTCCTTATTCATTGAATTCCTCAAAATCATCCGCACAGGCGTCTCCCCTGTCGGCGTACATCTCGTTCAACGAAGAGAAAAATCTATCCTCGCCAAAATTGTCACCGAGGGCGATTACCTCCGTTCTATGAGATACTGGTTCTGCAAGCCCCAACCCTTTTACGAAGGTGCAGATTTTAGACAGTGTGGCATCCACGTGATTCCCGCTGTTGCCAACAACGCTGATACCAATCACCGCTTTTCGATGTTCATCATTCCCGTCAACTTCCGCAATGGTGACATTGAAACGGGCGCGGGTTTTCTCCACCATTTTTCGAACTACCGATCGCTTCCCTTTCAGGGATGAAACACCTGCCAGATGAAAAGACAATCGACCTACAGCAATAAACATGGGGTATCCTTCATTTTCCGCGCGAAATTCGGTTGGCGACAAGGCAGATGCGTTGAACTGGAAAATCAGAGTTCCGTTTCAACTTCCTCTTCAAGATAGAACTCCAGAATATCATCCGGCTTAATATCATTGAACCCCCTCAGACCGACTCCACATTCATACCCGGATGCCACTTCTTTGGTGTCGTCCTTGAATCGGCGCAGAGAATCAACTTCGCCCTCCCAGATTTGTACGGAATCCCGAATCAGTCTGACCAGGCTGTTGCGCATTACCTTACCCGACGTTACATAGCAACCGGCAATGGCCCCCACTTTTGGAATTCGAAATACTTCCCGAACCTGCGCCTCTCCAATGACTTTCTGTTCAATGGTGGGTGCCAGCAGCCCTTTCATGGCCAGCTGAACCGCATCAATAATATCGTAAATCACGCTGAAGATTTTAATTTCAATGGCCTGTTCATCCGCCAGTTTTCTGGCTTTTCCGGCGGGCCGCACATTGAAACCGATGATAATGGCGTCCGCAGTGGATGCAAGAAGTACATCAGACTCAGTAATACCACCCACAGAAGCACTGACCACGGTCACTTTCACTTTCTCGTTGCTCAACTTGATCAGGGAATCTTTGATGGCTTCCAGCGTACCGCGCACATCCGCTTTCACCAGAACTTTCAATTCAGCCTGCTCACCAGCCTGCATTTTCGCATAAAGCGCATCCAGCGATGGTCTGGCAGCCGCGGCAGCAGTCATACGCTCTTTTTCTTCGCGCTGACTGGCAACCCGCTCTGCAAGTTTCATGTCGGCGACCACATCGAAGGTATCTCCGGCGGATGGCACCGCTGACATCCCCAGAATTTCAATGGGCGTCGAAGGCCCGGCTTTGGAGATTTTCTGACCCCGCTCATTGGTCATTGCCCGAATCTTACCAAACGCCTGACCGGCAACAATGATATCGTTTGAATCGAGCGTACCGTCCTGAACCAGGACATGGGCAACCGGACCACGACCCTTGTCGAGATATGCTTCCAGCACAACCCCGGCGGCCGCCCGCTTTTCATTGGCGGTCAACTCCATGATTTCCGCCTGAAGCGAAATCATTTCGAGCAGCTGATCCACTCCCTGCCCGGTTTTCGCCGACACCTCAACAATAATGGTATCGCCGCCCAGCTCTTCGGGGATGAGGTTGTATTCCATCAGCATGCGCCTGGCTTTTTCCACATTCGCCGTGGGCATATCGCATTTGTTGATGGCAACAATAATCGGACATCCCGCCGAACGGGCATGCTCGATGGCTTCCACGGTCTGCGGCATCACACCGTCGTCGGCAGCGCAGACTACAATCACAATATCCGTCACATGAGCACCACGTGCACGCATTGCGGTAAAGGCCGCGTGACCGGGAGTATCGATGAAGGCAATCTCACCAATATCCGTTTTCACCCGGTACGCGCCGACGTGCTGCGTGATTCCCCCTGCTTCCCCTTCGGCCACATTGGCTTTCCGGATGTAATCCAGCAGCGACGTTTTACCATGGTCCACATGTCCCATCATGGTAACCACCGGAGCACGGGTTTCTCTGGCCGCTTTTTCTTCGTCTGATTCTTCGGCCCGGGAAGCGGCCAGCAGATCCTCTTCAGCCACTGCCACGTCTTCCACGTCATAGCCAAATTCCTCCGCAATAATTTTGGAGGTGTCCACATCCAGAGTGGAATTGATATTGATACCCGCCATCCCCATCGACATCAGCTTCATGAGCAGCTCAGTGGATTTGACACTCATTCGTTTGGCCAACTCCTGCAGGGTAACCTGTCCTTCGATTCGAATGAGTCGCTTGATTGCCTTTGGCGTGGTGATCTCTGTTTTCTTGCCCTTTTTGCCGGGAATCATTTTGCGTTTTCGTCCCGGAGGCACGGCAACCGGAGCTGCGGCCGTTCTGGCTCGGGCAGCGGGAACCTGCTGAACGCGACGGGAAGGCGTCATCTCGCGACTTTCCACCTTCCGACGTCTTGCCGCGCCTTTCTTTGCATCCTTGCCAGCAGCATCCTGAACTTGAATACGTCGCTTCACAATCGGCGCTTCGGACGCCGGACGCAGTACATCCGGGATCACCGGCTCGCGCTCTGTGGAACTGATAACCTCAGCAGCGGCCTCGCCGTCGACAGCAACGAATTCCGTGTTGACCTCACCAGTATCGACCATATCCGTTGGTTCCGCATACTCCGCCTGAAACGCTTCTTCCAGATCCTGAGTATCCACAGAGACCGCTTCATCAATTTCGGATTCCGGTTCCACCTTCCGGAGCGATTCTGAAGCCGCACCGCCCGTCTCCTGAACAACGGGGGACATGGCTGCGCTTTCATCCGCTTCCCTCTCAGAGGTGTCCACACTCCCGGCACCAATCGTCGTCGCAACAGCGCTCGGCCCGGCGTGGGTGGATGCCACTTCCTTCACAGCCGAGGCGGCAGATTTCCGGCGGCTGGATGCAGACACACCCGGGTCGATTTTTTCTTCCACCGCCGAGAACTCCACTTTAGGGGGATGAACCTTACTCGGTTTTACCGGCGCACCGGAGCGCGTGCGTCGACGAACCACCGTTGGACGAATCTTCTCTTCCACCGTGTTGGCTTCACGCTCCTTATGCAACAGGATTCGCACCTGTTGAGCCGTGTCAGAATCGAGCGCGCTCATGTAATTCTGAACAGGAAAACCGAACTCCTGAATCTTGGCCACCATCTGCGTGTTTTCCAGACCAAACTCTGATGCAAGTTTAAAAACCCGAACTCTCTGCGCCATTATGCCTCCGAACAACTTTTCAGGCGACGGTGTGCCACCTGTACCAATATAAAAATCACGTTCCGCAATGCGAAAAATCTCAATGAACACCCTTCGGCGTCATCAAGGCAATTACGCCTGAGACTCCTCATCGGGTGCGGCATCTTTCTCCAGCTCTTCAAGCAGCGACTCGTCATCCTCTTCGTCCGCTGCTGCCGCTGCAATCAACTCGGCTTCTTCTCTGAGTTTTTCGAGAATATCCTTTTCGCTATCAAGGAATTCCTGGGCACGTTCCGAAATGTTCTGCGCTTTCTGCAGTCCGAGCCCGGTGCTCAATGCAAGCCGATCCATATCCTTTTCGCCCGCCAAATCCTCCACGCGACGGAATCCGGCCTCCAGCAGCAACTCGATGGTGCGTTCCCCGATACCACTGATGAAAAACATACGTTCCCGTTCCGTGAGCGATGTCCCCCGGCTCACCAGGTCGCGAATGCGGCGCATCCGCTGAACTTCCATGGTCTCCCGGGCCGACCGCTGCAGCCGATTGATACGCTCCTCATCGCCCATCCCGGGAATCGCCAGAAGTTCTGCCGAATCCGCCTCGGCCACTTCTTCAACGGTTCTGAAACCCAGTTTGTACATGGTCATGGCCGCATCGTTGGAAATACCATCCACCATGGCCAGATTCGCGATGGCTTCGGCTTCACGCCGCTCGAAATCCGTCTCGCTGATGACATCGAGTTTCCATGTGGTAATCTGTGATGCCAGTCGGACATTCTGTCCACGTCGCCCGATGGCAAGAGACAGCTTGTCGTCCGGAACCACCAGCTCCATGGAACCATTGGCCTCATCGATAATCACCCGGGAAACCTCCGCCGGCTGAATGGCATTACATACAAATCGCGCCGGGTCCGAATCCCATGGAACAATATCAATCTTCTCTCCGCGCAATTCCTGAACCACGGATTGAACCCGCGCACCGCGCATACCAACGCATGCGCCCACGGGATCCACATCCGCGTCCCTGGATGTCACGGCAATTTTCGAGCGTGACCCGGGCTCCCTGGCTGCGGAGATTATCTTTACAATGCCTTCGTATATTTCAGGCACTTCCATCTCAAACAATTTCTTCAACAACCCCACATCCGTTCTGGAAAGTTGAATCTGGGGACCTTTGGTCTCTTTATCGATATTCAGCACATAGGCCAGAACCCGATCACCGGGACGATAAGATTCTCTGGGAGTCTGTTCCTTGGCCGGAATGACAGCCTCGGTCCGTCCCAGGTCCACAATGATGCTGTTGTTTCGCTCAAAACGTCGGACGATACCGGCAATCACCTCGCCCTTACGATCTTTATATTCATTAAAGATGTTTTCCCGTTCAGCATCCCGGACCCGTTGAATGATAACCTGTTTGGCAGTCTGTGCGGCGATACGACCAAAGCCTTTGCCCACACTTTTCAAATCCAGCAGCGAGCCGAATTCCTTGTCCTGCTTCCTGGCCTTCTTCTCGTCTTCCTCGCGATAAAAAATCTGGAAACCGAGTTCCTCGCCCACTTCGGACTGTAACCCCGCCTTTTTCGCGGCATCCACAGCCACTTCGCGATCGGGATTTTCCACGACATCCACAACGGTCATGTACTGATACAAGTCCACAACACCGGTTTCATCATTAAACCTTGCTTCCAGATCCCGGTTCGTACCGAACGATCGCTTCGCTGCGGTAAGAATGGCCGCCTCGATCGCCTCTATCAGCACGGTCTTATCTATCCCCTTGTCTCTGCCGACCTGGTCCAAAATCATGTTCAATGGCAGTGCGCCGTCCTGCATCACCGTTCTCCTGATCTTTTCTCCAACATGTTGATGTCGAAGACCAAATTTGCTCTGGCAATCAGATTGTAGTCAATGCCAACCATCTTTTTGCCCGCGTCCGTTTTGAGGAACACCACATCGTCCCTCACATCCTCTAACTTGCCGATGAACTTCTTTTTGCCGTCCACCGCGTCACTGGTTCTCAATTTCACTCGCCGTCCGCAAAACCGACGATAATCTTCGAGGCACGTCAACGGTCGCTCAATTCCCGGAGAGGACACTTCAAGAACAAAATGCCTGTCGATGACCTCATCCCCCTCCAGCAGCTCTCCAAGCTCCCGACTGATACCTGAACAAATCCCATGATCGATACCGGATCCCACAAAGGGATCACTGTCTTTCTTCTCGACGAGAAGCCTTAAAACCCAGCCTGGCTTCTCCCGCGCAAAGGTCAGCTGAACAATTTCACAATCATACCGGCCAACCACTGGCTTTGCGAGGAGAAGAAGTTGTGTGGCATCGGTCATTTTGTCCCAAATAATAAAAAAGGCGGCTCCGGCTGCGGGATCCACCTTCCGTGACAATACCCAATTTCGCAGGCTACATAGCATATCATTTTCGGCTTAGCAATAGATGAGGCCATAAAATATGGTTTTGAGGGAAATATTGAATCGGAAGCAGTTTAAACAATGGTCACAATAATTCACCTTTGGTAAATCCAACCGTGGGATCATCTTCGCTGGTGCTCAGATGGACTTCCCCGGAGAAAATCAGATCTTCCAGCCCGGATTTCGGTTCGGGATCCCCTTTTCTGCCCGGGCGATGTCCCGGTCTCTCCCCAGTCCCCTTTTTCTTTTTATCCGGTGTCTCGGCAGATGCCCGCAGGGTGTTCAGCTCTTTGCGCATCTCCTGAATATCGGATTCCACGGTGTTGAATTTCGCGGTCATGGTCGTCAGTTCCCGCCGCGCTCGCTGCACCTGTCTGGCTGATTCAACCTGCATATCCTGCATGACAAAATGCATCTTCAATAAACGGTTTTCCGTGCGCTGATACATGGCCAACAGCAGAAGCCCTATCACTGCGGCGGCACTCACTGCCAGGATAAACGGAAACTTCCAGCTGCGGCTACTGCAAACGCCGGTAAATGAGTGCATGCCCGGCACACCCGACTCAACGATGGTCTTCATGAGATGACTCCTTCCGATTTTTTTAATTTCCGGATCAGGGAGAGAACGGTTTCCCTGCTTCACCCGTGTAGACGTTCCTGAGAAAATAAAGATCTGACGGTGCCCTATTTTCAGCAGCCCGCCACAGACCGGATTGAATGGTTGTCCCGGTCAGATTTTGTAGTCGGACCAACGGCGGACCTTGAGGTTTTCCACCGGTACGTTGCTGAGGGCTTCGGCCAGGCGCTGGGCCAGCTGCATGTTGGTAATCAGCGGAATGCCGAAATCCACTGCAGCGCGACGAATCAGATAGTCGTTGGTCAATTCTTCCTTCTGGTAGGTTTTGGGAATATTGATGACCAGGTCCACCTTGCGGTTCTTTATCACGTCTATGGCGCTATGGTTTTTTTCATCCAGGGGCCATGTGAGACATTCGGACTCGATGCCGTTCTGCGCCAGAAAGTCATGGGTTCCGCCTGTGGCGTAGAAATCGATGCCCATGTTCTTCAGCGTCCTGGCACCATCCAGGAATGCGGCCTTGGCCTTGAGTGGTCCGGTGGAAAGCAGCACGCTCTTTACCGGGAAATTGAATCCGACACAGATGAGGGCTTTCAGAAATGCCTCATCGAAATCGTATCCCAGACACGCCACTTCGCCGGTGGAAGCCATTTCCACCCCCAGGGTGGGGTCCGCCCCCTTGAGGCGGGTAAACGAGAACTGAGGCGCCTTCACGCCCACGTAATCCAAATCCAGAGAGAATGTGGACTGTTTTTCCACCGGACGCCCCATTATCACCCGGGTTGCCGCTTCGATGAAATTCCGCTTGAGCACCTTGGAAACGAACGGGAAACTTCTCGATGCCCGCAGGTTCACTTCAATGACCATCACATCGTTGTGTCTGGCCAGAAACTGAATATTGAACGGGCCGTTGATTTCCAGCTCTCTTGCAACCCGCTGTGAAATCTTCCGGATGCGGCGCATGGTTTCCAGATAGGTCCGCTGCGGCGGCAGTACCAGCGTTGCATCCCCGGAGTGCACCCCACCGTTTTCCACGTGTTCAGACACCGCCCAGCACACCAGCTCGCCGTTGGACGCCACCGCGTCAACGTCAATTTCTTTTGCGCCTTCGATGAACTTGGAGACCACCACCGGATGTTCCGGCGAAATGTCGACCGCTTCGCCGAGAAACTCTTCCAGCTGACTTTTGTCAACCGCCACCGCCATGGCGGCGCCGGAAAGTACGTAGGACGGTCGGATGAGCACCGGGTACCCCACCCGATCGGCGAAATCGTACACCTCGTTCAATGAGGACAATTCCATCCAATCCGGCTGATGGACCTCGATACGCTCAAGCATGCTGGAAAACGTGTTGCGATTTTCTGCCCGGTCCACATTGACCGGTGATGTCCCCAGCACCCGCAGCCCCGCCTTGTGACAGGGCATGGCCAGGTTGTTGGGAATCTGACCGCCCATGGACAGAATCAAACCCAGGGGGCGCTCGAACTGGTAAATTTCGCGAACGGTTTCAAACGACAATTCTTCAAAGTACAACCGGTCACATTCGTCGTAATCGGTACTGACGGTCTCCGGGTTGTGGTTGATCATGATGGTCTGATACCCGTACTTGCGCAAGGTCTTCACCGTGTTGACGCAGCACCAGTCAAACTCCACCGAAGAACCAATACGGTATGCGCCCGGTCCCAGTATGGCCACGCCGGCGGAATCCAGTTCCAGATCGTGCCGGGAGCCATTGTATGTGAGGTACAGGTAATTGGTGGCTGCCGGATATTCCGCAGCCAGGGTATCGATTTGTTTTACCCAGGGGTGAATATCGAGTGTTTTCCGCGCTTCCCAGACGTCTTCAGGGGTTTGCTGTGTGGAAATCGCAATCTGAGTATCGGCGAAACCGTGCTTTTTGGCTTCGAGCATCAACTCCCCGTCAGTCAGTACTCCGGCACCGGCCTTTTTGAGTTTCTGATTGATTTCGACAATAATCTTCAACTTGTCGATGAACCAGCGATCCACTCTGGTGATGTCGTGAATTTCATCAACGGTCATGCCCTTTTCGAGCGCTTCCACCAGACCCCAGATGTGTTTATCGGATGGATGCTTCAGCTCTTCATCCAAATCCGCGATTTCCATATCACTGCAGACTGCACCTCTGGCGCCCACTTCGAGCATCCGCAACGCCTTCTGGAGCGCTTCTTCAAACTTGCGGCCAATACTCATCACCTCGCCCACCGATTTCATGGCCGAACCGATGCGCTGAGAAACGCCCTGGAATTTTTTGAGGTCCCAGCGGGGGACTTTCACAACCACATAGTCGAGAGCCGGTTCAAAACAGGCACAGGTGGCGCGGGTTACAGAGTTCTGCACTTCAATCAGTGATTTCCCGATGACCAGCTTGGCAGCAACGAACGCCAGGGGATACCCGGTCGCCTTGGAGGCCAATGCCGATGAACGGGAGAGTCGGGCGTTGATTTCGATAACCCGGTATTCCTTGCTGTGGGGGTCCAGCGCGTACTGAATATTACATTCGCCCACCACACCCATGTGGCGAACGGTCCGGATAGCGGTTTCTCTGAGGAAGTGATATTCCTCATTGGTGAGGGTCTGACTGGGTGCCACCACAATGCTTTCACCGGTATGAACGCCCATGGGGTTGAGATTCTCCATGTTGCAGACAGTGATGCAATTATCGTAGGCGTCGCGAACGATTTCGTACTCAAGCTCTTTCCATCCCGCCAGATATTCTTCGATGAGCAACTGGCCGGTATGGGCAAAAGCCTTGGCGGCGAGATCTTCCAGTTCGTTTCTGTTCTGACAGACACCGGAACCCAGCCCACCCAGAGCGAAAGCCACGCGCCCCATGACCGGATAGCCGATTCTGTCGGCGGCATCCAGGGCTTCCTGCACGGTCGTTGTGGGAATACTGCGTGGAGAATGCACGCCAATCTCATTGAGCTTTTCAACAAAAATTTCACGGTCTTCGGTATTGATGATGGTCTGTACCGAAGTACCGAGCACTTCCACCCCGTATTTTTCCAGTACGCCGGATTTGTACAGCTCCACGCCGCAGTTGAGCGCGGTCTGGCCACCAAATCCCAGCAGAATGCCGTCGGGCTTTTCCCGCTCAATCACCTGCTCCACAAACGCCGGACGCACCGGCACGAAATATACTTCATCCGGGAGTTCTTCAGACGTCTGGATGGTGGCGATATTGGGATTTACCAGAACCGTGCGAATGCCTTCTTCTTTGAGCGCCTTGATGGCCTGACTGCCGGAATAGTCGAACTCACCGGCCTCGCCGATTTTCAGCGCGCCGCTGCCCAGCACAATTACATTGGTCACCTTCTTCATTGGGCGCCTCCTTTCACCGCATCAGCAAACAGGTCGAATATCCAGGCGGTATCCGTTGGTCCGGGATTCGCTTCGGGATGGAACTGGACGCCCCAGAACGGTTTGGAACTGTGTCGGATGCCCTCCACCGTGCCATCGTTGGCATTGGAAAACCACACATGCCAGTCGCCGGCAAGATGCTCCGCCTTCACCGCATACCCATGGTTCTGGGAAGTGATGACACACCGTCTGGTGGGCACGGTCTCCCCCTCGTCGTTGCGTGTCATCTCAATGCACGGTTGATTCTGACCCCGATGTCCAAACTTCAGTTTGTAGGTATCGGCGCCGGCGGCCATGGAGAGAATCTGGTTCCCCAGACAGATGCCCAGAATCGGTTTGCCCAGGGCCAGCGCATTCTCAATGTGCTTCACGGTTGTTTTGCACATCTGGGGATCCCCCGGGCCGTTGGAAATAAAAATCCCATCAAATTCCATGTTGAAGAAATATTCATTATAGGGGACCTGCACCACATTGAGACCGCGCGCTACCAGAGACCGGGTGATGCTGGTCTTGCACCCGCAATCCACCAGAATCACTGTAGGTTGCCCATCTTTATGAGTGCCGATTTTTTTTATCGCTTTGGGCGAAACCGAAGCCACAAGGTCGGTGGCCATGGGGTCATGAAATGGAATATCCTCGTTGTCGACGAGAATTTTTCCCAGCATGCTGCCCTTTTCCCGGAGCATCACCGTCAGCGTACGGGTATCGATACCGCTGATTCCCGGTACTCCCGCTTTCTCCATCCATTCGCTCAGGGATTGCACGGCCTGATAGTGGCTGTAATTGGGCGAATACTCACTGACCACCAGGCCGGCGATCTTGATGCCATCGGACTCAAATCCAACCGGAATCCCATTTTCATCCAGTTTGAATTCAGGTACACCGTAGTTCCCCACCAGCGGAAAGGTCATCACCAATATCTGACCGGTATAGGATGGGTCTGTCAGAGTTTCGGGATATCCCATCATCCCCGTGTTGAATACGACCTCCCCTGCAATATTGGATATTGCCCCGAATCCCATTCCCTCAAATTCAGTCCCGTCTTCGAGTACTAACTTTATCTTCCGTTGCGTCATCGTGTGATCTACCTCGCTTGAAACGCTTTTAAGTTCAAACTGTTACAATCCTCAGTGTATTCTGTTTCACTCCCATTACAGGCGGGAAGCGGCGAAAATCACGAAACTGTATAGCAAACTCACCTCAGATGTATATGGTAAAAAGTGCTTAATTTGTCTCTTATTGTCCTGCGTCTCGCTTCACTCCCGGTCAATCCGATTCTCCATAACTTTGGGGGTCGGGATTGATAAATTCATTCATCTACTGTATTGATGATAAACTATGAGTTTACTACATCCAGGGCTTGAAGCTTTCGTGGCCGTAATCCGACATTCCACCGTGCACGGCGCGGCGCGGGAAATCGGTCTGACCCAGACCGGAGTAACCCAGAGAATTCGAGCGCTTGAGCGACAATTGGGCACCACCCTTTTCACCCGTTCCCGCAAGGGTATGCATCCCACCCCCGAAGGCGAAGCGCTCCACCGCTATTGCCAGAGCGCCCGGGATCTGGAAGGACAGCTGCTCTCCTTTCTCCACAACAATACGGACGAAGCGACGGTCCGGGTGAATATCTGTGGTCCCTCCAGCATCATGCGCTCCCGAATCATTCCCGGTTCTGTGAAAATTCTCGATGCGCACCCCAACGTCACTTTCACGTTCAATCTGAATGACGATGAGTCATCACTGAAGCAGCTGAAATCCGGTGAGTCACAGCTGGCGGTATTGAGTCGCAACGAGGTGGTGAACGAACTGGATTCGAAACTGCTTGCGCCATCATCGTATATTCTGGTGGGACCAGCGGCCTGGAAAAGCCTCCCCATAGAGGAGGTGGTGGCCACCCAGCGCATCGTGGACTTCAATGCCACTGACAAGGCGACATTTCAGTTTCTCAAAAAGTTTAATCTCTTCGAAAAATGCATCCGGGAACGCCACCTGGCCAACAACATTGATGCACTGGCGTCCCTGATTGCCAAAGGATGCGGTTACTCGGTGCTCACCCGAAAATTCGCCGAACCCCTTTTCCGGGCGAAACAAATCATCGATTTAATGCCCGGCAGGCAGCTGGAACTGGAATTCGCCCTGGCCTGGTACCCCCGTCACGAAATGCCTCCGTACTTTGCAAAACTGATCAAATCCATCAAATAACAGTGACTTTGGCCGCGCGCGGCCCCATATTGGCGGATATGAAATCTCAGACGGACAGCAATACCGTTACTCATATGACCTTGGAGACGCCACTGGGTGTATTTCAACTCTCCGCCTCCGCAGGTGGATTGAGACGGGTGCGGTTTCCGGAGAGGCTGGTTCCATGGGTGTCTGAAATCCTCCCGGCCCCCTTTGAGGAAGGGGAAGAACGCGATGTTCCCCTCTGTATCGAAAATGCCCCGCAAATTGTTCAGCACGCACGGATGTGGCTGATGGCCTATCTCCATCACGCCCCGTTGCCCCTCCCGCCCCCGCTGGATCTGTCATGGTGTACCGACTTTGGACGGGCCGTGTATCGGCAGCTGGTCACGGTACCGCCGGGTTCTGTCACCACCTATGGCGAACTGGCCAGGGAGGCGGGCAACCCGGGCGCCGCCAGAGCAGTGGGCAGCTGGATGAAAAAAAATCAACTTCCCCTGTTCATCCCCTGCCACCGGGTATTGCCGCAAAATGGCAGTGCAGGTGGCTGGTCCGGCCCCGAAGGCCTGAAAGAGTGGCTGCTGGCCCACGAGCAGCATGAGCAGCAGATTCCCTGACCCCTGCACAACCGCTTCCACGGCTGCGGCAGATACGCCGTCGTTCTCAGAGATTTCCGTCGGCATCCACCTTCAGGATCCAGATGGACTGGGAGGGATCATTGTCATTCGCCTTCACTTTCAGCGCGGTGGTGCCGGCGAGAACGATACTGCCATCCGGAAGCTGAACCCCATCGGTAATCATGTCTCCGTAAATGCTGGCGTCACCGAATGGACGACCTTCAACCACAGTGCTGTCATAATATCGCTGCCACTGCAGATCTCCATCTGTATTCATCTGAATCAACGTGCCTTTGTCGGCGCCATCCCATCCGTTGCCGGTGATGAAAAACCGTCCCTCTTCGATGGCCGGAAAAACGGACTTGCCCTCGGGAGCAATACCTTCTTCCGCCTTGAATATCTCGAACTCCCACCGGATGGCGCCGCCTTTTTCGCCAAGTCTGGCGACATACAGACCAGTACTCGTTGCCCCCGTCACAATCAGGTCCCCCTCATGGGTTTCCCATACATCATTCAGGCGGTCCAGATGGTTCAATCTGTTTATCCACACAATTTCCATCTGACGGGTCACTCGAACGGCGAGGCCGCCGCGCTCGCCCTCCGCTTCAGGGGTCTGGCCCCCCACTACCACCAGATCCCCATTGCGGGCTTCAACAATGGCGGTCCCGAAGCCACTCCATCCACCATTTGCGTCATTCACGGGAATCACACCCTGCTGGAGAATTTCGCCGTCTTCGTTAAAAATGACCAGATATGGCAGGTGGCGGTCGCCGGTTCCCGGGCTCACCGGGTCCGAGGTAAAGATGTCACCGACGGTCGCATAAGTACCGTCTGAGAGACGGATGATGGATAGCAGGACGTTATCTTCCCAGGAAACGGCCTCCGCCAGGTCCGCCGGAACGCGCAGCGACCAGATTGGGTTAACGTCTGCGTCATACCTGGTGATTTCACTCCTGCTCATGGAGCAGGCATCGCTCCAGTCGTCGCAGTCCATGCCAACGGTGATGTATCCGAGATCGTCCGTCTGTATAAAATCATGGATTTCCCGCACCCGACGTTCACCTTTGATCACTTTATCCCGCAGCATCCGGCCACTGGCACTGACGTGAGTCAGAAAGGCATCCTCCAACTGGTCGTCACAGTAAAACGAGTCGTACCCACCCACAATAATATCTCCCTCCGCATCCACCACCACCCGTTGAACCCTTCGGGCCCAGCAAGGTTCAAAAAAGAGTTCAACCTGAAAGTAGTCCGACGAGTCAGATGTGCCCGTATCGGTGGTGTCACTTTCGTCCGTGTCACCGTCATCCGTGTTACTTCCGGTGGTGTCGACGCTGGCAGTATCGCTTCCGGTACCGTCACTGTCGGAGGCATCATCGTCTGCGCTATCACCACCTGCTGAAGCGGAATCCGTCTCTTCCCCATCATCACCGATGTCCGTCCCATCTCCGGTGTCCTCCGTCCCCGGCCCATCCCCATCATCTCCAGGGCCTGCCTCATACTTCCAGTTTCCACAGCCCATTGCCAACAGCGCAATCCCAACTGTCACCAATCCGGGTACCATCCGTATCATCCGTATCATCCCTATCATATCTGCCTCTTTCTCCTGCATTTCAAGTTTCACTCGGGCGACTATCGGTGTCTCAACCATATCTTAAAGGCGCATCCGTTACAATCACCAGGGCACCCGTTCTCCCCCAATGCCAGTTGCGCAGGGCTTTCCGAACTGATAAAAATGCGTCAGAGGAGAAAGGAGACTCAATGTCCAAACTGAAGGTATATTCCGGCATCCACGCCCTGCTGAATCCCGGATGCGTGGTGTGGATCAGCGCCGGAAACGGGAAAAACGACAACATCTTCACGGTTACCTGGAACATGCCGGTGCGCAAGGACCCGCCTATGGTGGCCATCGAATGCAGCCGGAACCATCACACCTATTCGTTCATCCGAAAAACCGGCGAATTCGCCATTAATATTCCCGAGGCAAAAATGGTCAACGCGGTGCTCGGGTGTGGCCGGGTCTCGGGAAAAACCGGTGTGGATAAATTTGAAAAGTTCAACCTGACCCGCACATCGGCCGAAAAAATCAGGGCTCCCCTGGTGGATGAAGCCTTCGCCAATCTGGAGTGCCGGGTAAGCCAGGTGGTCGACATGGGGTCATCGGCCCTGCTGCTGGCCCAGGTGGTCAGCGCCCATGTGGACGAACGACACTTTGTGGATGGCAGACTCACGTTTGAAAATGGACTCGAACTGCTGCACCACCTCACCGGGGATCAGTTCTGCGTCAGCAACCACATCCTCAAAGGTGAACTGCCGAAGTAACCTCCCCGTTCAGGAAGTGATCGCACTGCTGCAGGAGTAACAGACCCGCGTATCACAGGGCCTGGTCGAGAATATCTGCAAGCACACTGTCGGAAAGGGGCACCGGATTGCCTTTCATGCTGCTGGCGCGCTTTGCCGCGGGGAGGATGCGGTCGAAGTCCGGGCGGGCGACACCGTATTTCGACAACCCGTCCACCTGCAGATGGGTGCACAGGGTATCGAGCCAGCGAACGCCATCGGCCACGGAACTGCCGGGATTGCCCGTGAGCAGGGTGGCCACCTTTTCAAACTTCTTTGCCACATCCGGCATCTCCGACACCGCCGCCACATTGGCCTTGAACACAAAGGGCAACAATCGACCGCAGACCACCCCGTGGGGGATGGGAAACATGCCTCCGATGGGACCGGCAAAACCGTGCACCGCCCCCAGCCCCGCATTGGCCAGGGCCAACCCGCCACACAGACTGGCAAAAGCCATGTCTTCCCGGGCGGCCAAATCGTCTCCATGGTCGTACGCCCGTCTCAGGCTGCGCGCCACCCGCACCATGGCCGCTTCGCAGATGGCATCGGTGAGAAAGTTGGCCTTCACACTCACATACGGTTCAATCACCTGGGTCAGCGCATCCAGTCCCGTGGCAGCCGTCACCGCAGGTGGCACGCTGACGGTCAGCTGCGGATCCACGATGGCCACATCCGGCAACATGCTCTCGCTTCGCATACTCACCTTGATGCCGTGCGCCTTCGATGCCAGCACCGCGTTGCGCGTCACCTCCGCCCCGGTGCCCGAGGTGGTGGTCACGGCGATGAACGGCGCGGTTTTTTCGGTGAGCGGTTCCCCGTTTCCAATGACCTCCAGATAACTCATCACATCTCTGCGATTGGTCATCAGCGCGCTGATGGCTTTGCCGGCATCTATCACACTGCCTCCGCCAATGGCGACAATCACATCGCAGCCGTTTTCCAGCGCCTGCGCACTGCCCGCTGCCACCATCTCCACACCGGGTTCTCCCCGTATCTCAAACAGATGATGGGGAATCGATAGCTGCGAAACCAGAGACGCCACCCGGGAGGGCGTGCCCCCGGTCACCACCAGCGCCCGGGTACCCCTGGCCGTGGCCTCCCCATTCAGCTGTTTCGATGCGCCAACGCCAAAATGAATTTTCGCCGCGGTGGCAAAGGTGAACGCATTCAAACTTCCGGTCATTTGCTGTCCCAACCGGTTTCATCGGGAAAAATGTTGCTGAACTTTCTGGCGCTGCGCGGGGAATTCATCATGGGAGCCACCGTGTCCCGCCAGGTTCTGTAATGTTCGGTCTCCTTGTGCTTCGCCGAATCCGCTTCGGTACGATACACCTCAACCAGAACAAATTGCGTCGGCTCTGCCAAATCCTGAATCACATCAAATCTGGCGATGCCGGGTTCATTCACGCTGCTTTGGGCATTGGCCAGCGATGCGGCTTTAAACCCATCGACGAACTCGGGTTTTACATCTACATAAACATGAACAACAAACATTTGGTGACTCCCTTGCTGATGGACGACATGTTTCTCACTTCGTTCCTGACAGTTATCACATAAAAGTCCCGGGGGAAACCGTCTTCCTGCCCCCTTGACCCAGCGGAACCACTGAAAGAAAATACACTAATTTCCCCAACAATCATTGCACATATGTCCAGTGGTCGTATAATTCAGACGCCTAAAAAAACCGCATCAACAGAGGGAAAAAATGAGTTGCAATTGTGATGTGAACACAAAATGTATTCTGCTTGTGGATGATGAAGCCCTTATCCGAAGAACCTGCCATCGGATGCTCACCCGGATGGGGTACGAAGTGCTCGATGCACCGGACGGCCAGGTGGCGCTGCATCTGTACCGACAGCACTGGCGTTCCATATCCGTGGTGCTGCTCGACATGGTCATGCCCAACGTGAACGGCTCCACGACGTTTGAAAAACTGCGGCAGGTGAATCCCGATGCCCGGGTGATTCTCTCTTCCGGTTATCCGGAGGATGACACGTTGAACAACCTGCTGACCGATCCCGCAGTGGTGTTCATGCGCAAACCGTACGGCCTGCAGGAATTGCTGGACACCGTGCAACGGGTTTCCGTTCGCGCATAACCATCGTTTTTTTCTTTTCAATCCATAGCCATCCCCTACAATGTCGCCATGACTTCGCCTCCTGCACACTCCTGGCATCGCATTGTCATCCACGCCGACATGGATGCCTTCTTCGCTGCCGTGGAACAACTCGATCATCCGGAATACCGGGGCAAACCCCTGCTCATCGGCAGCCGTCATCCCAGAAGTGTGGTGTCCACTGCCAGTTACGAAGCCCGGGTATTCGGCGCCAGAAGCGCCATGCCCATGGTACGGGCGCTTCAACTGTGCCCCCACGCCATCGTGACGCCGCCGAGGATGGAGAGATACCGGGAAATCTCCCGCATCATCATGGAAGTGTTCGAAGCATTTTCTCCCCGAATCGCCCCCATCAGCGTGGATGAAGCATTTCTGGAAATGACCGGTGCGGAACAGATTTTCGGCACGCCCGAAGACATGGGAACCCGGTTAAAAAAAGCAGTGTACCATGCCACTGGCGGCCTCACTATTTCGGTGGGCATCGCCACCACCATGTTCATGGCCAAAGTGGCCAGCGACATGAACAAACCGGATGGGCTCACCATCATTGAACCGGGTACCGAAACCCGGGTGCTCTGGCCCATGGACGTTTCCCGCATCTGGGGCGTGGGCCCCAAAACCCGCGACCGACTGATGGCCCATGGATTTCGCACCATCGGGGACGTGGCCCAACGAAGCGAATCCCAGCTGGAATCCGTCTTCGGAAAACAGGGCGTTCACATCTGGCGTCTTGCCAACAATATCGATGATCGCATTGTTGAACCCCGGGAAGAAGCCCGGAGTATTGGCCGGGAATACACCCTGGGAGAAGACATCTGCGGAAAAGAAGCCATCTGGCCCCACCTGAAACGGGCAGCGGAACGGATTGCACGCACCCTGCGCAACGAGCATCTGCTGGCCAGGGGGGTTCGGGTAAAACTCAAAACCTCCGATTTCAGACTGCTCACCCGCCAGGGCCCTATCGATATCCCCACTGATAGTGCCGGGGAACTGCTCACCGCAGCCGCCCCGCTGCTTGAAAAGTTCGACTTGAATCGCACCTACCGACTCATTGGCATGGCCACCTTCCATTTTGAAGAAGCCGGTACCCAGCAGGAACTCTTTTTACCCGAAAAAATCACCCGGCAGCGAAAGCTCGACACTGTCATGGACGCGGTATGGAAAAAGTTCGGCGACAGCGCTCTGGGGTCGGGGGAAGATTTGGAATAGGACTCCGGAACAGAGCCCCGGAGACGTTGCTGCAGATTTGAATTATTCCAGGGTGGCGCCGGTGGCGTCCCGCTTTTTGATGCAGAATTCAGAAGCATAGGGAATATCGCCAATGGCGGAGAGCACCGTTCTGGCGCCATCAGTATCGCCGTTACTGGCCATGAACTCCACCTTGATAATGAGTTCCTCGCATAGCTTTTCCGCCGCCTTCCGGGCCATGTCCCTGTCAAAATAATCGCTGGATTGCTGCACTTTGGAGAGCTCACTCACCGCGGTTGCCCAGTCTTCTTCCGCCATGGCTGTCCGGGCAGCCTCGATGGATGTTTTGGCTTCGAGCTCCACCATGGCTTTCTGTTTGAGCTTGCGGGCCTTGTAGGTTCCGAATCCCATGCCCTGTGCCTTGGCGAACAGCCTGGCTGCTTCAGACCAGTTCTTCTGGGCCATTTCTTTTTCCCCGTCCGCCAGCACCGCGTTATATTCTTTCATCCGCACCATCAGAGTGCCGTCATCCCCGGCGTCTTCCCGAAAATACTTGAGGCCCACCAGGGTCACTGCCATCAACAACAGCACCGCCACCACCCCCACCGCCCAGACGGTTTTACTTCGGGATCGATTTTCCTGTTGCCATGCCTCAATGTTCGCCGACTCGGCATCGTAGGGTTCTCCCGGCGCCACATAGCGAAAGTGGGTATTGCCGAATTCCACCACGTCACCGGAGCGAAGCATGTAGTCGTCGCGTTTGTTGCCGTTGATATACAGACCGTTGCTGCTGTCCAGGTCAGAAACCACCCACTCGTCGCCCCCGCCTTCCAACCGGGCATGGGCCCGGGAAATGGAGGGATCATCAATAACCATATTGGCCCGGTCCCCGCGCCCCACAATGTACAGCTCACCGGTAAGGGCAATCTCTTTTCCCAAATCGTCACCTTCCACCATCACCAGCCGGGCGTAGGGGGTCACCTTGCCGACACCCCGGTCTACCCGGGGATCGACCTGCCTGCCCAGGGGTACACTGGCATAGGCCTTTTCGCTGACGGAAATGCGATAATCGCCAATCAGAACGCGATCTTCGGGGGCGAACTCCCGTTTGGGGCCGCGTTTCACAACACTTGTGCCGATGCGAACGCCATTTCGACTGCCCACGTCTTCGATAAAAAACTCCCCATCTTCCCTGGAGAGAACGGCGTGTCGACGCGACACGTTCCGATCCGTTAAACGGATCACGTTTCCCGCCGCTCGACCGATTGTAAACTCATCGCGGATAAAAGGGATTATCGTGGTTTTCCCCTCGTCGTCGCAAATGACGATTTTATACATAGAATAATCTCTTCATTTCGTTTGGGCATATACCGAGTATCGCCATCGGAAGAATACCGTTCCAACGGGTCCCCTGTCAATGATGGGTTCCTATTAGAGTGCATATTTCAACTATTATTGGGTTCTCCGCAAGCCCGTTCACGACGAAAGCGTCATTTTCCGGTTCTTTCCGCACCCATTTATCGCGCATCATTCGCGATGAAAAATGAAAAAAGTCCAAAATATTGACCCGGGAATCCCTAATTTGCAAAATTGCCCAATGTTAAAAGACAAAAAAATTCTGATTACCGGCGGCGCCGGATTCATCGGCTCCAGAATAATAAACCAACTCATCGAAAATAATCAGATTACGGTATTGGACATCCTGCACCGGGACGCCCTCACCCATACCCCGCTGATGTCGCACCCCAACCTGGAGTTCATCAAGGGGGACATCCGGGATGCCGCGCTGGTGGCCGAAGTGGCCCGGAACAAAACCCACATCATTCACCTGGCGTCCATCGCCGGGGTGGATACGGTCATGAACAATCCGGTTTTAACCATGGAAGTCACGCTGAAAGGCACATTCAACATTCTGGAAGCCGCCCAGAACCTACCGGGGCTGGAGCGATTCGTAGATATTTCCACTTCTGAGGTATTTGGCAGTTACGCATTCCGGGTAAATGAGCAGGATGCCACCACCCTCGGCGCCGTGGGGCACGCGCGCTGGACTTACGCGGTCTCCAAACTGGCCACCGAACATCTCGCCCACGTGATGTATCAGCAGCGGCAAGTACCCGCCGTCACCATCCGGCCGTTCAACATTTTCGGCCCCGGACAGGTGGGCGAAGGCGCCATCCACCATTTTGTGGTTAAAGCCCTGCACAATGCCCCCCTCACTGTGCACAACGACGGCGATCAGATTCGGGCGTGGTGCTACATCGACGATTTCATCGACGGGCTGCTTCGCACCCTGGTGCATCCGGACGCCATCGGGCGCGCCTTCAATATCGGCAACCCCAGAACCGCCCTCACGGTTCACAACCTCGCAGTGCTCATTGTAAAACTGGCGGGCTCCGCATCGGAAATCAAACACATCGACTGGCCATACACCGACGTGGAACTGCGCATCCCCGATATTGGACAGGCCAAAAAAATTCTCGATTATCACCCTCAATTTGATCTCGAGCGCGGCCTCATGCACACGATTGCGTGGTATAGACAAAGAGTACAGAAAACAGAATCCGCAGGGGAAAACACATCCGCCGGTAAATAGCGGACACTCTGCCAACCAAAGGAGTCTCTCATTTCGGCCGCCATCGACAACCTGATTGAGGATTTGAAATCCGAAGACAATACCCTGTGTCGGGACGCCGTGACGACCCTCAGCGGGATGGATCCGGTCCTGGTGGCCAACCAGCTGATTCCCCTGATGAAAACCGATATTTCAGATGCCACCTGCCAGGCCTGCATGGATGCGCTGATCAACGTGGGAGCGTGCCTGCCCCTGGACGACATTCGCCAGGACAAATGGTTCGAGAACCTTAAAGCCGAAGCGAATTCGGACAATATGGAACTGGTTTCCCGCATTATCGGCCCGCGCTATTTTGCCTATTCCATTCTGATCGGGCTGCAAATCGAAAGTCTGCGGCAACCGGACCCCGACCTCTCACAAGACGAAAAGACAGACACCGTTGTTGAATTCACCACAGACAGCGAGATGATCCAGAAACTGCCTCTCACCCAGTTCAACATGCAGGTGGCCAGCGTATTGATGGATATTGGCATCGACAGCGTCAGGAAGTGCACCCTGCCCCTGGATTCCCAGCAGGCCCTCGCTATCATTGGTGAAATGCCACTGCTGGTGGCGCCGCTTTTCGAACTCTACCCCACCCATCTCGCCGCCGTCCAGAACGGTTCGCGGCTTCAGTCGGCGGTGGCCATATCCACCGCACGGGAAAAAGCATTTCTGCCGATAGAGGATTTTCACAAGCTTATCCTGCAATTACTTCAATTCGATGTACAACGGTTCGGCCTGAGACAACTGGTTCTGAATTTCGAAACCGCCGAGGCCGAAGAAGCCTACAGCCAAAACAACTTCGACCGGGTCATTCACCTGCTCGAAACATGGCCAGGTCTGCTCTCCACCCTGCTGAAAACCCCCGCCCAGAAAGACCTGTCCCTGGCGCAACGCAAACAGATTGCCACCGGGTGCACGCTGCTTTCAGGCTCGTATATGCACCGGAACGAACCCCAGTGGGCCGTGGAAGTGATCCGGCTCGGGATTCGATACACCTTCGACACCCCTCATGCCAACGCCCTTTTTCTCGAAATGGGCATGATTCTCAATCAGCTGCGGGAGTACGGTCAGGCCATTGGTTACCTGCACCATGCCACTATCGTCAGCCCCGAATCCCCGGTTTCATGGCGGGAACTGGGTAAAGCCCTGTACCATCAGCATCGGTTGATGGGGGCACAGCTTTCGTTTGCCAGAGCCAGACAGCTCGGCGCCGATATGAATGACGTGAAAGAAGAGCTGGAAGTTATCGAAAAGACTTTTAATAACGCTGGGATTCGCTAGCTGTTTTATTAAATCGGTTCTATAATGAACATAGGACCTGATGCACGCAACCAACTCGTTTTCGTCGACGGGTGGAAAGGGAATATATGAAAAAGAACTTTGTCCTTGATACCAACATTCTGCTGAACGACCCCAATTCCGTATTTGCTTTCGAGGAAAACAACGTCATCATACCCATTTTTGTTCTTGAAGAGGTGGATTCATTCAAAAAGGACATGTCCGAACTGGGGAAAAACGCACGGCGCGTATCCCGACTCCTTGACGAACTGCGATCCATGGGACGACTCATTGACGGGGTTCCCATCAACGACGGTGCAGGCACTCTCAGAGTCGCTTTCGCACAGCGGGAGCTCTCCGAGGAATTCGCGCTGCTGGGCAACACCGCAGACAGTCGCATCCTCGCGGTCGCCAACCAGGTGCAGAAAGAAACCCCCGATATTCCCTGCATTTTCGTTACCAAAGATATTAATCTGCGTGTTCGCGGCGCCGCACTTGGACTTCAGGTCATGGACTACATGGCCGACAAAGTACACATCGATGAACTGTACAGTGGCCGATTTGAGCGCACCGTCAGCGACGAGCTGATGCAGAAACTCTTTACGGATGGCGAAGGAGAAGCCCCCGAGGCCACCGAAGAAACCGACAGAATGCCTCCGAACTCCTTTGCTGTGCTCCACGGCGAATCCGGAGGCGGCTCTGCCATTGTCCGGGTGCAGCCCGACGGTCATACCATGCGGGTCCTCAAAGGCAACGGTCCTTCGGTCTGGGGAATTCGCCCCCGCAACAAGGAACAGCATTTTGCCTTCGAACTGTTGCTCGACGACAACGTCCGGCTGGTGACCCTGGTGGGCCAGGCCGGTACCGGAAAAACCCTGCTGGCGCTTGCTGCCGGACTCCAGAAAGCCGCCGAAGAACAGGTCTACCAGCGTCTTCTGGTGTCCAGACCCGTATTTCCCCTGGGCAAAGACATCGGATTTCTGCCTGGCGACATCAACGAAAAGCTGCGTCCCTGGATGCAGCCGGTTCACGACAACCTGGAACTGCTCCTGGGCATCTCCGGTCGCGAAAAACGCACCGGCCGCTCCAGCGACGAACTGTTCGACATGGACATGCTCCACATCGAGCCGCTCACCTACATCCGCGGCAGGTCCATCCCCAGTCAGTTCATCCTGGTCGATGAGGCGCAGAATCTCACGCCCCACGAAGTGAAAACCATCATCACCCGGGCGGGGGACGACACCAAAATCGTGCTCACCGGCGATCCCTACCAGATTGACAACCCCTATGTGGATGCCACCAACAACGGCCTGGTGCACGTGGTCAAACGCTTCAAGGGCGAAGCCATTGCCGGACACATCATCCTCTCCAAGGGCGAACGCTCTGAACTGGCGGAACGGGCGGCAGAACTGCTATAAGCAGTGCATGAAATTCGTTTCCTTTCAAATTGTGCTTATCATTCTGCTGGCATGCAGTGTGTCATTCCCGAATTTTAAACATCACCCCATAGCCCGTGAAACGGGCGACGGCGGATCACCAACCGATGACGCCATCCGCCTTCGCAGCGATGCTGCTTCGGCGCGATCTTCGAATATGAAACAACAAGCACAAGATTCAGACTCGAATTTTCAACATCACGCCATCCGCCTTCGCAGCGATGCTGCTTCGGCGCGATCTTCGAAGGATAAAGTTGGGCTCGGCGACCTCATTCACGACCTTCAGAAAGACTCCGACACCGAATCTTCGCCCACCGACACCTACCGCCCGGGAGAAATCTCCATGCCGCCGGTCTCCAGCGTCACCATCCCACAGGCCCGCGCCATCTGGCAGCTCACCGACCGCCAGTGCAACAACATTTTAAAAAAAGCGGGCGTTCAAACCCACACCCCCAAATTTGCCACCCCGTTTGTGAAGACCCCGCTCCTCCTCGATGGCCCTGTGGAAGGCGTTGTCATCGACAGCAGATGGCCCGAAAAAAACAAACGGCGCGTCATGGACTGCCGACTCATCGTGTCCCTCATCCAGCTGGCCCGGCGGGCCCGGGCAAAGGGCGTCACCAAAATCGAATACTACTCCACATGGCGGCCCATCACCCTTGCAAAAAACTGCAAAAAGGGGCGCAAAGGCCGCAACTGCCGCAAAGCATACGAACGCGCCGGCAACGGCCACCTGCCCAGCCAGCATTCCCGGGCCACCGCCATCGACATTCGCTGGTTCACCTTTCAAGACGGCTCCATCGTGGATGTGGAAACCGACTACGAAAAGCATTTTCACCATCCCCCCTGCGACGACCACCCCCGCACCGAAAAGGGTCAATTCCTGAAGGACTTCGTCTGCAACCTGCACCGGGACCGGGTATTCAACGTCATGCTCACCCCCAACGCCGACCGCGACCACTACAACCACCTCCACTTCGACATCACCCCCGACGTCGCCTGGTACATATTGCGGTAACGCACCGTTCGAAATCCATTGCCGGCACAGTTTCTGTTGCAATTATCTCAAAAATCCTTACATCTCATCAGCGGAGAACGATGCGCCGACCGTAGGGGCAAATCCCTGTGTCTGCCCCAGGTGAATCGTTCATCCTGTTCTTTGAAAATCGGGGGCGACATGGTTTCGACGGGTATCACGAAGCTTGTGTTGCAGTCTGCGGGTCCAGGTCCCCGCGTTAAAAAGGCTTGAAACAAATAATTGCCGAAGATAGCAATTACGCTCTGGCAGCTTAATTAGCCAGTGTTCCACCGGTGAGTGTCTGTGTAGCCGACTGGAGCATCATTTTTACAGAACCGCCGTTGCGCGTGCTCGCTGCGTACCGGTCAAATTAACGTGAGCCAGCCCTGTAAACATCCTGTTTGCCGGAGTTTTACAGGGTTAAATTAAAAGACAAACTATGACTGTAGACGCGCAAGGGGAGTATTCTCGGACGGGGGTTCGATTCCCCCCGCCTCCATCACGCCACCGCCCCCAAAGGGGGCTTTGGCGTGATGCCCCGCCGTAGCCTCGCCACAAGCGAGCGAAGGCGGGCGTTCATCCTCAAAAAATAACGTGATGCCCCGCCATAGCCTCGCCACAAGCGAGCGAAGGCGGGCGTTCATCCTCAAAAAAATACCGTGATGCCCCGCCGTAGCCTCGCCATAAGCGAGCGAAGGCGGGCGTTCATCCTCAAAAAATAACGTGATGCCCCGCCGTAGTCCCGCCGTAGCCTCGCCACAAGCGAGCGAAGGCGGACGAAGGCGGGCGGGCGTTCATCCTCAAAAATGCCGTCTCGCAAACGCCCTCCCCGACCCGGACTTCAAATACCTCTCAAAGGCATCCGCCTTCGAATCACTCTCAAACCACACATGCACAATCAGCTTCCATGGTCGAAGCGCACTGGTGTACCTGCATTTCCCCCGATTATGCTCCTTCAACCGTTCATGTGGATCCTGCGATTTGCCCGTATAAAACCGGGAAGAATCCTTCAGACTCTGCAAAACATAAACAAACATGCCCCCCCATCGTTCATCCCATCCAACTGTTGCAATAAAAATCTCGAACATCACGCCATAGCTGCACCAGCAGCGACGGCGGGGGCGGGGGGCCATTCCATGTATTCAAATACCCTACACTGCACCACACAATCCCAAAAGTCCACCCGGGTGGACTTTTCAACATTCCCCGACATCTGATCAAATTTCAGTGAATTCCGCGGCCGAAAATGGCCGCAAAAGATACCCTCAACTTACCCCGCTCACACCTGCATGTCCAGAAATTTCGCCATTCCCTTTTCCACCAGCTCCCGGTTCAGCCACACATCACCCTTCCCCAAATACACATCCCCCACATATCGCCCATACCGGTCATCCGAAAACGTATGCACCCGCACCCGATCCCCCGGTCGCAGCCGCCGTTTCACAAACGCCGCCGCCCGTTCGCCTTCCGGCGTCAGCAGCTCCGCCGCGTCCACCCCGCGAAGCCGAATCCGCTCATCCACCATCGTCCCATCCGCCAGCTCTATCCGCAGCGCCAGCGTATCCCCGTCCACCACCTTCAGCACCCACGCCTCATAACAATACCGCGCCGTCTTCTTCCCCGTCGCCTTCACCGCCTTTCCCCCTGCTTCCAGCGCCACCATGTCCCCGTCCGCCAACGACCGCCCCCCTTTCACCAGCCCCCGCCGTCGAACCGCAAACCCCAGATTCACCACCCAGCCCCGCTTTCCAAACCGGTCCCGCTCCACCTTCACCAGCCCCACTCTTCCCTCCCGGGGCGTCAGATAAAATCCGTGCGCCTTCTCCGGCAACGCTTCCTCATCGTCTTTCCCAATCAACTTCACCATATTGCGCAGGGCATCGCAGCCCAGACTCTCCGCAATCACCCGCCCGGCCAACGCCTTGCGCGCTTTCAAATCCGCCACACCAAACAGAATCCGATAATGGGTCCACGTCAGCGCCTCCGAAATCTCCGCTTTGGGAACCTCCCGCGCAAACTGCCGCATATAAAACAGATTGCTCCGACCAAACCCCTTCCCATACCGTCTGGTCAAATCCCGGCTCAGATTGTCCACCACATTTTCCCCATACCGCGCCGACGGCGCCCCATCCCCCGTCTGCAACAACCCCGTAATCCGATGCCCCATCTCCCAGAACACCTTCACCAGCAACCGATTCCGCGCCTCCACCCCCATCTCCACCACCGGCTCATACAGCGCAGCCAGCTCATCCAGCAACCGACCATACTCTGTTGATTCCTCATCCTGATATTTATCCGTCATAAAAATCACCCTACAAATCCCACCCCTCTTTTTCAACCGTGAAGATCAAAGATTGAAAATCGACATTCCGAGTGCTGGCCCTTAAAACCCGTTACTGCCCCTATTCACACGCAGCCCTGGTACTGTCTATCTGTACACATTCGCCAAAACAGGTGACGATAAACACGGGATAACCGGTGGCGCAGTTTGCGAGTGTTCTGTCGTCGGCACAGATGGACTGTGCCTCATCGCTACAGGGTGTGGCCGAAATGGCACATGTACCGTCCCGGGCGTCGTTATCGTTCCATTCGACACAGACGGTATCTGCCTCGCTGTCACCACACCTCGAAACGTTCGCCAGATACCCAGCAAAACAGCTGTTCAGCGTATTGTCGGTGCAATACGCCGATGTGTTTTCCGGGCACGGCTCGTCTTTCCATACGCATGCGGCGCCTTTCGAATTCTCCACACACAACTGTTCCGACAACGAGCAGTCCTGAACTGCAACTGCCTGCCGATTTGACGCATCTCCCCACGCGATATGGTCATCGTTTTCCGAAAGTGCTCTACACCCCTGTACAACGTTGCCCTCGCACCAATCCACATCAGCGCAATCGGGGTCACTGCATCCCCATATCACAATGGCAACAATGCCTGCGAACCATACTGTACTGCTCTTTGTTTTCATCTTCTCGATATAAACTGTCATGGCGATAATGTATGAGCAAAGATTATACCACGTGGTTTGAATCTCTTCGTCCCATGGGGATGTTGCCGGTTTGAATATCCTTGGTTGAACCTCGCATTGCTGCGATCATTGGTACCATTTCCATAATCGCAGTCATTGGCATTCTCAGCACCACTACTATGGGCATAATCGTCCCCGTGCCCCAGGGTGACAATATCGCTTTCCCGATATCGCCTATGCCCGTTAGGACCATTTCTGACACATTCAATCAAACCATCGTTCTCCCAGCGAATGAGCGTCTTCTGACTCACACCCGCCAATTCACTCGCTTCCTTCGGGCTCAGCAGTCTGTCCCCGTTGTGATGCTTCTGATTCATTTCGTGGCTCCTCTGGTTGAGTTGCCGGCGCCCCTGACATTTTTGCAATGATTGCTTCCAGTGCGTCGATTCGCGCTTTCATCTCGTCCTGATTCCGCTCAAGCGCACGCACCTGGCGGTTCACTTCACCGGTCTCATCTTCCTCAAAAACCAAAGCGTTGGAATGCTGATACTTATCCCAGTCGTCCCCGAGCAACGCTCGCCGATACTCATTGCGGGCTTCGCTACGCGTAATTTGTGTGCCATCTTTTCTAAAGACATTAGTAAATGCCGGTGGACGCCCAGCTCCCAGTCCTGAATATGCATAAGGACTGTGTTGATGTACTTCCGGATACTTCTCCCGTGCCACCCAATCCGCCAGGATGATGTTGATAAGTTGATTTCGACTCCGAAAGTTCTTTCCATCAATCAGTTTGTCCAACTCTTCAATCAATGTGTCAGGGGCTCTGACAACAAATTTCATGGTTTTCACCTCCCAGTAATGCCGCTGTGTCGCAATCATTTCATGCGATATCCGATCTATACTATCGTACATACTACTCTGTCAAGAAATGGAACAGAAATCTGCATGATGATCTTTCCTGGCGCAAAATGCTCGTAAACGACTTCTTTATAATGCGGTGGCCTTTAACTCATCGACACTGATTACAAGCAAATTAATGCTGACAGCACAAAATCCGAGACACCGTCCAAGAAATCGAACGGACAAAATCCGAGACACCCCGACTCGGATTTTTCAGGAAACAGCTATGGAGCCCTCAACTATAGGGAGTATTTGCAATGTGCAATAATTGGAAAACTCCAGTTGGGATGATTTGGGGTAGACTACGTCACAAATTTCTAAACATTTTCCTCATAATCGGATCTCCTAAATTTCCACCGATTGCCTTTCTACCTATATTGAAAAGTGATGAAAATTTGTGCCCCGGGCCTGACTTTTATTCGCACTTGAAATGGCGCGTATCTTTTTACGTGGCACCGTGTTAGCTCGGGTTTGCGTTGTCCGGGCATAGAACCCTGCGCAGTGTTTCTTTCACGTACTTCAGATACAGAACTTTGGATAGAAATAGGCGACTTTTCGTACAGTCGATTCGATTGATCAAAAAAATTCGTTTTCTTCCCGAACGTCCCCTTAATCAAATTACCCTTTTTGACGAATTAGACAGCAAGAATAACGACACTATATGCTCTGTTTTTCCTGGAGTTGCAATTGTGCCACGTATAGAAAAAACGGTTTTCATTAGTTATCGGCGAAATTCGTCAGGAGAAATCTGGGCCAACAGGATCCACGAAAGGCTTGAACGACTAGGATATGATTCTTTTTTGGATAATTCCAGCTTGGGGGCTGGTGATTTCCAGAAGAATTTACATCGAAACATTCGTGAGCGCGCTCATTTTATCGTCATACTTACCCCAACAGGTTTAAAACGATGCAAAGGCCCAATTGACTTTTTTCACAGCGAAATCGAATGTGCGATAAATTCGAAAAGAAACATTGTTCCAATCATTTGTGATGATTTCGATTTCAATACCCCGGAGATAAGCGCCCTTTTTGTTGGGAACTTGAAAATTTTAAAATCATATAACTCAGTAACGGTCACCTACCAGTATTTTGATGCAGCTATAGATAGACTGACCCAAAAATTTTTAAACATTAGTTTAGATATGGTTTCTCATCCCAGTGCCCCACCCCAATTGGGGCCAACTGGAAAATTTAAACGTGAGCAACATTCTGCTTCAGACGCAGACAAAAACGATTGCAACACTCACTTAACCCAGATCAATTTGAAAAGAATAATGAAATCGAGCTCATATTCATCGATAACCATAGCAACACAAAGTATCCCATGGCTTGTGACACTTCATGCAAACAATACGACACATTTGTGGAACATAAATGATTTGTCAAAACATGCCGCCATCATCTCCAATGACAGCGAAAATTACGGAACGGCGGTGGCTTTGAAGCACCGAGAATCCGGGTACGATCTGATAGTAGGCAGAACGAATTGTTTTGAAAACTGGCGAATTGTTGACAATGGAACGCCAACAAAACTTGGATCCCATAACTTTGAAAGCTTGATTGACCTAAATTTTTCATTTGATAGCACGAAGCTTCTTGTTGTTTCCACAAAAAAAAATGCAGAAATCTGGAACACTACAAATTATACGCCAATACACCGAATTGAAACCAGCGAAACACTTACCCAAGGGTGCATTAGCAGCGACAATCAATATGTGATCCTGGCAACCGAATCAGGTAAGATTTTGCTATGGGACATCGCGGTTTCCAAATTGAGCGAGTCTCGGGACCATCATAATGGTGGTCGAGTAAATTCGTTAGTCGTTGTACCCAGCAGAAAGGAATATTTGTCATGTGGTGACGATGGAACATTAGTTATCTGTAACTATAGAGATGAAAAACTAATTCGAAGAATCAATTTGAGTTATGCTGTTCTATGTTCTGCATGGCATCCAAATCTGAACATCGTTTTGGTTGGAATGGCAAATGGCGAGATAAAAGCGTTCAAGCAAGATAATTTAGAAGAGAAGTGGAGCATCACTTTGCCGTACCTTCCTGCAGAACGTGACCTCCCTGCAGAACGTGACCTCCCTGCAGCATTGACATTCATTAGCCATGATTACTTTGCTTTATCTCGATATAATCGAGAGATAGAAATACGAAACGTAACAAGCGGAGAAGTGACTGCGACTTTAGTTGGTTTCGGCTCTCAAAACTGGATCGCAACAATAGATGATAATTTGGTGGGTAAAGGATTTGAAGATTTTGCCGATGTCGATGGTGAACCTTTCAATATACTCTCAAATGGTATGTATTTTTGCAAATAAAGGGAGGATGAAATGGATATTTCAGAAAACCAGGTAATAGACGAATTGGTTTCAAGGGGGCTCATACACCAAGATGCTGCAGAGATAATTCAGAACATTGTGGTCAATAAAGCTATCGCACTCGATCCTTTGGACGGTGCAACGATCAGAGCGGTTGTCATGTTAATTGACAAGTCAGGCTCGATGGAACCTCTGGCAAATGCGGTAATTGATGGCCAAAATCGCTTTATCAACGCGATACTGGGAGCGAATAGCGCAACGCCAATGTATCTTGGCCAAATTCTATTCAACCACGAGGTTGAATTTTTTCAAAACATTGCCCCTTTTCGTGACCCAGTGAACGTTCACAAAACACACTCGGATATACGTTTATTGGATGAGAACACCTATATTGCAGAAGGCGGAACCTCTCTTTATGACACTATAATACATGGGTTCTCAATGTTGGCACCAGTTCTTCTTATGGCTGAAGAAACCGGGCAACAAGTTCTAGCAGATTTAGTTGTCATTACCGATGGAAAAGATGAGCATAGCAAAACGTCCCAAATAGAGCTTAAAAAAGTCCTGGATTTTGTTTTAGACAATGGAATTATTAACAACATTACGCTCGCTGGAATAGGGAACTATGATTACAAAACAGTCGGTCGTTCAATCGGGCTGGAAGACGTGATCGAGTCAAACGCAACAGAATCTGACATCCGTGAAATATTCGGAATACTTTCCGATAAGGCATTACACGGGAGTAACTGACTGTGAATACCTATCAATCACACCAATTTAATGGTGCTGTAGTTATAACAGACTGTGGAAAACGGATTACGCTTTCAAATGACTTGTTTTTGGGAGCAGGTAGAGACGGTGAAGTGTTTCAAGTTGACGAACAATATGCCGTAAAAATGTATTTCGATAATCCCATCTGCGAATCACTTTGTGAAAAATTAAAACTAATTTGTTCGAACAAAACGAGAGTGTACAAAAATGTTGTCAAACCATTACAGCTGGTACGATTACAGGGACAGTCCCCAAATGATGTTGCCGGCTTCATTATGAAGTTTCTTCCTAATGCAAAATCCCTTACTTGCATGAAATGGAAATCGGAGCGTCCTCCATCCTTGGAATCAACAATCGACCAGACTATTGCAAACTTCATCTACAGCATAAGTAAAGGACTCGTCAGCTTGCATCAAAATCGTATTGTCATGGGAGACTTAAAGCCGGAAAATATTCTGGTTTCTAATAATGAAGTCTACTTGATCGATATAGACTCTTGTTCAATACTGCCAGATTATCCTGGTGATAGCTTTACAATTCAGTATGTGGATCCTAAAATCAGAGAAGGCGTTCCGGACAGTCGCGGTCCTTACGAATTTACTCCTCAAACTGACTGGTGGGCGCTGGGCATAATCGCATTTGAATTATTTATGGGCGTTTCTCCGTGGGCAGGGAATCATCCTGCTTTTAGAAAGACTCCACTCGCATTCCGATCCCACGCCTACTCTGCTGTACTATTTGATGAACGAGTAAATCCGCCCCCCCCAAAATTTGTGCGAGATCGTAGCTGGCTCAAAAGCAAACCAAGAATCGAAGAGTATTTTAGCGGAATTTTTTCAAATAGCCCCCAATGTCGTGTTCCAATGACAGAGGCTTTGAGTGCATATTTCCCCGTTGGACAATGCCAAGCTGATGTTTCACGAATCATTCAACACATTGAAAGCCTATTGCGGAATGACACGGAAAGGAAGTTTCTGGAAAGATTCTTTGATGATTTGCGTCAGGGCGCGTTAAACAATTCGATTAATAGAGAACGAGCTCGCACCGAACTGCTGAACATGATGTTCTCCCCAGAAATGTTTTCTTCAGATGTACGCGGAGGTACTGATGAACAGGCTAGAAACTGGTAGTTCAGAGTTCGATTCGTTAAACCTTCTTGTTGGTTCTCTGGTCTGGGAAGGCAAATTGCATAACAATCTGTCGATGGGATGCCAGGATGCATGCCATACCACTATCGGACATGATTTTAAGGTGACAATTTTGTGTGATGGTTGCAGCATGACGGATCATGTCATTACTCAAAATCAGGTAGGCGCAATCCTAGGTGCCCAGTATATTGCAAATTGTATAGCTACCAATTTAGAAAAGTCAGAGGGTGACATTGACGATTCTCTTTTTAACGAAATTCTTATTAATACAGTTTTTGATACACATAACGCATTTAGGCAAATAGGTAATATTTTTAGACTTGCAGATGATTGCAGTAAATGGACTCGTTTTGTATATAACAAACTCATGTTTACTGTTGTTGGTCTGGTAGTCTACAATAATCACTACTGGATTTTTGGCTTAGGAGATGGTTGTTATGGTATCGATACGAAAGTGATTGTCATTCCGCCAAGTTCAAACTTCCTTAATCAAAGTATGGTAGAAGAAAAAACAAGTATCGACACTCAGTTAGGTATCTATGAGAGTGGATCAATAAGTGACATCGAGACCATATGGATTGCCAGCGATGGAATGTCTCATCTCCTGTCAGATGAGTCAGGAAAAACTGATTTTCAGCTGTTTTTAAGTGATGATCTTACTGCAAATAGAAACAAGTATGACGAAGATACAACCATCCAGGCATTTCGTCGCAAACTGTTGAGGAAGCATCCGAGACGTTTTTCTGATGACGTGGCGTTTGCAATTGTAAGAAACGTCAATAGGCGAACCGACCGAATTACAACGGAAAATATCGATTAACGTCGATAGCACCAAATAAGAAGGATGAAAAACGGAGGTCCATTATGAATCAACGCATAAGCAACATGCAGATTCGGCCTAAAGATCTTACCCCGAGCGTTTATGAGGGCGCTTCAATTATAGAAAAAATTGTGTTGGCATCCTCAAATGAATTGCGTAACTATTTCGAGTTGAAACCCAAAGATTGTATGTTGGGGCCAATCCCCAAATTTGTTACCCGGAAGAATCCTAGTCTGGACAATTATTTTGCCGAACTGCTTTTACGAAGCTGTTACGAACCAGTTAATTCTTTGCCCCCATATGAAGAACATGTAATCAGAGGTTCGCAAGAGGAACTGCCAACAGATCAAAACCCACGACTGGCAAACGCGATTCTTATAGGGATTGGAGGACAAAGTGAAAATCCAGATTTTATAAGAGTATATGATGAACATAGTTCAGGTGGCACGAGACATTCAATGTCCGTTAGCCAAATTGTATTCGAGCGTCATGTATTACCGTTTGGTAATCAGCGAGTAATAACCAATCTTATGCCAATAATGAACGAAATTAACATCATCGACTCAAAGGGTGGAGCGCCATATGACCATATATTTAACTTAGCAAAAAGTTTGAATATGGCGCAGGTTAGTTTTCCGGGGTTTGTTTCAGAATGTTTGCTTCCGCAATGGAAGCGAGCAATTATTGGTGCCATTTTAATGTCAGTATGTGTGTCGATTGGAAGCTTCGAGAATTACGATAATTCGAAAGCTTTAGACGAGCTAAAAAAGGAATGGGACACATATCAGCAAAAATCTATTGTTGTGGCCAAAGCTGGATTTCTTAAAGAAGCAAATTCAATTGCTGTTTCTTGGGTAGGTAACAAAATACTTAATCCCAGTGTAAGTTCAGTAAGTGGAAGGGACTCTTTCTTCTCAGTCAGAAAAATGCTTTTTGCCTTGCGCAGAGTGTGGCATCCACAAATTGTATCCTTTCTAATGGGATTTCTGTTCGAATCGATGATTCAGATGCAACATTCCTTCAATAACTTGAAGGAAAAAGAGGTTCCAATTCGAAAGGTCTGTAAATCGTATTCATTCCTATATTACATGAAAGAAACAATGGATAAATTACCAAATCGAGTGCTGCTATCACGGATGAACGATGGGAGAGAAAAAGCCATTATTGTGATATACGATCCTGTCCGTCAAAATACTGCAATCTTTCGCACTAGGGAATTGCCAATAAATGTATGGAAAACGTTTTATAAAACCTTAATTGCGCAAGAAACTGACAAAGTTTGGTATACACCACTATCTGCCAATGGAAAAATAGCCGAGTTTATACTCAATGGTACTGATTCGTTTGCCGGAGCGCCTATAACAAAATTTGGCGAAGAGGCGTTAATAAAATTGTTTGAAGAATCTATAATGAGTGGTCGCGTAAACAACCATTCAGAAGCACGTGGCTAAATGTTCCTTGAAAGACGAAATATCAGAATGATGACAGACGGAGGATGATAGAGCTGAGTGTGACAAACGAAATCACGCAATAGCTATCGCCCAGCAAATAATGCTACCCGTTTATCCCGAATATCGTCAAACCACGTAATAAACTGATCCTTGAACAGTGAGTCGCGCCAAGAACCATTGATTGTGTAAGGTTCCAATTCAGTAATCTGCGAGCTTGCGTATTCAAGAGCCTTTTCGGCTGGTGACGAACTCGCTAAAAAGACCATCTCAAAAACAGCATGAAGAAAAATAGCTGTTTGAATATTTTTGTGCCAACCATCCTGGTCAATATCTTTGATTCTTGGTCGACCAAGAAATCCTGTTACATTGTCCACTGTTTGATTGAGTTCCGTTTGTCTGTGCTTAGTTTGTTTAAAGCAGGCTCCTAGTAATCCGCCGACGACAGCTATTACTGAAGAATCCACGTCCGCGTTAAAGTATCCCTTGCCATTCATCAGTTCTTCGGCAATCGACATCAGCAATGGGAACCAATATTCTATGACATCATCATAGGAGCAATGTTCTCTTTGTATTAAGGGACCAATGAAATGATTATAGATATCGACAGAAAAACGTCCTTTGCGATGGCCAGAAATATTATCGATAACATCGTGGAGATATTGACAACCTGCCGGTTGAAACCTGTCTACCAATTCATCGAATAGCGCGATTATTGTACTTTGCAATGCATTTTTGTCTTCGATATTGCTTTGTGAATTCCTTGCTGAAAGATGCTGATGAATCCAATATGATAGTACCCAGACGGCGTCTTGAGTGGCAAGGTGAGAAAGCCTGTGTTTAAGATCGGGAGAATTTTTCATCGTTGCGCCTACTGGTGGCATGTCAGTGGCGTCTATCGCAACAAGCAATGGAATTGAAGCGCGTAATCGAGATGTAAAATCATCAGACTCACCAAAACGAACTTGCATAAGTATATCGCTCAGAATCTGATGAAGAACGTATTCGGTTTCAGGACTTTTTTCCTTCTTAATGACTTGCTCAAAAGCATCCACAAGTAGTTTTGGAGCCCTCGTGGCCAGAGCTTTGGATGCCATCAATATTGCCCATGTACCAGGCGAACTCGGCCGATAAATATATCTTTCAAGTTTTGCTGCTTTCGAAAGCAATTTCTTAAGATCGGTTTCTTTTCCAAGGTCCAGAAGGCTAATATTTAACGGTCGGTAAATGTTGCCCTGTTTTATAATAGGCGGATGTTCTGATGTGAGATACTCAACCAATCGTTGCAGAAAAGCATTGTCAACACCTTCGTGCTGCATAAAAATATGCTCATGTGTTCTTGCGAGAATTTCAGAAAAATCGAACCAAATGTCATCAAATTCATCCGCAAGTAGCTTACTACAGAAAAGTAAAAAATTCTCCACATGATCAGTCGAAATTAAGAACTTGTCTAATGAGGAACTCAATATACCCGATTCTGTTAGAAACTCCTCAATCGTGCTGTCCAACTGTGTTTTTACAGTTGAATTGTTCAACAAAACTGAAAATATTGTCTTGGGATTAATCATTGCATTTATCCCAGTTGGGTTCATGAATGGTCGTTTTTTCTTATCATCCAGATATGAAAAAATCGTTACGATTCGCTGACTACCAATTTCCAGCTTTCTATCAAGAAATTGACGAAAATATTGCTGAAGCGATTTTAGGATGTCTTGCGGGATTTCCGTGATCAGCAGGGGATAATCTTTCATTGCTCCTTGAAGTGAATTGCTAAAATGATAGCCATGTTCAATTTCATAATGCTTATTTAGGAAAAAGGCATATCGATCATGAAATAGTTGTTTTTTGCTCTGGCTTGCGGAACGCAAATCTTGAATAATAATCTGCTTATTTTTGAACTTTTCAATATCTGCCAAGATAAGATTTTTTATGTCTGCCGCCCTTTTAGGTTCCCAAGTTTCAGAAGAAATGTCATCGCAGGAGCCATCGTCTCCTTTTTCGCGCGCCTGTGTATTTGTCATCACAAAAAATTGAAATTCCTTAATGTCCATTCGTTTGAGAACTTCAAGCCCTATTTCCTTAAAATAGGGGTCAACCAGAATGCAGACTCGTGAATTCCAATTCTCGCGAAGTCGATCTTCAAACCACGTCGCCAGTTTTTCGATACGATCATCTTGGTTGCTTCCGAGTGCGTCATAGAAGTAACTTTTGGAATGAGGCGAATGCAATTTTTCTGCGAGATTGCGCATTTCTTTTGTGCACGGATTCCACGGATCGTACTTATAGTCAGAGTATTGTTCGTAATCGCCAAGAGAAAAATTTTTTTCTATCAGTTCTTCATTTGAATTTGAATCATCCACTAATTTACTAAACCAGTCCGCCTTGACAAAATGCTCAGAAGAAAAAGAGGTGGACAAAGAAAAACCTCGTGGTGTACCAAACGTCTCCTCAAACCAGAGTGTCCATTCATTTGAATTAAAAGCACGTCTCCAAATTTTAACACTTCCCGAAGAAATGGGTTCCTGTGCTCGAAAAATAAATGGTGGCAACTGTTTCCCTGAACAAGTCTGACATCTGTCAATACAGATGTCATCGACGTTTAGTAACCTGCAATTCACGAGAAATTCAGAGTCATTCGTAGTCAATTCATCAATTTTAATTTCGACTCTATAATTCGTAATCCTTCGCTTTTCCTCATTGACCTCGCGTATCCATGTAACCCTTACGTTGGGATAGAATTTTTCATCACATGCCAATGGTTGAACAAAGTCGATATTGCCAAGTCTTCTCGAATCTGCATGAAGAAAATCCAGTCCGGTTTTGGCAGACAAATGTTCCAATAGATTCTGTAAAAATCCTCTGATAGAAGAGGGTTCCACATCTTTCCATAAAATATCTTTATTCAGTCTGAATATCGTCCCAACAATAGAAGAAGCATGCTTGAGAATACTGTTGCTTCCTTGCCAATATTCTGGAAGCCCCTCATTAACGGCTGCGGGTCTCGCGATAAAAGGTGGCCTTACCACGAATTCTCTTTTTCGTGTCTCTGAAAACAACGACAATCCCGCAATAGATTGGTGGGGCGTGTCGATACCGGTGGAGTAGCAAGCTTCTCCTAATGTTTTGGAGTTAAGCATATGAGACACTGTATCGAAAGCTGAGGCACCGCTGATAATAATATTTGCCGCCAAGATTTTTGGAATTTTGGATCCATTTTGTTTTTCTGGACGATTATAAATGGAAGTGGGACACGATTTTTTCCACTTATTGAATTCCTGTTTGTTATCGAGGGGGGCAATCAATCCATATGCCAGCATTAAATGTGGCTGATTGGCACCTTTTTCATAGGATTCGACAATCCATAATTCGAGACGCGCCTGAGGCAAACTGAAAAGCACAGACAGGTCATCGTGCATCTTGAAATCAGAAATGGTAATCGTTTTATCCATTATTTGTCTTTCAAGTTGAAGTTGACTTGTCCGATATTTTTCACGTATTTCTGATGATACGAAACGTATCTACATCCCCACCTAACGGTCGTAATGTCATCATAAACAATCCGAAACATATCCACCCACTCCCCTGTGCTATCAAAATGCCGTATTGAAACCGACTTTGCCGACACGCGCACAATTGGACCAATCAGGAATTCCTCGTTGATTTCATCTTCGACAATCACATACTGGTCCAACTGTTTCAGCGACCTGAAAACATCCCGCCAGGATTCAAGAATGACATTCGGTGGCGTCACGCCATCCAGTATGCCTTCCTTCTTCATGATTGATGTATGATGTCGGCTCGAAGCTGCTACCTTATTGGACGTGATGTCTTCTTTGCGCACAACCTGGTAGCCGTCCAAAATGAAATCATCTTCCACTGCCAGCATGAGAAGAGAGGCGCTTTTATCGACCACGAACCCATACAATGGATTTGGCTCAATTTCCGCACGCTCGATTTTACGAATTAGTTTTCGTTTCACGGCTGCCCCCCATTGAATCGGATGCTGACACCGTGTCATTCGATGCGTTCAAAAAACAGACCAGCTCGATTCCAGAAAATTCCAGACACGATACTAATCCATGAACCCCGATTTCTCAAGCGTTTCGTACCGTGTCGGCCCATTTCATGTATTCAACATTATTCAGGAACGGTGGTTTCGATTTTTCGCCCATCTTCGGATTATGATTCCCCCAAAAACCAAAGCGCCTCCGGTTGTCAGGATGAGCAACCAGAAGTAATAGAACGTTCGGCCACCTTTGGTGGCCAACTTAACAACGTCATCGATGAAAATTTCTGTATTGGTGCGACAAGCCCTTTCGGCGCTGATGCGGTCCTCTTCCGTAGTGTTAAACATGGCTTTCGAGGGAACAAATAAAACAGAATCTGAGCGCAACCAGCTGTCGTAGTTGGATATTTTGACCACGCCTTTGTTCGACATAAAATAGAAATTCCCCAGGTCATCTTTCAACACATTCGTCTTTCGGTGCGTTTTCACTGGAATTGTTGCCACGGTTTCAACGCCTTTACTCGAAAGCACCATCAAAAGCGTCTGAGGTCGCCTGTCCTCCCAACCACCACCAACAACAAAAAGGACGCTTTCACTATTCAGTCGCAGAGTTCCATACAATGGACCAACAAATTCTGTATGTAGACTTGAAATCCATTTTCCGCTGCGATTCTTGTGAATTCGAACCAATCTACCGGGAAACATATAACCCATCTCACCACTTGTTCCCCAAATCACTTCGCCAGTTTTGAAAATTTCTTTTGCCTCTGGTCCCTCCACCTCATACGGTGGTTCTCCCGAATAAGAATAGAAAAACAGCGGATCCGGTGCACAACCGTACATATCGGAGGCTAAGAATGCGCCTTCTTTCTCAAAGTGATCAAACGCTGCCCTGGGAACCTCTCTTGGTCCGTCTTTCGTGACTACTCTCACCATTGGTGATCCAGAGTCATAATACATCTTAAAACCCAATGTCGGCAGTACGATACTTTCGCGAGGCTTCGAAAAATCTGACATATCAGGAACTGCATCTCGTTTATTCCACGCAACGGCAATCCCTTTGGCGGTCTTTTCCAATTCCCAGTTATACTTGAAACTGTACTTATGATTTGAATGAATCCAGAATTCGCATTCGGGGATCGGTACTTCCAGCCACTCGTTTAGCATTGTTGTTTTCGGAAGCTTTTTCTTTGATGGCGTAATGATTTTGAAAACCGTTTTCGATGATTGACATGCCACTAGATTCAACGGAAACCCAACAACAATTCCCAACGCCAATGCCGATAAAAACAGCACTCGAAAAAAACGGTCTTCTGTACCACTGATTCCCATACCCAAACAGACACTCCAAAACCCGAAAAGTTCCTGCGGCTACGAAAGAACTACAGACTTACTATTTGCAGGTATCCCATTCCACTTCACCCCGCTCGGCAAGGAACAAAATCAGCCGTTCCGGCATCCCGGACTTTCTCAGTTCAGAAAGGGTTTGTTGTGTCGAATCTATATTCGGTGGCGGCGGAATCGCAATTTCAATCTGTCGGTGTTTGTTGCTGGGCTTCTTTTTTTGTCCATTGGTCGCGACGGTGTGTTCAGATTCTAATTTTGGAATGAGCTTCTTCAGAACAGCATGCCTCCTTTCCTCTTTGCTAAGCAGCTTCCACTTCCCAATCCAATACTCCCAAACAACCCCGCTGCACTTCATCCCTCTGGGCACATCTCCTCTCAGCTCCATTTCAGCGCGCCTTACCATTACTTTCCCCTCATGGCCCTTAAACCGCGTGTAGTGGGCGAGTTGCTGCAAAATTTTGTTTTTCGCGCCTTTTCGATTCCGTGTTTCTCCATCGAACCGGTTGCTCGATTGTCCACTGGACTGGACTTTTTTATCTGGGGGCATTTTTGGGGGTATCAGGTCACTTTGGCGAGATTTTGCTGGCGGTTCTTTATTATCGTTTCGCGCGGGCGCGGGGTTCTGATTTTTTAAATCAGACCTCTTACGATCCAAAGTCGTCCGGTTTGGACTATGTGTGCAATTGTCGGATGAATTGTTTGGGATTATTGGGGACGTAATAAAGTTAATTAATTATTGACAGATTCAGAAAAATTCTTAGAGTCCCTGATATGCCAAGAACAGCCAGATTAGATGCGCCCGGGATTTTTCACCATGTACGTGGCCGTGGGATTGAGCGTCGAAAGATATTTTTAAATGATTATGATCGTCGGGATTTTTTGGAGCGGATGGCGTACGCCTGCGCCGATGGGGCAGCCAGTCTGTATGCATTTTGCCTGATGCCCAATCATTTCCACTTGGCGATTCGAACTGGGGAGCGCCCCCTTGCCACAACCATGAGAAAATTGCTGACCGCTTATGCGACTTCCTTTAATCGTCGCAACAAACGGGATGGTCATCTTTTTCAAAACCGGTACAAGTCAACGGTGGTGGATGATGAACAGTATTTTTTAGGTCTCATTCGCTATATTCATTTAAATCCGGTGCGGGCACGAATGGTGGAAAGCGTTGACGAGTTAAAAGAATACCCGTGGTGCGGGCATGCAGTGCTGATGGGGCGGCAAAAAGTGGCTGTTATGGATACTGACGAAGTGCTTGGACGGTTCGGCGCGAAAGTCGGCCCGGCGCGTCGTCAACTGGTGGCGTTTATGACTTCCGCTGATGCGACGCGTGAGCAGAAAATATTCAAGGGGGGCGGTCTGGTCCGCAGCGCGGGAGGGATGGATGCCCTGAAGGATTTAGCCAAAGATGACAAATGGGCGTACGATGACCGAATTCTTGGCCGCGGTGCCTTTGTGGAAGCCGTGTTGCGCCAGGCAGAGCCTGAACGCCAACTGCTGAGCGTTTCCGCAGAAGAAAAACAGCGTCGCTTTGAGAAACTGATAGAACGCATTTGCGAATTGACTCAAACCAGTACCGCCGAACTGACCGGAGGCGGTCGAAGACGGTCCCTGGTAAAAGTGCGAAGAGCGCTGTGTTACATTGCTGTTCGTAAACTTGGGATCACCTCCGCCTCGGTCGCCCGAATGCTGAATATTAGCGCTGTAGCTGTGATGAACGGCGTAGAAGAAGGCAAATCAACATTGGATAATCTGGGCATAAAAGAAGCTGATTTTCTTTATGATAAATAACATTGTTACGTCCCCCTCTCCCTATTGTTACGTCCCCCTCTCCCCAAGGGACGCCGCTTCTTCATTTTACCGTCCCTGCTTTGCATTAGTTCAACGATTTCGGATTTCATCTGCACGGCAAATGCTCGAATGCAATTTGCGACTTCCTGCCCTACCGGCCGATTAGAATCCGAAATCGATATTTTGGTACCCAGACAATGTGATACTGACAATGCCATGGGAACAACAAGGGACGGTCTTAAAAAGTTAAAAAGTCGTTGCAAAACAATCGGGAATCCCTCATTATCCGGTGATGCCACGATACGCAAGAATCCATGTGACAGGGGGAATGTTTCACGTCATATCTCGATTTCACGACCGTAGGTACTA
>JBNKCR010000142.1:0-19917 GCA_050287845.1 Polyangia bacterium
TTGTGGTCTCCTTCGCGGTGTGGGTTGCGTCACGCCGACGTACTCGGAGTGCGCCAGCCACCACTGCTCGGACATGCTGAAATTCTGGTGCAAAAAATCGTGAAATTTGAGTGAAATAATCACTCTCAGCGAACCCCTGGGGTGCAAAAAATCGTGAAATTTGAGTGAAATAATCACTCTCAGCGAACCCCTGGGGCGAACCCCTGGGGGCGAACCCCTGGGCGAACCCCTGGGCGAACCCCTGGGGGCGAACCTATGGGGAGAGACACAGGGCCAATTGTTCGCGGAGAGGGAGGGTCATGCTGGTTACAACCGTTTTATGCTATCCATTTTATACAGTGCCACACTGACATTCGGCTGCAGTGGCAGTGACGGCCACCGTTCCGATACGGATACCGATACTACTGGAAATCACATAAGAGATTTTATGGCTCAGACGTGCCTTGGCCGCGCTCAATTTCCGCAGGTTCGGATTTACGGGTGTCGGACGGCGCTGGCGTATCTGCTGCATCAGCGGGGATTTCAATATCATCCAGATTCACATCGTAAGGAGAACCGCCAATCCCGATATCACTTAAATCAGTTTTCGTCGGTGCGGCATCCCCTTTCATCGCCGTCGGAACCGGTAATTTCAACAGTGCCGCTGAATCCTGAATGGTCAGCGCCGTATCCTGCTTTCCTTTGCTGATCGCCCAGGTTTTACCATTCACCTTCCACAGGACGTATACTCCGGGATGGGTACCGTCCAACGTGGATACCATCAGCTCCCGATTTTCTCCCGGGCCAAATCGGGCACTCAGCTCGGCCACCAGACTGTCATGACTGTCTGATGTAAACTGGAACCGTACGTTCTTCAGGCGATCACCCTGAAATTCCCCCCGAACACCGGAAACCCGTGCCGAGGTCTCCATGTTCAGGGTAGACACCTGGCAGAACGACAGAGAACCGTCAGACACGTGCTCCACAACGGCATTGGCCGCCGGTGAAATCACCCACACTCCCTGCAACGGACCGCATTGAAACAGGTTTTCAATTTCACCACGCTCTTTCTGGAATACGCCAGCCACTTCGGACTTGAAACGGGAAACGGACATTCCGGGCGTCACCACTTCCCAAAGCAGTTTCTCACTGCCTTCCTTCGGCGATGCATCCACAAGGGCTTTTCCTGCTGTATCTCCACGTTCCACTGAGGTTTCCTCCGGTGAACAGCTGGAACATTGCACCGCACCGAACAGCACCGATGCCACAGTACATACCATCACAACATAGTATATTTTCATAAAGACCTCTTGAACAAGAGTGTTGGACTACACGAAGAAATCCAGTTCCTCAGCGCTGCGTTGAGGCTTCTCCGCTGGCTGCTCCAACTCACTGATTTCTTTCGGCATATCATACGGGATATGTAATTCCTCCAGTGCCGGAGCTTGTCTTCGAGCGCGTTCTTTCAGAATTTCATCAATAATATACGCTGGAATAGACATATCTTCCTCTTTTGAACAGCTGATGTTCCATGACATCTGCTTACACCATCAGTGTAACAAACGGCATATTGAAAATCAACTAACACCAGGGAGAAGAACGTCGATTCTTGAAAAAAACAGGAGCTCACAGGTCAACTACATGCAGCTCAAACCCTGAATCGGTCTGGGTTTCCACCGCAATGCGGTCACGGGATGGCGATGGACTCATCGTCTGAGTCCCTCTTTGCACAGGGGTGGGTATTTTCTTCATCACTTCCACGTCCTGTTTGCGGGTATCCACCCGGAATACTTTTCCGGCTTCATCAATGAGCACAAAGCGATTATCAATCCAGATGGGCGGCGAACCGGTGAGCCGTCCCCCTTCAGGCAATTTGGTGACAACAATCTCAACATCTTCCATGTCCCACGCCTCCCCTTTGCTCACATACACAACCACGCTCTGTCCGCCTTTGGGTTTACAGGCCAGTCGTTTTTCATCCGGTGAAATCGCGGGAAACAGGCCAAAGATGGTCCCCAGTTTCTTGCCTTTCAAATTCGACATATGAATCCGAGCACCGCCGGTGGAATCAAACTCATAGTGCAAAAATGAATCATTGCCCGGAAACCAGGTTACCGTTCCGCCATACCACTGCTGTGCCCCCAGTATTTTCGGACTGGCCGATCCGGTGGCATTGGCAATCCCCAGAAAACTGCGATAGGGATATGCGTTGCGGGATTCACTTTCTTTATGAAACACGCTGTCCACCACAAAAACCAGCTTCTTCCCGTCGGGAGAAACACAGGGTCTTCGCTTCGGCGTACCCGAAATCACGTCGGTTTTTCCGATAATCAGCGAATTCTTCCCGCCTGAATTCAGAAAAATCTCATCTGCCTGTTCAAATATTATATTGTTATCACTGTTGAAACATGGCGAACTGCCCCGAGACACCACTATCGGTTCTCCGTCACTCAAACGAACCCTGCAAATTTCATCTTCATTTCGAACATAGGTGAGCCACTCTCCGTTGGGAGACCAGCTGATATCACAAATACCTGTTTCCGAAAAATCCACTCGTTTCATCCTGATAAGACTCCTTCATGGTTCCCTGTCAATCGGCGCCACCATATCACTTTTTCTTTTTCCGTCCATGCTTTTTCAGGACAGATCCGGGTTACGGGCCCGCAAGAAGACGCGGCAGCGCAGTCAGAACAATCTGACCGGTGACCCGCATACTCTCGGCAGCGATATGAGACATATCATCGTCTTCCGTGTGCCAGTATGCATTGGATTGCCATCCGGGACCATATCTGAAATCAATCAGATTGGCAGCGGGAATCTGCACCGCGAGAAACGGCACATGGTCGTCTTCCACCGCACCGGCCGGCCCCGAAAAAAGGGCCCCCTGTCCCATCTCCATCGCCGTTTGTCGCAGGGCGTTGAACACCCACGCAGTAGAATTTCGCTCATCCACAAATGCCAGCCGGGCATCCCCCACCATATCCACATTCACCACAGCGGCAATCTGCGTGCGTTCCCCGGTTTCCATCAGCCGTCCGACAAAATGTTTCGACCCATACAGACTGTCGGAATCGGTCCAGTTCACCAGCGCTTCCTCCCCGTCCAGAAATACCAGCTCAACACTCTGTTCCGGCGGATGCCTTTTCAGGCATCGGGCCATCTCCAACAGCAATCCGGTGGAAGATCCCCCGTCATTGGCGCCATAAAATGTTCCTTTTTCAATGATTTTGCCGTCAAAATGCCCGGTAATCAACACCCGCTTTGGCGTACTGCCGTCAAATCGCACCGAAATGTTCTCCATTTCCACTTCGGGAAAATCCGGATGGGGAGTATACGCGGTGAATCTGTCGTGAACCGGAGAGAGTCCTGTCTGCGTGAGTACCGATGCAATGTAGTCCCGGGTTTTCCGCTGGCCCTCCGTCCCCGCATGCCGCGGGGCAAACGACACCAGCTCCTGCACGTGGGTCATAGCCATTTCCCCGTTGAGACATGCGGCCTGAGGGGATCCCCCAACATCCTCCCCTTCCCCGGGATCCGCGGAATCTACCATCGGTATCTCGCCCCCGTTCACCGTGACATTGCCCGATACGCTACCGCTGCAGGTGGTATTGCAGGCGCCTGACAGTATACAGGTGAAAATCCACAGAATATTGCCAGTAAACTTTCGAAACACTTTTTCCATGGCGGCAATGTATCCCAATCCGACCACAATCTCAAACAGAAGACGTCTGAAACCACCCGCTATCGGGTTTGCGTCACCCGATGGATTACATCAGCATTGACAGCTGAAATTTTCCATCCGGAGTGGCATCCCGGTCCGGATTCCAGGGCGGGGAGAAAACCAGCTTCACATCGACCTGCGATATGCCATCCACATTCCCCGCATGATATTTCACCGCCTGTACCAACTGAGGTCCAATGGGACACCCCGGGCTGGTCAGGGTCATCTCCACATTCACCTTCCCTTCCTCACCGATGTCGACTTTTCTCACCAGCCCCAAATCCACGATGGCAATGCCCAGTTCGGGATCAATGATCTGTTTCAATTCATCCATTATTTTATCCTGCATATGATTCGCCTCACTTCATGTTGATGTTCGCATTCCCCAATGCCACGCCCACCTCGCTGCCCATCAAAAAGTAAGACCGCTCCTTACCGATGTCACCACGGCACGCCGAATTCCCGTACTGCTACTTTACCACCCGCAACACGCGGAAGCGGGAAGTGGGGCGATCCGGGGTAGGCGGGAAGTCCCCATGGGCGCCCAGCTCCGCGGTCACCTCCATGCGCACACCACAGGCGGTGGCCGCCTGGTCAATCATCTCATCCAGACGCGCATCGCTGGCTTTCAGCGCATTTAACCCCGCCAGAATCACGCCGCCGTCATCCAGCACCGCAACGCACATGGCAAGCAACCCGCCGTAATCCTCGTGGGCCAGAAAATCCCGCTGTCGCCGTCGTTTGAACCGGGGTGGCGGATCCACCACAATGAGGTCAAATCGGCCCTGCTGTCCCGCCGCCCGTTTCAGATAGTACAGCGCGTCGCATTTGAAAAATGTGCGATTGTCCGCAGGAAGCCCATTGCGCCGATAGTTCTCTCTGGCAAAATGGAGCGCCGAATTCTTGTTATCGATATTCACCGTGCTCCTGGCGCCCCCCGCCGCAGCGGCCAGTCCGAATCCGCCGGTGTAGGAAAACAGATTCAGCACCCGTCTGTTTCCACTGTTTGCGCGCACCCATTCCCTGGGTAACCTGGAGTCCAGAAACAGCCCGATGTGCTCATCATCAAGAAGCCGCACCACAAAGCGCAACCCGTTTTCCATCACTTCAAACACCGACGGGGTTTGCGGACCGGCAACCTGAATGCCGCATCGATCCGAAGATTGGGACGAGCATCGTTTTTTCAGGAAAATGGGGGTTTCAGGCCAGATGTTCGCCAGCGCTTTCATCAAACACGCCACATCCGCATCCTCCCGATGCTGTTCCATCAGCAGGACGTTGCCAAGCCGGTCCACGGTCACGCCCTCAAAACCATCGGCACTGCTGTTCACGATTCGATACACATTGGTTTGATCACCGGCGGCCTCAATAATCGACTGGCGATTCAACAGGGCAACACGTAATTTTTCACTTGCGTCAGACATAAACACCATGCTGGGATGAACAAGTTATCTCAAAAAAAGGCATATTTTCCATATCTTGCAAATTCGTCGCTGTTTTCAGTGGCATTAAAATGAAACCAGACTATACTTTCTGCCATCCGGGGGGCATACAACATGGAACTGAATCCGAAATTGAAAGGGAACAATGAGAAAGATCGCCGCCTATGCCATCATCGCCACCCTGTTCACCGCCACTTTCATGTATACCGGCTGCGCCAGTACCAGGCGGGATGCCATTCTCAAGCAACTTGACGCGGTTTCCGGAGCAACTAAAAAAACGATGAATCAGTGAATTCATTGCCGGTACGCTGGCAGCTTCCTCCGACACCGCTGCTATCCGATTTCCAGGAATATAAGACATTCATCTCAAATGATGCCGTGCAATCATTGGCAGCTTCGCACACATTTCGCGCCGGTGGATTGAACTCCAGAATGTAGGTTCCCTCTCGCGCCACGCATCGGTACGCCCCATATCCATACAGACAACTGAACGCATCCATCACCATGTCCCCGGACAGATGATCCACATACACCCGGTCTGCCCCCTGGCTGCTGTCCCGGTACCACACATATGCTCCCTCCACCCCGAAGCTGGCACAGGTCACTTCACAGCGATGTACCTCTGCCGCAAACTGATCCTGCTCCAGGTCCCCCGTACTGGTGGGTCGTCCGCAAGCCGCCATTTCTTCACAGTAATCCTTACAGACCGAAGGCACATTGTCCCGCAAGTCAGCGTATGACTCATCCAGCGAGTTGTCACAGGCCGACACTGCCAACAACATCGCGGTCCAGATCAGCCACTTCAATCCGGCTCTTTTATCAGATTTTCCCATGGCACCCTTTCCGTTTCCGCATCAATGATACTGACCCGGATCCACCCCGGGACTGGTCCGGGACAGTTTCAACTCGCCATGACGCTCCTCATAGCGTTTGACCAGCTCAGACAGGCCAATGGCCAGCTGCTTCGCTGCCCTCGGATTGGTCACGATTCTGGACACGACATGTCCCTGCATTCTGGGAGGTTCCGCGAACAGAAAGTCGAGAACAAACTCCACCTCATTGTTGTGCACCACAGCGGTATTCGAATATACGCCTCTGGCGATGGCGTCATCTATTTTGATTCGCATCTTCGGCGCTTTGTCTGCTTTGGGCGGATTTCCTGACTGATTTTCCATTGTCCTGCTCCTTTGCTTTCGACTGATGCAACCATTCCTATCATTGATGGAAAACTCACACCAACTGAAAAATGTCTTTCCATCGTATGGCAAAAATCAAATCCACCGTTCAATGGCGCGTTTCCAGGCGGCATAGTCACCATCATCGTCATCGGCCGCGATGGCGGCCAACACCGCCTTTTCACCTGCATGGGCGAGCTTCCAGTCCAACCATGACCATCTGGGAGAGGTGGACTGCATGACCACCCGGCCCTTCATGAGCCGCTGAAGACGGGAAAGCCGATGCTTCAACGTCTTCACGTCCACCATCTGCGCGTCGCCCAGTGGGGTGTTCGGTTTGGGAACAAACGATTGCACTGCAACGGTCAGTCTCATCATTTTTGACAGCGCCCCAAGGAGCTCGGAAAACTCTTCAATGTCCTCATCGGTCTCGCCCGGCAGTCCCACCATGGCGTATAACTTGAGCCCCTTCAGCTTGTGTGCCCGTGCCAGTCTGGCCGCATTCAGCAGGTGTTCCGCAGTGATGCCCTTGTGAATACCGGTGCGAATCTGCTCTGAGGCGCCATCCGCCGCCACCGTCAGCGTCCGCAATCCACCGCGCACCAGGTTGGCCAGTAATGTCGGCGTCAACCGATCCGCACGCATGCTCGACAACGAAACCCTCCGGTCCGTTGCCACAATATCCGCCACAATCGACTCCAACTCGGGATGATCAGTCACCGCAGCCCCCACCAACCCCACCCCTCGGGCCTCGGCGGGAATTTTTTCCAGTATCGTCCCTCTGGACACCTTGCGAAATCGACCGGTCCCGGCAAGCAGACAGAACGCGCAGCGACGCGGGCACCCCCTGGCAATCTCCACAAGATACAAATCCCTGAAATCTGCCATCGGCGACCAGTTTGCGGCAAACGCCGGCAGCTTCTCGGCAGCCACCCGATGGGGACGCAAAACCTCCCCGTGAACAGATGGCACCCAGACGCCCACCTGGGCCAGCTTTGACATCTCCGGAAGAAACGCACTCTTTACACCGGTCTTCGCAAGGGCAACGGCCATGGGCAGCAGGGCATCCTCGGCTTCTCCGCACATCACAACATCGGCAAGGGGAGCCACCAGTTTCGGGTCGAGCAAGGTGAGCGGTCCACCCACAATCACCGGCGCATCCGAATCCCTGCGATTCGCAGCCAGAGGCGCCAACCCGCTTTCCCGCAACATCCGCACAGCGGGCAACAGATCTGTTTCGCAGGACAGCGACAGCGCAATAGCGTTTGCACTGGAAACATTTTTTCGGGACTCCAGCGTCTGCGCGGCACCCGTTTTCTGACCGTTATAAAAAAATCGTTCACACGACACGACACCACTCTGGTTCCATGTCCGGTACACGGTCTGAAATCCCAGCGAAGATGCGGCCACAGCATATGGCGCCGGATATCCAAACGCTATCCAGCAGGGCTTCGACCCAAACCGCATTCCCCGCTCCGCATGCAGAATTTCCGTGTAATCACTGCATTTTCGTTGATATGTCATATTTGTATTCTGAAAACCATTTCGTACAGAAAATCCCGGAAAACAAAACGAGAATTGAAGTTGCAACCCCGCGAGCCACATGATAACAAAACTCAGGATTTGAACCAGCAGCAAAGCAGAATCTTTGCTCTAACCCCCTTGATTGGAGGACAAATAAAATGGCAGTACCCAAAATTAACGCAGATGAATGCACCGGATGTGAAGAATGTGTAGAAACATGCCCTGCAGAGGCCATCACCATGGAAAACGGCATCGCAGTAATCAATGCAGATGAATGCACCGAGTGCGGCGCCTGTGTTGACGAATGTCCGGCCGAAGCCATCAGCGAATAATTGACCGGATTCAATCGGATTCACTTCCTGAATCGCCATACCCCCCTGAATTGTGACCAGCGAAACCCGTAAACCGTTTGCCCCTTCGCAATCGCGGCTGGCGTTTGCCGCGCGTCAGGGATTGATGCTTCAATCCCCTGTCCTATGGTTTGGACTGTTACTCATTCTGAACGGATTTGTCGGACTGGCGCTTTTCAGATTCACCACCTTTTTTTCCCTGACATCCCTGACCGATGCATTGCAGCAACAGGCTCCCGCAGTCTTTCTGAAGCAACAGATCTGGCGCGTGTTTCAGTTTTCGCTGCTGATGTTTCTGCCAGCCACTGCACTGTACATTGCGGCGGCCATCGGGGCAGGAAAACAGAAAAAACACAGCCAGAGCAACGTGCCCGTTGATCCCGGTTTTTCCACCAGAAAAGAAGACCTGCTGGTGGGACTTCTCACCTTCGTGGTTGCCGGTGCCGTAATTGGCGCCATCTTCAAAAATAGCGGCTTCTCATACACTGAGATAGCGTACGCTCCCCGGAATGCAGCAGACAGGCTCCTCTCCACTTGTCTGTGGACCTGCATTTCAGCGGGCGCCATTGCCGTACTGGGCGGGATTATTCAATGGAACCTCAGAAAAACACGGCTATACCAGCATCTGTCGCTCACGCGCGCCGAACTCGAAAAAGAACAGCGACTTCACGGGCACACGCAAATCCGCAAACAACTGAGATAAAAATCACCGAAAACAAACAGCGTTGACACCGCGTCGACACCGCGTCCGCACCACATCGGCTTTCTGTTACATCCCGCAAGCCATTGTTTTCAAATATTTTACCTGGAGGAACTCCGTTTTCTTCCCCCCTCACTGAAATTCGCATCAAAAATACCGTTCAATTCCGAGTGTGACAACTTGCCAATTGTGATTACATTTTAGCCATCGTGTAATATTTCAACGTTCTGACATAAGGGGGAAATCATGACGTTTGAAACCAACGCAACTACGGGTGCGTCTTCGCGCGCCCACTCCAACCAACGGTCCGGTGTTCATTTGCTTTCGTGTGCCAATTGCGGAACGCCGCTGGCACCCGGTGCGGGCCAAACGGATCTGGCCTGCAGCTACTGCGGCCAGAGACACAGATTTCTTGAACCACCGGAGCCTTCTGCCGGCAACAGCGATTTTCATCGGGGAGATACCGTTGCCGTGGAATGGGGTGGCAAATGGTGGTCCGCCCATGTGGTGGATGAGCTTGAAGCCGGAAAAAAATGGCGAATCCATTTTGAGGGATGGGCACCCGCATTCGATGATGTGGTCGATCCGCTGCGTATTCGCGCCATCGATTACGTGCCTGGGGATTCCATCATTCCACCGCCGCTCTCGGAAGAACCGCTGGAAGTGAAGCGCAACAATCCATATCCTGCGCTCTTCGGCATTCTGGCGCTCATCAGCGGTATCGCATTCGCGCTGATCTGGACATTGTCTGAACCGATACCCGCCGGCAAAGTCACGGAGAGCATCACAGTTGACGAAAAGAGCCCCATATCCGGACCGATTTCGGATATTCGGGTCACTGCGGATACACCGGTAACCGTGGGGCAGCAGTTCCAGGTGCAGTGGGGAGACAAATGGTACGTGGGCACCGCCCGCTTCGTTGATGCCAACGGTGACATTGTCATCCGTTACAATGGATGGGGAGAGCGCTACGACGAGGTGGTTCCCCGGGAACGACTACGGCTCCTGAAAGATTGAAACAACGTTTTTCAGGGAAAAAACAGTTGGGATGGGACTGTGGACTACTTGAACTGAACGGTCACATCCGCCTGGCCGGAACTCTGATACCCTTCCACCACCATTGACACTTCATAGAAAGAGCCCATGGTCAAACCAAATTGCTCCCACGCTTGAAAGTGCGGCGCAACGGTGATGGTGCCGCTGGTTCTTTTTTCCTGACGTACACTCCAGAACTGAGGGAACGTCTTGTTCCCTTCAATGGACGGTTTATTGTCCCGCATGCTTTTGTAAATATCGTAGGTGCCACCATCCACTGTCACCGTGCCGATAGGCGAAGTTCCCGGTGGACGCCAGCTGCCCCAACTGTCAACGATGTAATATTCCACCAGCGGATTCTGGGTCCATCCGTAAATCGCCAGATAAGAGTTTCCATTCGGATTATAGTTCGCACTGTACGTTACCACCGGTTCAGCGGAACCCGGTCTCACTCCTTTTCGGGCCAGGTAATTGGACTGGGAATTTCCCCACTCCGCCGTAAAACCATATGAGGTGTTGGTCATGCATCCGGCAGCGCCATCGGTCCAGATTTCATACGTGAGACCGCAATGTTCGCCCACCTGGTAGGTGCTGCACACTTGTGCATCTCCCTCTGAGCACTGTGAAATGACAGGCCCCGTATCGCCATCGGTATCGGTATCCGTGTCCGTATCGGTATCGGTATCGGTGTCCGTATCGGTGTCCGTGTCCGTATCGGTATCGGTATCCGTATCCGCATCCGGAGGTGTGGCGCCTTCACAGCACCGAAGCCCGTTATCGCAGGTACCATCCACCATGGTTCCGCCCCATGAAACACAATGGGGCAGACATTCGTATTCACATACTGTGTCGGCATCGGTATCCGTATCGGTATCCGTATCCGTGTCAGTATCCGTATCCGTATCGGTATCTGTATCCGTATCCGTATCCGTGTCAGTGTCGGTATCCGTATCCGTATCCGTGTCGGTATCCGTATCCGAATCGGTGTCTGTATCGGTATCCGAATCGGTGTCCGAATCAGAATTCACATCGCTGTCCTCTCTATTCAAGGGATCTGAACCGCATCCGTAAAGGAACCAGATACTCATCAGGCACAATAATATTTTTTTCATCCGTCATACTCCTCTCGATAACTGCCGTTCCTTGAAACAGTCTTATTCCCAAAAGTCTCTATTTTATACAAGAAGCGAAATATTTCGCTTTTCGCTCCTTTATTCAGAAGAAATTCCGTCCCCCCCTTTTAAAAAAAGGACACGTGGTTTCACAGTACCGTGCAGGGTGGCAAACTGATCAATAAAAACCACAATTCCGCCCGAAAGGGTTTTATTTCTGCAAACGAATGGAATCCCATATCCCGGGATATGTTTTGTAACCAGAGTGAATTTTCATGCTATTGAAATTATGGAACGGAAAAATCAATACGTATCAGTCTTCGATTCCCGGTATATCTGAAGGACCAGACTCAGGAAACCCGCGCGATAAATGCCTCCATACACATGCGTTCCACATCGAACATATGCTGCAGGGCATCCTGAAAATCCTTCCGGGCGGCAGTGAACAGTCCATGACCGAAAACGATGACCCCGCGATGATCGTTCATCGCCCCGGGGACCGTATTGCAGAGACCGAATGGTCCGGTGCCCACTTCCCCGGGAACAATGGGAATATCGCCAATGAACCGGTCGGTTTCACACCGGGTATGGCATCGGCCGCGAATCTGACAAGCCATGTCATCGCAATCCAGAGAAAGGATCGCACAGAATTTCGGGTGCCCATGCAGTACCACATCGGCGCCAGTTTCTTCATATATTCGACGATGAGCCGTCAATTCGCTCGACGCGGTAATCCCCGCTGAGCTGCTGCCGTCGAAAGGACACGGGTCTATACAGCTTTCAAGTTCATCCAGTGAGGATCCGGATTGGCTGATATACAGCACCCTGTTCCAGCGCACCGATACATTCCCGAAATGAGAATCCACCAGCCGATGCAGAACCGTCTGTCGTCCCACTTCCGCCATGGCCCGATACACATCTGTCTCCGAGTGATATGGACCCCTCATCACCGATGGCACGCTGACCGGCGGTATCTCCAGCATATCCAGCGCCTTTCTCATCACGGGCCCGGCTTCCCGGGGAATCCCCCCCTGTCGCACCCATTCCAGACAATCGGACATGAATTTCACATAGGTGGCAAAGCAGGCTGACGAAAACGACACAAATGCTTCTTCAGGAGACACCGCCCCACAGGATGCAATGGCGCCTCCGGGGAGCAGAACGCACTTACGACGCCGAAGATGATGCACCATTTCATCGACACTGTCCGAAACCGCAATGGGAAGGTCATGGAGAAATGTCCGGGTTTCCGAATCGCTGGGCCGGACGGCGCCGTCACAGGTTTTCGACAGATACGATACAATCGAAGCGAACGGTTCAGCGGGAACGGCCAGCAGAAAGGAATTGATGTTCAGTGTGGAAAAAGCCTTTTCCAGCGCGGCAATGCGTTTGTCCCGTTGATTCCACACAAACTCGGCGTCGAGTCCGCCCATCAGCACAGAACCTTCCTGTACCAGCCCCTGCGTCACCAGCTTGCCGGTAAATTTCCTCACCAGCTGTTCCATACCAACTCCAATTCATCTGCCATTTCCCGCCTGGGCATACCGTCCGCGTCGAGACCCCGCACCCTGAAATATCTCTGCCGCGCGGCAAGAAACGATTCGCGGTCAATGGGGGGAACATCAAACGCCGGACCGCTGGTACCCGCATCAGTGAAAAACCGCTCCGGTAAATCATCATCGGCGCCCACCAGTCCGAACCGGGCATTCAGGATGCGCTCTCCATAGGAAATCCGCGCACCCACCAGCGACAAATCCGCCACGGTGAAAGAAACACCGGTTACGGCTTCCAACGCCCTGGCATACTCCGCCATGGACGCTGCCAGAAAAATGTGCCGACAGACCGTCAGCGAGTCTGCCATGGCATTCTGATCTTCCGCAATTTTAATGATCCGCGCCTTGCCACTGAATGAAAAGCGATCGGTGGCCACCGGTTTGCGCAGAATTTCGTGACTGAGGGGATACGACCGCAGGTGACACCCCCCCCGGGTGGATACCGCGTACCCCAGCGCCAGACCATATGCGCCCCGGGGGTCGTACGCGGGCAACGCCAGTCCCTTCACCGCCATGGCACACTCGGGGCGCCCCGCATCCCTGGCATATCGGACACTTCCCTGGCCCAGCGCCGCTCCCGCGCCGGTGCCCGCGCCAATGTCTTCGAGCAATCGGATAATATCGTCACCAGTAAGTTTTTGATTGCGGATTTCCGCGTGGCACGCCAGCACCGACGCCGCAGATACCGGGTCGATTCCCAGCTCGCCGCACAATGTGTTGGCGGCCAGCACGATTTCCAGCGAATCATTTTCGAGTAACGCAGAAAAATGGGCAAGGGTTTCGTAGTCGGGAATGGGCTCTCCACGGGTCGATTTGCGACGACACCCGATATGGCATCCCGCGCACTCAAAGCCGCTCACCCCCGTGTCGCGAATAGCGGCCGCGTTGAGTCTGGCGGCATGGGCAAAAAAAGTCTGCCTGAAGTTGGCGGTGGGCATCATGCGACGGGTATGAATCAAATCGAACAGCGCCGCCGTTCCCAACCTTGAGATGCCGTTCTCCCCCTGCAGAATGGAGGATGCCGATGTCAGACGCAGAATATCTTCTCTCGCCTCATCCAATGCATCTGAATCGACCACATGGGGTCGTCCCTGACCACTGACCGAAATATATTTGAGCTTCTTTTGAGCAAAGCACAGCCCCAGTCCTCCGCGGGCGGCAGCGAAGTACTCATCGACCGCCACACCTGCAAAGCGAACCCCCCGATGGGCTGCCGGGCCAATCATCGCCAGGGCGCCGGTGGGGTTCAGCGTCTGTGTGGCGCGGGAAATTGACATGGGCACCAGATGGGTGGCATCGGAGAACCGCACGACATCATCGTTTATCTCCAGACCGGTCCACGAATCTCCCATTCCAGTAATCACCAGACCGTCCAGACCGGCGGCCTTCAACTGCGTGCCCAGCGCGCCCCCCACCGATTCATCGAATGCCCCATTGGTCAGGGGGGAACGCGCCGCGAAAATCACATGCCCCGATGCAGGCGCCACTGTTCCGGTAAGCGGCCCGGTAAACAGCATCAGCGGCATCTGCGGATCATCCCAGGGCAACTGGGGAGACTGTCGTAAAAAATAACCGGCCAGCCCCCGCCCACCAATATATTGTCGATATATATCTGCTGAGAGGCACAGAATACCACTGGTGCGCGCGCTTAAATCCACCCGCAGAATTTTTCCAGTCCATCCGTTCATGGTACTCCCTGATTCACCGGGGGCATCGTTGGCCAACACCGGGTTTCCCGTGTCCTTATCACCTCTGCTGCAAATGATGAACCGGAAAGTAACACGCCGTTCCTCCCCGCCATTTCAACCTGGCAAATTCATTGAAATATCCGCAAGGTAAGGTACAACACCGCCATGGATTGCATATTACTGTTTGACATTGACGGCACGCTGGTATCCCGTTCGAATCCGGGGAGAAGTGCCGGTGTGCGCGCCATGAGTGCGGCCGCGTATGACATGACGGGGGTTGCCGGACTCGCCGATGGCGTTTCCTTTGCCGGCGCAACGGACCTTGACGTGGCCAGACAACTTCTGGAGCGGGGCGGTATCCACGGCCCCACCGAAAACCAGAAACGACAACTGCTCAATCACTACATCCGTCACATCCGGACGCTCATTGAAGAGGATTCCTATGTGGCCCTGGGGACGCCCACCGATGTCATCCCCGAACTGGAGCGGATGGGGGCGGTCATTGGACTGGGTACCGGAAACGTGCGCATCGGCGCTGAATGCAAGCTGAAAAACGCCGGGATAGCAGATTTGTTCCGGTTCGAGCGGGGCGGGTATGGCGACGATAGCCACATCCGCGCCGACATACTGCGCGTCGGGGTGGAACGATGTCGCCCCCATGTGCGTTCCGGAATTGCGCCGGTCATCGTGATTGGAGACACTCCGCTCGATGTTTCGGCAGCCAAAGCCATTGGCGCCAGATGCATTGGCGTGCCTTCCGGAGCGATTACTGCAGACGACCTCAAAGCCGCCGGCGCCGATGGCGTGGTGAAGGAAGTGAGTCCGGAAATGATCCGGATGATTGAAGGTATGCAGTGAAACGACTCCGCATTCTCAGCAATCCCACTTATTCTGTCGTGGTGATTTCTGCCATAACCATCTGGACGCTCCGTTCATCTCCCGTAGCCGCCCAATGCGATTGCGATCACACGTTCACATCCGGCGCCACCATCATCAATGGCGTCGAACACGCCGTGCAACCCGGTGACACCATCTGCATCAACGCCGGCAATTACGAATTTCTCCGATTCCAGGACATTCATGGCACCGCTCAATTACCGGTACGCATTGTCAATTGCGGCGGTCAGGTGGTCATCAACAACACCGATCGCGCCTACGGATTGGTGGTGGAGGGAGAGTCATCGTTCTTCCATCTCACCGGCACCGGCGACCCCAATACGCTTTATGGGTTTGACATCCGCGCGCCGGACACCGACCCCTGGCCCGGTGTGGGCCTGGTGCTGGGGGATAAATCCACCAGCTACGAGGTGGACCATCTCGAAATTCACCACACCGGATTTGCCGGCGTTACCTGCAAGACCGACCCGCAATGCGACGGGTCTGCGGATCAGGGGGTATTTGTGCAGCGCGATGTATCGCTGCATCACCTGTACGTTCATGATACCGGCGGCGAAGGATTTTACATTGGCAGCACCCAGTCCAACGGCCAGACCATCACCTGCGATGGCACTCAGGAAGTGCACCAGCCCCATTACCTCGAAGGCATTCACGTACACCACAATATCATCGAACGCGCCGGATGGGACGGCGCTCAGATTGGGATGGCCCGCAGCGACTGCGCCTTCTTCGCCAACACCATCGTGAACGTGGGCAGCGCCGGTGAACAGTACCAGCAGCAGGGACTGCAGATTGGGGCGTATTCCAGCTGCGACGTTTACAACAACATCATTATGGAAGGCCCCGCCATGGGCATCATTGTACTGGGGGCGGGCGACAGCCGCTTTTACAACAACCTGATTGTCAACTTCGGAGAAGACGGCATTTATGCCAATCAGCAGGACTTCGGTGGCGGAAAGACCTATCAGTTTTTTTTCAACACCATCGTCAACTTCACCCGGAACGGGCTTCGGGTTCACGGGGCAGATCTCGCCATGGTAGTGGCAGAAAACAATCTGATAGTGGGCGCTGCGGGGCATCTGGCCATTGGCAATGAAGTCCCGAATGTGGTCGAATCCAGCAATCTGACGTTCACTTCCACCAGCGACGTGTTTGTGAGCGACACCGACTACCATCTGACCGAGGCATCTTCAGCAAGGGGCACAGGTGTTGCCGTGGACGTCGACTTTGATCTGGATGGGTTGCTACGCGCCACCCCGCCCGCGGTGGGAGCCTATGAATTCCCGGCCGACTCCCCCGGCAACGCGGATAACATCGATTCTCCGCCCCCGACGACATCATCACTGCCTACAGCAAATAACGCCAATGGATGTGGATGCCGGTCTCAGTCCTCCGGAGCAGGGCACAGCCTTCTATCACTTATTTTTTGAGTATCCGAACCAGGCATCACATCACAGAAATAACTTTTATAAAAATTTCCAAATCATTCTAAACTGCATTATGAATAGTCGAGAAATTTCTCGGCTCGCAAAACACTGCGACGCGGTTATCCAATTCTGTTGAATCTTTCTTTTTTTCTAATAAGAACAACAACGTAATCTGATTTTCAGGGGGGCATAAATTATGGATAAATATTTCTGGATACTGAGCGGACTTTTCATTACATTAACACACATCGGTTGTATGGACCGATCATCCCTGGAGGCCCCCGGCAACGACTCGGATCGCAACACAGCCACCGAAACCAATTTTGAGGATACGGATACCACCACAATGACATCGACAGACAGTGCGAACCACGGCACGGATACTCCTGCGGCCGCTGAAACGGAGTCAGAGACGGATACCTCTCCAGATGCATCCGGCAGGGTACTCGGCGAAGCATGTACCTCTGCAGACGACTGTGCATCACAACACTGCGCTGCCACGTTGAACGGAGATTTGGTCTGTTGCAACCAGGCATGCGACGGCTTATGTGTGGCCTGCAGTGCAGACGGGTATTGCGACCAGACGCCGGAAACCGACTCCCGATGTGACGTTATCAGTTGCACGGCATCATCCGCCTGCACAACCTACCCGTCCATTCAATCCATTAAAGAATGTAGAGGGTTTGGCCAGTGCGAAACAGAAAGCAACTTCTGCACCCCCACCTACTCCTCATCAGATGTAACGTGCGGAGAAGTGATGACATGCGACGGAAACGGTGGATGTGAATGTGCCGCTGATGCCCCCTGTCACAGCGAATGTCCATGTGACATCGGGGAAGGCATATGCACCGATAACGATGAATGCGCCGAGGGGCTGGTATGCACGACGGATGCCATCGCCAAACTCGGCACATCCGGAGCCAGCTGCATGCCTGCCCACTGTACCAACGATGTTCTGGATACAACAGACAATGAAATCAGTCAGGACTGCGGTGGTGAATGCGGATGCCGCGCCACATACACAGAGATGGCCATGCAAGGCATACCCTCGACCGTATATATAGACGATATGAGTGGTGATGGGTCCATGCTTGTGGGATATTGGTTTTCCGGCAATATCCAGTACGCCCTTGCCATCTCAACCACCACCGGTGAGGTGACCACCCTTAAGAGTTTTGACGCGGATGGCGACGCAAAGGCAACCTACATAAATAACGATGGCTCGGTCATTGTTGGGGAGATCAGTTGCGCCAGCCCTCAGACCGGGGAATGTGAAAAGGGCGATCCGCGGTTTGCCACGCTGTGGGCCGGAGTGGACAGTGCCCCTGAACGACTGCCGTTCACAGGACAAGTCCGCGGAATGTCTGCAACGGGGAACGTCCTGCTGGCCTTATACCAGGAAGATGCATCCGGCCCTATCACCACAATTCAATACCGGCGGTCAACCAGCAGTATGCTCACCACTGATGTATTTGGAACGACCACGGGCAACTGGGAAATCTCCAGAGATGGAAACACCATTTCCGGCACCCGAGCTGATGTCACCACCCGTACAGTGGATGGCATGTGGACTCCCGCCAACAACACTGTGACTACTCCGGACTATCCCTCTACAACGACCTATGCGCGGATACTGGCAATCAACAACGACGGTACGGTATTCGCCGGAATCGATTATACCATGGACACCACTTATATTTCCCGCAATGGTGTTATCGAGATCCTTCTACCTGACAATTCTGATTTAACTGAAATTTCACCAAGATACATATCTTCTGACGGCACCAGATTCGTCGCGGGCGCCAATAATGCGGGTGTATACGAAGCAATACTCTGGGATGAAGCCGGTGGATTACGGACCCTTTATGATGAACTCGTTGCACGCGGTATAGAATTCCCAACAGATGTTTCCGAGCTGTCCTCAGAGGTTTATCTGAGCGACGACGGCATGATCATTGTCGGGCGGGCCTTCGGTGCCCCATTGTTCTGGCGAATTGAGCTACTGGAATAAGTCAGTCCCCACTCATGGGAGGGGGAACTTCAGGTTAGAGATTTTCGCCAAAGATCCTACCTGAAAGTCCCCACTGTTCCAGGACCGCCCACACAACACAGTGAACGTTCAAACCAAATCCATTTTTTTCTTAAAAGTTCCGATGAAAAATGACTTTCCGGAATCGAGGGTCTGTTCGGAACTGCCGATAAGCGCCAGTTTCATATGGCTGCACAGTTCACAGAATTGTTTGACGTTGACCAGCTTCGCAATTGATTTCAACTGCTTCATACTTTCAATACCCGTCGATGAGACGGTAGGCAGCGTTTCACTGGGAAGCTGCATCACCACTTCAAGGACTCCCCCGTTTCGCAATGAGTGAACTATTTTTTTTAAAACAATATCCGGTTGGACAAACTCGAACACCAGCCCGGCATACACCATTGAATAACAACTCTGCGGCAGCGGGCAGTGATGCAGATCATCATGAATCACTTCAAGTCCGGGAAGCGTATTCTGAAACCGCTGTTTTACCACGTTCAGAAACCGGGCATTGAAATCGATCACCGTTGTGCGACGGGTCACTCGGGAGTCAATGTGCTCCAGACCGTTGCCGGTTCCACACCCGATGACCAGAATTTCGGCGGGTGCGTGTTTCACCAATGCGCCATGAAAACAATCCGCCAGAAACCAGTGCTGTTTCACCGACGGATGGCTCATGTGCCGGTCGTACTCTTCAGGAGAAATAGACATCCACGGATTCTCGTGTACTCTCATAGTCCCTCTTTTTCTGCTCGACGTTTTTCAACACCCACGCCCGCATTGGATTGCGCAAGCCGTTTTCATACCATCATGCCCGAGCTCAATGTGAATGAAAACACCGTTCCCGGGAAGATTCGAAGTTCATGTGCATCCGCAATTGTATATTGCTGAAGCGCCGGATGCATTCTGAAAGAACCCACAAACCCTTCCCCACAAACCCTTCCCCGGTTACCACAAACCCTTCCCCGGTTAAATTTTCACAAACCCTTCCACAAACCCTTCCCCGGTTAAATTTTTTGAATTTTTTGCAACAAATTCTGCGAACGTCCGACCGGGGGCTATGACAAAACCGAGACAATTTTTACCGAACAGTACATATTTCATCACCAGAAGAGCCACCCAGCGGGAATTCTGGCTAAAACCAACCCAGCAAACCACGCAGATTTTCCTCTATTGCATTGCCGTTGCCGCACAGAAAACCGGTATCCGAGTGCATGCCGCCTGCGTGATGAGCAATCACTGGCACGCCATCGTGTCCGATCCCCATACCAACATTGCCGAA
>JBNKCR010000143.1:0-27172 GCA_050287845.1 Polyangia bacterium
TGCGTGGTCTGTCTGGTCGGCTTCAACCAGAATTCCCGCTGGGTGGCTCGTCTGGTAATGAAATATGTACTGTTCGGTAAAAATTGTCTGGGTAATGTCATGGCCCCCTGTCGGACGGGCGCTGAATTTGTTGCAAAAAAAATAACCGGGGAGAGGGTTGAGGGGGGGGAGGGTTGGGGGGCGCTCCAATGGCTGCGCTGGCCGTTTTCACGACATCGCAAATAGCCCGACGGTGATTTCAGTGGACAGGAAAGGGGAGTCGCGGTAGGGTCGGAGTATCTTTGGTGGCGGGTACCTGCCCCATTTTCCCGAAAGTTTGGTGAGGAAGGGACAAAAGTCCAATCGATTGGACTTTTCAGAGGGTATTGTGGTTAAATGTATTTAAATTGACTACAATGTCATCTTTTTCGGGAATCAGACCCGGGATTACAGGTGTTTCATCATTCGTTTGAGGGCGTCTCTGCCGATGAGGGTGACGGGGATGATTTCTGAGGCGAAGGCCTGTTCTTTTGCGGCTCTGGTGAACCCGGAGTTGGTGACCACCATGGCGTTTTCGCATTTGTAATAGGTGGCGCCGGCAATGGCCTGCTGGACCGCGTCGTTGCCCACTTTGTGCACGGTGCGGTCGTAGTTTTTGGCCTGCACCGCGTAGCGCACGCCATCTTTTTCGACGATGAGATCTGCGCCGAAGTCGGCGCCTTCGGAACCCACCACTTCCACCCGGTACCCGCAGGCGCGAAATATTTTTTTCAGGTGGCGTTCGAATTCATGGCCGGTCATGGTGTCCACGTGGTCCAGGGAGCGGTCGTTTTCCCATTTTCGGGCGAGATAAATGACCAGTACAAATAAAATGGCCAGGGTGCCCACCAGCCATTGGTCCATTCTGAACCGCAGGAAGGCCAGGGACGCCACCACCAGAAAGACCGCGGCGGTTCCGGCACCGTTTCTGATTTTGCCACCCTTTGCATAAGGGCGTTTTTTTGCCCGTCGCAGTTGCTTATTGACCAAGAGATTTCCTGTATTCTTCCACCGCGGCATTGTGTTCCGCCAGGGTGGTGGAGAATTTATGTCTGCCATCTGTGGATACCACAAAATAGAGATACGGCACCTTTGCCGGTGAGCGGGCGGCTTTCAGGGCCGACATTCCCGGTGCGCAGATGGGCCCCGGCGGCAACCCGGGATGGCGGTAGGTGTTGTAGGGATTCTGCTCGTCCAGAAGCTGTCTGTTGCCGAGGACACCTCTAAAGGTGGCGCAGGAGGGGGGCGTCCCGGGCAAAAATGAGTTGCATCCATACGCCACCGTGGGGTCGGCCTGAAGCCGTTGGCTGGGAAATATGGCGGCATTGAGCCGGTTGGTGTAGACGCCGGCGATGATGGGGGCCTCCTCGGCAATCCGGGCTTCGCTCTGGACGATGGAAGCCAGGGTGACGGTATTGAGTAACTGATGGCCATCGGGGAGGGAGAGCGAGGCGGTTCTTTTGTGGAAATTTTCGTGCATTTTTCTGATGATTTCTGCCGGAGTCACAGTTGATTCGAAAAAGTACGTGTCGGGAAAGAGAAACCCTTCTGCGCTGGGGCCGGGAATGCCCAGTTGCTGAAGCAGCGATGGGTTGAAACAGGCGGCTTTGAACGCCTGGGGAGAGACCAGTTCGGCATTGGCCAGGGCCCGGGCGATGTCGCTGAGGGTGAAGCCTTCGGGGATGGTGACCCGGATGCCTTTGCCAACGCCCCTGCCCTGCAGAGCGGTGAGGATTTCTCTGGGAGTCATGTGGCCGGTGAGCGCAAAATCACCGGCTTTCACCCGGGGGAATTCTCCGGACAGCTTCAGCCACAGCCCGAATTTTCCGGGAGAGGCGATAACCCGGGCGGCTGCCAGCCGGTCGGTGAGCTGTTTGGGTGTAATGCCTCTTTCCACGGTGAAGGTGACAGTGTCGCCAGTGCCGGTGTGGGGCGCGTCGGGGTAGGCGACCAGCACATCGTAGGCCGAGAACACAATGGCAAACCCGAACAGAATGGCAAAGGTGGTCAGGCGAATTCGGGCACGGGAAACGGTTGGTTTGATGGATTGATCGGGCATGGATGTCTTTTTATGCGGATTGGCAAACGATGGCAAAGATTTATGGCAGATATTTGTACAGCCCGGTTGCGATTGACATCGCGCCCTTCTTCATCTACTCAACACAGCGACATGACTGATACCGGGTTTGATATTCAATTTACGGTGAACCTTAAAAAGGGACGGGACAAGCCGGTGCGCATGGGGCATCCCTGGGTGTTCAGCGGCGCCATCTGGAAGGTGACGGGGGAAGGCACGCCCGGAGCGTTGTGCCGGGTGGTGAGTGGGGATGGCACTCCTCTGGGACTGGGGTACTACAATCGCCGTTCGGCCATTTCGGTGCGGATGCTTTCGTTGACCGGCGATTCGTTCAGCGCCGGGGACCTTGCAGCGCGCATTGAAACGGCCGTTGCCCACCGGGCGCCGATTCTCGCGGGTAAGACCGATTCGTTGCGACTCGTCAATTCCGAGGGGGATTTTCTGCCGGGACTGATTGTGGACCGGGTGGCGGACGGGCTGGTGGTGCAGATTCTGACGGCGGGGATGGAGCGGATGCGGGCGACGGTTGTGGCGGCCCTGGCGCAGATTTGCCGTCCGGGGTTCATTTTTGAGCGCTCCGATACGGAATCGCGAAAGCGGGAAGGCCTGAGCGCCGCGGATGGGGTGCTGGCGGGGACGGTGTCGGAGCCGTTGACTATTCTGGAAAACGGGTTGCGCTTCGGGGTGGATGTGTCTCAGGGGCAGAAGACCGGGTTTTTTTTTGATCAGCGGGAAAATCGGTTGCTGCTGCGACATTCTGTGGCGGGGAAGTCGGTCTGTGACTGTTTTTCGTACAGTGGCGGTTTTGCCGCCAACGCCCTGATGGGGGAGGCAACCCGGGTGGATGTGGTGGATATTTCGGCCAGCGCCGTCGAGTGGGCCAGAGAAAATGTCGCGCGCAATTTTGCAGGCGACAACCGTACCCGCTTTGTTTGCAGTGATGTGTTCAGGTTTCTTCGGGAAACTCCGGACACCTACGATTGCATCGTGTGCGACCCGCCCAAGTTCGCCAGACATCAGAAGGACGTGCGGCGGGCAGCCCGGGGATACAAGGACATTAACCTGTGCGCCTTTAAAAAACTCAACCCGGGCGGTATTCTGTTCACCTTTTCGTGCTCCAGCGCCGTGGACAGTAAGCTGTTTCGCCAAATCATTTTTGCGGCTGCCGCAGACAGTGGCAGACAGATTCAGCTGCTGCACACCCTCACCGCCGGTCCCGACCATCCCATCAATATCGCCCACATGGAAGGCGAGTACCTTAAAGGCCTTGTGCTGCGGGTGGTGGGGTGAAACGCGGATGGTTGTAATTCAGGGCTCTCATTCAACCGCGGAGAGTTCGATGATCACGCGACCTTCTTTTTCGGGGCGGGAATGATGCCGTTGTTGACCAAGCGGCACCCCCGGGCTGTTGCGGTTCGGGTTACTGGCGATTCTGTGACGTCTGGCGGTCGAGCCAGTGCTGGAGGATGAGGGAGGCGGCGAGTTTGTCGATGTTTTCTTTCCGCTTTTCCCGGGAGACGTTTCCGTCAATGAGGACCCGGTCGGCTTCGGCGGTGGTGAACCGCTCATCCACATACTCCACGTGAAGCTTCACTTTGTCGGTGAGTACGGCGCCCAGGGCCCGGGCCCGCCGGCTGCTGATGCCCCGGTCACCGCCGGACATGGAGAGGGGCAGGCCAATGACCACGGTCTGCACCCGGTTTTCTCTGCACAGGCGGGCGATTTCATTGACCGGGTTCACTTTGTTCACGTCGATGTAGGCCAATGGCTGGGCAATGAGCGCCGACTCGTCGGAGATGGCGACACCAATGCGTCTTGTTCCCACATCCAGGGCGAGAATCCGCATGTCTACAGGGGCCAGTTGGCTCTGGGAGAAATGTCGAAACCGCTGCGTTCCCCGGCCTCAAGGGAAAGCAGTCCGGCGTAGGCAATCATCGATGCGTTGTCGGTACAGCGCTTGCGGGGGGGTGCGAACAGGGACAGGTCGTTTTCGGCGCAAACCGCCTGGGCGTGTTGACGAAGACCGCTGTTGGCGGCCACTCCGCCGGCCAGCACCACCCGGGATACCTGCTTCTGCCGGGCGGCCAACACCACCTTGCGCACCAGGATTTCAACCACGGAGTTCTGGAATCCTTTTACAATGGCATGCATCTGCGCCTCGGAAGGGCGTCCGTCGATGGCACCCACGTATTGCGCCACAGCGGTTTTTACGCCGGAAAAGCTGAATTCGTAGTTCTTTTTCTGACGCAGGGCCTGGGGAAACGACACCGCTTCGCCCTCCAGGGCGGCCATCCGGTCGATGACGGGTCCGCCGGGGTATCCGAGCCCCAGCAGTTTGGCCACTTTGTCAAAGGCTTCGCCGGCCGCGTCATCCCGGGTTTCGCCCAGGCATTCGATGTCGTTCCAGTTGCGTACGTGATACACGCCGGTGTGACCGCCGGAAGCCAGCAGGGCCATGTAGGGAAACTCGGGAATGGGCGTGCCCGCTTCATCCTGAATCCGGGCAGCCAGCAGATGCCCCCGCAGGTGATTGACGCCCACAAACGGCAGGCCGGTGGCATAGGCTATGGTTTTGGCGGCCTGCAGGCCAATCACCAGGGATCCCAGCAGTCCGGGGCCGGAGGTGGCCACGATGCCGTCGATGTCCTGGAGGGTGACCCCCGCCTGGTCGAGGGAGGTTTCAATCACCGGCGCGATATTGACAATATGATTGCGGCTGGCCAGTTCGGGAACCACGCCGCCATACACTCTGTGTACATCAATTTGTGAAGAGATGATGTCCGCGCGAACCCGGTTGTTTTCTACCACCGCCGCCGCTGTTTCATCACACGAAGATTCTATGCCTAAAACGATCATACCCGCTCAATTACCAACAAGAGATTCCCGGCGCAAGCGATTGTGACAGGGGGCGCGACTTTTGCGATAAACGGCAAAGAGCGGCTTGTTTTAATCGGAAACTGGTGAAATCGTGGAAATCCAGAGAATGTACCACCCTTCAGTCTTTGTTAAGTACACTGTAATGGACGTGGTTATGTAATTAACTATTCTGTGACACGTGGGTTTCATTTGCATGACTGTTGTTCGAAGAACATGAATTATCGGGAGACGACAAGGAACCGCAGATTTATTGGGAGGAAGCAATGATTCGTAAGTTAAATGTGATTTTCGTTGCCGGGTTCTTTTTCATAATGGCGGGCTGCGGTCCGGATGCCGTCCGGGATGAGAGCAACAGCTCGGAGGACAGTGACGCGGACAGTGATTCAGATAGCGACAGTGATTCAGATTCCGACAGTGACAGTGATACCGATTCAGATACGGACAGTGACAGCGATACCGATACGGACACCGACAGCGATACCGATACGGACACCGACGGCGACACCGATACGGACACCGACACCGATACGGACACCGATTCTGATTCTGACATCAATGTGGAGGATATTGCACCATTCGGCGCCAAAGGCGATTTGATTGGCGACATCCGGTTCAAGCCGGAGAGTCAGACCTTTGAGAAGAGTATCACAGTGGGGATTCGCACCGTGCTCGACGGAGATCTCACTCTGCGCTGCACGACCGATGGCACCGTGCCGTCGGCCAGCTCACCGGAATGCGGCGAAGAGATGACCATCACCGAGACCACGGAGCTTCGGGTGCAGGCTTTCGAAGGCGACACCCCGGCGGGCGAGATGGGGACGGCGCTCTACATTCAGCGAACGTTTGATTTCAACTCCAATCTGCCCCTGGTCATTCTGGAGGGGTACGGACTGGGCAAGCCGGAGGACAAGGAAGTTTTTAAGGATCTGGCCTTCATGGCATTTGAGCCCGGTGAAGACGGTCGAAGCAAATTGTCGAATATTCCGGACGTGGCCACTCGCGCAGGCTGGCATCTCCGCGGTCAGTCCTCGGCATCATTTGATAAGGCGCCATATCGGGTGGAACTCTGGGGGAATGTGGACGATGACGAAGCGGACTACGAGCTGGCCGGGATGGAAGCCGACGGCGACTGGGCCTTTATCGGTCCGTACTCGGATCGCTCGTTGATTCGCAACGCGTTCACCTATCAGATTGGCGCGGAGATAGGGCTGGAAACCGTGGATGTGGCCTTTGCCGAAGTGTATATCAACTACGATGGCGGCCCGGTGGAGGAGACGGATTACCAGGGGGTCTACATGATTGCCGAGACCATCAAGAACAAAAAGGGACGTCTGAACCTGAAGCAGCTGGATGAAACCGATACGGACCCGGATGTGCTCAGCGGCGGGTACATCATGAAGTTCGATTACCTCGCGCTGGATACCTCCGCCGGTGAGGTGTCGCTGGAATGCGTGGGTTCCGAACCGTTTGGCGGAAGAGGCACCTGGGGCGGTTGGGGAGAGCCCCAGGATACGGATGCGGAACCGGGAACCTGTTTCTCCGACCTGGAACTGGTCGATCCGTCTCCGGTGATTCCGGCGCAGCGGGACTGGATTACCGATTATATCCAGACCCTTCACGATGCCCTGCATCAGGAATCGTTCAGCGCCTTTGCGGAGTATGTGGATATTGACTCATGCGTGAATCATTTCATCATCAATGAAGTGACCATGGACGTGGATTCCTATGCCCGCAGTTCCTATTTTCACAAGGATCGCAATGAACGCCTGAAAGCCGGCCCCCTGTGGGACTACAACTTCGCCCTGGGATTTTCCATGAATTTCGGCGGGGACTGGGACGGTGCTGTCGATGAAGATGCCGACGCGGAGCTGGACACATCCGGGTGGGCGGTGTGGAAATACGAAACCGGCCACGTGGGCGCCACGGACTGGTGGCGTATCATGGGTATGGATTCAGAGTTCCGTGCGCTGGTCAGGACCCGCTGGGATGCGCTGCGATCTTCCACCCTTTCCCAATCCCATATGGAACAGGTACTCGACGAATGGGCGGCAAAGGTGGGCTCAGAGGCCGCCGCCAGAGACTGGGCCATCTGGCCCGTGGATTCGGTCCGTTGGGCGGTATCCGATAAACCCACCTGGGAAAGTCAGATTGAATACATCAAAACCTACCTCACCCACCGCTGCGCCTGGCTTGATCAGAACCTGTAAACAGAAAACAGAAAGCGCTACAGATTCCTCGCAATGAATTTGGTAATTTCACTGAACAGGTGGGTGCGCATCCGGCGATCCTTTATGCTGTGCCCCTGCCCGGGATAAAACAGCTGAATGACGGATTTGCCGCTGTGGCTGCTTTGCTGAATGAAGGCCTCCGAATGGGCAAACAGCACATTGCGGTCGCCGGTGCCATGGACCAGCATCAGTTTTTCGGTCAGGCCATCGGTGAGGCGGGTCAAATCGGTGGCGTCATAATTTTCGGGATTGTCCTGTGGCCGTTGCATGTACCGCTCCGTGTAGGCGGTGTCGTACCGTTGCCAGTCGGTGACCGGCGCGATGGCGACGCCCAGTTGAAAGACGTTGTCGGTTTTCAAAAGGGCGTTGAGCACCATGGTACCCCCAAAGGACCAGCCGATGATGCCGAGTCGATTGCCATCCACATAGGGCTGCCGTTTCAGCCATTCCACTCCGAACAACTGGTCCTCCAGGGCTGCGGCGCCGAGGTTCCGGTGAATGACCACTTCAAACGTCCGGCCCCGTCCCCCCGACCCCCGGTTGTCCAGGGTGAACACCACAAATCCCCGTCTGGCCATCAGGTTTCGCCACGCGGTGAAGGTGGTGTTGAACCGGTTCTGCACCGCCTGGTAGCGGGGCCCGCCATACACATACACCAGGGCGGGGTACTTTTTATCCCCGGTTTTTGACGGACGGGTGAGATGCACATACAGGGTATCTCCCAACGGCGATTTCATGGTCAGGAACTCATTCACCACATCCGGGGATGGCTGGTATTCGGTTTCCGGCTCCGTATCTATCCGCATCAGAGTCTGTCCGGTTTCAGAACACAGATTCAATACCGGCGTGGCGTCAATGGTGGAGAATGTATCAATGAACCATCCCGGCGTGTTGCCGGTCATGGGGGCACAGTTGGCATCATGGGTGCCGGGCTGGTCCGAAATCGGTTGCATCGTGCCATCGGTAAGGGACACCCGGTGAACGCCCTGATTCAGCGGATCGGTCGCCGCCGCCGTCACATAGGCAAATTGATTGTCGATTCCGTTTATTTTCTGAATGGGAAATTCGCCGGTGGAAAGCCGGGTGTATTCATTGTCGGCGCTGTTGAACAGCACCACCCGGGCAAAATTGTCGAGCTCCAGCCTCATGGCGTATCTGGAATGGTCCGGGGTAAACAGGGGGAGGCCCGGATAATTGATCCAGCGGGGGTCGGTCCGGGAAAACATCTCAGTGCAGGCAGGCTCGTTCTCCAGGGTGCACTGCAGCAACTCGAATCGGGTCTGCAATCTGTCCATCCGGGTCAGAATGAGCGCATCTGTCGCAGGGTGCCACATGACCTCCGGAATGTACCATTCGTTGTTTCCGGCGACCGGAACAACAACGGCATTGCCTCCTTTATCCCCCACGGAAATCACCGACACCGTGACCCGGGGATTGTTTTTTCCCGGGTGGGAATAGGGAATGATTTCTGATTCTCCGGGGGATTCCAGGGCGACGGCGGTTGTTTCAACTGCCCGCTGATCCACCGTGCGATACCAGATGCGTCTGCTGTCCTTCGACCACTCGAACCCCCTGGCTGTCTCAAACTCTTCTTCGTAAAGCCAGGACACACATCCGGAGCAGACGCCGCTGTCCGTATTGAATGTAAGCTGTGTCTCAATTTTTTCGGAGAGGGCATAAACAAAGAGATTGTTGTCTTTCCGGTACGCCAGCTGTGTGCCATCCGGAGAGGGCGTGATACCCGAGATGGCATCGTTGCCGGCCATGATGTCCGATACGACGCCGTCCACCGAAACGCGCAATATTTTTTCTTTCGATTGCACCACAAGCGACCCGGCATCCAGCCATTCAAATCCCTGCACGGTGATGTCTTCTCCGATGAACAGGGGCCGTTTTCTCCGCTCCGGCACATCCACCAGCCAGAGTCTGGGAGTGCCGTCTGTTTCAATGGCGTCTTCCAGCAGGGCAATGGTGTTGCCATCCGGCGCCCAGCGCAGATAGGAAGGGGGCTTGCGGGTGGCCTTGCCGTTAAAAATTCGAACGATGTCCGGGTCGGGTTCAATGGCGTCCGCAAACATGGCGGCGCTGATTCTGTAGGGCGCAATCGTCGGACATTCCGGCGGGGCCTTGCAAGCCGCAATGGAAAAAAGGAGAAGGGTGAACCAGATGAAATAAATGATGTGTTTCATGGCGGAAGTGTACCATCGCCCATGGGCTTTCCCACCAAAAAAGTCAGAGAGTCTCAACGAGCCGCTGAAAATGATACAGTGCGGTCGCCATCGTTGCATCCACGGTGACCTCGCCGCTCTGAATGATGCAATCTGCCGGGTGCAGCGTTTCGTCCAATACCAGTTCAAACCCGGCGCGCGCTGACAGGGCGGCAATTCCGGTATGGGCAGCCCCCTCCGGATGAACGCGAACGGTACCCGGCGCCAGTTCTGCGACGGTGGAAAGGGCCTTCTGATATTTGCGGTGCAACAGGTCCGGGCGCTGCACAATCGCGTCTTCCACAATGGCTTCTGCCAGTTTTGTGGCCACCGCAATCAGCCCCGGCTTGAGCTCATCGAGCAACCGGGCTTTCATTTCTTCCCGTTCCATCGCCGCAAAAAGAGCGCGGTCGCCCACCGAAAGAGCGAGGGGAACCTCCGGCAATTCCTTCTTTTTAATCAGACGACCCATGCAACGCCTCCCTGGCAATTGCCTGCCCCGCATCGTAGGCCAGCACCCGGGATTTCAGCTGACTGCGTACGCGGCTCGGCTCTCCGGGCGCTGCCAATACCGCCGCCACCTTTGCCGCATCGAGAAACCGCGCCTGCGCCTCTTTTTCCACCAGGGTTGCCACAGTGTGAATCAAATCGCTGTTTCGACAGACGGAAATGGCCAGGGCAAGCAACCCCCCTTCGGCGCCCGCAGGGGCGCAATCCGCCGCGCCATCTGAACCGGGAGGCCACTGCAGGGAAATATTGTCCCCCACATATGCACGCAGAGCAAAATCCGTGGCGCACCGTTGCACAACCGGAGTCAATGCCACCGGCACGGCCCGGGAAGTGGCCACCCGCACCGCCTCGGCCATTCTGAATACATCGCCGGGGACGGTGCTCGCTTCGAGAAGTCGGGTGGCGGGCTCAAACAGTGCGGGCCCAAGAAATTTGCCGCAATCCAGATGTCTGGAGTGCGAGTAGGCGGCAATACCGAGGATGACACCCCCTTTTGAAAGAAATCTGGAAGTGTCGTCTGCCACCGGAACCTCCTGCCTGGGTAAATGGGGTTATTCTTCAATCAGGCAGACGCCGGTCATTTCGGCAGGCTGCGGGATGCCCATGATTTTCAGAACAGTGGGCGCCACATCTTTGAGCGCGCCACCGGATGCCATCTTCATCGCTTTGTTCTGATTATCGATGTAGATGAGAGGCACCGGATTGTTGGTATGAGCGGTGTGGGGCTCGCCAGTGACCGGGTCTTTCATCTGCTCGCTGTTGCCGTGGTCCGCGGTAATCAGCAGCGCGCCGTCCTTTTTAAGAATGGCATCCACCAGACGTCCCACCTGGGTATCCACGGTTTCGGCGGCGGCAACCGCGGCTTCCATGAAACCGGTGTGGCCCACCATGTCAGGGTTGGCAAAATTCACCAGCACAAAATCGTCATCTTCAGATTCGATGCGGGCAACCACTTCATCACCCACCTGTTCGGCGCTCATCTGGGGTTTCAAATCGTAGGTGGCCACTTCCTTGGGAGAGGGCACCAGCTTGCGGAACTCATTTTTGAACGGCTCCTCTTCGCCACCGTTGAAAAAGAATGTGACGTGGGCGTACTTCTCGGTTTCGGCGCAACGGAACTGGGTCAGGTTGTGGTCTTCGAGCACCTTGCCGAGAATGTTGTCCATGGAGAGGGGGGGAAAGGCCATGGGGAGTCCGAAGTCCGCCTGGAACTCGGTCATGCACAGATAGTGCGACAGGTTGCGCACCGCCTTGCGCTCGAATCCGTCAAATTTTTCAAAGGCCAGCGCCATGGTGATTTCCCGGGCGCGGTCCGCGCGGAAATTGAAAAAGAGGACGCCATCGCCATCCTGAATGTTGCCAATGGGAGCGCCCGCTTCGTCCACCACAATGCGCGGCTCAATGAACTCGTCGGTCTGGCCCGCTTCGTACGCGGCGGCAATGGCCTCGTCGGCGGATTTGTGGGGCGTGCCTTCCCCCAGCACCATGGCGTTGTATCCCCGCTCCACCCGTTCCCAGCGCTTGTCCCGGTCCATGGCCCAGAATCGGCCAATCACCGTGGACACCCGGGCTTTGCCCTCAATCTCGGCTTCGATATCCCTCATGTAGCCGCGCACCGATGATGGGGGGGTGTCGCGACCGTCAGTGAGCGCGTGAATGAACACCTCCAGCCCGCCTTCCGAAAACATGTCCACCGCCGCATACATGTGGGGCAATGCACTGTGAACGCCACCGGGAGAGCACAGACCGATAAGATGCATTCTGCCTCCGGCTTTTTTTACGGCATCCGCGGCCCTCACCAGATTTTCATTCGTTTTAAATGTATTGGTTTCAATGGCTTCGTTGATGCGCATCAAATCCTGTTTCACCACCCGGCCAGCGCCCAGGTTGAGATGGCCCACCTCGGAATTGCCCATCTGTCCTTTGGGCAGTCCCACCGCATTTCCGTGGGCCGCAATCTGAGTATGGGGATATTCGGCAAGCAGTCTGTCAGACACGGGCGTATCGGCCACGCTGATGGCATTGCTGTCACTGGGAGGAGCGATTCCCCAACCATCCAGAATCATTAACATCACCGGTTTTCTGATTTGCTCTGTCATGTCGTTCTCCGTTTTATATCTGTGGATTCCCTGGAATCACTGGTATTCAGGTATCTGTTTTCGTGTAACAGCGTGTGTACCGTTTCCATAATGTCAATGCGAGTCCTACACCATTTGCCCCCGCTTAAACAGGGGCAATTGCCCGTTTGGTCATAAAAATGACCGGTTGAAAAATACATGCCCGGACAAACTTTCTTTTGCCAAGGGCGCCTACTCATGGTAGATGCGTCTACATGAATACGGAGAACACCCCCATTGTGCAGCTGAGTGAATCCCTTGAAGATTACATGGAAACCATTTTTGAACTGGTTCGCGACAACAAGCTGGCGCGCATCAAAGATATTGCCAGGGCGCGGGATGTGCGCAGCGCGTCGGTGATTCCCGCCATGCGCCGGCTGTCGGAGATGGGGCTGATTAACTACGAAAAGCGCGAATATATCGACCTGACCCCCGAAGGGGAACGGGTTGCCCGCCGGGTGTACTCCCGGCATCGCCTGCTGACCCGGTTCTTCCGGGACATTCTCGGCATTCCCAACGAGTTCGCCCAGAAAGATGCCTGCGCGCTGGAACACAGTCTTTCGGATGTGGGGATGGACCATATTGTTCGGTTTTTCGAGTTCATCCAGTCCTGCCCGGAAGGGGGCGATGTCATTGGTCGGCTGCAGACCTGTCAGCTGGTGAATGGGGATCGCAAACAGTGCAGTGGCGGTTGCGCGGTCCATGCCGACGAACGGGTGGTGGCGCAGGCGCAGATGGAAACACTGAAACAGATGAGGCCCGGGCAGTCCTGTACCGTTGTGCGAATCAGCGGTACCGGCGCCATCCGTCAGCGCATTCTCGATATGGGATTGATGCCGGGCGTCAACATATATGTGGAGCGGCTCTCCCCGGCCGGAGATCCCATGTGGATCAAATTTCAGGGGTCTCAATTGAGTCTTCGCCTGAAAGAAGCCGAAACGGTGCTGGTGGATCCGGAGGAAGCATGAATACAAGCAAGCAGCTGGCAGATAATGTGCTGAAAGTGGCTCTTGCCGGCAGTCCCAATTGCGGCAAGACATCGCTGTTCAATGGATTGACCGGTTCCAGACAACATGTGGGAAACTACGCCGGCGTCACCGTGGAACGGCGAAGCGGTTATTACACGTATCACGGCGAAAAGGTGGAAGTACGCGACCTCCCGGGGTCGTACAGTCTTTCGTCGTTTTCCCCCGAAGAAATGATCGCCCAGCAGGAACTGGTGGATGAACGGCCCGATGTGGTGGTGGTGGTGGTGGATTCCACCGCCCTCAAGCGCAGTCTGGTGCTGCTGACCCAGGTGATGCAGAACACCCGGAAAATCATTCTCTGCCTCAACATGTCGGATGAGGCCAAAAAATCGGGACAGCGGATTGACCTGCCCCTGCTGAGCAAACTGCTTGGCTTTCCGGTGGTGGAAACCGTTGGGCATAAACAGCAGGGCATCGATACCCTGAAGGAAAAAATTGCCGAGGTCGCATCAGCAGAAGGCAGCAAGAGCCGACTGATGCTGGGCGAACGGCTGGAGCGCGCCATTGAACACGTGGTCGACGCCCTGGAAAAAACCACCGTGCACAAAGAAGCGCGGCAGTGGTACGCGGTCAAGATTCTGCAGAACGATCCCCTGTTTGTGAACCGGGTGGCAGAACGGGGAAAGCCGGGACGGGAAGCCATCGCCGTGGCCGAAAAAGAACGCGCCACCATCGAGGCGTTCACCGGCGAAGATGTGGCCATGTATGTGATCGAGCGATACTACGGATTTGTGGACGGTCTGCTTCGGGAAGTGGTGGTCCAGGTCTCGCACATCGATACCCGCGTATTGTCCGATCGCATCGACGCCATTGCCGTACACCGCATCCTGGGCATTCCCATTTTTCTGGCGGTGATGTACGGCATCTTCTGGCTCACCTTCACCGCGGGCGCCTATCCCATGGACTGGATTGACCGCTTCTTCACCTTTCTCGCCGGTACCATTGTTCACTACTGGCCCGAAAACACGGCCATGGACATTCAGTCGCTGATTGTGGACGGCATCATTGGCGGTGTGGGCGGTGTGCTCGTATTTCTGCCCAACATCGTATTGCTTTTTCTGGGCCTCGCCATTCTGCAGGACAGCGGCTACATGTCGCGGGCGGCATTTCTCACCGACAAACTGATGCACCGGTTCGGCCTCCATGGACGCAGTTTCATCCCTCTGGTCACCGGGTTCGGCTGCTCCATCCCCGGCATCATGGCCACGCGCACCATGGAAAACGAGCGGGATCGTCTGGCCACCATGCTGGTGCTCCCCCTCATGAGCTGCGGCGCGCGGCTGCCCATCTGGATGCTGCTCATTCCCGCTTTCTTTGCGCCGAGCCTCCATGCCCCCATGCTGTTCGCCATCTATTTCATCGGCATTTTCCTGGCGTTCGTTCTCGCACTGGTACTGCGCAACACGGTGCTGAAAGGCGAAGAGGCGCCGTTTGTCATGGAGCTGCCACCATACCGACTGCCCACGCCGCGTTCGGTGGTCAGCCGCATGATGATGAGTTCGTGGCTCTATCTCAAAAAAGCGGGCACCATGATTCTGGGCATTTCCATCATTATGTGGGCGTTGACCACCTATCCCAAATACGACCCGCAGACCGACGGCGCGAAGGGCGCGGATACCCCGATGGCGGACACGTCTGCCACAACCGACCCCCAGCATTCCTTCCGCCAGCTGGAGCATTCGGTGGCCGGGCGCATCGGCAAATTCATCGAACCTGTCATTGCGCCTCTGGGGTTTGACTGGAAAATCGGCGTGGCCACCATCGGCGCATTCACTGCCAAAGAAGTATTCGTTTCCCAGCTCGGCGTCATCTACGCCCTGGGGGACCCCGGCGAAACCGGCGAAGACACCCTGCGCGAAGCCCTGGCCCGGGACTACTCACCCCTCATCGGCTTTTCCCTCATGCTCTTTTTGCTCATCGCCACTCCCTGCATGGCCACCATCGCCGTGACCCGCAAGGAATCCGGCAGCTGGAAATGGCCCGCCCTTCAATTCTTCGGCCTCACCGGCATCGCCTGGCTGCTCTCTTTTATCGTCTTCCAGCTCGGCACTCTGGTGGGGTTGTAAATTATGGGTCAAATCAGAATGGAAGCCGTTCTCGCCGGTATTTCCCGTTAGGGTTTCATCCGACTGTAATCCGTTTTTCCGAGATCCTCGTCTGAAAGAACCAGAAAATGAGATGTCAGGTCTGAAATCAGATTGGTTTCTTCATCAGATCTGCCCACCGCGGCCAGTCGACTGAGTGTGCCCATGAACAATTCTGTGGCGATGGTGATGCGGGAACAGATTTCGCGGTCCACAACCACGTTGAAGTCACTGGCGGTCATCGTGCCCTGCGGCAGAATCTCTTCCTCCATAATTTCTTCCCGCAGTTTTTCCAGTTCGTCCGCCTGACACGCCCCTGGCGGTTCCACTCCTGAAATAATATTCATGTTGTAATATCTGGCGCCCATCGCAAAATCTGAAAACGTGTCGATGAGTCTGCGTATCCTGTCATCCGTCTGCAAACGGTGCATCTCGCCGGCAGCCTGTGGATGACGGTGCAGGGAGGTATCTGCCAGGCAGTGTTGACTGAGTTGCGTCAACAACAACCGCAATTCATTCGACGATGCCCCGGTTGGCTCAGGGCGAACCGACTGCACATCAGGCAGTTTCCCTGTGGCGTCCAGTTGCAGCAGTCTGTTGAAGGTTCTGAGAAAAGAAGCAATCCCCGTTGAGATGAGCAGCATCGGGAGATGAAAATAGTCGTCCGCTGCGCCTTTTCGGTTGAGTTCACACAGCCCTGTGATGACATCTTTCACCGACGACCGAAATTCGGCAATGAGCATCAGCTGCTGCTGATTTTCGGGTTCAGACGCTTTGACTCTCTCCGTCAAATAACTGCTCCTTTGAAACATCGGACAAATACCGTTTTAATAAAATGGACAACCTTCAAATATCTCATCGAACAGCATAATGATACACGCAAACCGTTTTGGAACAAATGGGAAAGCCGTCTGAAAACACCGCCACCCGAATGTACTGTTTCCCGTCAGCCCTGACTGTTGATTTCCCGGATACCCTCAAATGGGTGCAGTATTTCGGCTCCAGTGTCACCGGGAAGTCTCCTCCTCAACACGGGAAAAATGGCAAGACAGCTGCAAAAGGGCGTTTTCGCCGCAGAAGGTGCCGAATATGCAGGCCAATACAGCACGGGAGTGGGAAAACCCGGTCAGTTCAATGAGTGCGTTCATCAAATCCATTGAATGTCGCGGGGTGGTTCCCTCCGCCTGCGCTTCTCCGTAGCGTTCCGGTTTTTTCCCGGACAACACGCTCTTCAGGTTTCGGCGGTAATCAGGACCGATTTACGCAGGCACTCGGCAAGGAAATCACGGGCGTCCTCGAAGTCGGCAATTTCCTTCTTTTCAAACAATGCCTCGCCAATCACAACCGGTTCGGTAAACAGGCCCAGAATATCGGATTCCTCCTTATGCAGAAAATAGCGATGGGGTTCCGCGGCATCGTCATTGCCCGCAACGGTCACCACCAGTGGACGATCGCGATGCAGCGCGGACAGCACATCATCGGCGTCATTCTTTTCCACAGACGCTTTCGGATTGAGTACCACCGGTTCTTCACCGAACGGAATTTCCCAGAGTCGCCTGGCGGCCAGCTGCAGTTTGTACCACAGCGCGCCTACGGGAACCACATGGTCCAGGGTTTCGGGCAGACACTGAATTTCATTGCGCTGCGCATCGGAAAGTCCGCGCTCAAGGGCTTTCTCGTATTGAAACGCCATGGTGGTGGCGCTGGATTTCTCGGAGGTGGCAATCTCATACAATCGGTCGATATTCTCAATCAGGTAGTCGGCACAGGCCTCAAAAAACGCCGCTTCATTCCCGAAGAATTCGCCGAACAGCTCCTGTCGTACCCACCCTGCCGCACCCCCGGTTCCGGTATCCATCATCTCTTCGATGCGATCCACCATGCCATCCAGTTGCGCATGGTACCGGGTGCTGTCGATTCCCGCGCTGGTCATCGCTCGCTGGCTCAGTATGACTTCCACCTGACGGATGACATTCTGAAAATCTTCCCAGAACCGATCACCGGCGTCCCCATGATCATTGACGCAGAAGAATGCCGCGCACACCGCGCCTCTGAATGCGTAGATGCCACACCCCCCTGTGGCACTTAAAAACGGACAACGCAGAAGTCTGGATTTGCCAAAGCGATTGGCCACATACTCCGCGGTGGCCATGCGCAGTGCCGTAAGATTCTGCACCGTCCCTTCCGGCAGCGCATGACCGTCGGCGATGACCCGTTCAACCAGCGCTCTGCTTGCGGGATCCTTCAGCGCCAGCCCCAGCATATAGTTCGGAATCTGGGGAAAATACGAACAGCATTTGGTGTCCATCCGATATCCATTGGTGTGCACCATGTTGCAATTGCGGCAGTCAATCATACGCTCCGCAGGCACACGCAACCAGGAGAACTCCTCCGGCAGCATGTATTGCCACACCGCGGGAAACTGATGTCCGTTGTTATTGAAAACAGTTAAAAGGGATTGGGCTTTTTTCGACAAAGGCATCCGGCTATATAACAGAAAGCCAGTAAAAGTCACAAGGTATCGGGTGCCGAGTCAATTGCGTTGTCATTTTCGTTTCACTTCTGCTTCAGACACCCTTTCTTAAAGATCGTCTTTCAGTTCAGCTACGGACCGGATGACCAATCCCTGTTCCGGTGGGACTCACTTCTCAGCTCACCCACTGGTATTTTTTGGGATAGTTGCTATCAAGTGATTCGATGTCTGAAAAGAGCGTATCTAAAAAACACGTTCCAAGCCCCGCACTCTGGTCCTTGTAAAATTGAGCGCCAGGACGTAAATCCGAAATGGCTTCGTCGAGGATACGAAATTTCATTTGAATTCATCACGCAATATTGCTTTTGACTCTTCAAAATCTTTAAACGTCGCTTCGCCACTATCAACACGTTGTGCACGAGCAGAAAGAACATGCTCGTTTATTTAAAATGCACCATTATTAATTGAGGTTCTTGCATCAGGAAAACATATTTCAACAATATTTAAACTGGGTGTTCTGAACAAAATTGTCTGACCACCACGTTGACTTTTGGGTCCTGTAACAATCTTAACATCATTTTTCTGAATTTTCTCAACCCAGTATTCAAATTGTTTCACTGTAACGCCAAAAGATAAATGTGCCATCGTATATTGCGTTCCATCAAATTGTTTATTCTCAATAATCCCGATCACTACCCCAGTATCACTTCCAACATACGCTTGCTTTTTGTCTTCCCACTTCTGTAATAAATTCAACTCAAGAAACTCTACGAAAAATTTTAGTTCTTCTTCAAGGTCTTTGGCATTTATTGCCACGTGATCAATGTTCATTTCTTATCCTTCTTTTTTTATGCACAGAGGACAGGCAGTTTTTTTGGTGATTGTACTCATGTAACGCTCTTCTTCAGGGGCGCCGTGACCACGCGATAGCGCGATTATGGGGTCCCGTTATCGCACGCAATTTTACTCATAAATTGGATATTGTTCTGGCTTCAAAATCCTCAATTCGAGGAACAACTATCTTTTCAAACACCAACTTCAGTCTCAGTTTGAGTACGGCAGGATGCAGTTGCCTGCGCACATAGCATCGTCAGGATTAGGCCAGTTAAAATAGGAAGTATGAGTGTTGGTTTCATTGTCTTTAAGACGCGTAAGCACTTGTTATACGATTTTTTTACTTTGTTTTCTTTTTACCCACATGCAATTATTTTCAATGCAATTTTGAGCAAAAGCAATTTTACCTGCACTTCGAATCTCATTAATTCCCCCCGGACGATCATACCCAACAAAAATGGAGAAAAACTTTATAATATTACTATTTAATTTTTTGCACTCTTTCACATTTTTATACTGACGACAGTCTGCACACGTCACGTAATTATTTTCTAAACAACATTTTCTTACTTTGCATTTTCTCGCCCAAAACGACTTGTTCGTCGCACACCCCGGACATTTCTTCTTCTTAAACGATTTACACTCACCACAATAAAACCCACACTGAGATACCAATTTTTCATCTATCACTTGTGTCGTCATTATTTCTCTCTCGACTCATATAAAAAGTCTGTTTTGTTGTACCTTCCACAAATATGGATTCTTCATTGGTTACTCCGAAAACGAATTATCACGCGCGTAACGTTTCGCTTCAGGGGCGCCGTGACCGCGGGAACCGCGGGTGCTGTGTCTACCTGCAAGCGGTTGCTATGCGCTTCTTAGGTGTTTAATAAAATTTGTAATTTCCCAAAATAGATATCCCGTACACATCACGATAAAAACAACTTCCAGCACCTTAAACAAAGTCTCATAATTCTGTTTATTCAAATTGTATAAAGCCCAAGCATATTCATCTAACTGAACACCTAAAGCAGTGACAACAAATATAACTGAAAACAACAATAAACCGATTCCCAACCGAAATGCCATTAGTCTCCAATTTCGGGATATTGCAGACCAAATAGTCAACAGAAACAGCGAAACGACAACGGGAATAGAAATAGTGAGGCAAATTGAGTAAAGCGAGTTCATTTTGACTTCAAAACCCCATTTTTCCTTTTCAAGAGCCACGTCATGTCATCTTGTTCGCGATGGACGCGGGTCGCGCATAACGCAGTGTTTCAGGGGCGCTGTGCCGCGGGAACCCGCGGTGCAGTGCCCACCTGCTCCTAAACGCTTGTTATGCGAATTTTCATTAAATTCAAAATGCATTACTGATATACTTACACAAAAGTTTAAACTGTTCATCTTCACAATTTGACTTTGGTTGCATTGATTTAAGGGAACAAATCACAGATCGAGCGGCGGCGACATGCGATGGCCATTCCTCAGGAAAATCTGGTTCACCTTTTCCCCACGTGTCATTTCCAGTAGCTGCTATTATTGCCAAATTTGCCGCCTCTAAAAACCAGCACCAGCTATTTTCGTAATTCGGTCTTAATTCATCATCCCAAATATGTAACTGCATTGCTCGGTCGATACTTTCTCTCATCAAATTTTTATTTGATTCACTTGGATCTTCGAGCCATGTTTGCAATCGACGTAGCTGCACTTCAACAGGCTCGCCAGACATACCTTGGGAAAACTGTCTTCCGCAAAGGTTGAAGTTTCTCCACCTCTTTCGAGTGCTTGCGGGAAGGCACATTCCGCTGCCAAATATGCAACTCGTAAACATGCGAGTGGTTCAATCAACGCCAAGGAAACAATCTTTGATTCTAGACTTTTCTCAATTGAAGAAGTCGAATAATTCCATGTTGGCTCGAGTTCTTCAATATCTGCACTAATATTACTAAAACTATTTACGGTCGTAACAACTTCTTGTGTCCACTGTTTCATAAGTTACCCGTTCTTTAAAAGTACGTCTTCTCATAACGCTCTGCTTCCGGGGCGCCGTGACTGCGCAAAAGCGCGGTTATGGGGTCCACCTGCAAGCGGTTGTTGAACAAAGCCGCTACGCGGCAGCTTGATTATCTGTTGATGGTAAACGTTCATTTATAAAACGACAACAATATATTTTGATTGTTGAAAACCATTTTTCAAGGGAGATGCAACATGGCAAAAAAACGAATTGTTCACCCGTTTTGAAACGCAATACCGGGAGCATCGTGACGCGCTTTTGCGGCAGGGGATGAGCCCGGCCACTATTGAGGCTTACAGTCGGCCGGTACGTAGAATTTTCAGCGAAACAGGAAGGCTGCCCGGGGATCTGGATCATGGTGGTCTGGAGAAGTATTTTACGCATCTTGTCAAGACTCATTCCTGGAGCACAGTCAAGAGTGACCGTAACGGTCCGCGGTTTTTCTACAATCATGTACTCGGGTGTGAATGGGAGTGGGCCGATATCTGCAAACCCCGTCGCGCCAAAACGCTGCCTGTGGTTTTGAATACGGATGAAGTGCATACTGTAATTCATGCCATTCACAGGTTTCGTTATCGCGCCTGCATTCTTGCCATTTACAGCATGGGACTTCGGCTTCGTGAAGGTCTCGGACTTAAAGTCCAGGACATTGACAGCAAGCGTATGATGGTGCATATCCACAACGCCCGGGGAATGAAAGACCGATACGTTCCATTGCCCATGCCCACCCTTTTGTATCTGCGTGTTTACTGGAAGATTTATCAAAATCCCGACCTCATATTTCCGGCCACCGGCGGTCTAAGAATAAACGCTTCAGTCACCAAAACCATCATGGATGCCAGGGCACTCCAAAAGGCAATGACCAGCTCCGTTAAGGAGTGCGGCATCAGAAAGAAAGCGACGATTCATTCACTTCGCCACAGTTACGCCACCCATCTGCTGGAGGGCAGGGGTGCATCTTAAGGTCATTGGCGACTACCTGGGGCACTCCAGCATTTTAACAACCGCCAAATACACACACATGACAACGGTGATTCAAAAGGATTCAGCAGAAATCATTGCACGGTTAATGAACAGGTACATGCCCAGACAAAATTGAACGGTGCACTGCAATGCACCTGGCCAGTTTGTTTAACCGATACCTGATACCGCTGCTGCGAAAATACGGACATTCCTACAGCGACGACCAAAAGTCTGCACTGTGGGCAATCTGCAATTACCGTACTTCAGCTCTGGGAAACATTGTTTTCAAATGTCCCGTCTGTGGTCAGGTGCATCACACGCCACACTCCTGCGGCAGTCGCAGTTGCCCCCAGTGTCATCATCACAGCACTGTCGCATGGTTTGAACGACAGCAGCAGAAACTGATTCCGGAAAGATACTACCTCATTACATTTATTGTCCCCTTTGAACTCAGGTCGATCATCTATCAAAATCAGCGACTGGCATACAGTCTGATGTTTAAGGCCGCCGAACAGACCATCAACGCCGTGGCGACAAACAGGCGACATCTCTGCGCTGCCCCCGGATTCACCGCGGTGCTTCACACCAACAGCCGCAAACTCGATTTTCATCCACACATCCACATTGTCATGCCTGGCGGCGGCATCCACAACAATCAGTGGATTTCAAAATCACGAAAACACATGTTTCCACATGATGTGTTAAATGACCTGTTTCGCGGAAAGCTGCTTTCGTTTTTTAAGCAGAATCGCATTGCTTTTGACAGATGCATTTACAAAAAGAAATGGGCGGCAAACATCAAATCGGCCGGAGGTGGCGCCCCGGCGCTGAAGTATCTTTCATCGAAAGCAAACCACCTTCAAGACCCCCGTGCCCTCAGTGCGAACACAGAATGACAATAGTCACCTGTAAAGTTTTTCCCAAACACAAAAAAGCAAACACAATGAGGGCGCCACCATTAAAACCCGCCGCTACACAACACGGTCGTTTTCATCTGCATCCCAAAGGTGCCGGCACATCTCTGCGTTTTCCTTTTGCAATAAATCACCAGACACATCAGTCATCCCCTTTTGCACGCGGACAATCCAAAAAATCACGAGCAACCAGGCATCCTTCCCGAACCAAAACCCTTCGAGACACCCTTTTCGCTCGACTCTTCAAAAAACACGCTCGAATATATTTCCTATTAATAAGAAGGCCTACACCACAACGGGCTTTTTCAACAAAATCGGGATAGGGGCGACGAGATTTTCCCCGTCGGGCCCCTCCCACACCACCCGGCATGCGGGTCCGCGTCTGAAACACACAGGCGTTTCATCCTTCTCTCCGTTTTGTCCTTCGCCACCGCGAGTTAGCGGCTATTATGACCTCTGCTGACTTCTCGTTCCACGGCTTACGCCGTGTGTCCCTTTCAGAACCAAAACGAGATCTCCCCGGGTAAGAGCTCCACCCTTCCCTGCACGACCGCCGGATTTAAGTCATCGTTCCTTGGCCACGAGAGCTTCACGGTTTCGTGCCCGCTCGCCCTGAACGACACCGCCTCTGATCCGATTTCTGTACGTCGGCCCGCTGGTTACGTTCCACGCTGCTTTCCCACGGTCGGTCACCCTTCCGCAGTTGCGCTTCACTTCGATCGTTTGTGGCCTACTTTCGGGAGGACTTACACCTCCAAGGTGGGGCCCATGCCGGGCACACACGATAAGGTCGCTGCGGCTGCGCCTCACGACCTATCTTTCATTGTTACATGCATGACTTACTTAAACAGTTTTAGTTTTAACGAATTTTTCATCAATGCAAAATGCTGGTCCAATGAAAATATTTCACAATGATTTTGAATAGAATTCTGGGCTATCAACAAATCAGGAACACCAATACCATTAATACCCTTTTTCAAACACTTGGTTTGAAACTCAATGATTTCGTTCCAATCGATACGCATTTCATATTTGAAAATCGAATTCATGAGAGCAATCAATTTACGCCTGTTTTGAAGTCGTAAATAAGGGATCAACTCGGTAAGGATCAAATCATTTGTTGCAATCAAGTTTTCATCGATCAAGATATCAAGATCATCTGACTTTGTCCCGCCACGGAAATAGTCGATCCAAACAGAAGAATCGACTAAAACCTGCATTCGCGACTCCGAATACTATCCATATCAATATCGAGATCGACCTTACCTTTATATTGCTTGATATCGGAAATTTGATTTTTTCGAATCAATTCTTGTAATGCCGTAACTATTACCTTGGTCTTTGTTCCAATATGGCTGACACGCATTGCTTCATTCAATAATTCTTCCGGCAAATCTAAAGTGGTTCGCATAATACACCTCCATATGCATAATTTTGTCATTTTATGCAGATTAGTCAAGACCAGAATTGCAGATCAGTAAAGTGTTGTTATCCTTCGAGTTTATTTTGAACGTCACAATTTAAAGGCATGTAACGCTTCGCTTAACGGGTGCTTTGCCTGCGGGAACCGCAGGTGAAGTGTCCCGTTAAGCGGTTGCTACACGACTCATTCGTAATGGGTCCACATTCGCAGAATTTTTACAATCTTTTCTTCTTTTAATACTTGGTAAACTAACCGGTGCTGAATGTTTATTCTACGTGAGAATGCACCACTCAAATCGCCGACTAATTTTTCATATGGTGGAGGATTCTGAAAAGGGTTATTTTTTACAATATCAAGCAAGGCCTCAGCATTTTTTTTAAGGCCAGCAGCTTTCAATTTCTTCGCGTCTTTTTGAGCATGCTTCGTGAAATATATTTTCCACATCACCAATCAAGTTCCTCTGAACAGCTCTCAATTTTTTCTTCCATACCTTCTCGGATTGATTCGACCATGCCTGGAATTGATACAAGATACAGCGTCTCATTGATTGATTTCCAATCTTCTTCACTTATCAAAACAGCGTTGCCACGTTTACCCGTTATCACAATTGGTTCATGCGTTTCGCTCGTTTCATCGATCAATTTGTAAAGCTTAGATCTGGCTTCTGTTGCGTTCAAAGTAGTCATTGCCACCTCCAAACAAAAGCGTACGCCAAAACGTACGACATGTCAAGTTGCTTTTTTGATTTGGACAGGGTGAGCTTGCGACTCGTGTAACGCTTGGTTTCATGGGCGACCGTTCTGGCTGCGGAAGCGGACGGAGCGGTTGTCCCATGCAAACCTTTGTTACACGATTAATCTTTTAAGACCAATTCTGTGTCAAATTCACATCCGGTGACTTTGATGATGTTTCCATTTTTTTGAAACCGTATTTTGTTTTGCGGCAAAACCTCACCCATTTCGTCAAATTTTTTGTGAATTGTCGTTGAGAACAAAGTTTACCCCGAAACAAGAATTAGAAAGTCGACAGTTTCCACTGATGAAGCAAAGCAACCGCAATTGAGATTTCCAAACTCGTCACATTCAGTTTTACTTTCATAATCCCAATAAAGATTACTCTGAATTTTGCGAAATGAAATCCGTTTCCAGTCTTTACCCGAGCTTATAGATTCATCAATTTCCGGCCCACATCTCCAAATCTGAATTGCATTGACCAGACTTGGAAATACAGTGATTTTCGAATCACCTTCAAATACGGTTACCAAAGCCGTGAATTCAACCGAAAATTCCTGCTCAAGAACAACTGAATAGGGAACGAATTCTTCGCACTCGCCATCGCATACAAAATCAGGTATCTCCGAAGGAGAATCTGGCGTTTTAAAGTTTTCGAAATCGTCAGACTTCAAATATTCAACAAATTTGGACCAATTTGTAAAAGTCATTCGAGTTGGGTTCTGAATAATTTTCAAAGAGTAGGTGTCATTGGATTTATCAAACAATATTGAATTTGGATTTCTTTCTTCAAAAAACGTTACAGCATTCGGATTTTCAATTAAGACTACTGAGTTTGATTCGATCGACTTCATGTCAACATTAGCATTGGTTACTTTACTCTTTACCTCAGAACCATTCGAAACAACTTTCGCATTTGTTTGAGAACCGCAGCAAGCGCATAAAAGTACAAGCAGCATGAATGGAAAAGATGAACTGATTTTCGACGTCATGTCATTCTTTCATTTTCTGTTTTCGCATAACGCTTCGCTTCAAGGGCGGCTTGCCGCGCGATAGCGCGGTGAGACGTCCCTTGCAAGCGATTGTTATGCATCGCAGTGGTATTATTCACAATTTGATTTTCCATCTGATTCGATACAAGACATACCTTGCAAAGAACAATCTATTGAATTAGTCCAAAACCCGTCAACGCAAGTAATGACTAATTTGTCTTTACAAATTGTTTCCTCACCTTCACAAGTACCTGCAATAAACACTTGGCGAGGAACGCCGTCTACTGGGCTAATCCAACAAAACGATCTTTCATCAAATTCTGTGACAAGAGCTGCATAAGTACCCAAATATTCTGTACCTGTATGACTTGCTTGGCATTCTAAAAGATATCTACCATTAGCACTGCATTTCAAATCTCCTGATTTTTCGCATTGTATTGATGCATCAACACAAAATAATCCAGTACTGTTACCATTGCCGCCGAATTCGTCATCAATACCCCGGGCAAAATGAGACTGACATGAAAGGTTATATTCCACACAATCAAAAAATGGTTTCCAAAAATCCAACCCGTCTGTTGAATCATCGCAATGCTGCATTTCAGTCCCAACACAGCGTCCCCGAGCTGTTATCCCATCACATTGATTTTCAATACACCCGGTGACATACAAACCGGTGACAACAATAAACAATGCAATTGGGGATTTCATCTTATTCTCCATTTTCGTATGCATAACGCTGTGCTTCACGGGCGACTGACCGCGCGACAGCGCGGTTGGTTGTCCCGTGCAAGCAGTTGTTACGCCACTGATCCCTTTTTAGTGATGAGTTCCCGTACCAATTCCCCAGAGAACGACCATCCAAGAGTATTTTGTGGCATATAATTATTCCGCTTCTGCATCTCATTTAAATTGCAATTTTCGAATGTAAAATAGTCATCCATATACCATCGATTTCGATCAATCAAATCCATCAAGTTTCCAAGTAAATTCGGACTATTTGTTTTTGTTAATTCGATATTGCCTATGTTTTCAATCACCCAATCGATTTCGGATACTGAGTAACCATCACGATCAAGCGCATTTGCCAATTCCGCATAAAACATTTTTTCAATATTATTCAATTCTGATTTTTTCACACCAAGAACTGGAAATGAATAAAGCGTTTTCTCATTCATGAATACGAGATGCTTCCTGCGATAATACCAAAACAGGTTAACATACCAATTCCCCAAAACATGATCGCTTTCGCGTATTTCACACAAATCCTTCTTATTAATTCCAACCTCATCTTGAACTTTCTTGGTCAATCGTAACTGGATCATGTCTTTCTCCTTGGGGCGTAACGCCCGGCTTCACGGGCGCCTGACCGCGCGAAAGCGCGGTTAGGTGTCCTCGTGCAAGCCGTTGTTAGCTCTTGCGACGATTTTCATTCGGTAAAACAATAGCTTTGGCTCCGTTAAGATAGTCTACTTTTGTTTCAGTTCTTGATGTAGGTTTTCCTACTTTTTCTTCGAGAAAATCAAACCAACTTCTTCCTAGTGTTGTGATTCACGCTGTTGGGGCATTATTCAGCGCGAGTCTCGCGCGACCAACTTTTTCAATTATTTGATCGGCAGTCTTTTTCCAGATGAACGGTTTGGGATTTTCGTTGTGTTCTTCGATGTAACCCATCACCG
>JBNKCR010000144.1:0-28370 GCA_050287845.1 Polyangia bacterium
TACCGACTTGCCGGGTTGGGCTTTAGTCGGACGGGTTTCGCACCCGCTGGATGACTCATCCAATTTTCTAAAAGTAATCACCTACTTTCTTTCCACTGGACCGGCATTGCTCGGTCGCACCATCTGTCAAGGCCTGACCCCTTGTCCCCCCCAAGGCCTGACCCCTTGTCCCACCGGTCTCGCCAACGCGGCAAAAAAAACACACAAAAGCAGGTATAATGCAAAAATTCAACATCCGTGTATCGACAAACCGGGGTGAATGGTACAGAATTCATACACACCAGACTACGATTTAACCAGTACCCTATCCCAGATTTGAAAGGATGAAAGATGACTCGAATTTTACTCATTGTTTCGATTTTTGTTGCCGCTGTCACTGCGGGTTGTGGCCCCAAACAGTTTCGCCTGACCACTCCGGCGGTTTCCGCTGTCCGTTATCAGGAAACCGCAAATCCGCTGCTTTTTTCCATAGACGATGCACGGTCTCAGCCAGATAAAAAATTCAGCACGGGCCGTTTGGCAGCCGATATTCTGTACAATGATGCCCCGGTGAATGAACTGTCGTTTCTGGCCAATGGCATCAGCGCTGAATTTGCATCCAGAGGGGTCAAGGCGGAGCTGTCGCAAACCCCCATGTATCGCATCAATGTTAAAAAATTCAGAAGTCGCAACCATCGGGTCAGTGGGTATTCGCCTTATGTGACGTTCACCACTTTTCGGGCAGATGTCTCCGTGGCCAATCAGAGCATGCCTGTTACGGCCTATTTCAAAAACGGAAAGGTGCCTGTCTGGTCATTTGATGAGGTGGTGCCCCATTGTTACGATGAGGCCATGCAGGCCATTATTTCTGAAATCACATCCAAGCTGAACCGGATGTACACCAACTATACGGCGCCGGATGCAAAAGTGGCTGAAATCGTTGCGCAGATAGACACCAACTATACAAAGAAGAGCTATCTGCTGGTCTATGACCTTGCGGGAACCAACAACCCTGCGGCATTGCCCCATATTGCCCGATATATGAAACATGAAGATTTTCTGATGCGTCAGGCGGCCATTTCTTCCATTGGTATTCTCGGCGCAGTCCAATACCTGCCCCAGCTAAAGGAAATTTATGCAAACGGCACCGCGGAGGAACGAAACATTGCCGTCAAATCCATCGGGGACATGGGAACCGCGGAGGTGCTTTCGTTTATCAGGGCCGAATACGCCAACATCACCGGCGACAGCACCAAAGACACTTCACTCAAGGAAGTGATGGAACTGTACCTGTAAACCATTCCAGGGCAATCAATCGGTTTTAATCTCTTCCCCTGGTCATCCGAATGAATTCAAACTGACAATACCAATACCGGGGGTTGATTCAAATGAGTCGACATGACGTCGATTCACAGGGTTTCTGGTGTTGCTGCGTAAACTGATGTACAGTAGAACCTGAAACATGAACCGCCCATGGCGCCCGTATCCATGAATCACAGCATATTGCCATGCCGGATTTTTAGTGACAATGATGACAACAAATCCTTTTTTTACGCCGTGCAATGTTCATGTCTACAGCGATGCCAGTTATTGTTCGCGCACCCGAACCGCCGTGGGTGGTTTTCTGTTGTTAAATGATACGTGCGCCGCCGTTCGGGAGGACACCTCCGCGATATGGCGAGTGGTACACACCCATTGTTTCAGCGAAACCAGCAATATCCGGGCAGAATTTGGCGCACTGTTTCACGCCATGAATATGGTGGCTCAAATTTTTTCTTTGCCGGCAGATGAGACATTCATTCATCACGCACCCCATGTGTCACTCACCCTGGTGACTGACTGCAACGCCATTGCCCTGCTTCCGGGTCGACGCAGTCGTCTTGAAAAACGCCAGTTCATGTCACAGAAAACCAGCATGGACCTGAACAATAAAGATGTGTACCAGACATTTTTTAAAATGGTTGACCGGTTTTCCCCAGAGATTGTCTGGGTAAAGGGGCATTTACCGGCAAGGGAACGTACCGAAATGCACCGCAATTTTCATCAGGTGGACAACGCCACCAGACAGAAACTGAGAAGAGCCAAGGGGACATTGATTTGATGATTTGCCAAGAAATGATAAGACGTAAAATCGGAGAGACAAGGAGACACCTATGTACAACAGACAGATCACGGACATCACTCCCCTCGGTTTTCAATGGGGGACGGCAGATCCATTTCTTTTCTGCGTCCATCACCAGGACTTCTACCCGGCCGGAAATGCAGCGCTGGGGCCGGCCGCTTCCCTGGCGGGACGAAATCTGGGCCAGGACTTTACGGTGAAGGACGGTTGGCGAATGTACCACGGAAAGGAGGTTCCCGGTTTCCCATCGCATCCCCATCGCGGGTTTGAGACCGTTACGATTGTCCTTGACGGGTTTATTGATCATTTCGATTCTCACGGAGCAGAAGGACGCTACGGTAACGGCGATGTCCAGTGGATGACCGCCGGGTCCGGTTTGCAGCATGCGGAGATGTTTCCCCTGTTGGATTCCGAAAACCCCAATCCTCTGGAACTCTTCCAGATTTGGTTGAATCTTCCCGGGGACAAAAAGTTCTGCAAACCGTACTACAGGATGCTGTGGGCGGAGGAGATTCCCATTCACAGGGATAGGGATGATGAAGGCCGCATCGCCACCATTACAGTCATTGCCGGAAAATATGGGGAGATTGAGGCGCTGGAGGCGGCCCCGGACTCGTGGGCCCATGCGCCGGAGAACGAGCTGGCCATCTGGCTGGTAAAACTGGAACCTGGATGCAAATGGACCATTCCCAATGCATCATCGGGTATTTCCAGGAGGCTCTACTTTTATAAAGGGTCGCAGATTCAGGTGTCCGGTGTGGAGATGGACGTCTACCATGCGGCCAGCCTTCTGGTGGATGAGCCAGTGACGGTGCAAAACGGTAACGAAGAAGCCCACCTGCTCCTTCTCCAGGGACGCCCCATATCCGAACCGGTGGCCCAGTACGGTCCTTTTGTCATGAACACCCAGCAGGAAATCCGCCAGGCTTTTGAGGACTACCAGCGAACCGAGTTCGGGGGGTGGCCATGGTCGAAACCTGACCCTGTTCACCCCGGGGAGACGAAACGTTTTTCCCGCTATGCCGATGGGTCCGTGGAGCATCCCAACCCCAATCGCTCAGAGTCATTTTCCCGGGGGTAAACGTAAAATGGCTTTTGTCTGAACAACAGTCAAAAGCGGGAACGACCGCCTCCTTCGCGGGGTCTGGCTTCGTTTACATTGAGGCTGCGTCCGTCTATCTGACGCTCGTTCATTGACTCAATCGCCGTGCGTGCGTCTGCGTCGTCCATTTCAACAAAAGCAAATCCTTTGGAACGACCGGTGTCGCGGTCCGTAATCACTTTGGCGGAATGAATTTCTCCAAACGCACCAAATTCTTCGCGCACTTGATTTTCGTCCATACTGAAAGGCATGTTTCCAACATAAATATTCATTGTGTAACTCCTGAATTTCCGAGATAAATTTTAACCATTACAAATACCCGGAACGAATCCGTAACGGATGAGAAACCATCGATTTTCCGATAGTTCTGTTTATTGATTCTTATTAAATAAAACTTCCATTTTGCCACCTTGCTGCATACGGCAGCACCGATAAAATGTGACAACTTTATGAGCCAGGAAAAGACGAAAACAAAATGGATTCAAATCGAAACTTGGCAGGACGTCAAACCGGTGACGCTTTTTTTTTAATAGTGGTAGCCTAGCACATGCAACAGAATGCTCAACCCGTTTCCTGTCATGGTTGCGTCACGTGCTCTCTGGCATACACACAGACGCGACGATTAATCCTGTTCAGCTTATGTCGGGGACAGCAGGAATAGATGCACCCGGTTTGCTTCATCGTGTACGGACCGCGGGGAATTGAGCGTCGAAAGATCTTTCTGTTCGTACCGGCAGTCTGCCGCTATCAACCACATTGAGACGATTGCTGGCGGTGTATGCCATTGGATTTAACAGTCGTCACAGTCGCGATGGTCACAGAGTTAATCGCGTCCTGATTGCCACTGTCGGGGATGCTCCCCCACCAGTCCATATTATTGCTCATACGCGCCGATATCGTATCCGTTACTCAGTGGTCGGCTGACGCCATCGATGTCCACAGAAGGTGCGCCGCTGTTGGTACCGCCGTCGAGACAATCCGTAGGTGACTGCAGATGAAAATCAAATGGGTCAGTACCACTTGCGAAATTCGGATCCACATTGATGTTGTTGTATGCGGGATTCATTGAAATGCCCTGAAGGTCGTTGTATGTGGCGGTCAGTGCAGTGCCGACTTCTGTTTCCAGACCGCAGATTTCGCTGTCGCCGCCAGAGCAGGTATTGCCCCAGATAATCGTGTTCAAAAGGGTAATGGTAGAGGTACTGTTGGCGAATACGCCGCCGGCATGGGGTTCGTGAATGGTGTCGGTATTATTGTACGCGATGGTACAATTGGTGATTTCCACGGTACTGGCTGAGGTGTACATGCCGCCGCCTCTGGGATCGGCCGAGCCGCCCCCCACGCTGTTTCCCGCGATAATGCAGTTGATGAATGCGGCGTCCGTCACACTCGTCAGCTCTATGGCGCCGCCGGTACCGGTGTTATTTACAATGTTGTTCAGAAATCGCACACCTTCACAGGCCAGCGTCCCCCTGTTGACTCGCAACCCTGCACCGCCATAACTGGCGGCATTGTTCGAAACTGTGGTGTTTTCAATAAGGACTGTCGAATCCACGGCATTGATGGCACCGGCTGAATCACGCGCAGAACAGTCGGTAAAAATGCTTTCAGTGATAACCAGATCCGCGCCATTCTCCACAGAAATGGCGCCGCCATCTCCTACATCTGACGTATGATTGGTGATATTCTCCGTAAAATTGCAGTTGTTGACGGTGAGTGTACTGTCATCCGCCGCAACCGCACCACCGTCTGATTCGGCGCTGTTGCCCGAGAATCGTGTATTCTCAATCAATATCGTGGCATTGTTCAGGGCGTATACCGCACCACCTTTATAATCCGCTGCATTGGTCTGGAAAACGGAGTTCCAGATTTCCATGGAAATGCCGTCAGCGATAACACCTGCGCCATACTGTGCAAGAGTAATGCCCGGGTCGCCATAGGCGCGCCCGCCTGTCACGGTGAAACCATCCAGCCTGGTCTGATCGGCACCGGTGACCACGTGGTAGACAGAACCACCGTTGAGAACCGTTACATTGTTTTCGAAATCCCGCGCCGACCACACGGTATCCGCATCTGAAAATCCGCCATACAGAGAAATATTGGCAGACAACAAAAACGAAGCATTGCTTCCCGTCCCCTGAGTGGGCGAATATTCTCCGGATTTTATCCAGACTTCACAGAGATCCGGCCAATCAACAGACGTCATTGCGGCCTCCGCGGCAAAAATACCGCCCTGCACTCCCGTAAAGGCGTTTTCCCAGGTGAGGCCATCTGCAGTGCCCGAAGCATTCACATCAACAAATCGAACACAGGTGCTGCAATCATTATTTTTATCGCCATATCCCGCCAGACACTCGGTACAGTCTGAGCCGGTACGATTTCCCATACACTGACATACCGCCTCTGTGGTAGTCAGATTGACGCACTCCTGATAGGCAGGACAGGGATTGATGCTGATCAATTCCGCACACAGATCGTAGGTCCCCACATCCGGGCCACTGCATTGGGTATATGTGCTGCCGCCGCAGGTATCCACCGCCGTTTCAGAATCGGATTCGGTACCCGTTTCTGAATCTGAACCGGTGCCTGTTTCTGAATCCGAGTCTGAATTTGAATCTGAACCGGTGTCAGAATCTGAATTTGAATCAGTGACAGTGTCATTGTCTGATGTGGTCCCGGAGCCCGTTTCTGAGTCCGATTTCGAATCACTGGCTGTATCCGTGCCTTCCGCGTCGTTGGTGTCCGTGGTTGAATCAGACGATGTGGATGTGTCCGAACCGGTTTGAGAGTCTGTGCTGTGCGCAAACGTGTAATCGTCGAGACTGTTCAGCGCGCTACAGGAGAGGCACAGAATCATGATGGGGACGCTTATTATTCCTGAATGGCTATTTAATCGGGACATTTAAAAATTCCTTGTGAATAAAAAATTTATACCCCGGCCATGCAGTGCCGGACCCATGGCAACCGGAGTCAGCCGATCCTTTGCCCACCGGGGCTCCACGAAGAAGAGGATGACGCCTGCCGTGACGCCTGCTGCGCCGGTTATCAGCAGAATATCTGCTGCCAGACTGAGGTTTTCCATCTGGTCCCGATCATTGAGAAGTGACGTATCGCATACGTTGTTCACGCACTGGCTTTCAATATCCTTGCGTTTCGACACGCTTACTGCGCCAACAATGCTGCCGCTCAACAGCGTGGCGGCGCCCACGCCGGCTGCCACCCAGGTCCAGCGTCGTTTACTCGCTGGAGGCAGAGGCGGCGGAGACTCGGTCGATGATACGGACGACTCATCCTTCTGGGAGACTTCCGGTATTGTGATGATGACATTTTCCCTGCCAGCGACTTTCACAATTTCTGAATGCAGCTCACTGGTTCCCTGTCTGGCAGCCACAGTGTGTTCTCCAATATCGACAATTACCGGATTATCCAGGGGAATCGTGCCCACTGCTCTGCGATCTATATATACAGTGGCGCCATCTGGGCCCCCTGCTATCTGAATGGCGCCCACCAGTGTTTCCAGGCGCGCAATCTCCTCCTGCACCTGTGTTGCTCTATCCTGCGGGATATCATCCGCCCCCTCTTTGAGATACTGCCGATAGGCCACGAGCGCATCCGTATACTTACCAAGTTCGTTGTTGACCTGGCCAATGTTGAACAGCAACTTATAGCTGGGTTTCAGCTCATACGCCCGTTCAAACGCAATAGCAGCCTGTTCAAACTTTTTTTCTTCAAAAAGGGCAATACCCAGCTTGAACTGTTCGCGGGCATCCGCCTCCTGCGCATTTGTCCGCTGTGCGGTGAACAGAACCAGTAGTAATCCGATTGGAAGAAGTTGGTTTCGAATCATGTTTGCCTCGTTATCACGGTCCCGAAAAACCATCTCGCCGTTGCAATGGGCGCAACGGGGTTTGCCGGGAGATTGTTATATTGGACTTCTGACAGTTAACCCCGAATATCGGGAATGGTCAAAAACAATCATTTCTGCTCAGTGCATATTTCCTGAAATTTTCTTTCGAAAATCGAAAATTCCTGAAAAAAAATAGAACCCGGGTAGATATATTCAACACACGTTCTCATTTTGCCCCAGTTTGATATTTTATTCAGAAGAAAATAGCCGCAAGGAGTGTTGTGATGAAAAAAGTGGATATTGGTATCATCTGCCAGGAATTTGAACACCACGAAAACGTGGAAACCCGTCGCATCGCATACGGGGTACAGCACAGGGGCGACAATATGACGATGCTGACCGCGTATAATCGAGGCCAGTCGATACGGGCGATGCAGACGCTGATCGCGCAACATCCTTTAATACTGCATTTTCATTTGCGATATCCCTTTGCCACAGTGCTCGATTTGTCACTTGCCGGACTGGCGCGGAAAATGGGGTATCGCGGGACGATTACCTGCTCCGGTACACCGGCCATTCTGGACGAACAGTGGATTTTTCAACATGCGGATGCCGTGGATGGGATTGTACCCACACACGTGGATTCGGCACTGCACTGCCTCATCCAGACTCTGAAAAATGGCAGGAATATACATGGGGTGCCTGGAATACAGACAAGACAGGAAGCATTATCGGTGCCCCTGCTGCAGACGTCGCCGGTGCCCTGGCGTGCTTTCCGGGATGACGTCTCACAGATGATGGGCATTCCCATCGCGGGAATTTCCGCAACAGAGGGATGTGCGTTCAGGTGTTCATACTGTATGCACGCTGCTGCGGCGCGAATTGCATCAGGTGACAATTTTCACGCTGATAAAAAAGGTGGAAGGTGCCATCAGCGCCGCAGACCGGTTGACGACCTGGCAGATGAGATGTCCACCCTGTATCACCGGAACGGCGTTCGCTATTTTTATTTTGCCGACGAGAATCCACTGCCAGGAACAGAAGCGGATGCGCTCGCGTGGATATCTGATTTGCAACGGCACTTCGAATTGGCCGGGATGAAAGACCTGTCTCTGGGACTCAATACCCGTGGCGATCGCATGACGCCGGCAATTATTGACGCCCTGACATCCCTTGGCGTCATCCGGACACTGATGGGTGTAGAATCGGGATCTGCATCCGGTTTGCTGGGTCTGGGCCGAAAAGGGGATGCGTTAAAGGGTATCGGTGCGTTGAAGCAGATGGCGAATCACGGGACGCTCGTGTGGTTCAACTCTCTATTTTTACATCCGGACAGCGATGTCGACTCGGTCGCTCAAGAGCTGTCCTGTTTACGGAAAATCCCCAATGCGCTTTTCAACACGCTCAAGCTCAGGCCGTTTTCGGGAACTGATCTGACCACACGTCTGGCTGGAATGAATCGCCTTCGGGGTAATCCTCTCTACTATGACTATGGATTCACTTCCGATGTGTTGAACCGGTTCGATCGGGAACTCACCGCGTTCCAGATACGGTCCATTGGTGCATACGACCCGGCGTTACGCCTGCACGATCTACTTCTGAATGTGAAATTGGCACAACGGCATTGCACTGCCGGACGAATTCGCCGCATCGCTGCGGATGTCGAGCAGAATTTGTGGGCACTGGTGCAGGATGTGAATGCGATGCGTGTGGACGCGTTGCAGACATTGCTCACTTATTGTGGTGACAACCGGAGTTGCGAAGCCGTGCAGCGAAATGCGTCACTGCGGTTTGAAAAACTGGATAGCCTGTTGACCCAACAGGAGCGGCGTCTGAGTCTGTCGCCCGATGCCATCGGACACCCTTATGCACAGATTGCGGCAGCAGCAACGTTGCTGTTTTCCTTTGCCGGGTCAATCGCCTGTAATACGACCGAATCTGTCGACGTCCCGACCGACGATACCGTTCAGACCGATGATAACGACGACTCCGCATCGTTGACCGATGAAGACACAGCGACGGATGACACCGCTGATACAAAATCCTCAGATGACAGCGCTGACACCATTACATCAGAAGATACAGACGACACAGCCACCGGCGATTCGCAAACGGATACGATAGACACTGAAATGACCGATACCAGCCCGGATACAGCTACTGGATGCGACATGGAAGAAAGGGAGGCCATGGCTGAAAAAATCAGGGATATTATTTTGTCTGATACACATTGCGCGGGTTCGAATCATTACACGGCCACCACGGTATGGGTGGATAAGAATGGGAAAGTGGCAGAGGTGACATTGTGTGACGACTGGAGCGACACACCGGAGGCCATCGCCGCGTTGGAACAATGTTTTCTCGAACTGTTTGCAGATGAAGTGTTTCCCTGTTTCTCCAACAAAAATGTTGGCATGTGCCCGCTGTATATAGAATAACGGGGTCTGGAACCATCCGTATCGATTTCAATTATCCGAGGTGTTTCAGCACGGGCTCAACCCACCGCGATACGGTGACAAACGTACTGGGTGAGCGTCTCTTCCCTTACAGCGGTCGCACGCTGCCGGAGCCGTCAATGTCTCTGGTGACCCTGGGTTCTCCTCTGTAGGTAACATCCGCCACCCCGTCTATCCACACATCCAGGGTTTGCGTGGCAGACACATAACAGTTGGCCGTTCCGTCCACTTCAACCTCTGTGGCTTCCGTTTCCATCTCCAACGCCTGCACATATGCGCTGCCGTCCACCGAAATGGCGTGGTATCCTGCGCTTCCCCGCAAGAACACATCCCCGCTGCCATCAATATCCGTCAGAACGCGGTCACAGACAACAGTGCCATCAAAGGTTCCCGCGCCGTCAATGGCGATATTGAGTTCAGGGGTATGCAGCGGTACTCCCCATTCCACATACCCGGAGCCATCTATTGCCACCTGCATACTGGCGGGTTCAAAATCATCCGCCACCAGCACATCTGCGCTGCCATCCAATGCCAGTCCGGTAAATGATGGTGTGCTCACCTCAATCACCAGTCTGGTGGGATGAATATGGATGTCCTCTTTCTGGCTGATGTACAGCGTGCCACTTCGGACGTACGTTCGGACATATCTGAACAGGTTGTTATCGGTTTCAATGGACACCATCGGCTGGTTTCCCTGTCGAACCGTCACATCCGCCGAAATGTCTATCTCCACCCCGGTAAACGCGGAGACCGTCCGGTTGCGGCGTTCGATGTCTCCCGACCCATTCACGATTTCGCAGCCTGCCACAAGCAGCGCTGCCACCATGACCGCAGCGGTCAGATTCATTTTGAAATCTGATGATTTATTCCGTGAATTCCTGTTCTTTCGGCGCATAGCCAGCCTCCCTCAGTGTGCCGGCAACTGCCGGAGTCCGTTTCTGTCCTGTGCCCTCCTGAACACCTCAACCTCCCGAATCTGTCACCCTACGTAAACGACTCGGAGTGATTTCTGGAGGAATGCGCTCATAATAATTGCGCTGCCAGACGGTCTGAACAGTTGTGTTCGTACGCATCCATTTTATGACGCCGATTTTAAAATCCACGAACAATTGAACCAACCGTTTCTGATATACGCTGTAGGGACAAAAAATTGTTCGTCCCTTCACTTCCAATCAGAACGATGCGAATTTACGGCGATACGCCGAGGGGGCAACGCCGCAGCGCCTGGTGAACAGTTTGCTGAAGGTAGCCGGGTCGGTGTATCCCACGGCTTCGGCAATCTGTTCCACGGAGTGATTTTCGCTTTCGAGTATCCGTTTGGCGGCCTCAATGCGCAGGCTCTGAATGTATTCCCGGAGACTGGCGCCGGTGGCGGTCCGGAACCGTCGTTCAAATGTCCGTCGGCCCAGTCCCACCCGCTCGGCCAGGCGATCGGTCTGAAAGGATTGATGATACGCGCACTCCAGATAGTCCTGGGCCTGGGCAATCTCGTTGTCGCTATGGTCTCTGTCCCGCAAAAAGGTGGCAAATGGCGACTGACTCTTCAACTCAAAATCCCGCACCATGACTTTGGCCGACTGCACGGCAATCTCCCTCGAGGCAAACCGCTCTACCAGATGCAGGCACAGATTCATGGCGCCGTGGCTGCCCCCGGAAGTGAACAGGGTACCATCATCGGTGAGCAGACGGTGGGGCGTCACCTTTACCCGGGGATACATCCGCTGCAGTTTCCGGGCCTGCCCCCAGTGGGTGGTGGCATCCTTTCCATCCAGAAGTCCGGTGGCCGCCAGCAGAAACGCCCCGGTGCAGAAACTGGCCAGGGCACTTCCGCTCTCATGCTTTTCTCTCAGCCACTGCACAATCTGCCCAAGCTGCTGCCGGTCATGGTTCTGTCCCACCAACGCGGTAATGATCACCAGATCAGCATCTTTCACCCCGGTCATGGCGCCATGCACTCCAAGAGAAGGAACGCCATTGCAGGGGACCGGTCTGCCGTCCGGTGAAACCAGTTGCACGTCAAACACCGGCGCATCCGGCACCCGGGTAATGCGATTCCACATGACACCGGCGGTGCTGAACACATCCATCCCCGTGGCCACCGATGTCAGCATGGTGCCGGGGGTGGCCAGAATCACCACCCGTGGTTTTCGGCTTTTCAATTTCGATTGGATTCGCTTCATGTCACTCTCTCCGTTTCCCGCACATGGTCCTTTTCCACCATCGCCGAACCAACCGGGTCAACGCAACCCGGAAACGGGTATCTGTCGCATTTCACCCTTTTTTTGTCGTTTGCGCCAATGGGGAAATCCCTCAGGGACTCCTACGCTGAGCCAGAGCGGAATGGTCCGCTGCACTAACTGGCAAAAGGAGACAACCATCATGAAAATCGCAACCATCCCCCAAACCACCGGGGAAGAACCCTACGCATCATTTTTCACCGCATTTCTGGAAAAGGGACTGAATGTGCCCAGTCCCCTGCTGCTCATGTCTGCATCACCGCCATTGTTCAACATCTACAAACAGATACTGATGCACTATCTCTCCCATGAGCACCTCCAACCCAAACTGCTGGCATGCATCCGATACGCCGTGGCATACCGAAGCCACTTTGCCGCATGTGTGGAGACCAACCGGGACATCCTGAACCTTCACGGCGTCACCGACCTCTCCTGTCTCGAAGACGAAAAGCCCCTGCCCGACATGAACCACGGGGATGCGCAGACATTTGCCTTTGCGGTAGATGCCCTGTTCCATCCCGATCGGGTTACCCGCGTCCGCATTCAGCAACTGGTTGACACCGGCATTTCCGAGCAGATTCTTTTTGACGCCGCATACCACGGCGCCATGCTGCTGATGATGGGGCCCCTCGTGGCATCATTGGGATAAAGCCTACTGTCCCACGTCGACGTTTGTCGGTGTTCCGTTCCCGGGGTGGATTTCGATGAGCGTGATTTCGGGGGGTACGTTGAATCGCACTCTGGGAACACGCCGCCCTTCCATTCCGATGCCGCGATTGACATACAGATGAGTCCCCGCCGCGGTGGTGTGCAGACCTGCAGTATAAAACGGCGTCCGCCATCGTCTGATTTTTATCAGCGGCCCCAGTACCGGCAGAAAAATCTGACCGCCATGGGTATCACCGGAGAGCAACAGATCAACGGTGCCATCCAACCGGGTCAGCGCTGCGGGAAAATGATGCAACCCAATCCGAAACGCCGAACGCGGCAATTTCCGGGCACGGCGCCGAAGCCCTGCTTCTCCATCCACCGGTGCACCAATCAGCCAAATCCGCTGATTGCGGACGCGCACCGATATGGCTTTATTGTTCAACTCCGTCATGCCCGTATCTGCGAATGTATCCACATCCCGAAACCACCACGCTTCCCAGTTTCCCTGAACGCCGTACAGAGGCGCCACCCCTGAAAGTTGGCCCATGAGTTTTTTGAACCGGGGGATACCCCCTTTTGAATTCACCCCATCACCGGTAAACAGAATCAAATCCGGATGTAGCTTTCGCACCTTCTCAATCACGCGGTCTTCTGCTCGCATAACTGGATCACAATGGGTATCGCTGATGTGCACAATCCGAAGCGGCTCATTCACTTTTGGCGATGTCAGTGTCACCGTTTCAACCAGGGGATAATACGGTTCGATAAAACTCCAGCCAACCGCAAGGGTGTACGCGCCGCACAATATGGCGATGGTGAATCTGAATCCCTTGCCTACCCGCGACAGGCCCCTCCAGGGTAAACCGGTCCGAAATCCAAACCGGCGCAGCAATGCACGAAATACAATACCGCCAGCCAACACCCACAGTAAACATGAGAAGATAGCAAAAATAAAAAAGGTGCTCAAATCTGCCATAATGCTCCACTCACAACTCTCAGTTCATCAAATCTGTATCCTTCTCCCTATCGAATGGAATGCCCGGGAGCGTCACATTTCACAATCAGATAAAGCGATAACCGAAAAGATTTATTCCCATCTTCGAATGATGCATCAAATCTGTTCAACGGTTTCCTACCCCGGGAAAATTTTCCATCCGAACGCACAATCGTTTTTCAGGATGTCAGAATTGCATTTTCATGTAGATAAACTACACTTTCATCGCCAATTGACCTGGAGAGACTGTGATGCATGTACCCGTTTCGAATCGTGTGACCCGGCATGTGAACGAGTGCTGCGAATTCCCGCAGGGGTCAGTGAGTTCATATTTGAGCCAGGCTCGTCGTCCGGATTTGTGCGATTTCCACCACCGTCTGTTGGAACAGGGCATCATCGTGGGCAATCGCGGTACCAGCCTCCGGGTGGACCCCCCTTCTGATCGTTACTGCAGAAATGATAGAGAAATTTATCAGCACCGTCTCCGACATCTCACAACGCATATAATGAAACCAAAAATCGGAAAAGCGCCTATCGGCTATAACACTGTCAACATTTTCGTTATCGTAAAGGAAATGCTTCAGAGTTCATCGAATTCACTGAGAAGGTCTTTGGCGCGGATGAAAGAAGTGATGTTCGAACCCCGGATCGAGAAGGGAAGTTGATTCATGCCGAAGTTACGATCGGAAACTCAACAATTATGATTGCTGATTCGAATGACGATTGGCCATTTACTCCTTCTTTTCTTCGGGTCTATGTAAACGACGCATTAAGTATTCTTGAAGCGGCAAAGGCTGAAGGGGCGACGGTGGATACAGCATTGCAGGAATACAGAATCCATTTGGAAATCTCTGATGGTTGTATGAGCCGAAAGATGTAAATGAAGTTAAGGAGATCAAAACCGACACGAGTTGGCACAAAAAGGAACCTTCGTACGTTTACACATCATTGGGTTTGAAGGCACCCAATTTTCAGGAAAAAATGATTCGTATTTTTCAAGAAACGATGCCGCAAGTTTTACAGCATCCATTTTTTTTTCTGACAATTCATCTTCAAAATCGAATTCCCATTGGCCAATTCTGGTGTTGAAGAGTGGCCTGTCTTCATTTTCACTGAGACCCGCTGCATTAAAAATCCGGCAATCAAACTTCCTGCACGTCTGTGGGCGATGTTCATAGATCTCACACTTGCCGTCCCGGTACATTGGACACGAACCGTCATCTCTGTACCCAAGCAGGACATCTCCCTTTCTCTATCCGACTGAATTCTGTTTTGAATAATTTTTTTCATATCGTCCCACTATGTTGTGCATGCCGCCAACAGTTCCAGCAATGCACAGCTCCATCAGCACGAAAATCACTGAAATCGCACCGAAAAAATTTACGGTATAACGCCAATATCCACGATGGTGTACCACATGTCGCCTCTGGGGCGTTTTACCAGGACTTCGTCGTCGAGGGATTTGCCCAGAATCGCTCTGGCCAGAGGAGAATCCACACTGATTTCGTTCCGGGCCATGTCCCATTCATCCGCGCCCACAATGCGATAGCACACTTCGTTGCCATCCTCATCTTCCAGGGTCACCCGGCTGCCAAAGTATACCCGCCCATCATCGGGCGGCGCTTCGGATACCATGGTCAATGCATCCAGCCGATTGCCAAGAAACCGGAGCCGCCGGTCAATTTCGGCCAGCTGGCGTTTGCGATAAATATATTCGGCGTTCTCGCTGCGATCACCTTCTGCAGCAGCGGCCTGTAATGCCCTGGTCACTTCCGGACGTTTCACATTCCACAGGTAATGGGACTCCTCTTCCAGACGGCGATACCCCGCCTGGGTGATATATCCCTGTTTTTTGGATTCGTCTTTTCGCTTCCGGGTGCGGGTGCCAACCATGAAGGCTATTTTCTGCAGATAAAGGCGTATTGCCTGCCACAGTCGCCCTTGCTTTTGCGATAGGAATGGAGTCCCCTTTCACTGCACGATGTGCAGATGCCCATCCGTTCAATGGTAGCGGTGGAAAGCCCCGTTCCGATGAGCGACACCTCCACGGCCTGGGCCAAATCCAGAAAATATTGCCCTTCCGCGCCGGGGATGGGTTCGGACGATTCTGGAAACAGACTGGCCACATCTTCTCCCACATCGTAACAGTCAAAACAGATACAGGGGCCAATGACGCACAGGATGCTCTTTGCAGTGGCCCCCCTGTGGAACATGGTTCTCACCGTGTTGCGCACCACCCCCCGGCTGAGGCCTTTCCAGCCCGCATGAATGGCCGCTGTCAATCCGGTTTCCCTGCAATACAGCAGAATGGGAACGCAATCCGCCGTGACCACACCGATGCACGCCGCGGTGTCGGCAATAATGGCATCGGCTTCCTGGTTTCCCGGAGCAGCAAAATCCACCGCGGTCATTTCTGATGTGATAACGACCGTGCTGCCATGTACCTGAGTTACCTTGAACATGGGCGCGGTGATGTTCATCTGCTGTTGAAGCGCCGAGAACGCCTGAGGAGTGGTAAAATCGTCACTGCCGGTAAAACCGTGGAGAATTCCCGCTTCCGACAACCGCTTTGAGGTAATGAGTTCAATCATATCTTCGTGTTTCAATTTCTCAGTGTTTGAAAGCCCGTTGACCGGTAAACACCATGGCTACTCCGGCCTCGTTACAGGCTTCAATGACTTCGTTGTCCCGCATGGAACCACCGGGCTGTGCCACGGCGGTAATGCCCTGGCGGATGCCCACATCCACGCCGTCGCGGAAGGGAAAGAATCCATCCGAAATCATGCACGACCCGATGAGACCACCTCTGGCTTCACGGGTCTGTGCATCGATGGCTTCAAGGTCGGCGGCGCTTCTGTTTCCCTTTTCAACTTCAAGCTTGTATTCATTGTAAGGCATTTTGTATTTTTCAAAACAGAGGCGATCGGCATACTTGGTGTAGGCTTTGTGCACGGCGATTTCCGCACACCCCACCCGGTCCTGCTCACCGGTGCCGATGGCCACCGTGACCCCGTCTTTTACAAACAGTACCGAATTGGATGTAACCCCCAGCTCCACATTCCAGCCAAAAATCAAATCCGCGTACTCCGCATCGGTAGGGGTGCGATCGCAGACCACGGGCGCCGCCTTTTTCGATGGCACTTCCGCAGGGATAAAATCCGACGGACTTGTGATTTTACTCACCGGAGAACTCTGCACAATGATGCCGCCATCAATGAGGGATTTGAAATCCAGAAACCGGGCGGCGCGATAGTCGGCCAACGCCGCCATCCGGGGAATCTGCACAATCCGCAGATTTTTGCGTTCTTTCAGAATGTCAATGGCCGCATCCTCATAGGAAGGGGCAACCACCACCTCCACATAATTGGCGGCAATGAACTCCGCCGCCGTCTTGTCGATGGGACGATTCACCGCCACACATCCACCCATGGCCGCGAGCCTATCGGTCATAAAGGCTTTTTCAATGGCATCGGCTGCATTGGCCCCTTTGGCTGCGCCGGAAGGATTGTTGTGTTTCATCACCGCCGCCGCCGGCGTATCCATCAGGTATTTAATAATATTCAATGCCGCATCAATATCGGTGAGATTGATTTTACCGGGATGCTTGCCAAACTGCAGCATCATCTCTTCATCAAGCGCGGATACCAGTCCCCTGCCGGGTTCGATGAACTGGCAATCGCCGATCATCAGATTGCCATTCACCAGTTCGTACAGGGCCGACTCCTGTCCGGGGTTTTCACCATACCGGAGACCCCGATCGATCACTTCCCCTTTCTCTTCAATTTTCCACGTCCGCTTGCGGTAAACGAGTTTCTGCTCCCCCAGGGTAATGGTCATGTCCGAAGGAAAGTTATCATCCACAATGGTTTTATATGCCTTTTTTAAATTTGCCATTTGCCGCTCCTTATCTTGCGGTGATCAATGATGGACATCGGAGTCCCACAACTTCTGGCGGGACCATATCATAAATTCTCCAGGCTGAATCGGGTTTTTTAAAGTTGGTCAGGCACGGAGAAATACGGCTTACAGGAGAACAATATCATCGTCGGACAACACGTTTTCATCGCCGCCATCATCAATTGCCACATGGCCGGTATCCCGGGCAATCCGGTCAGCTTTCAGTTTAAGTTCCGTATCGGCAAGACGCTGATTCGCCATTTTCGCAAAATGTTTGAGCAAATCCGGTACCGCATCCACCAGGGGTTTAAACAGTTCCCGGGCCAGAAACAGCAGCGTGGTTTTGCCCAGGGTACGCACGGTGGCGGTGGCGGGCGCCTCGTGAATCAGCGATATCTCTCCAGCAATATCACCGGGGCCCAGTTTGGCCACCTGAATATACTCTTCGCCATTCCATGTCAGTACCTCGGCATTACCCTGCAACAACAGGTAAAGACCATTACCGGGTTTCCCCTGCTCTATGAAAATGGTTTTATCCGGCACCTCATGCCCGGCAAAACGGCCCAGCAACTCCCGGCGATTCGCATCGTCAAACGGTGCAAACATCGGATTGGTGTTGAGCAGATTGGCAATTAATCTGTCCCGGGTAAATCGACTCATGGCGCCGGCAATCACTGGTATCTGGGCCGAAATCATCTCCACCTGCGCGCGGGTCAACTCAAACACATCCACCGGTCCGTCGCAGATCACCGACGCTCCCCGGGGTTCGGCACTGATCAACGCCATTTCCCCAAAAATCGAACCGGCGCCGAGTCTGGCCAGATGCAACTGTCGCTCTTCGCCGTTTTCAACTGTTTTCCGGGTCACTTTCACATCGCCCCGGGCCACAAAATACAGGGCATCTCCTACCGTTCCCTGCTGGATAATGGCCTCCCCATCTCTGAACCGCTGCAGCCGCATCAGCGCCATCAGCCGGGCAAAGGGGTCGTGCTCCAGGGTGGAAAAAATAGCGATGGGCGGCAGAATCGGGGGAAAATTTTTAATGTTCTCCAGATACGCGGCCATCTGCGCCACCCCTTTTTTCAATTCGCCATCCGCAATATCATAATCCAGGTGAATGTCATCGCGAACCTCCGCCCCATAATCCGGCGGAGCGGGACGGACGCCGCGTCCCAGCACGGTGGATGTCCGGCAGTAGGTGGTTGCCATCGATTCCACAAGCGGTTCCACCGGAACGTTCATATGTTCGAGAATTTTAATGGCGACAAGGGCAGTAAGGGGGGCGCCGGCACGAATGTTGAACTGGGCGATGGTGGAATAAATGGCGCCAGCCAGGTTATTTTCCCCCATGGCACTCAACACATCGGCAATTTCAAACCGCAATGTGAAATCCATGGGCATCGCTTCCAGGATGAGTCGATAAATTTTCAGGGCGCCAATGGCGTTGCCGGCAGCAAGCTTCTTTTGGGCTTCCTGTTTCAAATCCAATAAAGTTCTGGCCATACTTTTCTCCAGTGGCTATGTGCAGTTGGTCCTTCAGCTATAATACAAAAGCCGGAGATTGGGAATCACTCAGAAAAGAATTGCACGGGTATGGGGAGGAAAGGAATTGATTCGTGGTAAATGTCAGTCCGCTGCCGGCGTCAGGCCCATGGCCTCCTGGATATCGGTATTCATTTCACCGGTTTGCGGATCCACCAGGACAAACCACACCTGCCAGGGAATTTCCAGCTCATTGAAAACCGTGATCAAATCCCCGTAATATCTGGCTATATCTTCCGGGAGGGCCGAACGGTCGTACACGCCGAATTCATTACAGATAATGGCCACATTGTTATCAACGGCCCACTGCTTCACATCCACGATGCTGTTGTACAGCCAGTTCTGGTTTGCGCGTTTGTAGTAGTACTTCAGTTCATTAAATTGCCACTGTTCAATGGTGGAAGTGTAGCCGAAGTCCGACGAATACTCACTCCACCGGTCCTCACTGTAGGGCCATGGCAGATGCCGGGTGGTCCCCAGTCCAGCCCAACTGGCGCCCTGATGGGTGAATGCGAAGGGTTCGTAATAGTGGAACACGTAAATGATCCTGTCATCACTGAACGGTTCCCGTTCGGCCAGGGATATCCGACTGTTCCATTCCACATCGCCAAACAGAATGACGTGAGTGGTATCCACCGAGCGAATGCCGTCGATAAGCGCCTGGGCAAACACGGTGTAATCGTCCTGATCCACAGACGGGGCATCCGCGGAAAGCTCGGGCTCATTCATCAGCTCAAAGAAAATATCTTCCCGGGTGTTGGTGGAAAAATGTTCCGCCACTGCAGTCCACAGACTGACCGCCGTTTCCACATACAGGGAATCTTCAATATCCAGTGAACCGTCGTACTGATGGAAATCAATGGTCAGCGCCATCCCCGCTGCCGCCGTCCACACCTCGAAGTTATCGAGAATTTCAAATAACAGCGGTTCCACCTCAAATTCCCCTTCACCGGCAAAATAGTCGTCCCGGTCAACAATGTACTGATCCAGATCCACCGGAAGACGAATTGCCTTGAATCCATTGGCGGCCAACGCCTGCACATACTCTTCACCGTATCTGTAGTCCTCGAATTTGCCTTCTTCGAGCCAGTTGGTCAGATTGGCGCCTTTCGAAAGCACTTCCATCGCCTGTGTGTGCAGGGGATTATCAATGGTCATGTCTTCGAGGGTTTCTTTTTCCGGCGGCTCAGCTGCGCGAATTTCCAAATCTTTTTCAGCTTCCAGGATATCGGTGCCCAGGAAAGCCAGATCATCGATGAGAACCATGCCCTCATCACTGGTAACGCCCCGCACCTGCCAGGCAATGTTGCGAACAAGGGTTAAATCCAACGCTTTCACCTCGCCCCATCCGGCCTGGGTAAAATGGGAAAACGGAATGTCCACCCGGGTCCAATCCTCTGCGGCTTCCACCGGGTAGGAATAGTGGTCATAGTCCTCGATGCTGGAGATCTCAATCGCCACCTGGTGAGCAGCGCCCTTGTAATAATAAGTGATGCCGCCATACGTACTGGCATCAAACGGTACATCCTCGTCGCCGAGATTCACACCCCAACCCACATAGGGATCCCATTCACACTCCCCCTGATCCAGTGTATATGCCACCTTGAGCGCAAGTTCCGACTCATATCCCTCACCGTCCATCACAATTTCTTCTTCCTCGTCGCTGCTGATAATCAGCACGGATGCGCCATCATTATCAGAATCAGTGTACGTGTACCAGTAACTGCCCAGCAGAGAAACATTGTCACCATCTTCAAAATCATCCACGGTCAGTACCGGCATCAGCTCTTCGGAATCGGTATCCGTATCCGTGTCTGTATCGGTATCGGTATCGGTATCGGTATCGGTGTCGGTGTCCGTGTCCGTGTCGGTGTCCGTGTCTGTATCGGTATCCGTGTCCGTGTCCGTGTCCGTGTCTGTATCGGTATCCGTGTCCGTGTCCGTGTCACTTGATTTGTCCCCACTGGAGTCATCGTCCGAATTGGCGGTTGTACACTGCATCAGAAAGAGGCTCGCCAGAAGCATCAGTCCCAGATAAAAATAATCACTTCTAAGTTTTCTCATAATTCATACTTCCTTAATTCCCGGTCGATTTTAAAGACTAGCTCATCCGTTCCCGACCGTGGGCCGGATGGCAAATATTAACTCTGTAGTGAACCTCTCAAACAGAAAAGGCTCAAAGATCGCCACATGTTTCAAATTGGTTGCAATGAGTTGGCAGTTCTATCTCTCTTCGCTGCAAGTCCCGCCCGGGAAGAATGTCCTTGTCGTTCGGCAATTGAGTATGGTAGCGGTGCCCACGCAATTGGCGCAGCGACAATAACATAAAATCGTGAAGAAAAGGCCGGATATGATTCATTTAACTGACATTGGGGTTCAACATGGCAACCAGATTGTGTTTTCGGGGGCGTCTTTTCAGATTCTGGCCGGGCAGCGGATTGGTATCGTGGGTCCGAACGGTGCCGGAAAAACCACCGTATTTCGACTGATCGTGGGAGAGCAGACCGCCGATACCGGTGAGATTAGCCGGGTGAAAAAGGCGGTGGTGGGATATTTTTCCCAGGAAGTGGGCGATATGGCCGGGCGCAGCGCCCTCGAAGAAGTGAAAGCGGCTGTGCAGGATGTGATCGCTCTGGGGGAGGAAATCCAGCGAATGGAAGCACAGATGGCAGAACCTATGGATGATGACGCCATGGCCAGACTGCTGGAAAGATATGGAGATGCGGTGGAAGAATTCGAACACAAGGGCGGATATGACCTGGACACCAGAGCCAAATCCGTGCTGACCGGCCTTGGGATTGGCGAGGGCGCATACGACCGCCCTGTGGAATCGTTCAGTGGCGGATGGAAGATGCGCATTGCCCTGGCCGGGATTCTGACCCTCAATCCAGACGTGCTGCTGCTGGACGAACCCACCAACCATCTCGATGTGGAATCCATCGTGTGGCTGGAACAGTGGCTGTCCACCGAGTTCAAAGGAGCGCTGGCCATGACCAGCCACGATCGGGAGTTCATGAACCGGGTGGTGACATCCATTGCAGAAGTAGCCAACCGCACCATCACCATGTACAGTGGGGACTACGAGTTTTACTTGCGCGAACGGGAAATCCGGCAGGAACAACTGCTCGCCGCCCATCGGCGACAACAGGAAATGCTGGCCAGGGATGAAGCGTTCATTGCCAGATTCAAGGCCCGGGTGTCCCACGCGGCCCAGGTGCAGTCCCGCATCAAAAAACTGGAAAAAATAGAGCGTATAGAAATCCCTGCCGAGTACCGGCCGGCCAGATTCAAGTTCAATCCTACCCCCCGCAGTGGAGATGAAGTGGTGAAGTTTGAAAACCTCAGCAAAACCTGGATGGACGAAGAAGGAGAGACCCCGGTCTTCAGCGGGCTGGCGGGGCTGGTGCGCAGGGGTGAAAAAATCGCCGTGGTCGGGGTGAACGGCGCGGGAAAGTCAACGTTCCTTAAAGTGGTGGCAGCGCGGACCGAAGCGTCGGCAGGACGGGTTTTTTCGGGCAGCAACGTTCATATCGGCTACTTCAGTCAACACGCCATGGATTTGCTGAACCCGGATAAAACCGTTTTTGAAAGCATCTACGAAGTCCTGCCGGAAGCCTCTCAGGGCAGTGTGCGCAGTCTGTGCGGTGCATTTCTGTTCCGGGGCGAGGAGGCCGATAAGAAGATTGCTGCGTTGTCCGGCGGAGAAAAAAGTCGCGTGGTGTTGGCCACCCTGCTCTCCAGACCGGTGAACCTGCTTATTCTCGATGAACCCACCAACCATCTCGATATTCAATCCAGGGAAATCCTCCTTGAAGCCCTTCGGGATTTTCAGGGAACGGTGCTGATTGTCAGTCACGACCGGCACTTTTTAAAATCTCTGGTAACCCGGGTGTTTGAAATCGATCACGGTCAGATGACCGCCTATGAAGGCAACTATCAGTATTATCTGGATAAAGTGGCGGAACGCACGGCCGGGTAGCAAATCGGGATAACACGTCAGGACTGCAGACCCTGTCAGGCGGTGCGCCATGCACCGCGAAGCAGCATCTGGGAGGAGGCGCAACGCAGCCATCGGTGATTGGAACACGTGAGATGGTCCCCAACTTATGGGAAGCTGTACTGAGGCGCAATTCCTCGCACACCTGTAGCCGGGACGGGTGACAGCATCAGACAATGAGTTCGTAGATAATAATGCCGGCGGCGGCGATGGCGGCGGCGGCGACTGTGTAGATGGCAATTTTCAGAATGGGCAGCGGTTTTTTCCTGGCAGTTCTTCTGGCAGTGGACGTGGTGACTTCGGTCTGGCGGGCTTCCTCCTCGAACTTGTGGGCAAGATTTTCTGCCAGGCGCGTGGTGGTGGTGAACTTCTCGGCACGTTGGGTGGTATCTCCGCGGTCTTCATCCGCGGAGAGCAGCGACATGGTGAATTTGGATGGGGTCTCGTCATCCTGGAGCAAATCAAACGATGGCCGGTCACTCATGGCATCGTTTTTCAGAATATTGGCCAGGGCGCCGGCCTGCTGCTCCCGCTTGCGGCGCATGTCCATCAGCACATCGCCCAGATTATCCATGAGGAATTCTGAAAAGCGAAGCTGGGATACCACCTGTCCGGTCACATGCAGATAGTCTTCAATGGCCCGGATGAATTCGCGACCATTGGCGAATCGGCGTTCCACATCTTTAGAGAGGGCCTTTTTCACGACGGCGGAGAGCATTTCAAATTCATCGAACCCGCGATTCATGATTGGCGGAATCACCGCCTGGCTGGCTCTGCGGAACGTTTCATCCGCGTCCCTTGATTTGTAGAGGCGCCGCCCATTCAGCAGCTCCCAGAGCAGAATCCCCACCGCAAACAGGTCCGCCCGCTGGTCAATGGGTTTACCCGCCACGTGTTCCGGCGACATGTACGCCATTTTTCCTTTCAAGTGCTGTTCATCCAGATGGGGTTCTTCAGAATCCAGCCCGGGTTGAGTCACTTTGGCAATGCCGAAGTCGCACAGCTTCACTTCGCCTTCGTTGGAAATCAGCACATTGGTCGGCGACACATCCCGGTGAATGATATTATAGGGATTGCCACTGGAATCCGTGGCCCGGTGGGCATAGTCCAATCCCTTGAGGGTCTCAATAATGATATACAGGGCAAACTGCAGCGGCAATGCCGACCCCGCCCGGGACAGGGTACCCAACAGACGGTTGAGATCCACCCCTTCCACATATTCCATGGCAATGTAATATTGCTGATCTATCTGCCCCAGCTGCTGGGTTTTCACCACATTGGCGTGGGAGAGATTGGCAACAATCTTGGCCTCATTAATCAACATCTCACAGAAGTTTTTGTCCCGGTTCAGGTGGGGCAGAATTCGCTTGATCACGCAGAGTCGTTCGGTTCCCAGCTCTGTAAGTGTCTTGGCCAGAAATATCTCGGCCATTCCTCCTTTTCCGATAAAGTCAAACAGATAGTAGGGGCCGAATTTAATGGGAAGATTCATGGACGTACTGGCTTCAATCATGGGGTATCCTGGTTACTTTTCGGGGTGTGATGGAACATTATGAAAGCAAAGTGCCTCGTTTTCAACGCCAATTCGAATCGTATCTCCTCTGTCGCTTTCGCCAAGGATGATTCTGGCCAGCGGCCCTTCAATCAATCGGGAGATAGTCCGACGCATCGGTCTTGCGCCCAGCTGCATATCGTACCCGCCACTGACGATAAGATGATCGATGACATTGTTATCGAAGGCAAGGGATATTTCCTTTTCTTTGTAAATCTGCGCAGCCAGCTTTTCCAGGAGCAATACGGCGATGTTGGCTACATCATCTTCCCGTAACGGTGCGAAAACCAGGGGTTCATCAATTCTGTTCCACAACTCCGGTGGCAGTGCCGCCCGGGCAGCGCTGATCACCTGTTCGGACAGGTCTTCATCGGAAGGCTCCGTTCCGGGGTGAGGCTGTCCAAATCCCACCCGCGCCTTGCGGTTTTCAAGCTGACGCAAATCAGAACCCAGATTACTGGTCATAATGATCACGGTATTCTTGAAATCCACTGTCTTCCCTTTTCCATCGGTGAGACGCCCATCATCCAATACCTGCAAAAGCGATTGAATCACATCCCGGTGCGCTTTTTCAATTTCATCCAGCAGCACCAGGCTGTAGGGGCGTTTGCGGACCGCATCGGTCAACTGTCCGCCCTCCTCGTGACCGATGTATCCCGGCGGCGCGCCAATCATACGTGCCACAGCGTGGGCTTCGGCAAACTCCGACATATCCAGCCGCACCATGGCCGACTCATCGGCAAACAGCAGCTTGGCCAGGGTTTTGGCGGTTTCCGTCTTGCCCACCCCCGTGGGTCCCAGGAAAAGAAATGAACCGATGGGGCGGCCACTGTGGAATCCAGCCGCGTTCCGGCGCAGGGTTTCCGCCAGCGACTGAAGCACATGGGCGTGGCCCACAATATCCAGCGCCAGTTCGTTTTCAATATTCAGCAGACGATGGCCATCGGTCACGCTGAGGCGTTCTTCGGGAACCCCGAGCTTTTTGGCCAGCACGTTTACCACGTCCTGCTCGCCCACCTCCAAATCTCCGCGCCGTTTCACCTGAGACGCCGCCAGATCTATCACCGAAACCGCTTTGTCCGGCAGATAGGCGTCATTCACGTATCGGGTGGAAAGCACCACGGATGCCCGAAGAGCGTCCACACTGATTTTCACGTTGTGATATTCCTCGTAATCCGGTGCCACCCCGGCCAGAATTTCAAGGGCTTCATCCTCCCTGGGCTCCGCCACGTCTATGGGGGTAATGAGCCGTGCCAGGGCCGGATCGATAAATTTATTGAACTCGGCGTCGCTGGTGGCAAAAATGCACGGAATGTCCCCGCGGCCCATGGCCGTTTTCAGTTCGGTGACCGCCTCCTGGGCATCGGCGGATCCCAGCAGCATATGGACATCATCGAAAAAGAGAATCACTTTGCCCGCACTCTTCTGAATCTCCTTGCCGGCTTCCACAATCTTCTCGCTCAGCTCTCCCCTCAGGGTGGTTCCCCCGAGCAACTGGGGCATGCTCACGTCGATAATGACCTCGTAATCAAATCCCCGCACCGACTCAAACAGCATGTCGCAGGCCAACCCCTCTACGATGGCGGTTTTGCCCACACCGGGCGGTCCCACCAGACACGGGCAATTGGCGCGCTTTTTATTCAGAATGTCCGCAATCTGCTCAATTTCCACTACCCGTCCCACAATGGGCTTGAGCGCCCCTTCCCGCGCCTCCTGCGTCAGATTCCGCCCCAGGGAAAAAAGCACGGGATAATCGCCTTCACAGAATTGAAACGTCTGTGCTTTTTTTCTGCTATCCGCTCTGCTGTCTGCCTTCCGGTGGCCTCTGGCCTCCTTCCCGAGCGAAGGAGCGGACTTGCCGGCGCGCATTTTTTTCTGGGCCTGTTCCAGCTGCCGCCCCATGCCTCTGGCGCGGGTTACATTCACCCGTTTCCTGGTCAGCTGAGATGTCGGAGGGTCCGGCCGGGGCTCCAATTTTGCGGATGGCGTGGATTTGGGGCTATCCTGCACTGTCAGCTGCAACTGTTTTTCGTCGGCACGATGCCCGTGCTCCCGGGTGAAGCCGCTGGTCATATTGCGCAGGGACTGTACGCGAATGGTATCGACGTTCAGCTCGCATTCCTTTAATATCTGAAACCCCCGACATTCCTTCACCGTGGCAATGGCCGCCAGCATATGAATGGCGCGAACGCTGCTGCTGCGCACCGAGCGGGCAATCTGCGCTGCGCTCTGGAGCACCCGCTGGAGCACATCCGGCGACTCACTGTTTTCTTCCCGGAGTTTGGCCCGAATCCGGGTTTCGGTCAGACCGCGCAACGACAATGTATTGGCCGCCACCCCCGATCCGGTCAGGATGGAGAGCAGCAGGTGTCCGGAGTTCATGGAGAGTCTGGCGCTGTCCGCATATGCAGCCGCCCGCTGGGTGATTTCTTCAATTGTTTCTGGCGCTTTCATCTATTTCCAATGATTTCAATGGGTTATATTTCAGGGTAAAATATGCCACATTCAAAGGGTACTGAGCAAATTTTCGGTATTTTTTTGGATTCCATCCAACGATGGACAACGGCCGCCAACACGGCCGGCAAACGGCGTGATGACACCTCAATCGATTTGATTCGTGCCGGTTTTCAATTTTCCAGATAGCGCAATTTCAGTACATCGTATGCCGGGCGCGGGGTCCGTTCAATATCCACGATACCCCACCATTCCTCGTTGAACGTCTGGTCGGGATACGGACCACCGCCCGGCGCAATCCCGCCGTTGTCGTGGTCATTCACATTCCCGGCTTTCCACCATTCATCCGCCCACTCAAAAATGGTTCCCCCAAGCAATACGCCGCCTGCATCTGTACGGTTTGCCACAATTTCCGAAAGCAGCGCTTCGGTGGCCTCCGCCTGACTGTCCGGATCGTATCCCGGCAGATTGGCGTTAAAGGCATCGGCGCCGAACTCCGCCATAAAGAGCGGCCTGGCCGGTACCGCAAGCGCTTCCCATTCGGTAAACAAATCGCCGAAGCTGATTCCCCGATAGGAATTGATTCCCCATACATCAATATCGGGCATGGCATTCACGGTATCTGCAGAAGGAAGTTCCCCATAAATGGTGGCAATGGGATGGGTATCGTCCACCTGGCGGATGGCCTGTGCCACTTCGTTGATTCTGGCCAGACTCTCTTCGTGACTGAGCTCCACATACAGGCCGTTGTAGTTCCACTCATTGCCAATCACCCACATGAGGTTTGCCGGATGATCTTTAACGGCATTCACGTTCGCCACTGCGGTGGCCACCTCCGCGCCCCCCCAGGGGTACACCGTATTCAGGATGTAAATACCCGCCGCATACAACTGGTCCAGTACCGACCCATCGAGCACCGGCTCATAGGTACGTACCGCGTTGATACCCGCCGCCTGCATCAGCGGAATATCCACCGCAGCCAATCCGGCATAATCCAACCCCTCCGGATGATTCTGCCCCTTCGGCACCGGATTCCAGCATACGCCCCGGATAAAAAACGGCACCCCGTCCACTGACAGCTCCCGGCCATCCACCACAATCCCGGCAGCGCCTGATTCGGTTCCGGTATCGCCGTCGCTGTCCGATTCCGTGCCGGTATCCGTATCCCCGTCCGTGTCAGTATCGGTATCGATATCCGAATCCGTGTCCGTATCCGTATCCGCATCCGTATCTGTGTCTGTGTCGGTATCCGAGTCGGTATCGGCATCGGAATCCGTGTCGATATCGGTGTCGGTGTCCGTATTCCCGGCGTCCCCGGAGGAGGAGCCGTCTCCGCCGCACGCTGACAGCAGAAACGAAAGGGACACCATGGCCGTGAACAAGAATGATGCTTTGATGAATGGATCGCGAAAGCTCATGAATATCTTCCTTTACAGGTTCCGCTGACAACTCGACGAAGCGCTTCGAGTCCACGGATGGTATCACGAAGAGTGCATCTGCGGAGTGGACTATTCAGGTGGGATCAGGCCTACCCCTCGAG
>JBNKCR010000145.1:0-151718 GCA_050287845.1 Polyangia bacterium
CGCCGCGCGGTTCGAGACACTCGCTACGCTCGTTCCTCACCACAGCGGCTCTGTTTCCCTAAATTACTGGCCCAACTTAATTCTGTATCCGAATTGTTGCATCGTCTCGTTTTCGAAATTGGTACACCTCGAATAGCTCGATTCAGAGATCTATTGTTTTCAACGCGTCAATATGCTAATTTTCCGCTATATTTTACAAGGAGTTACATATGAAGCCCGTTGTGCCTCTGTTATTCACAATCGCTTTACTGCTCCAGGGTATCCCGTGCAGAGCGAATGACGATCTCGAAAAGGCGACAGCATATTTCAATGAAGGTATTGCGTTGTTTGATTCGGGCAAATTCCCCCAGGCGGCTGAGAAGTTTCGTGAAGCCAATCAGGTGATGTACAACTGGAAACTGCTGTACAACATTGGACAATGTGAAGCGGCGGCCCGACACCACGGGCTGGCGCTGGAAACGTTTGAGGAATACGTTTCACGGGGTGGAGATGATATTCCAATGGAGCGACGGGAAGAAGTCAGATCTGAAATCCGTCGTCTGCGGGAAATGGTGGGATATCTGGACATCGAGGGCCCCAGCGGCAGCAGATTAGTTGTAAATGAAATACAACGGGGATCTCTGCCCTTATCCGGACCGGTTGCCGTAGCCACCGGAGTGTCTCACCGCATTGTCCTGATGAAAGAAGACAATGTTATTTTTGAAAAAAAGATACGAATCCCAGGAACGCAGACCATAAAAATCTCGGCACGGGAAACCGTTCCAGTACAACCCCAACCGGTTGCAACGGATGCATTGCCGAAAATGGCAGCGGACGATGCCAATGATCCCGAAGCGGTTTCCCACCGCTCCGATTCTCCGCCGGCAGACGCAGTGGCAGAAGAATCCAGTCTGACTGTGGACATTGGAAGCAGCAACGGTCCGACGCAGCCGAATCTCAGCGAATCCTCCCGGCGGTTGCGCACTCTCGGCATTGTCGTCACCGGCACTGGCGCTGCCTGTCTGATTACCGGAGGCATCACCGGCGCGATTGCCATGGCGAAAGCGAATGATTTGGAAGACCAATATGGCAGCGTGGTTCCCCATTCAGAAAAATCTGCCTATAACACCACGCAGCACACCGCTACCATTTCCACCACGATGTTCATCAGCGGTGGAGTGATGGGCGCAGCGGGTATTGCGCTCCTGATGATTTCGAAAAAGAAAAAAGAAAAAATCACCACACTTGCCCCAATCGTTGGCCGGAATGCGGCGGGGATTCTGCTGGGAGGAAAGTTTTAGATGTTCATAGCCAAAACAATTCTCCTTTCTATCATGCTGTTGATGTTCCTTTCCATACTTTCGGGATGCAACAGCCTGCTGCCGGATTTGGCGCTTGATGAAAAGAATTCCCCAACCGATTCCGCAACGACCACTGATTCAGATACCACAACGTCTCCGGGCACCGACACCCGAACCGATACAGCATCGACAGATGACACGAATACGGTGACGACGGGAACGGATAGTGGAAATATATCGGGGGGGACGGATGCCGATACGGGCAGTTCCTCCGATTCTGAGACCAAAACAGAGAGTGAATCCGAAACCTCCTCTGATAGCGATTCTCCAACCGACAGCGAAAGCGGATCAATAACCGAATTCGAGCTGCTGCCCGAAGGAAGCGGGTGTACGGAGAATGCGGACTGCGCCACTGGCTACTGCGGCAATGAGATTTGCTGCACGGCAGGCACTTGCTGCAACGACAATTCCTATTGCGACGACAATTTAGCTTGTTCGCTCACATCGTTCACCTGCAACGAAACCTGTGGGCGAAAGAATGCGGATGACGACTCCCTTTGCACACCGGGATATCATTGTGATAGCGGCAATTGCATCGAAAACCTCGTCGGCGGTCAGTGCAACGAACATTCGGACTGCGCCAGTAATCAGTGCATTGATTCGCTATGCTGCGAGCATGCGGGACAGTGTTGTGCCACAGACAGCGATTGCCCGGAACTGTACGATGGCTGCGCGATGGATGATTCCCAGACCTGCGTGTTTTCTTTAGTGACATTGCCGTCGACCCAACAGGCAGAATGCTGGAATATCGCCAATGAAATTGTCTCCTGCGATACCATTGCTGAAGGCTTTGATCTGTATGGGCAGAACGGACACTATCTCACCGAATCAAGGGAATATGCTGCCCTGGGCGATACCGTTACAGAAACAGATCCCGAAAAGAACACCCCTCGGGCGATATGGTCGAAATCACCGTCGGCCCCCATGAATTACGCAAGCGCATATGAGTATTGCGACATGCTCGACATCGGTGGCAGCGCGAACTGGAGACTGCCCACCAGAACAGAACTGCAGGGGCTGCAGAGTTACACGCCAGAAGTCGCTGACGGTATCAGCGGCGAATTCAGCATTCCAGCCGGCGTCACCCAGTTCTGGAGCAGTACCCCCCTGGCCGGCACATTTTCGTCCACCCACTGGGTGGTGAACTTTTCCGATGGCACCATTACCCGGCTCGGGATCGATTCAATATCACCTGTGGCCTTGTGCATCATGGAGTAAACTGGGAGTAAACAGAATGAAATCCATAGCCAATATATTTACAGGTATTCTGACTGCAATTCTGGTGGCTGGCACCGTTTCTGCCGCAGCGGCCAGATTTACAGTGGCTGAGTCCACGCCAAATGAACCGGTCGTAGCGGATATGGCAACAGGAAGAATGTGGCAACAGGGCAGTACCCACGAAGGGAGTATCAACTGGTCAGGCGCGCTGGAACACTGTGAATCCATGGTGTATGCGGGATATGACGATTGGCGCCTGCCATCCATTAACGAACTGCTTTCCATTGTGGATGAAAAGAAAGAGACCCAACCGGCGGTCAATACCACCTTCTTCAGCGGTTTTGATACATTTTCGGCAGTGTGGACTTCTACAACACATCGAAAGCAATATCAGTCGGCATATGTGGTGTATTTCAACGAACAGAATACCACTGTCGGGCGTGGCGGTGTCAGCGGGCTTTCGAAATCGTTCACAGCCCAGGTCCTATGTGTCAGAACCAACCGGTAGTGTCATGGGAAATCCGCGTGAGTACGCCGTTGCCGGGAACCAAACCCGTTGACATTCCACCGAAAACCCTGCATGATTTTCGCAATACATATATTTGTAATTCTGCTGACATCAATATGCCCACTGTACACTCGGGTGGCAGAACCCAGGAAAAGGAGCATTCATGGCCACGGCTAAAAAATCCCCCACAAAGAAAAAAGTCGCTAAAAAAAAGGTCGCTAAAAAAAAGGTCACCAGGAAGGTGACTGCCAAAAAGAAAGTGGCCAAAAAGAAGGTCGCTGAAAAGGTACCTGCCAAAAAGGTGACCAAAAAGAAAGTGGCCAAAAAAAAGGTCGCGGTTAAAGCGACGCCAAAGAAAAAAGTTGTGCAGAAAAAAGCCGGAACGAAGACAAAAAGCACGTCCATGAAAACCACATCTGGCGTAATTGTCAGATTGCCTGACATTCGCGCGCCACTCAATGACGTCATCAAAGCCGGAATGGCTGTTGAAAAACTCATCGATATGGAAAGCGTCCGCACGTCGGCTGCGAATCGAAAAGAAGCGGTTCAACTGTTGCAGACAGATCTGACAGCTTCAATTGGCTGTCTGACTGCTGAGCAGCAAAAGGAATTTCTCCTGGCGTTGCCATGGAATACTGAAGCGGGAGAGGCCCTCCTGCCACAATTGCTGAAGAAGTTTAGAATCAAAGAAGACGATCTATGTGCCGTAGATAATAAAATCATGTTCAAGGATGGCATCGATCTCCCGATAAATATTGATCCCAAAGCGGTACTCAAATTTTTGACAGACAAGTATCCAAGAGAATTTGCGCTTCTCTGTTGCCAATATCGCCGGTGCCTCATCTGCCGCGAAGACAGTCTCACAACGAACTGCTCATTCTGCAAATTCTGCTGCTGTTGCAGTTGCATCCGCGTGCAGGATGAATGCAGTACCGCATTCGTGGCCGGCAAATTGAAGTTTGTCGGTCCAGGTGTTACCGCAACCAGAAGCGGCTTCGTTGCAGAAATCAACATCCCGGGCGGAGGCGCTGGTGGCGTGCACGCGGCAACCCATCAGGATGGCGGAACGGATGAATTGAACGTTAATGGATTGAATGGTGTTCTCGCGCAACCGCAAATACCGGCGAATCATCACGGCGTGCACCAGAATGGCGGCGGTGACGAAATTAATGTGAACGGATTGAGTGGTCTGTTGGCCGATGCCCAGACACCGTTGGATCACGCCAGCGAACATCAGAACGGCGGCAGCGACGAACTCAATGTCAATGGATTGAATGGCGTTCTCGCTCAGCCGCAAACACCGGTCAATCACCACGTTACTCACCAGAACGGCGGCAGCGACGAACTCAATGTCACCGGCCTGAGTGGTCTTCTGGCCGACCCCCAGACACCGGCAGCGCACAACCACGACGACCGATACTACACCGAAGCCGAAGTGGATGCCATGGTGGTCACGAAAACGGCACTGTATGCTCAATCCTTTGCTGATGTTTTCACCAGTTCACCCGCCCACGGTTCTCCCTTCATCTGCTCCCCCGCTGGATTTGCCGGTGGTGCAGGCACAGTACCGATTATCAGCGTTTCGCTTACAAATTTTACCGGCATTGCCAAACCGAGATTTTTCTACAACTACGAGGTTGTCGGTTCGGACGTGCATGTACACGTATATAATGCTGATGGAGATGAAGTGGTTGACGGCGCTGTTGGCATCATGGCATGGAATAATGTGAATATCAGAATAGATATCATCTGGACAGATTTATAAAATACAGCTTCAGCCTACCAATCGCTCCGCTCCAGAACAGACATCTGATTGAGACAACGCAATCCAGGCTCAAGGAAGGATAACTCAATGATTCACCATCAACGTTCGCCTGGCCCAGTCCTGGCATTGACGTGTTTGATCGCTGCGTGCGGCGGCGACTGCGACTGCAAAAATCTCGAAAGTCGTATCGCAGAAATTGACAGTGAAATAATTGCATTGAAAGCCCCCCATGCTGCAAACCACCAATTCGGCGGTACCGATCCCATCAATGTTACTGGGCTGTATGGCGTTCTGACCGAACCGCAACCGCCTGCCGTACATGATCATAATACTTTTTACTATACGAAAACGGAAATTGATGCCCGGCTCAACGGTAAAACAAACCAGATTGATTTCGCAACACTTGACGCCACAGTGAGCACACTGACAGAGGTTGAAACAATAGATAAGTCCGCCATGTTCGCTTCAACGTTTGAATATCGTTTTGCAACGGGTAACAGTGGTTCACCATTTGCGTTAACCATTCCCGCTGATGCCGGATTCAATCCGAATGAATACACTATTGTGCCGATAATCAGCATTTCACTCGATGGTTTTTCAAGTGTCGTCAGGCCACAGTTCTATTACTCCTATACGGTTTCGGACTCTCAAATTAACGTCCAAGTCTATAATGCCGATGGAAACGAAGTGGTTGCGGATGCGGTCGATATAATGGGGTGGAACGATGTTATCATGCGAGTTGACGTGATTTGGACTGCTATGGACCTATAAATTGCCGCATAAAAGTTACAGATCTCTTACGCAGTAAAATGGAAGAGAGTACGACGGCGTGGTAATCAGGCCTGTCCAGGTTGTACTGCTATCCGTTGCCACAATCCAGACTGCGCGATAGTTCAGAAATGCTGCGTTCCTGGTTGATGTCCATACGATTTCCGCTCCGGAAAGAGGATTTGCAGCTGACAAGTTCAAATGAATCAGTGTCTCCATTTCTCGTCGACCTGGTAATCGCCAATCACTGAACCCTTTCAACTCCTCAGCACATACAGACAATGCATTCCCCCACGTGGCATTCGAATTTAGCGCACTCCACATCAACCCGGTTGCGTCGTCAGTGTATGTATTGTCCTGATTGTCCACCAGATTTTCGCCAGAGCCGTAATCGATGGACTCTCCCCGAACACATCTTACCCCCCTGGCGACAGAAGTGGCGGGAGATTTCAGCTGAACAGACGATTCGCCATTGCCGACATCCACCATCCATGCGCTGTCCGCATCGGTGTTCCCTCCTTCAGAAGTGGCGGACCACAAGGTACTCGCATCCGTCGGAAAATCGCTTTCTATAGCGTCATCCGCCGCTCCCAAATCCAGGATGCTCCACAGCTCCTGAATCTCCGGAAGCCGCCAGGCATCCGGCCCTGCTCCGCCGAGCACAAGATCATCGCAATAACTCACGGCAGCGTCCCAATCATCAACTGAAGTGTCGATTTTCTCCCAGATGATACCCGTCACGTCGTCGGTCACCGTGCCATCTCCATTGTCAGAATAGCTGTGTACCCGCCGGGGATCGTTGAAATGCCCGTCCTGGCCGTAATATGGATCCCCCTCATCAAAGAGACTGCATGCGACCCACCCCTCCACATTGGCGTCTGCACTGGAACACTGCGATGCATCCTGACCGGAATCCGGCCACATATATTCTGCTTCAAATGACACCGGCTCGCACAGAGAGCCACTGCCATCCACCAGGTAAAAATCGTATTGCTCTCCGGGATGCATCAATTCCGCATCGGTCCGCAGGTTCACGGCGCCGGATGTTGAGCTGAAACTGGCAATATCCATGTCGTCAACAAGGATAGTCGAAGAATCTTCGACAACCGTGAGCATCGCTCTCCCACCAGAAGACACGGCCGCATCTATCCCGAATCCCTGGATTTCCATGCCATCCATTTCAAAGCCCGGCCAGGCAACGTCATATTCCAGCGATGTGACATTCACCATGGCGCTGGGAAATATCGATGCGCTTCCGCCGGCACCTGTATAGTTCCAGACCGCAATCTCCGGTTTTTCGCAGCTCGTCACCATTGCTTCAGTCATGGCGAACGAAATGGATGTACCGGTGGGTGTGCCCACCAGGTCTGCTTCAACGTCGTCCACAACCACTTTGCTCCAGGACTGAAAGTCTGCGCCGGAAACTGTCACGATGGGCGCAGCTTCGCCCACGCGGAATGCCGCCTCGGAGAGGGTCGCCACCACTGGACTGACCGGCGATACTGTCAGATTCAACGACGTCCCGATTGGCACGCCGGCAACCGATACCGACGCCCCATAATTGTAATCCGTCTGGAGGGTGCAGCTGATACTTTTTTCGGCCAGTGTCGCATCGCCGTTTTCGTCCGTGAACGCTGAACCGATGGACACGCCATTCAGCGTGAAGGTGACTTCCTCATCAATCACCGGATTTCCAAACTTATCAGCCACATGGATGACAAACGGGTCCAGAGGCTCACACGGTTTCATATCGAGCTGATCGTCACCGGCAACGGGGGTGATGGAGGCCGCACTGCCGGCTTTCGCACCGATTGTGAATGTATCTGTGGTGCCGCCGCCTTTCACCGTTGCCCGCACTGTATATGTGGCAGCGGCATCTTCTCCCTGAACATACGTAAACGATGCCTGCCCATTTTCGTCGGTAAGCAGTGAAATCGGTCCGTCAACGCCATCGATGAGCACACCGTTTCCACCACCCGAAACGACAGCAATATTCACCTGCACTCCAACCTGAGGTTCAGCGCCATTGCGCATCGTGAACGACAGGCCACCCGGAAGCGCCGTGCCCACCACCGTTGATGATTCGTTGTCATCATCAAACTCCAATGTTCCTGCATCCATCCCGGCAATCTCAAATAAAATGTCGTTGCCACAACCGCTGGCGGTGACGGTCATTGACCCATTCACTTCTCCGGCAGCCGCCGACACGATGGAGCGCCCATTCCCATTGGTGGATCCGTCATACTCACCATTGAAGCCTTCAATCGTCCCCACCTGTTCACTTCCAAATGTCCAGAGAACGGACGCATTGGGGACCACATTGCCAAAACCGTCCCTGGCTTCCACCACCAGGTCATCTGATATTGGCTGCCCCACCGGACCATCGGGAACCACAGTGGCTTCCGGTGAAATGCGGACAAGATTCGTACACGGCGCCACCTGGGCAGTGGCATTCACCGTCCCGAGAATTTCCCCGGTGCCGCCATCCAGCACTGAGGGCTTCCACAATATTTCAAGCGTCTGTTGTCCACCGGCGCCGCCAAGGGTCCAGTCTGTAGAAACGAGGCCATCCTCGTCGGAGAGCACGAGGGTACTCCCGGCAGTGGTGCTTCCGCTGTGAGAAGCAGCAAATGATACGGGAACGCCGTTCATCGGGTTTCCATCCCCATCCCGGACAATCGCAGCAATCGACTCCGGAAGTGTGCTGCCTACCACCGCCCCCTGATTCATGGAAATTGCCGCCACATCCGCCAGTGCCGGAATCACTCCGGTCGCATTGAATGACACATTATCCGCGCCACTGACAATAGCGACAACGGTGTTGTCCCCGGTATTCGATCCCAGTATCAGATTGACACCAAGCTCCCCCGTGGCCGCATCGGTCTGACCCACATATGCCGTTTCCCCATCCACGGCATTGGGTCCCCAGAGCAATCCGTTGCTGCTGTTCGCCACCTGAAAATGCACCGCCGCCTGAATGGGTAATCCACCGGCATTGAGCACTCTCACCACCAACGGTTCATCCAGAGATTCTCCCGCCAGCCCCGTCTGATTGTTGCCACTGACTATCTGGACACTCGCGGGGGAATTATCCAGCACCAGGACCACTACGGCGATATTGGTTGTCTCACCGGCATTGACGGTTTTATCCGACAGCACTTCCTGCTCGAACCCCGGCGCCGAAATGGTAACCTGATAGGTGCCGGCCGGTACATTCTCAAACTGCCAGGCGCCTTCACTGTCCGCAGACACCTCCCACAGCTCACCGTCCACTTCGATGGACACGGATATTGGTGTACCTGCCGTAGTGTTCTGCAACGAGGCGACACCACTCAGTATGCCCACTGTAATGTCCAGTGAGAAATCCACCCCGGAAGCGGGTGCCGCAACGGTTGCCGACACTGCTGCCACGGCCTGGGATTCGTAGTGCTCTGCAGAGGCCACCACGCGCCACACCCCCGGCAGCAGCCCGTCAAGCTGATATGTTCCATTCTCGTCGGTGATAGTGCTGTCCGCAACCGTCGGATCTGTTGTCAGGGTGGCGGTAACAATGATTCCGGCGTGTCCGGTGGTCCGATCCGCGTATCTGGCCGTACCGGAGATGGACGTGGCGCCCAATTGCAATGTACTTTCCGGAACGTCAGTATTCACCCCTGCTTTTACCTCCTGATCCGAAATTATTTCTGTCACATACTCTTTGTGTCTGGCTTCAACGGCGTAATTGCCTGCGGGAACATCCGCAACGGCCCACACGCCATTTTCATCCGTGGTGACACTCCTGGACACGCCCGACACCGTAACCACAGTTCCCGAGTGATCAGTTGCGCCATCCAGCAGAAACCGCCCTGAGAGACTTCCCAACAACACGGGGAGTGTCACCACCGGAACTGTCGCTGTTCCACCGGCAACCACGTTAAAGGGTTCGGAGGACACCGTGTCATACCCGGCGAAAATAACCGTTACCGAGTATTCTCCCGGCGCCACGCCGCTGAACACATAACTGCCATCGTCTGCGGTTGTGGTTTCTCTTTGAGTTCCCTCCAGACGCACGGTTGCACCGCCAGCCACCACTTCATTCTGAAGTTTCACAATGCCGTGCACTTCCCCGGTGGTCTCTGCTTCGGACTCGGAATCATCCGTGTCGCCGGAAACAGAATCAGAGTTGGATTCAGAATCCGATACTGACGCCGACGAAGTATCTTCGATACTGTCGGTATCCGTGTCCCCCCCTGTATCCGAACCTGATGTCACACTGTCGGTGCCATCGTTCCCGATTGTGCCGGTATCGGTCCCGGTTCCCGAATCACTCAGAGAATCCCATTCACCGGTGACACTTTCCGTTTCCCGGGACGAATCCGAACCCCAGACAGACTCGGTTGATGTATCTGTTTCAGTGGAGGTTGACGAATCACGTTCCGAATCGTCTTTCACTCCATCCGAAGAATCATTATTACAGCCAGCACCAGACAATAACAGTAATACAGTAGTCAATGACAACAATAGATGACCACATATCCATTTTTTCATGGAAATCCTCCCAGAACAAATTCAGTGTTTAATCATATTAAACATTAACGGAACGGAGCGCCAGTGTCCATCTGAAATTGTTGCCGGGATAATCAGCGGGGATGAACTGAAAAGAAGCGGGATTCCAGATGCCGGCTGAAATCAGTGGGTCACTTTCATGGTGTCAATGGCGGCGATAATGTCCTCACGCACGCAGGCATGGGTATACTTCTCCCGAAAAATCCCTTCCCGTTCCTTCATGTTCCGCGCGCGAATCAGAACCATTTTCGCCCGTTTGGATTCAAGGGCTGCCAGTTTTGCCACAATTTCCTTCCGCTCCCGGCAATTGGCGGTCTGATTCAAATCCCAGTCATAACTGGCTTCAAGATTCACCTGGTCCAACGCCCCCATCTCCGCTACCAGTTTTCTGGATTTCTGCCGAAAACTCTTTCGCTGCGCGTGCCCGGCAAAATTTATCAGCATCGGCAGTGCCGCCTTTCCCAACACCTCTCCCATGAAGTCCAGGCCCTCGTCTGTGGCTTTTCCGGCGAGCACTATCTGACGCACATCTTCAATCATCACGGCATCGTTGCGATACGCGCCATCTGCAGCCACCGCTTTTCGATAATACGTCAATGCGTCCTTATGGCGTCCCACACACATGCGTGCGCGTCCAAGCAGGTAGTTGCCGCTGGCAATATCTGCATCGGGCGTATCAAGGTACACCAACAACTGTGTGGCGGCTTTCGTACACTGCTTCTTTTCTATATCTGTTCTAATCTGCGATAACGTATCATCCGATGGCAGCGGCGCCACTGCACCGACAGGAACGATACCTTCACGCCCGGTCTCCACCGGAGGCGCAGATGCGGCCGAATCAATCAATGCGCCGTCATTCTGAGACACTGTATCCGGAGCCGTGTCCACCGATTCATTATTTTCCGTATCGGCATCACCATCCACAACGTCCGCGTCTTCCATCTGCATATCGGCGCTCGCGTCGTCCGCGGCTGCCTTCAACACAGCAGCCTCCTCAACGGTCATGGTCCGGGAACCGGCGGATTCCTCTGCGGCCGGAGTCCCCCCGGCTGCGCCGGCCTGCTCTGCTCGGAAATCACTCAGAAACTCCAATGACAGCCACTGAGGTCTGAGCGCTTCAATACTGTCCACACGAATCGCCACCACTGCAGAGAGCGCCCCAATCACCAGAAACATAGTGATAAAAATAAAGCGAAACAGCACCAGTTTCCCAATCCGGTCGGTAAACAGCGCCGGCAGGCGTTTTCCCCATGACGCTTTTTTCGGATTTCGACCGCATGTGTACCAGTATATGAGGTCATCGACGGGACGATGAAACAGATCGCTCAACGTAATCGGCCGATTTGCGGGTTTCGGCGGCGCGGATGACAATGCGATTTTTTCGGCCATCACTGCTGCCACCTGGCCCGTTTTCATCTGCGGAATCAGTTCATCCGCAAAACTGCTGGCCGGCGGTGCCGAACTTCCGGTTTTCAGCTGATCCCGAATCTGAAACAGCGCATCCATCATGTCTCTGGCGCTCGAATATCTGAAATTCGGATCCCGCTGAAGCACTTTGCTGAAAAACGCCTCCAACGAATCGGGAAAGGCTTTTGAGGTCGCTGTCCGAAGAGATGGTGCAGGCTGATTGAGTTTGAGGGTGAGCACGTCCACCATGGTTTCACCGACAAACACCGGTTTGGCCGAAAGCAGCCTGAAAAACATCACCCCCACAGAATACAAATCACTGCGTTCATCCACCGGTTGACTGCGAAGCTGTTCCGGGGCCAGATACTGTGGCGTGCCCATCACCATCCCCTTTCGGGTAATGGCGGGATTCTCGTCGGCGCGCATCTGCGCTTTCGCCATGCCGAAATCCAATATCTTTATCAGGGCATCACCATTGTCCAGGGTACATCGCATAATATTTTCGAGCTTTATATCGCGATGAATAATCCCTTTCGTATGGGCATGGTCCAGACCGGAAAGCACCTGGAGCGTATATTCGATAGCGTCCATCAATGGCACGGGGCCGGCTTTCACCACATCGCTGAGGGGCACACCGTCCACGTATTCCATGACGAGAAAAAGATTTCCCGCATCATTGTGTCCAAAGTCTGTCACACTGATGCAATTGGGATGAGTCAGGCGACTGCATGCAGCGGCTTCCCGTTCGAAGCGGGCCACAAAATCTTTTCGAAGCGCCAACTCCGGAATGATCATTTTCAGCGCAAATGGTTTGTTGAGGCGGGTGTGGTTCACCAGAAACACCGAGCCCATGGCTCCCACGCCGAGGCAGCGAACCACCTTATATCGGCCGTCTACCACATCGCCCGGTTTGAACATGTTTGCAGCGCCCTTCTGATCCACCACGCCAATGGCTTTGGCCACCGTGCGCACGGATGGCACCAATGGCGGCTTTGCCCTCCGATCGTCGCCGTCCGCGGAAACCCGGGTTTCCATGTCCGTCATCGAAAGCTCAACGGTCTTCCTGTTCTCTTTGTCGTCAGTCACGGTGTATATGTAATATGAAATGGGTTCAAACTCAACTTCAGAGAAGAAGCAATTCAATCTGGCCCATCGTCCGAAATGGTCCAATCCACACGGTTTTTATTCCCTCGTCTGCGGATGTGAATATAAAATTACAGTCCGATATAAAGCCGGTCGGAATTCCCGGTGACCATCCAGATACAATATTTCATGCAGATGCTTTCGTTATAAAATACATTAACATCAACTATATCATCATCAGAGATTTAGAGATTTAAAATGAATCACCATATTCAGCAAGGGGAGAAATGCCTGCATATTCACAGGGAGAAAAAAATATGACGCTTAAAAGATTGTCCGTTCAATGGGGGCCATGGGTCGTAATGTGGATGTGTTTATCGGGATGGTCCGCCGGAGGATGCAGTGACTCGTCCGATAATCACTCCAGCGATTCAGACACGGACTCCGATTCTGACACCGATACCGATTCTGACACCGACTCCGATTCTGACACCGATACCGATTCTGACACCGATACCGATTCTGACACCGACTCCGACACCGACACGGATGCCTGCAACCATCTGCCTTCTTTACCGCGACCATCAACGTTCATAGAAGCTGTTTTGTCATCAGAAGATTTTGTGTTTGATAAAGAAGGATACCTTGTTCAGATGTATGACGAGGGGAATACCATCGCAAGGAAATCAACATACAGTGGAGAGTCAACAATCATCGCATCTATCAGCGGAATTTCTGCGCAGGGCACCAGACTGTTGCCCACAGGAGAAATTGTAGTCACGAATGCGCGAAAAAACGAACTGATTCGCATTTATCCCAATGGCAGCTATGAATCCATCGCCAATGGTATCGAAAGCCCCAACGGCCTTGCTGTGGGCATGGATGGATTTATTTATGCCAGCAGTGCTGCAGGGAAGATTTTCCGGGTGGACCCCACGGCAAACTCCTATGAGGTGGTACTCGAATATTCCGGTGCGTCCTTTGACGGTATCTCGTTCAGTCCGGACTACAGAACGCTGTATTTCAACGAAGAAATTGGAAATGTGCACAAAGCGAAAGTGAACGGGGATGGTTCGTTGAGTGACGATGAACTGATACTCAACATCATGGATGAGCTGCAAGCGGAAGACGGAGAAATGTGGATGGATATACTGGATGGCATGACGGTGGATGCCTGCGGCAATTTATATGTCGTTGTCATGAATGGTATCATTGTGCGTGTCACGCCGGACGGAGAGGCGGATGTGGCGACCCGGCTGAGTCGGGTTGAAGGAGGAATTGATATGATGATGGAAATGATACCCGCCGCGAATTTCGGATCGGGCATCGGGGGATGGAAGGCAGATCATCTGTATGTGATGAGTTTCCACGGCGGAATTTATGAAGTGGACATGGGAATCACCGGTAAACCGGAACCCCACCTCTGAACGGTAAACGGTCAATTATATCCGACCCAGGGTTTCCCGTCGTACCCAGCCGTCACGCCCCTGATCGTCGCGGATTTTGGCATACCCACGGCGGTTTTCGAGAATCTGGACGCGACTGCCTTCCTCCAGGTCGAACCGTTTCACGGTATTGGATGGTCCTTCATACACCGGACGCAACCCATCCTGAACCGAAACCACCACTGCTTCGTGCTCATACCAGACCTGATGCCGTTTTCCCAGAAGCACAATGCCCATGCAAATGGAGACCACCAACAGAATACCGGCGGTCACGCCCAGAGAAAGCCGAATCCATTCCCCCGAACAAAATCGCCGCACAAGCAACACACCGAACAGCAGCAGATAACATACCAGAAACGCCACGGACGCACTGGTCACAGTGAATCTGTCCAGAATAGTTCGCCACGGTCCCACCGCAGGGGCAAGATCCGCATCCCGTCCCTGCTGGTTGGCACGCCGGGCAATATAATCCCGAATCACCTTCAGATTGAACACGGTATTGTCGTCCAGCGGCTGAAGTGTCAGCACCTTTTCGTAGTACTGAATGGCGCGCCCCGGATGCCCCAGCCGTGCCTCGGCGGTGGCCCGATTATAAAAGAGAGTGGCCGAATGGACACCCAGCTTTTCCAGTTCTTCATATTTCTCCACCGATTCGCTGTACCGCCCTTCTCCAAACGCATCATTGGCATCCTGAAAAATTTTCTCCAGGCTGCTCGCGTACGCCAAGGGGGACAACAGACTGACGATACACAATATCCACACAGCATACAGAGCCCGTCTCATGATTGGCCTCCCCTGTTCTCCGAAAGTGCTGTAATCTGCACACTTCCCAGGCTGGAAATCAACGTCACCGCCCGTTGCACATCCCCTTTTCGCTCTGACTCATTGCTGCCCGACCGTGCGAACCTGGCAAATTCGTATTCTTCCAACGCATTGATCACCTGACGCACATGGGTTTCGGCAAATCCCCGGTCCACCAACCGTTGCCCCAGCTGATTCATGGTATCTCCCACCACATTTTCTTCGAGTCGATCCTCAAGAAAGGTGAGTAGAATTTTATGCAGTCTGGAGAAAAACTGATCGTTGGTCAGATTCTTTTCGCGATCCAGCTGGGTCAGCGATTTCTTCGCATCTGCCTCCGCTCTCCGGGACCGACCGCGCAGAAAGCTCTCGGCCGCCCGCTTTCGCAGTCTTGTAATCAGTAAATACAGAGCAAATAACACCGGTACTCCGAACACCAGTCCGATGTACCACCACCGGGCAAACATGGGGGTGCCTGTCTTGTGCGTATCAACACCGTTCACGATGGTGCGCATCTGAGCGTTCATCCGCTCCACCGGCGCACTCACCTGGTCAGGGGATGTCCGCGTGTCACTGCGGTTGTCAACCATCTTCCCGCCATCGCGCTGGTTCCCGCCGGAAACCTTCACGGTTATCGGGTCGCTGGTGCGGGTCTGATATTGACCCGACTGCAAATCGAACCAGGAAAAAGTCAAAGAAGGAATGGTCAACGTACCTTCCTTCTCGGGGATGAACAGGGTTCGGGATTGACTGACCCCCGACACCACACCGCCTCTGGCCTGGACTTCCACATCGGTTTCCGGCGCGTATGCCTTGAAGCCATCCACTTCGCCAAACGTGGGAAGAGCCACGCTTCGAATGTTGCCATTGCCGCGAACATTCACCGTCACTGTCACCGGTTCTCCCACCTTCACTTCCGTTTCTTTGGCATCTACCAGAAAACTGAACGTCCCCACATTGGCATCGGCAAAATCTTTCGGTCGACCCTTTTCCGGTAGAGGGGCCACATCAATGACAACCGGACTGGCGGCGCGCTTCACTTTTTTTCCCCGTGAAAAACTGAAGAATCCACCGCCCCCCACAACAAAGGAAAACACCGGGGGCGCGATAGTCAATTTCCCTGATTTTAACGGAAAAAGTGCCAGTTTTTTCAGTAGCACCTGCTCGTAGAGGGTATCGTTGATGACCACCTGACGATTCCGCTGATTCCGCAAATCGAAATCTTCAAATCGCTCCGCCCAGAATCCCTCTGTTCCCGGCTCCCGTTCAAACTGATCGGCGCGAATGTTCCCAACCGATGTGAACAGATACACATCCAGGACAATCTGTTCCCCCTGCACGCATTCCGTTTTGGAAGGAATCATGTGCAGAAAGTAGTCGGGATCAATCCTGGCGCCCGCCAGTTGCGCGTCGGTCAAATCATCAGACGCTGCCGGTTCCGGTGAGCCGGCCTGACTCGGTGGTAGCGCAGCAGAAGCACTGCCCCGGTCAAACACTTCAATAGGATAATTTTTTCCGTTGAAGGTGTACCCATCGAGCACCACTTTCACCGGGCCAATGTTGTACGTCCCAGCTTTGTCGGCCATCAGCACAATGTCATACCGCGTCACACCGGAATTCTGAACGACCCGCCTGGTATTCTGTCCGGAACCGAAACTGAAGGAAAACGAGTATCCCGAGGTTGGGCGCGAGACATTTTTTTTCAGCACTTTCATTCCGTTGAATGACGGAAGACTAATCTGGGGTTCGCCTTCCCCTGCGGTGGAAATGCTGATCTGTACCTGGAACGGTTCGCCGGCAACAAACGCCTGCCTATCGAACGCAACGTCAATCTCCGGTTCCGGCGGTTTCGTGGCGGCTTGAGTCACAGATGAAAACAGGCAACTGACCAACAGTAGGGATAGGCACATCCACGGTCTTTCTCTGCGAATAATGTTGCCGACTATTCCCATACGGTTCACCAGTCCTTCACGTTCGATGGTACACCCACGGCGCGCTGCCGGGCCTTATTCTTATGAAAGTCATTGTCTTCCTTGTCCAGGGCATTCAGCATCTGCTCCATACTCTGATTCCGAGGTTGTGCGGCCTGCTGTTCCTGTTGTTCCGGCTGCTGTTGTTCCTGTTGCTGGTCCTGTTTGTCTTCGGGGGTATCACTGCCTTGCTGGTCCTTCTCTGGTTCGGGCTCCTTTTGCGCCTCTTTCTGATTCTGCTGATTCTGATCCCCACCCTGCTGATCCTGCTTGTCCTGATCCTGCTTGTCCTGATCCTGTTTGTCCTGATCCTGTTTGTCCTGATCGCCGGAGTCTCCCTCGTCGCCCTGATCCTGCTGTTCCTTATTTTCCTGATCCTGTTTCTGCTGTTCTTCCTGTTGCTTTTTCTTCAACCGGGCAACTTCCAGGTTCCAGGCGGCATCCCGATTTCCAGGTTGCAGCATCAGGCTCTTCTTATAATGATCAATGGCCGTCTTGAAATCTTCTTTTTTTAAAAAAGCATTACCCAGATTAAACTCCGCCCTCGCCAGCACCGTTGCCGGTGCATCTGAATCCGCTGCCAATGTAAAGGCCTGCATTGCCTCATCCATTTTCTCGTCTCCCTGACGAATGAGCGAAAGTCCGCGGTTCAGATGCGCCTCACCGCGATCCGGATACTTCTTCACGGCTTTATCGTAGGCTGAAAGCGCTTTGGCAAACTCTTTCTTTTTAAGCAGTGCATTCCCTTCCCGGGTGCTGCCGTCCTCACTTTTCAACCATTTATACCCCCCGGCGTCGGCGCTGCACGAGAGCACCGTCAGAATGCAAATTATACTGAATATATTTCGCTTCATTTCGCCCCCCTTTCTCTACTCCGCCGATCCGGCAGCAAAAATGCCAACAGCAACAGCAACGCCGCCGGAATCAGAAACCATTGAAACACTTCATCGTAAAGAATGGTCTGTCTGGCCTCCACCTCCGACTGCTTCATATTCCGAATTTCATCCACCACTGCCCGCAATCCCGACAGATCATGCCCCGCACGGAAATAACGTCCGCCGGTATTGGTGGCAATCTGTTTGAGGACATCTTCGTTCTCTGCGGTCAGACTGGTGGTAATGTACTCCCCATTGGCGTCGCGCTGGTATCCCACCGTAGTGCCGTCATCCAGATATCTTGGAATCAGCTCCGGAGAATCCGAACCGATGCCCACCGTAAAAATGGTAACCCCTTCTTTGGCGATTTCCTCGGACACATCAACCGGTGTTCCCAGGTGATCCTCGCCGTCGGTGAGCAGAATAATTACCTTGGATCGATTCTTCAGGGTTTTCTCCACCGCATCATTTTTCCGGTTGTCAAACAGCATATCGTTGGCGGCATTGAGCGCCTTTCCAATGGCGGTGCCGCCAACCGGCATATCGTACGGGGTTAAATCCTTCCAGAACGTCGTGGCGGCCGTGTAGTCCGAAGTCAACGGAAATCGCATCGTATCTCCGGCAAAGGCCACCAGACCAATCCGGTCGCCAGTCAGCTGTTCAATAAATCCCGAAAGCTCCAGTTTGGCGCGTTCCAACCGGTTGGGCCGAACATCCTGCGCCAGCATACTTTTTGAAAAATCCAGGGCAACCACAATGTCCACACCGCGTTTTTTCAGCATCTGAATCCGGCCACCGTACTGTGGTCTGGCGGTAGCCAGCACCAGAAGAGACAATCCAACAACCAGCAGTATCGCTTTGGCCGCCCGCAGATACGGCGACGGCCGACGCAGCTGCGCCTCCGCCACCGGTCCAGTGCCGAATCGCCGAAGCAACCGTCGTCGAATAAAAATACCAAGTATGAAAAAGACCACCGCCAACGCCGGGGCTATCAGAAAAAACAACATGTTCGGTTCAGCAAATCTCATGGTGTCCTCCGCATCACCACTACACTCAAAATCAAATCGAAAATGCCGAGAAGCAGCGCAGCAAACAGATATCTGCCAAATACTTCGGCATACGTGACCGCACGGTCTTCAATTTTTGACCGTTCGAGTGCATCCAGAATGGTATGGAACGATGAAATCAGCTGGTCTTTATCGATGGCGGTAAAAAAGGCGCCCCCCGTCTTCTTCGCCATGGAAATCAACAGGTCCGGATTGATGGCGCTGCTGTTTTCATTGCGCCCCACCAGAATGGTGTAAATCCGAATTCCCAGGGTGCGGGCAAACTCAATGGCCTGTTCCGGCGACACATTACCGGCATTGGATGTGCCGTCTGTCAGTAGAATGATGGTCTTACTTTTAGCGTCGGATTTTCGAAGCCGGTTGATGGAAACACCCACGGCATTGCCGATGGCTGTGGCCCGATCGTCAATAACCCCCAGCTGAAGATCTCCAATCATCTGCGAAAGCACCGAATAGTCCAGGGTTAATGGGCACAGCGTGTATGCGTTTTCTGCAAACACCACCGCGCCGATGCGATCGTTTTTCCGGCGCTTCACAAAGTCGAGCACCACTTCCTTGGCGGCCTCTACACGGGAAGGCGGAATATCCGGCGTGGCCATGGACCCCGAGAGGTCAAGGGTCAATACAATATCAATCCCTTCCATGTGCACGCTCGCCTGCTCCGTGGAATCCTGGGGCCGTGCCAGGGCAATGACAATCAGCGCCACCACGAGGGTTCGAAGCCCCACGCTCAGTGGCAGCAGCCAGGTACGCCATCCCCGCCGCTGCCTGCCAATCACACGGGCAAGGGGATGCACCAGCCGACCGCTGCCCTTCCGGGCGCGAATCCCCGACCAGATCACCAGGGGAATGGCCAGAAATCCCAGCAGAAACCAGGGGTTCTCAAACTGCATTCCACTTCCGGTCCGAATCCAGTCCGGTAATATCACGGCGGCGGCAATTGCCAGCGCTCCCAGCGCAAAGCTCACCGGTTCCAGCCAATGCCGTTGTCGTTTCCAGAAATCCGCCACCGATATCATCGCTCGCCTCCGTCCCGGTCATCCGTGCGACCTTTCTCTGACGCATCATCCTGCGTCGCGGCAGCCCCCTTTGGCGCAATGGCCGATGCGGGGCTGTCCCGAGTGATTTCCACAATACGAAACGCCTCCTCCAGAAGTCGCTCAGACTCTTCCCGGGGAGGAATGTAACGCGCGAATTTCACAAGGTCCGTATCTTCGAGCAACTGCACCACTTCTCGATGCAGCTCCACTTTCAGGGAAAGCCGCCGAAGGGCATCCACAATTTCCCGGGTGGAACATTCCAGTGCATCAAAATGATATCGATTCCCCAGATACTCCCGGAACGCTTCTGAAAGCTTCAGATGAAACCGTTTGTGCATCTGTTCATCCAGGTATCCCGAATTCCGGAGCGCATTCAGTTTTTCAAGAGCCACTTCGTGCGCCGGCCTCGGCGGCGGCGGCGGTGGGCCCGGCCTGGGTTTGCGCAACGACAGAAGTTTGCGGACCAGCAGCGTCAGCAGCACAGTCACCAGCACCGCCAATACGGCAATGGCGATATAAAGCAGGGTAAAATCATCGACCATCACCACTTCGCCATCTTTTTCGTCCGCCTTAATCGACGGTTCCGGTTCATTGGCAATGAGACTATCGATAGTCAGCGTGAATGCGGGGGTCATCACCTCACTGAGATTGCCCTTCCCGTCCACCACCGTCAGTTTCTGGGGCGGTATATTGAATTCGCCGGTATCCAGCGCAACAAGACCAATCCCCATCACCTGCGTCAGTGACTTTTCACCACTCTCTTCGCCCTTTACAGTCCGACTCTGAATCTCCAGTTTCCCGAAATCAAAGCTGGAGGGCAATACCACCCGATCCTGCACCGATTTCCTGTGAACAATCACCTTCCATTCAATCAAATCGCCAATGGCGCCTTTTTCTGGAGACACCGTCACTTTAATCTCCGGCATCTCTTCTTTGGCAATCTCATCCTTCAACGGCGCCGGTTCCGCGGTAGGCGCCGCTACCGGTTTCGAATTCGGCCCCCCCCCTCCATCACTGTCCGAATCCGCTATTGCTGTCGCCGTTTTTTCTGTTTTTCCGGGCGAAGTGTCTGTATCGGACTGTGCCAGAATCGGCACAGACAGCATCAACCCAGCCAGGAGCGCAAGAAACGCCATATAAACCGACTTGCCCATAACTACCTCAAAGTCGCATGGCACGTTTGGAACGACGCCTGAAAAAGTTCACCAGCGGCGTCATGTCGTCGTCACCGCTGGACATATTTATGAAATCGATTTTATTCTTCCGAAACAGATGCTCCCGCTCCGCACGTCGCCGTTTCATCTCCCGCTCATATGCCGCACGCACACGGGGGCTATCGGTATCCACGGCGAAGACCTCGCCCGTTTCTGTATCTTCCATGTACACCACCCCCATGCCGGGCAGCAGTTCTTCCCAGGGATCGCTGATACAGATGGGAATCAGGTCATGTCGACTGTTGCTCAACCGAAGCGCCTGCTCGTAATCCTCATCCTGAAAATCAGAAATCAGCACACCAACCGATTTGTGTTTAGTGACTCGATTCAGATAGTTCAATCCGCAGGAAATGTCCGTCCCCTTTCCTTCGGGACGAAAACTCAGAATTTCCTGCACCACGCGCAGCACATGTTTCTTGCCTTTTTTGGGAGGAACAAACAGCTCAATTTTGTCGGAAAACATAATCAGGCCCACTCGATCATTGTTCTGAATCGCCGAAAAGGCAAAAACTGCAGCCAGTTTCGCCGACAATCTGGCCTTGGTGCTTACCGTACCGAAACTGAGTGACGCGCTCACATCCACCAGCAGCATCACCGTCATCTCCCGCTCTTCCACAAATACTTTGATGTACGGCTCATTCATTCTGGCAGACACATTCCAGTCAATCAACCGGACATCATCCCCCTGCTGATACTGACGCACCTCATCAAAGGCCATCCCCCGCCCCTTGAATACCGAATGATACTGTCCGGCCAGTTGATCGTTCACCAGGTTGCGGGTGACGATTTCAATCTTGCGAATCTCGGAAAACAGTTCACCGTGTTCCATTATTTACGGAACCTCCACCGTATCGAAAATTTTACGAACCACATCCTCACTGCTGAATTCCTCGGCTTCGGCCTCATAGGTCACGGCAATGCGATGTCGCAATACATCCGGTCCAATGGATTTAATATCTTCGGGAGTCACATATCCCCGATGGCGCATGAAGGCATGGGCCTTCGCCGCCTGGTTCAGCGCGATGGACGCACGGGGAGACGCGCCGTATTCGATGAACCGTTCCAGTTCGGCCAATCCGTACTTGCCCGGCTCGCGGCTGGCAAAAATAATATCAATGATGTAATCCTTGATTTTGCTGTCTAAATAAATCTCGGAAACCACCTTGCGCGCTTCCAGAATTCGCTCCGGCGTCACCACGGGCTTCACCTCCGGCACGGTCCCCATGGCCATCCGGTCCATAATCTCCCGCTCCTGGTCCCGGGTGGGGTATCCCACTTTAATCTTGAGCATGAATCGATCCACCTGGGCTTCGGGCAGCGCGTAGGTCCCTTCCTGCTCAATGGGGTTCTGGGTGGCCATCACAATAAACGGCGATGGCAGCTTGAACGTTTCCTCCCCAATAGTCACCTGTTTTTCCTGCATGGCTTCGAGTAACGCGGACTGCACCTTGGCCGGCGCCCGGTTAATTTCATCCGCAAGGACAAAATTGGCGAACACCGGGCCCTTCTTGGCCGAAAATTCACCGGTTCGCTGGTTGTAAATCACCGTGCCCACAAGGTCCGCAGGAAGCAAATCCGGGGTGAACTGCACGCGCTGAAATTTGGCGGAAATTGCCTTGCAAAGAGAATTGACTGTGAGGGTTTTGGCCAGGCCGGGTACCCCTTCGAGCAACACATGCCCACCGGTCAGAATGCCGATTAACGTGCGCTCCACCATTTCTTCCTGCCCGACAATCGCCTTCTGCACTTCGTGGAGAATTTCGTCCACAAACGCGCTCTCCGCCTTTACCATATCATTTAATGCTCTTACGTCCTGACTCATTTCCATTCGCCTTTCGAATCTTTTACCTATTGGTCTGAATTCATTCGGTGCATCTATCTACATAGACACGCCGTGAACTTCAACCATGATTCAACGAATTTATTCCGAAAAAGGTCAGGAATTTTGCCACGCGGGCCATGCCTCTGCAGAAAACAACGTCTCCCGACGCGCATTCACCACAAGTGAACATCAAGGATTCGCCACAGGGAAACATCGGCAGGCGAAAACAGAGCACAAAACACACATATACCATATATGTCACATCGCTTCAGAGATGTTGCACCTGGGTGCAACATCTTTTAATTCTATATTGAATTAACGGGAAAAAAACCGAAACGGTTCCTTTGACCTTATCAGTCCCCCGCGCACCTGTCCACAAATAAAAATTGAAGTGCTTTTCCAAAGGGGTTTCAATTCAGTGCATCCATGGAAAAAGATTCATCATGGGGCTGATTCTATGGTTTAAAATATTCCGCATACTTTTCGCGAATGCCGTTGTAGTCTGTTGATAATTTGTTCAGGTGAGTCAATGTTGTGTTTGCTGCCAGTTTGCTGTCCTTGTTCCTGAGTGCAGTGAAAATCTGTCTGTGTTGCTGCAGGATCACTTCAAAGTCCGTGTATTCGAGCAGGGTCAACATCCTGAACCGTTTGTACTGGGTATCAAAACTGTGGATGATTTCCCAGATTCGCTCTCTGCCAGTGGCTTCATAAATGCTGTAGTGAAACCGCTCATCAAAATAAAAAAACTGGTCATAGTCTTTGGCTTTCACACATGCCCGCTGCTTATCGAGTAGCGATGACAATTGCAGAATCGCTTCTTCTGTAATCGTGTCAACCGCCAGGCGAACGATGGCCATCTCCACATTTTTGCGCAGAAAAAGCACCTCATCAATGATGTCCATGTCGATGAACGAGACGTATGACCCCTTCTGGGGAACAATTTCAAGTACGCCCTCTCTGGACAACTTGATAAACGCCTCCCGTACGGGGGTCCGGCTGACATTGAGATATTCAGACACTTCATTTTCGCTCAAGCGGGTTCCCGGCTTCAACTTCCAGCGGATGATACTTTCCTTCAACACATGGAACACGTAATCGCCAAAAGACTCTTTGGGGTTCTTTTCGTTCAGCAGCAAATCCATCTGTGAACACCTCATTACTGAATTCATTTTAATATTCCATCTGGTCTATACGCCACTGTATGCGGAAAAACCACCATCAACTGGAATTACGGCACCATTCACAAACCCCGAGCTGTTTTCGTCAAGCAGCCACAACAGTGTCCCCACCAACTCTTCGGGAATTCCAAATCGCCCCATCGGCGTATTTTTCAGAATTTTCTCTGCACGTTCAGTATGGCTTCCATCTTTGTTCAGGAGCAGCGCTCGGTTCTGATCAGAGATGAAAAAGCCGGGCGCAATGGCGTTTACCCGAATTCCCTGTTTCGAAAAGTGAACGGCAAGCCACTGGGTAAAGTTGCTGATGGCCGCTTTGGCGCTGCTGTAGGCGGGTACTCGCGTCAGCGGCGTGAAGGCACTCATTGATGAAATGTTCAGAATGGTTGGCTTTACACTGTTCAGCATCTCCTTTGAAAAAACCTGTGTCGGGAGCAGTGTGCCAATAAAGTTCAGGTTAAACACAGACTGAACGCTCTCCGGTTCGAGGTCGTAAAACGTTCTCACACTTTCATTCTCCATATCACCGACATCAAAATGGTCCTTTGTCGTCGTACCCCCGGGGTGATTGCCGCCAGCGCCGTTGATGAGAATATCTGGCCTGCCAAACGCAGAAACCACCGCGTCTCTGGCGCTATACAGCGAGTCCAAATCCAGCACATTGCATTCAAATCCGGCGGCCACGTGGCCGTTTCCGACAATTTCCCGCGCAATGACATCGGCCGCATCTTTTCGGAGATCCAGAATCGCAATCTTTGCGCCGCATTCAGCCATTGCCTTTGCAAACACACTTCCCAGAACTCCGGCCCCCCCGGTGATCACAGCTGTCCTATTGTTTAAATCAACTTTAAATGGAATCATGTTCCCGAGATGTCCTTTTCATTTTATCAATGGCCTCCCAGAGTCCGGCAAGATAGGTTGCGCCCAGCGCTCTATCAAACAATCCATATCCCGGTCGACCGGTTTCTCCCCAAATCATTCGTCCATGATCAGGCCGCGCTGGCCCCGTGAATCCAACATCATGGTAGGCTTTTACAATTTCAAACATATCCAGTGAACCCAGTTCGCTGAGATGTGGCGCTTCATGAAACCCCTTCTCCCCTGAAAACTGTATGTTTCTGATATGGGCAAAATGAATCTTCCCCATGCCGCCGTATTTCCGGACCAGTGCCGGTATATCATTCCGGGGATTGACCCCCAGAGAACCACTGCAGAGTGACAGACCATTATGGGGACTGTCATACAACATAAGAAACCGTTCAATATTTGCATCGTCCGTAATAAGTCGCGGCAGCCCGAAAATATCCCATGGCGGATCATCCGGGTGTATAGCCATTCTGATATTGCATTTTTCGGCTTCGGGAATGACCGCGTTGAGAAAATATTCAAGATTCTTCCAGAGCGCTTCTTTTCCCACGTCGGCATACTGCTTAAAAAGAGGCTTCAACCTGTTTTTCAATTTGTCCGGTTCCCATCCGGGAAGCGTCAGGCCCTGCGATGCTGACGAAATGTCGTCAAATATTTGCACCGGGTCAATGGACTGAATAATTGCTTCATCGTAGGAAAGCGCCGTGGAGCCATCTTCGAGAGTGGCGGCAAGATCTGAGCGGGTCCAGTCAAAAACGGGCATAAAGTTATAACACACCACTTTTATTCCAGCCCGCGCCAGCTTTTTAATGGTTCGGATATAATTTTCAATCAGGGCATCACGGGACGGCAATCCGAGTTTGATGTCTTCGTGAACATTCAGACTTTCAATCACATCGAGGGTCAATCCATGGTTTTCAATATTCTGTTTCAGTGATGCAATCTGCGCACCGTCCCACTCTTCTCCCACCGGCACATCGTGAAGAGATGTCACTACGCCCTTCATTCCCGGTATCTGTCGAATCTGGCGTAGGGTAGTCGGATCATTTTTTTCTCCGAACCATCGAAAAGTCATCCTCATATTCATCTCCTGAATGTTTTATTTCATCATTAAATTCGGTAGCAGCAACGTGAGCTGCGGAATAAATGTCACTATGATCAGGTACCCAAATAACATGATGTAGAAGGGAACCAATGAACGGGCCACCTTTTCGATAGATATTCCCGCAATAGAACAACCAACAAACAACGTGGAACCCACCGGTGGTGTAATGAGTCCGATACCGAGGTTCAACATCATGACAACGCCAAACTGAATCGGGTCCATGCCGACTTTGATCGCCACAGGAAGCAGAATCGGTGTGGTAATGAGTATCAGCGGGGCCATATCCATAATCATTCCGAGGACAAGAAGAATGACATTGATCATCAGCAGAACAATAATCCTGTTTGTGGAAACAGCAAGCAACCCGTCCGTGATCAGCTGAGGCACCCGAAGCAGCGCCATCATGTAACCGAATGCGCTGGATGTTGCAATGACCGCCATGACAATGGACAGGGTTTTCAGCGAGTTTATGAGTATGGATCGAATCTGTTTCAAACCGACTTCCCGGTACACAAAGAAGGTAACGACAAAGGCGTAGACGGCAGCAATGGCAGCGCTTTCTGTGGCGGTGAACACACCGGTGACCACTCCCACAATAATGATGATAGCCGTCATCAATCCCAGGATACTCTCACGTATTGTCCGGATGGCGGCTCTCAGACCCACTTTTTCGCCTCTGGGATATCCGCGCTTCACCGCAATGGCATAACTCAACACCATCAATGTGATACCCAGCAATATGCCGGGAATCACACCGCCGAGAAATAACTTGCCAACAGATATTCCTCCCGCTGCAACGGAGTAAATAATCATGTTGTGACTTGGCGGTATGATAACTCCCTGGGTTGACGAAGTGATGGTGACATTGACAGAGTAATCCTTGTCATACCCCTTCTTTTCCATCATCGGGATCATGATGGATCCAATGGAGGACGTATCCGCAACGGATGAGCCGGAAATACCGCCAAAGAACATACTCGCCTGAATATTCACCATCGACAAGCCACCGCGTACGCGCCCAACAATGATATTGGAAAAATCAATCAGTCGCCGGGAAATGCCGCCCTGCCCCATGATTTCACCGGCAAGAATGAAAAAAGGAATGGCCATCAGCGAAAAACTGTTCACTCCCGACACCATCTTCTGCGCGATGATGAGCAGCGGTATTTTCATGTACAGGGCTGCAAACGATGCGGACAACCCGAGTGAAAATGCCACAGGGACGCGCAGGATGAGCAGCAGAAACAGTGACGACACCAGAATTACAACGCCTACTTGTGCCTCCATATGTCCTTCCTGAAAAAAGTGTCTGATACTGCGGTTATCAGATTGTCGATGGTATAAATCATCATGAGGAAACCGGATACGGGCACCATCAGATAGAGAAAACTGTTGGATATTCTGAGCGCCGCCATAGTTGACATGCTCGACGTTATCATCATGTTTACCCCGAAGATAAAAAGGATTGCGCCGAAAGCCAGAATCAGCAACTCGTTCAGTATGGCGACATAGGCCTGAGCCGTTTCGCTCAGTTTTGCCACCAGAAATTCGATGCTCAGATGGTTTCTGCGACGAACACCAATGGCCATCCCGACAAACGCAAACCATACCATCAGCAGCAGTGCCAGCTCTTCAGACCATCCTGGTGTTGCAGAAAAAAAATATCTCATGAAAATCTGATAGGTAATAATAACAGTCATCAATACCAGACAACTGCATGCAAAATATTCAAGAACCGTTTCCAGCACAGATATGAATCTTCTTAATTTTTTCATGATACTGAATACATGATAGATGCCGACCAACTTTGCACCGCGATTTGCCGCAGCACCGAAACCATATCAGATATGTACCTGTTCACCATTTCGCTATTTGGTGGCAAGAACCTTATCCACGATATTCATGTAATTACCGGCAAATTTCTTATAGAGGGGATACACCTTATCCTGGAACGCCCTTTTCTCCTCCGCTGAAAGACCCGTAATGGTGTTCCCGGCATCCGCCATCTTCTTTCGGGATTGTTCAACACGCGCCAGCCAGTATTCCCGTTGCTTTTTCGCGGCTTCCTTTGCGGCTTCGCGAACCGTTTTCTGGTCTTTTTCGGAAAGCTTTTTCAGAGAGTCAAGGTTGACAATAATCATTTCCGGAACGCGGGTATGTTCGTCAATGGTAAAATATTTTGCAGCCTCGTAATGACTGGTTGAATCATAACTCGGAAAATTATTCTCCGCGCCGTCGATCACCCCCGTCTGCAGTGCACTGTACACCTCACCGAAGGACATGGGCGTAGGAGAAGCACCGACTGCTTCCACAAGCCCCATCATCAATTCACTTTTCTGGACACGAATTTTCAGTCCCTTGAGATCGTCCGGGGTTCTAACCGCGCGTTTGCTGTTATAAAAATTCCGCGAACCCGAATCAAACCAGCAGAGACCTTCCATGTTCTTTGAATTGATCAGTTTCAGAAACTCGTCCCCGACAGGGCCATCAAGAACTCTGAAATACTGACTTCTATCTTTATACAGATACGGCAGCATGAGAACGTTGTATTTATCATTGATTTGAGTCAGTGGGGAAATGCTGACTCGCACAAAATCAATCACACCGGCACTGACCTGCTCAATGGTCGTCGGTTCGTCGCCGAGCTGCCCGCCATGATACACCTCAATTTTTACCCGACCATCTGTTCTTTCTTCAACAATCTTTGCAAAGTACTTATCGCCCATCACCGTGGGATAATCTTCTGCATGATTGTCTGCCATACGCAGTACAACCGGCTTCACTGGTTCAACGACATCATTTACGGCAACATCGTCTGATTTCGTTTCGGCTTTCTCTTTACCGCAGGAAACCATGCTTACCATTGCAAAAATCGCTATGACTCCAATCAATACCCTTTGCACACGTTTCATGAGATTCTCCATTTCCTATCAATTTTGTTCCCATCCCGATACGGTTCCAAACAATAACAGCAATGCTCGATGGATAAACAGCATGTGGAACTCGTCTGCCAATCTTATGAACACAAGTGTGCTTGTATGGTAGTATGCTGTCAACACTTTTTCGTCGAAATTTACTATCGCAGATATTGGTATTGTCCCTTTTTACTGAGGACGAACGCTTAAAGATGACGGATATGCGCGATTACAGCAAGGATGCAAACCGGTCGCCGCTTTAGGAGGGAAGTTGCCGGCGCATGCCTTTCATGCGTACTTCATTGTATTTCTTGAGCGCTTTGTGAAATCCTCTGAAAAGCATCATCATCTGCAATTTGAACATGCGATATCGGATTTTCTTCAGTTTGTGGGGAAATGACGCATACCGCCCTTCCTGTTTGAAAGACTTATACTCCGCAACAAATGGAAATCGCGTCAGCCAGCTGAAATCCCGAAATGTCCGACTTGAGGTCGCCGCGTAATAGCCCAGAGGCTCCGGGACCGCCTGGGTCATTTTATGCGCCATGGTGGTGGCCAGCCATTGCAGTTGGGCGGCGAGTTCCTTTTCCGAACAGCCATCGTCGCAAACCGGCGCATTCAACTTGCCGCCCCGTCCATTCCAGATAGATGAAACCGACTCCTGAAACAGAGGCAACTGGTAGAAGGGACCCGAGACAATCAACCCCATGGGTTTCCCCCGGTAGATGGTCTGATGCTGCAGATAAAACTCCCTATCCATGAAATGCTTGATTCGATACGAAAAATAGTCTTCCCGCACCACGCCCGCATACACTACCGCGTCCGCAGACATCACATAGCGATCGTGCAACTCCATGAACCCATCCTTCTGCACGCAAAGTTGAGAATTCAAACAGTTCATGCACGATGTACATCCGCTGATGTCGCACTCTCCCAAATCGAGCACATCCACTTTCGCGGTCGTCACCGAACAGAAGTAATCGACCATCTGTTTCAGATTTCCCGTATCGTCGGTGAAATCAGTAATTACGCCGATGCGTCCCGCTGAATTCGCCGTTGCCGAATTCTCTGTAACCGGCGGTAGCCCAATCTGTCGGGGGTGGTGGGCAACCGGCGCAAACCGCCGTGGAATCCGATAGCCACATTGAATCGCTGCAAAGAACCGATTCAGATGCCCCTTGAGTGCAACCCGAAAATCATCACTGATCATCGGTTGAATCTGGCCGGAGAACGTTTCGGTACAGATTGCCCCCATCTGCTCGCTGATGGATTGCAGATAGTATTCTGCCCAGTTGTCAAAAATCTGGATGGACGTGGTCATCACGGTACAGTACTTGCCCGAAAACAGGCCCCGAATGTATGAATCATTGAACACCAGCTCCACGAACTGCTTCACCTGTGATGGAATCAGCGCCGTAAAAACGGGAACCTGCCAGATAATCCCATCACACTCCCGAAGCAGGGTACAGAGTTCATCAAGGCGTTCCCCCCGTTGGGCCAACACATCTGCTTCGCGGGCGATGGGCACCGTATCAAACTGATGTTCCGGAAACAGAGCGCGAATATGGTCAAAATACACTCTGTTAAACGAATTTTCCGTCCTGGCCTTGGGCGAACCGTTCAATACCAATATCTTCATCATCATACACCTTTGAAAAACACGGAAACACTGCATCGGCGCTGCTTCCGTATCAACCGTATTCATATTATCAATTCGAGAATGAATGTATCCGGATTCCAATATTATTCAAGGGGTTTATCTGCAACCGGTGAATGATGTGTGGGGGGGGGGATGCGACAACCGCGTTATTCAAGGAAGGTTTTATAAAATGGGGCGTAATCCTCTCGAATTTGCTCTTCAGTGAGGCCGTACTTCTCCAAATCGTATTTATGGCCACTGCTGAAGGCACGCTGCTTTTCAGCGGTTTTCACAATGGTCTCCTGCAATTCGGGAGTCATATCCTGTCCAACGAACGCCACAATTTCCGGCATCAGATTGTCGAAATCGTTCATCATGCGATCAAAAGTGACAATCTTCACCTTTTTCTGCAGTTCCAGATTCTCGGAATACAGTTTTTCGAACCGCAGGCTCAGGGTCAACAGCGCTTTATACAATCTCCCGATAAAGTGGGCGCGTTTTTCTTCCGGAAGCTTCCAGAACCCAAAAATGCCATCCAGCACACCGGTAACAAGACTGAGACCGGAGGGAACAGTCGACAGTGGATCCCGGGCGGTATACAGAATTTTGGCATCCGGAAATGATTCCATGAATCGTGGCAGCCGAAGCCCGAGGGAAAACAGTTTGGCAACAATGCGATCCTGTTTTTCACTCACCAGAACCCGTCGCCAGATTTCTCGCCACCAGCCAAAATCTCGTTTCGCCGTATCCCGGATGTCGGGGTCGAACTCGTCGGTATAGTCTTTTTTGGACCAGGAAAGCAGGAACCCGAGTAAAAAGAACCCATCAAAATATCGAAACAGAATTCCCGGATCGTCTGTTTCAAAACCGGTGAGGCTGGTTTTATGGGCGGCCGCCGCATGATACCTGGCAGGGCTGACCTTCTCCAATAATGGCAGAATCGGCTTGAGAAAAAACTGCATCGTCAGCGAAGGGTAAATCATTTTCCACAAACGTGAACCGGTTCCAAACCCGTTGTCTATCAGAAACCGCTGTAAAAAAGTGGTTCCACTCCGGGGATTGCCCACAATAATGATGGGACGTGCAATCTTCTTTTTACGCAATGAGGGAAAAAACAGATGATCGAGCACCATGTTAATGGATACCACCCCGTGCAGAATCCAGATAAGCGTGAAAACAAATACCGGGCGAACATACAGCCCGAATGCCTCAGCGAGGGCTTTGTGAACAATAAACATCCTTTTTAACATATTGAGTTCCCTTCTTTTCCAGCGGTTCACCCTCGCAGAAAGCGCTTTTTTTGGCAAGCTCCGTCGGCAACGCATGTATATATGAGAACAAAAAAAGGCAGGATTCAGGAGGTGACTGCTTCGTGCGCTACTTCTTGCGCTTTTTGGACCTGGTCGCGGACTTTGCGGCGGTTTTCCCTTTTGGGCTGCCAGTTTTCCCGCTGCCGCCGTCGGTTCCGGGTGCCGGATTGAATGCCTTCGCGAGACGCTCTTCCTTGCCCGCCTCGGTCGGGATGCGTTTTGCGATGACCCAGCCAAGGAGAATCACACCGGCAGTGAACGGCACAATCGAAAGATACTGCCCCATGGTCAGGACAGACTCCTCAAGGGTTTGGAATTCTTTAAAATACTCCACCGTGAACCGTCCAGCGAAATACAGAATAAGAAACATGGCGGCCAACAGGCCCAGGGGACGCTTTTCTTTTCCGGCAAATCGATCGGCCAGATACAGTGACAGCAGTACGAACAGCCCCATGGAAAACTCATATAGCTGCGAGGGGTGTCTGCAGGTGGCCGGCTCCCCCATCATGGCATCGTACCGCACGAAATCCACTGCCCACGGCACATCTGTAACGCGGCCAACAATCTCCGAATTAAAAAAGTTGCCAAGGCGCACCGCAGCGGCGCCCACCGCAGACGGCATGGCCATACGATCAAGCACTTCCAGATAGCGGAGTTTATATTTTTTGCAGAACAGAAACATCGACACAACCAGACCAACGGTTGCCCCATGGCTCGCCAGGCCACCTTTCCAGAAATAAAGTATGGTAATCGGGTCCGAAAGATATCTTTCCGGCTCGTAAAACAGGCAATGCCCCAGACGGGCCCCAATCAGAACGGCCAGAACGCCCCAGATCAGAAACCGCTCAGCCAATTCCAGGCTGTACCCGGCGCGCAACATCTGCTTTCGCCAGATGATAAAACCGATATACAGCATCGAGGCAAAAATCAGGCCGTAATACCGCAATTGCAACGGTCCAAGAAAAACAATTACCGGATCAATGTCCCAAACAAAACAGCTTTCCACTTTTCCATCCTTCTGTTCATAGTTATCTGATGTTTAACGCCACCAAACACCCGGAGAAATATTTAGGCAAGTATTAATCACTAAAATCTCGGTGTCACATCGCTGGTAACGCCAGTCTTGATGCTCACTATTTTCAGTTTGCTCTTGCCATCCATCTCAAAGCGGACTTCATGCAATCCAGCGGAAAGAGATAATATCCTGGGCGCTTTACCTTTTTTCTGGCCATCCACGAAAATGCGAATCTCTCCAGTTGCCCCCGCCGGCATAGATATTCTCAACCTGCCGGTGGGACCGTCGTCAGATTTTGTACTGGATGTACCTGTGCTCTGACCTGTCGCGTTTTCGTTTGATTTGGCTTCACTGGATTTGGCTGCGTTGTCCGTCGGGCTACTGGTTTGAGCCGCTGTGGTTTTCTTTCGAGCCGCTTTGCGACCACCGCGATTCCGCGCAGCGCGCGTACGCGACTTTCCGGTATCCGGAGATGGTTCCACCGAACTGCTGTCGACGGTGTCTCCCGTATCCGATGTTGTGTCCGTCATATCGTCAACTGCCAATGCCGCAGCCGAGTCGCTCACAGGGGCCGCACTATCACCCTGCGCTTCTGTCGATGGCCCGGAGGAATCTGTTGTTGCTGCCGGCGACTTCGTCTCTGACTCCCTGGCTTTTCCGACAAAATTGAAATACAGAGATACCCCCAACGCCAGAAGCAGCACCCCGGCCGCCAGAGGCCATAGGGTGCGCCGCTTTCCACCGGTGCGTTCGGAAGCGGATGTCGGGGCGGGGGGGCTATCGACCACAGACTTTCCGTTGGCATCCCCCCGGGGCAGACCAACTTTTTCCGACACATCCACAATGTCTATAATATCAACCGGCATGGTGTCGGAGCTGCCCACAAAATCATCGTTATCGTCATGGTCGGCTGAGTGCTCGCGGTTTTCTGCCCCATCGTCCGTCGGCTTCGATGAAAGCACATCGCTGACGGGGACCGGCGGTGCGCCATTGCTCGCCTTCTCAAGTACATGGGGCGCGTTCTCGGGAAACAGGGCGGTGGTGGCGGCGGACGCCTTCGTCGACTTCACCGGCGTCCCGCCCGGAGCTCCCTTGATCTTCTGAACCGTGGATGCCGGCTTCCCGGTGACATCTGCGCCCCTGATTCTGGGAAGTGAGGCGGGTTTGGGCGCTTTTTTCTGACTGAACCGGTGCGCTGCATCTGCCAGCCGCGCTTTCCGCTCGGCAATTCCGTCGACGTTTTCCTCCGTCTCCGCATCCGCAAGGGCGCTTTTCCAGGTATCTTCTTCTGCGGATTCACCGTTGGGTTCGGGATTGCTGTCCCGTCTGCCAGAGATGGTCTCCTCTGCCCGTTCCATAGCGTCATGTTGCATTTTTTCCAGAACTCGAATCCGATCGGCCAACCAGTCCATATCTTCCTGAGGCAAAGCGGTTTTTCTGGCGCGAATTCTTCCCAATGCATCGAGAAATTCTCTGGCCCAGGTAGAAATGTCCGCAAGACCATAAACCGCACCGGCGCCAATGAGACTCTTCACCGTACGCTCCAGCCCATCAATGGGCCAGCCGCTCGGAGACGTGGTTCTCGCGTCCCGGGCTCTGTTCAGTCGTTGCAACTCCCGATCCAGTACCTGAAACTTCCTGTCGAAAGATTTTAAAAAACTCAGCTGTCGTCGCGCCTCCAGGGCGCTCATCTTACGGGTCATATTCAATTGGGTCCTTCCCGGTACATCTGGAAAATACAATGATTAATATAAATCACAATGATTTGCCCGAATAATCTACCGAGATGCCTTAATTGATGTCAATTTCTACCTTGAAAAACAGAGGTATGGTAAAAGCTTCACATGACAACCGGCACAGACCAGTGGCTTGATCGCATTACGACCATGGCAACTCTTTTTGAAAAGTTGCTTGCCATGCCCATCACCGTACTGGAAAAACTGGAAAAGGCATTACCTGAACACAGCCGTCAGCGACTTGAAGAACTGTATGCCCATGCGGAATCGGAAGGGAGGGATCCCTTTGGCATGGATATTCGAAGCATTCGAGCAACCCTGGCAGTCACCAGCTTCTTTTATACCCACTATTTCCGATGTAAAACCTCCGGCATCGAACAGGTTCCTCAGGGACCAGCCATTCTCGCCGCAAATCACGCCGGCCAGCTACCCATCGACGCAATGATGATCAACACTGCACTATTCATGGAAGCAACCCCGCCCATGCTTTGCCGCAGCATGATGGACAGACTGGTACCCACGCTGCCAGTTATTTCCACCTGGTACAGCCGACTCGGTGTGGTGCTGGGCACTGCAGACAATGCAAACACGCTGCTGGATTCCGGGCAAAAGCTGCTCACATTTCCAGAAGGGGTGCGTGGCATTCAAAAGCCCATATCGCAGGCCTACGAGCTTCAGCGTTTCGGTCTCGGCTTCATTCGCCTCGCACTCCGCAGCGACGTTCCCATCATCCCGGTGGCCGTGGTCGGTTCAGAAGAACAGTACCCCACTCTGTACAGCATCAAACGGGGCACGCATCTGCTCAACGTGCCTTCCATTCCATTCTGGCTGCATCTACCCATTCCCCTACTGGGATTGCTGCCGCTGCCAGTTCGGTATTACATTCATTTTGGCGAACCCCTGAAATTCAAGGGAGACCCCGACGATGATGACGAAGTGATCGAAAAAATGGCTCTGACTGTCAAGGATCGTATTGCGGATGCGTTAATTCGTTTGAGAGAACAGCGAAAGGGAATCTTTCAATGAACAATGCGGCTCCGGAAAAACTGGTCGCACCGCAAACCATAGCCATCTGCGGCGCCTCCGGAAAATTTGGCAGAGTACTGGTCCGAACCCTTCATCGGACGCATCGGATCGTTGCAGTGGATCCGCGCCCCTTTGCCGGTATTCCCTCCGATGTAAATCATCACCAGTCCGAGTTAACCCGGCGGTCCACCCGAAATCTGTTTCGGAAACGAATTTTCAATACCGTCATCCACGTGGGGGCCAACACCACCACCGACCGGAAGGGACCGACCAAATTCACCAGGGCCGTGGAAAATTTCGCCCGGCTGCTCGAATACTGCGATGAATACGACGTTCAGCGACTGATCCTGATTTCATCAGCCAATCTGTATGGCGCCAGAGCGGAGAATTCACAGTTTCTGGAAGAAAAAGCGCCGCTCCTGAGCCCCGACCTCTCTTCTCTGCGCGATATTGACATGATGACCCAGAGCTTTTTCTGGCGTCGGCCCGATATTGAAACTGTCATCTTTCGACCAGTTCATATCACCGGCACATCCAACGGTGTCCTGTCCCGCTATCTTCGGCACAGCAAGGTGCCAACACTGTTTGGCTTCAATCCCCTGATTCAGCTGGTTCACGAACAGGATCTGATCCAGGCCATCACCCGGGCGCTCACCCTCAATTGCCGGGGCATTTACAACATCGCCGGACCGGAACCCATTCCCCTCAAGGAAATCATCCGCAAACTGCAAAAGGAATACATCGACATCCTGCATCCTTTGGCTGGTCCCGTGTTGCGCCACCTGAACCAACTGGGTAAAATGGATATTCACCCCGCGTATATTGATCACATTCGATACATCTGCATGGTCAACGACTCCCGTGCCCGAACCGAACTGGGTTACTCCCCGGAATACAGTCTGGATAAAACCATCGAAGCCATTGAACTGTGGAGTTGAATTCGAACAACTGCCAGGTGATTCTCAGAAAATAAAATTGCAGCGCAACGCAGCGAATAGTCAGGACGCGTTGGCCACTTCGCGGGCATGGGCGGCAATCTGTTCGGCGATGACGGAGAGGTCAAACGGCTTCTGGACGAATCCCACGGCGCCATCGCGAATCAGGCGGACCACTTTTTCGCCCTTTGAAAACCCGGAAGAAATGAGTATCGGCAAACCGCTATCCATTTGCCGCAACCGATAATACGTCTTTTCGCCGTCCATTACCGACATCACCAGATCAAGCACCACCAGACGAATATTCTTACCCTCTTTTTCCACCACTTCCAGCGCCTCAACACCATTTGCGGCCACAAGGACTTCGTAACCCAGCTGCGAAAAAAGTCTGGACGCCGAGCGACGAATCATCTGCTCATCATCCACCAGCAGAATTTTTCCATAGCATCCGCCGGTACTCACCTTGAAATGTCCGGTATCCCGAACCGGGGTGCTGGAATTCCGCGAAATGGGCAGGAGCAGTGTTACTTTGGTGCCTGCTCCCTTTTCGCTTTTAATGCTCACCGCACCGTCGTGGCTTTTCATTGTACCATACACCATGGAAAGCCCCAGCCCCGTACCCCGGTGCATTTCCTTGGTGGTAAAAAATGGCTCAAACGCGTGCGCCACCACCTCCGCATCCATGCCCATTCCGGTATCAATGATGTCCACCTGCACATATCTGCCCGCTCTCAACACGGGCCATGCCAGCAAATCAATGCCATCCAGCTTGGTCGTTTTCGTGGATATGAAAATGGTCCCCTTATCCATGATGGCATCTGCTGCGTTCAGGCAAATGTTCATCAGCGCGTGGGACAGTTGGCCATGATCTCCTTCAATGAGTGGCAACGAATCATCCAGCAACAGCTGCACCTCGACACTCGACATTGTCCGAGCCAGAATCTTTCGAACCTCCTCAACTATATCGTTGAAATTCAGTCGTTGTCTCAGGTAGTTCCCCTTGCGGGCAAATCCGAGAAGGTCCCTGGACAGGTCGCGGCCCCGTTTGGCAGCATATATAATGTCTTCAATATCCTGTCGGTACGTATCGCCCAGATGGTTGGCGTTCATTTTCAGAACTGTTCCCAGATTGAAAATGGCGCTCAGCACATTATTCATGTCGTGCGCTATCCCTCCGGCCAGCGTACCAATCGCTTCCATCTTCTGGGACTGATACAACTGCTCCTCCAGCTTCCGTTCCACCGAGAGATCCCGGAACGACCCGATCATTCCAGTGGTTTCCCGGTTGCCATCCATCACAAACGCGAACTCCGCCAGCACCGTGAACGTGGTCCCGTCTGGTCGAAGAAGAGGCAGCTCACCACGCCATTGGCCATCGTCGCGAAGGGCCGGAATCACCACGGTGGTTAAGGCCTTCTTTCCTTTCAGTCCCATCAGATCCCGCAGATTGCTGTTCACCAGCTGAGACAACGCTTCATAACCGAACAGGGCAAGCAACGCCCTGTTGCCAAATTCAATGCGGCCATCCATATCCGTGAGCACCACGCCCCCCGGCGTCATTTCGAGCATGTGAATCAGGCGGCTCTCCTGCATGCGCGCAATATCGATTTGTGATTTCAGATATTCGTTTTCACGTTCCAGTTCAGACAAGCGCGACGGTTCTCTATCGCGATTCTCTGAAAACCGTTCGTCAGATGTATGTTTTCCAAACAAATTTCTTCCTGTCTGCAAGTGGCGTCAGACTCCTAATATCCTTCTGTTCCCCCCAACGTACCCATTGTCATGCCGAACCCCAATGACGCCTACAGTTTCGATGAATACTCCACTGAACATTGATTCGGTTTTCATCACTCCGGACATACTTAGCGCAAAATTACCCCCGCGCAATTGCGCGTGTCCGTCATTTCAGAAACAATCTTCCCGTACACTTAATTTCAGAAAAAGAGATCTTTCGCCAATTCTGAAACAAATCGGAACATAGAATATTCGCCATAAGAACTACCAGTGCCCGTATAGGCTATCTGGCAGGAAATCACACCGCCTCCCGAAAAAGATATGGCGCCAGTATCCTCGGGTTCTTCCACTTTGCCGGTGTCCTTTGACGGTTCGTCGCACCCCGTCGAATCCGAGCAGCTGTCTGATGTGCTTTCGGTTTCGTATTCACTGCTGTCTGAATCCGTCGCGGTATCTGTATCAAACCAACATTCCGTATCGGTCACTTCACTGTCTTCGGGAGCACAATCACAGGCATCGCCAATCCCGTCGCTGTCCCTGTCGGCCTGTTGGGGATTGTCAAAAAACGGACAATTGTCACAGAGGTCAATCACCTGGTCTTTGTCACTGTTATTCATTCCATCGAGGAATGCACCAACCGTGGCATCCCCGGGACATGCGTCGCACAGGTCCCCCAGGCTGTCAGAGTCCCGGTCCACCTGACCTTCGTTCGAAACCTCAATACAGTTGTCGCAGGTATCTCCAATGCCATCGCCATCCACATCCGACGGTGCACTGCAGAAATTGCCTACCCAGATGGTATTGGCCAACCCTTCTGCATCGATGTTATTTACAAACTGCGCACCGTGAAACACCTGGGGCACGCATTGGGAACCGGGACAATCATCACCACCGATTTCACACTGCAGTTCCACAAACTGTTTCTCGAATTCTTCCTTGTCCATCGCCATTGCGGCAATCAGCTGTGTATCAACGGAATCGAGACATACGTCACAGGCATCCCCGTAAAAATCACCATCCGCATCCCCCTGCCTGCCTTCTTCGCCTGCGGAATTCGGCGTTGTCGGACAGTTATCGAAAGGACCATCAGTCCCGCCCATCTCAGCACTGTTGTCGCCATCATAATCACCGATGGTGTAGCAGACACAGTCGTCTTCCCCACACTCCAGCACATCGTCCTCCCCGATTGGCATACCGTCGTAGAGTAACAACTGATCACAGGGTACCATGATGTCGGTTTTTCCCAGACACGTGACCGCGCTCCCATCGGGCCCCTGATGTCCCGTATCGTTGTCGTCACCGATTTCTGTATCCCCATCCGGAACTGCCAAATAGCAGTACGATCGCAGTGGTGAGGCCACCATTTCACTCTGATCTGAAAGATCAACACAGCAGTATCCCTCATTCGTCGCACTGATGCCATTGCCATTCATATCTGCAGAGCGTTCTTCTCCACACATTTTCCCCGAAAAGTCATCCCATTTCGAAGTGACAAAACAACATTCATCCTCGCTGTTTTTCACCCCATCCCCATCCCAGTCAAATTCAGGCACAAATTGCTCCGGACACCCCGCGCCCGCAGCAGAGGAAATCAGCAGTCCCCATATCAATACCAAAGGCAGGTATACTTTCATTCAGTCTTCTCCCCTTTTTGAATCTTGAATTCAACTCTTCGATTAATGGCCCGCCCCTCCTCCGTCGTGTTAGAGGCTTTGGGGCTGGAGAACCCGAGCCCCTTATAACTTAGACGTTCTTTCTCGACTGATTTTCCAATCAGATATTCCACAACTGCTTTTGCCCGGTCTTCGGACAATTGAACGTTGTATGATTCCGTGCCTTCATTGTCGGTATGGCCTTCCACTGACACATGAATAATATCTGGATTATTGATGAGCGTTTCAGCCACTTTGTCGAGAATCTCGTGGCTGACTTCCTTGATGTCCGATTTGTTGTAATCAAAATAAATTTTGCTGGACAACAGCAGCTGAGAGTCCGTAATTTCAACCGTTGCGTTGCCGGGGCCCTCCTCCGGGCATCCGTCATCGTCTTCGTAATCATCGTTGTCTTCCGCCACCATCGGGCATTTATCGACCACATCCGGCACGCCATCCTGATCATTGTCAAATTCCGGACATCCGTCGTCGTCATCAAACTGATCGAAATCCTCGGACTGATTCGGGCATTCGTCTTCCTTGTCGGGCACCCCGTCCTGGTCATTGTCAGGGTCGATGCATTTGTCATCATCCTGGTATCCGTCGTAGTCTTCGGGGCCCGCCTCGCACACATGAAGCACCTTGTCAAAATAGACCCCCCCCATCAGGCGAAACAATGGCGTTCCCAATGCATCAGTCAGACCGACCCCGGCGCCGCCAACGACGACCACATCGTGATTGGCGCGAAATTTCGCCACGCCCAGCAACTCCCAGGGAACCTGCGCAACACTGTCAAGGCCCATGGCCACCTGACCGTTGTTTTCGATGCCCAGTTGAATCCCGTAGTATTCTTCAAAATCCCGAATGTCCCGGGTGGCACCCACGCTCCAGGTTGCGGCAATCCGCTGATTGTACACCGCCGTTTCCTCCACCGGACGAAAAAGGATTCCCAGGTTTGCCAGCAACTGAAAACCGAACAGACGATACCCCACCAGAAATCCGGGATGCAGCGTCGGCCCGGCAACACCCAGATAATCCTGTCCGGACGATGCGGCGTATCCGATGGGAAGCGACAATGTCACCTGCGCCCCCAAATCCAGCCGATCCTTTTCAAGGAGGTGCATTTTTGCTTCGAGCCGGGGATCGCCCACCCCACCGGTCTGCACATCAATGCCATCCGCATCGGATGACTGATACAGCACAACCGGAAGCACAAGTCCGAACTCCCAGTTATTTTTCAGCCCGATGGCGAAACTCAGGTCCCCCTGAACACGCTGATACAGCGGAAAATCCTGGAATTCAGCGCCAGCCGGGGTAGTTACCGTCCGTTTCACCACTTTGTGATCGAAATGGAAGAGCCCCCCGGCTGTCCAGTTCAAATGTCGTTTGGTCACTGGCCGAACCAGCTGAATCACGCCCCCCGGACTGGATGACACCACGAGACTATCGGCGGACACGCCATCCACTGATTGCGCGCTCAGGTTGGAAGTTATTGAAAACAGACAGAAAAGAGCTACAATGGGTAGAACACTGTACGGGTAGGGTGAAAAACGTCTTCTGAGCTTCTTCATATTATCTGGCGCCTCATTAAAAGGAGTTTCCGCGTTGCTTCCACTGGTTAAATTATACAACAATATTAAATGTTTTGCACCGATGCTTGGTGCCGTATTCGTCCTTTTTGCAATAACTTCATGTAATCATACAACATTTAGTACTTTAACCAGTTCGAAAAGGAATGAGTTGCTCGCCGATACCAACCGACAACGGGCCAGGCAGGGAATTTCGCCGCTGGCACTCAGTGAACAACTGTCCACTTCCGCCGAGCACCTGGCCCAGAAAGCTGCCACCGCTACATCCCCCCAGGCAGGCCCCATCGATCCGCTGGGAAGACTCATCCGGGAAGGCGTATTTGCCCGATTTGCCCTTTCCTGCACCATTACAGCGGACTCTGCCGAAAATGCATTCCACGAACTTTTTGCCAATCCCCTGCACGCCGGGAAATTGCAGCACACCGGTATTTCTCACATTGGTTTCGGCCTTGCCAGTAGCGGGGCCCGTGTTGTCCTCGTGGTAGATATGGCGCGTCTGGTCGACGCCGTGGACACCGAAGAAATCTCCCGGAAGCTGATGAAACAGATTCATCACAACCGCGCGCGCATTGAAGCGGTGGCCATCGCGCAGGATACCCGACTCATGGACGCGGCGGCGCGAATGAACCGGGAATTTGCCGCATCTGGCAGGAGCAGTGAAGCACTGATTGAGTCCGTGAAATCAGATTTGGCAGGAAGTCAGATGACTCTGGGCAAAATTACCATCTCTTTCCAGACCGCATCCCTGCCGGAGGACATCGTGCTGGCGGAACGGACCAGTGACCCCACCGCCCGCTACCTCGGCATTGCCGTAACCCAGGCCAATGTACAGGGGCAGGACGCCGGGGCAATCATTGTTACCTTGATTCTGGGGTCACCCCAGCAAACCGACACCCCCGACAGCAACACCGCCGCCAGAAGGCCCAAACCCCGCGCCATGCCCGATGGTCACCGCCCGAGCAAAAAAGCCACCCTCGAGGAACAGGCATGGCTGGCAACCCTGGTGGGGAATCATAAAAAAGCGGCCCAACTGTTCATGAAGGCCTACCGCCAGACCAATAACGCAAAGCTACTCTACGAAGCCGCCCGTGCCCATGCGCGAAACAGAGAAATCGCCGCCGCCCTGGAGAAAATGAATCAATACGCCGCGCTGTGCGAATCGGAATGTACAGACGAGGAAAAAGTAACGACCGGAGAAATGATAAAGAAGCTGAAGCGCGGGGAGAGTATTTTCGCCACCTCCAAAGAATCCCAATACTCCCTGGAGGCCAAACGATTTTTTATCCTCGGTCAGAAGCTGTTTGCGGACGGCGAATGGGAGGGTAGCATTGACGCGTTCAGTCAGGCATATGCGTACGCTCCGCATCCGGACCTTATCTACAATATGGGTCTCGCTCACCTCAAGGCGGGTCACATCGGGGATGCACTCGATTTCTTTCAGGAATACCAGCGACAGGTGCCGGAAGCCAAGAGCACGGAGCAGGCGCAGCAGTTATTCGAAATTGGGGTGGAACTCTACAATGTGGGCCAGTTTGACGCGGCGGCCAAACGCTTCACCATGGCGTACAGCTTTTTGCCCCTGGACGAAATCCTGTACAATCTGGCCCTGTGTCACCAGGCCATGGGAGATAAAACCGAAGCCCTCCGCCTCTTCCAGGAACTGACAGACAGAACCGAAGACAAAGCACAGAAAGCAGAATATCTCAAACGCATTGAAGAACTCAACCCGTAAGGAGATCTGCGAAAACCTTCCCTTGTCATTCTTTCCTTTTATCCATATCATCCGCAACAACATGTCAAAAGCAACCGATACCAACTCATCTCCTGGGCACACCACCGACGCACCGGGATTCAGTGAAAACAAATTCAAGCCCATCATGGTGCTGGCGGCCATTGTGGTCATTCTGGCGGGGCTGCGGGTAGCGGCGCCGGTGTTTGTTCCATTTCTGCTGGCTGCGTTCATTGCCACACTGTGTTCAGTGCCCCTCTTCTGGCTCCATCGAAAAGGCGTTCCCAACGGTATCAGTGTCGCGCTGGTGGTTGCAATGCTCCTGATCTGCGGAACGCTACTGGGGATTACCGTGGGGTCCTCCATGAAAGGCATCAGCAGAGAATTACCCACATACCGGGAAAAGCTGACGACCCAAACGGGCAATCTGTTTGGCTGGCTGGAATCCAGTGGTGTGGATACCACTGAATATCGGGAGTCGGTAACTGAATTGATTCAACCCACCCAGGCCATGAGCGTTGCCACCACGGCCCTCAGAAGCATCAGCGGCATTCTCACCGACGGCTTCATGATTCTGCTTACCGTGATTTTCATTCTGCTTGAAGCCATGGGCATGCCCCGGAAACTGCAACGGGTACTCGACGATCCGGAGACCACATTCAAGGGGTTTGAGCAGTTTCTCTCCAGTGTCAAAAAATACCTGGTTATCAAGACGCTTATCAGTGCGGCAACAGGACTGACCATCGGCATCACCCTGCACATCCTCGGAGTGGATTTTCCGGTACTCTGGGGACTTCTGGCATTTGCCTTTAATTTCGTTCCCACCATCGGTTCCATTATCGCTGCGTTGCCCCCGCTTCTTGTGGGGCTGGTACAACAGGGGCCCGAAGCATTGGTCTCTATCGGACTCACCTTTCTGATTGTCAACATTGTCATGGGAAACGTCATCGAGCCGCGCATCATGGGAGAAGGTCTGGGGCTTTCCACTCTGGTGGTATTTCTATCCCTGGTCTTCTGGGGATGGCTCCTGGGCCCTATCGGCATGTTGCTTTCCGTCCCACTTACAATGATTGTTAAAATCGCCTGTCAGAGCTCAAAAAGTCTGCAACACATTGGCATCCTGCTGGGCCCGGGTCCGAAGTGACAGCGTCATTCCGGGGAAGTCTGACAGTCCCCACGTCCCCACTATCCGGCCTACAGAGACATCGCCATCATGAGAAAGCCCGAAAACGCGGCATTGCTATCGGTAAACGACCTGTCCACTTCCTTTTTCATGCGATTGATGGCCGCGCGGTACTTGCGATAAAATTGAAAATCCGGTCTGGAATGGTACACCAGATCATCGAGCTCAAGGGTCTGAATCACATTTTTAACGGTCGTCGGCTTGATGAAGACGCCCTTTGTGGGCATGTAGTAGGCCTGCCAGACCGAAAGCAGCGTCCATTTGGCGAGCTTCCCGTCATCCAATACGTCGAGAATCATCTGAAACCCGACCTCTTCCTTTCCATGAAGCAATTCCCGCAATCCGCTCACCAATACCGACCGATGTTCCTGCGAAAGAGAACGCACATAATCTCTGAATCGGGGTTTCTCAAATACCGATACCATGCTGGAGCGGGACACCAGTTGAATCATGCTTTCGAGTACCTGAGATTCCTTCTCAAAGCAGACAGTGTCAAATCGCTCCTTCGCCAATGCAATCATCTGTGGCATTTTGTGTTTCTTCCCAATCTTCAGAAGCTCAGGGTGATGGAACCCGCCCGGGTATACACTGAGGAACCTGGCCTCAAGCAGTTTTAATGTTTCAATATTCAAGGTTTCCTCCTGTGTTCGACATCTGCGAAAAGTCTAACCACTACGGCGTGCAACGCATGCCATGACACGATGTCATTCTTTTGTAACAGTACATTTTTTAAATTTATATGTTTGCAGAATCATCCCGGCGCTATATAATCTCCATCCGGGGCTATATGACACAGATATCGTTTCACACGATTCTGGTTGCCATTTTCTTTCGCCCGCGATGGTTCAGAACGATTACGGGTGCGAGGATGAAGGACTGATGGAGAAACCGTGTTCTTGACCCCTCCCCCCGGCAAATCGGCAATAACTGCAATGTTTTTATTGTTCAGTCTGCTATCATGGCACGCCATTGCCACCGAACAGTTACCCTGCAATCTGGAAGTATCGATTATTGCCAAAATGCTCAGCTACGACCAGAATCTGGAATCCAGGGCAAATGAAAATAATACCATTCATTGGGCCATAGTGTACCAGCCCGACATCCCGGCATCAAAACAGCAAGCCGAAGAAATGAGTCGGGTCATCCAGCATATCGGTGCGCAGCGAATGGTGATTGGCAAACAAATCGTGCCGCACAAAGTTCCCTTCCGTAATATTTCTGAATTCAGAAAAGCTGCGGAGAAAAACCACATTGGCATTGCTTATATCTGTACCGGTTTGGGATTGCATATTGAAGATATTACGCAGTTCAGCCGAGAAAAAAAGGTGCTGACCATCGGTGCCACGGCCACTTATGTTCAGAATGGCGTTGCCCTGGGTGTATTTAAACAGCGCAATAAACCGGAAATGTTTGTCAATCTGAAAGCCAGCCGTTCTGAAGGCGCGAACTTCTCCACCAATCTCCTGAAGCTCGCCACCGTACTGCGCTGAGTTCGGGCATCCCCATAGTCACCAACCTGCCAAATCGCGAAAATTCTTTACATATTGCGTTGAAATCTGCAAAAATGAAATGAACATTACCCCCAGACACTGGATTGAACACATACCAGTTGAAGATCTGTACGGGGATTGAGAATTCAATTGGTTCAGAAATACATAGCAGACACGGCCAGGAATCCCTGACAGCCAACAGTCGCCATTCGGGAGAATTCAGAAATGAAAAAGGATGTGAGCGGAAATGCCCAAAGACCCGTGTCGATTCACGTGGAACTCAACGGAATGCCCAAGCCGCCGCTTCACGAATTTGTACAGATTGATAATTCGACGGAAAACAGGATTACCATCCATCTGAAGGATTGCCGGGCACTGAACCTGAACTTCAACCCGAACTCACCATTTAAAACCCAATATTCGAATATCGATTTCAACAAACTGAAAGAATCACCGGAGGGGATTACATTGAACGACAGCTGGCAGAACAATAATACAACATCCACTTCATCCAATCCACAGCAACAGGTAACCTACAGCGCCTCGTCCTCACATACCGATGCGCGCGCCTTCGCTTCCACTGCTTTTGAACCAGTGGAGATTCCGGTTCGCCCCACTGACGTACCGCTGGCAAAAGTACGCTGGCGAAATCCACCGCCCAGTGCGCAGGCGAGATCTGCCATGCATTCCTTTATGCAAAGTGGCACCAATATCACCCCCGATGAGACGCCGGCACCCAGCCGGTCAACGGACGCATCTGATGATTTGACGCCAGAAGAGGTTGCGGTCCAGAGCAATCCCCACACGTTGAACACTACAGTCGACACAGATACGGTGAATGGTGAAGATATTCCGCTTCGCAACATTGAGGGCCTGGCATACGACGACAGCGACACGGAACCAATTCTACAGGCAGTCCGGACATCCATTCCCCCACTGCACGACACCGAAAGGACCAGAAAACGTCGCCCCATCTATATGGTTTCCGCCGCAGCACTGCTGATAATGGTTGGCGTGGTCGGTTCCGGAGTGGCGATGTTGAATTCTGGATATAGTGTACCGGTTCAATCCACTGATAAAACGCTGACCATAGCATCGGCGATGCCCAGTCGTTCCGGCCCACCCCGCCAGCTTCCCCCATCGATGAAGAATGCAGCGGATGCACGCCCTGCAACGGCCATCCACAAAAGCGGTACGAAACCGGTGCTTTCAACGACGCGTCACCCCGCCACGAGATTGAAAAACAGCAAATCCGATCAACCGGCCAGCAATTCATCGCCGGACAATCTGCCCCTTTCCCGGATGTCAGAAACGGCAACCAACGCCGGGAATGGAAACACCCATCAAGCCGATTCCGCGGCCACCGGAACCCCTATTCCGGCGTCCCCGGTATTGACGCAGGTGGACGCGCAACAGACAGGCGCACAGAATTCGACGACTGAACAGCAGTCCGGGGAAACACCAGAATCCCCGGTGCCGGCCGCAGCCGCGCAGACGGAAGAAACAGAGCAGGGGCTACCGGTCAGCCCCACCCGGGACGAAGTGAAAAATGCGATGGAGAACATTGCCCCGTACGTCCGCAACTGCAAACTGGATCGCTCCGGTAAACTGCTGGTTGAGCTGGTGGTATCCGGAAACACGGGCAAAGTGATTTCCACCGAAGCGGTGGATGCCGCATTTGCCGATTCTGCCATTGAACGATGCGTCTCCAAAGTAGCGAAATCCGTCGTATTGCCAGTTTTTAAAAAAGAAACCATCACCATCCGATACCCGTTCAATCTGTAACACCCACCGTCATTTTTCAGCGGACATCCGCAAGGAACACGTCCATAATTTTCATATATCAGAACGGATACAGCAACAAATCAGATGTCAGTTCTTTATGATTGCATCATCGTGCAATACTCAGGGAACTTTATTGCGACAGGAAAGGAAATCAGAATGTCCAGACTTCGCCAGTTCAGCATCGGACTCGCCCAGGCCATTTCAGTACTTGTATTTGTATTCGGGTGTTCGAACAAATCAACAACCAGAGTCAAGGATACAGATCCGCGGACAGATACCGCTACCGCAACGAATTCTGACAGCGGTACGGACACCGCGACCGGAACCGCCCTGGATACCGCCACCGCCACGAATACAGACACAGGCACCGGGATCAACACCGGGACGGATACCGATACCGGAACAGTACTCGACACAGCGACCCACACAGACTCCGCTACCGGAACTGAAACCACCACCGAAACGGGAACGAACACCGATGTTGATGAATGCGCGTTGCAAACCGATACCTGCGACGACAATTCACAACAATGTGTGAACACCGAGGGCGGATTTATTTGCGAATGTAAAGCCGATTTTGTCGAAGAAACCGGTGTGTGCATCCACACAAAGCAAGTGAATTGCGTTGAGGTCGCACCCGCCAACGCCACATCGGTGGTTGCGCTGACAACGGTCACCTACACCAGCGCCGGAGGGTGGTCTACGCCCGCCAACTGCGAATGGCAATGCAGCACTGATTATGTTCTGGAAGGCGGTACCTGCGTTCATACCAGGCAGGTCGCCTGTGGGGGAGGCATACCGGAACATGCCACCGGAGAAGTTGTGAATGTGGAAATCACGTACACCACCGAAGCGGGATGGTCAGATCCAGCCCCCTGTGAGTGGGAATGTGATCCCGGCTGGTATAAACCTCTGTCAGGAACGTTCTGTCTGGATCGTTATATTGGAACGGGCATCGCGGCCGGAGACAACCACACCTGTAACATTGACCCGATGGGTGCAGTGGAATGCTGGGGTGGAAATTCCTATGGTCAATCCATGCCGCCAGCTGGCGTATTCACTCAGATAGCCGCCGGGGGCGCCCACACCTGTGGCATCCGTGAAAATCAGATCATCTGCTGGGGCGACAACCGGGCAGGACAGACGGGATCACCATCGGGTGAATTCATCCAGATTGTCGCCGGTGCCACCCATTCCTGTGCATTGAACAGCGCAGGTGCAGTCACCTGCTGGGGCGAGAATGCGCTGGACCTGACACTCCCGGGCACAGCGGTCTATTCGCAGATCACGGCGGGAACTGGCTTCACCTGTGGTCTGACTCAGGAAGGCGCAGCAGTTTGTATGGGAGACAACCAGTTCGGTCAGGTGGACGACGTGCCATCGGGAACGTTCACGCAAATCGAAGCGGGAAGCACCCATGTTTGCGCCATCACTTCCAGCAAGGTCGCGACCTGCTGGGGAGATGACGCCTCATCGCAGGCCACACCACCAACCACGGCGTTTGAGACAATCTCCTGTGGTCATACATATTGTTGCGGTCTGGATTCCGCTGGCACCGCGACCTGTTGGGGAGATGTGAGCAGCAATGAGATATCGGATATACCGGATACCCAATATTCCCAAATTTCCGCTGGGGCATCCCACATTTGCGGACTGGAGGTCAGCGGCGGCATGGTATGCTGGGGAGGGAACGATGACGGTCAAAGTGTGGTGCCAGGGGGGACATTCCAGCTTCTGGCGGTAGGCAATCAACACGTATGCGCCGTGAGGGGTGATGGCAGTGTGATGTGCGGTGGCTCCGACACCGCCGGTCAATCCACCCCGCCAGATGAAGATTTCATCCAACTGACCGCCGGAGATTTGCACACGTGCGGCATCACCACTGCTGGTCAAATCCGATGCTGGGGTGACAACTCGCAGAACCAGACAACCTCCCCCGGCGGCACCTATGAAATGATTTCTGCGGGATTGGTTCACACCTGTGCACTGGCCACAGACGGCACTGTGGCTTGCTGGGGTGAAGATTCGCTGGATAGCCGATGCACTCCACCCAATGAAACCTTCATCGAGGTGGCTGCCGGAACCGCTCACAGCTGCGGTGTGAAGACAAACAATGAAGTGGTATGCTGGGGAAACAATGATTACGACCAGTCCACCGCACCGACCGGGACATTTTCGGCACTCGCCCTGGGAGAGCGGCACAGTTGCGGCATTAAAACCGATGGCACCCTCGCATGCTGGGGGGAGACGGCAGACAACAGGCTCGCGGTGCCCGCAGGTACGTATTCCCGGATTTCAGCCGGCGCTGATTTTACATGCGGAATTCGTTCCGACGATGCTATCAGATGCTGGGGCGTTAACGATGTCGGGCAAACGACTCCGCCGAACGGGACCTACACACTCCTCGACACCGGCGCCGAGTATTCCTGCGCAATTCGCACCGACGGTACCGCCACCTGCTGGGGGTTCTACTCGCGATAAAGAGAGACGTTCAGGAGAGACCGGTTGGTTCAGGGGCCTTCGGTGTCAGGTATTGGTTACCGTTTCCTGTTGCAACGTCACATCAAAATGATCACCGTCGAAATGGATATCAATAAGTCGCACGGGTACATTCCGTTTCATGGGCACGTCGGCCTGCGAAGGCGCCAACTGGACGGTGACAGATGACGGAATCAGCTGTCCCAAATCTACCAGCCGCAAACCGATTTGCGGGGCACGCACATCAGATGCCGGCGTGAGGGGCGCATCTTCGGCGGTGAAAGTGGATGCGGGTGAAAGTTCGAAGTCTTCCCACATCACAACCCGCATGTGTTTCTGACGGACGAACATTCCGGTCCGCTTCAGCTGCCCTTCCAGTAGCGCTATCATGGCTCTGTTACCGGTTTCGTGGGCCTCATGCAATAGCCGGGCAAGCAATGCCACCGAAAGCGCCTGGGCCCAGGGGCGCGGATCCACAGCGCCCAACTCACCATCCGTGCCTGCCACCTTTCGTGCGAGTCGAAGGGCTTCGTCGGTCTTGCCCATGCCCGCAGCGGCCAGAGCCAGCTTCAGACTGGCCACTGTATCATCGGGATTGTCCATTACCAGCGTGGCATACTGTCGATACGCGTCCCCGTACCAGCCGTGCCGCAGAAAAATATCCCCCAGTTTCTGCCGGGCGACAGAATCTTCTGCATTGAACTCCACCAGTTCAGAAGATATCCTTCGGGCAGCCTGATTCTCTTTTCGCAACGCCAGAAGGTCGCAAAGCAATATCAGCGTTGCCGGAGAAGCCTCATTGCTCCGATGAAGCGCCTGTGCCAACTGTCGCGCCTCGTCCGTTCGTCCGTTTTCCACCAGCACCGAAACCAGCAGCTCGCGGCCCTCCGGCTCCGGATGCAGTGCAAGCAACTGGCGCACTTTTTCCAATTTGGCTTCCGGCGTTTTCAACGCGGCAAGCCCCGTTTTTACGGCGGTCCAATTCACTGCGCCACCGAAGTACAGCCCCATCGTGGAATCCGCATCGAGAAATGCACGGCGAATCCGTCGTTGGAGATACATTCTTGCCAGGGGATAGTCGTTGAAGGCCGTCATCAGCGATCGCACCATTTCGGGAGAGACTGCCCTATCCGCAATCAAATCGAGAAGAACGCGCCGCTGGTGTGCGGTAGTCAACTCACATCGCTGGCCAGCCTCCCGGAAAATTCTCAGCATATCACCCCCATTCTTCGCCATGTTCAACCGCGTTGCCCAGAGCAGGCGTCGCTCCCGCAGTGGTCGGGATGCAACATCGGAACAGATTTCCAATTTAAAAGGTTTGGGGCGAGTGGCGGCAATCATCATCGGACTTCCCCCGGCATCGTCGTCCGGATTGTTTCCGGACACCATGGCCGCACCGGTTCCCATGAATGACTTGCGATTTACCGCTGTCATAGATTGCTTTTCCAACCGGTTCTCCTGGCCGAGTGCCAGACGACGCTTGCCACGCCCTTCCAGGGCTGCACGCGGGGAATCCGCTCTGGCCATCTGAACGTTGCCTTCCTCACTTTTCTGGTTATCTGCCATGGCACGCCGAACCGGTTCATTTTCCTGCGCCGAAGCCGTGGGCGGTGGGTTTGCCCCGGCCTCCTCCATCTCCAGTGGCGCCGAACCTGCGGCAACCTGTTCTTTGCCATCAGGGTTATACTTCATCTGAACATCCGACGGTGCTTCCGCCTTATCTTCCGAACACCCGAACCCGAACAGCGGAATCGACAACAACTCCCGTACATCGGGAGTATATGCGCGGGGAACAGATTGATGACGGGTCGTATCTTCGGACCAGGAACGCCAGGGCTGCAGGTATCCGGGGGGGACGGGCTGCTGATTTTCAAGCACCAGAAACGATGAGTAAGGCGTCATCAACCCGTACTGTAGTCCCAGCGAAATAATCTGCCCCCGGTTTTCCTCAGGGCCGCTCCCCATCAGCGAATCCACATATTTCCGTGCCCACAGCGACGGAATATAGGCGTACGCCCCGCCGGACGCCACCTCGACATTGTATTTTTCTGTAAATGGCTTGCCCGCCAGTGAGCCTTTAACCACAATCTGCGCTGGAAACTGATGATGCGTCCTGGCCAGCAGCACCAGTTCCTCCCCTTCGGACAGCTTTTTGCTATGGGTGATAAATACCTGATCGAGGCCTGCGCCGGCGTCCACGTGAAGTTCGGTGATGGTTGGTGTCTTCAATTGTCCGGCGATGCGCAGTGATTCCTGAACCACCTGCGCCGGCAAATCAATGCGAAACATTCTACCGCCTCCCACCTCGGCGAGACGTTTCAACAGACCATGATTGGCGCTGTCCCCAACCGCAATCGTAAACAGGCGGGCCCGACTGTTTCCCAGCACCCGTCGCAACCGTTCTGTGATAGCATCTGACACCGTTTCTCCGGAAGTGGCAACCCCGTCCCCGATATACACAATGGCTGGCTGAACCGAATCGTGCACCAGCGCAAGGGCAGTTGAGAACATTCCACCCAAATCAGTGGCGCCGGCGGGTGGTATTTTTGCCATTTCTTCCACCGCACTGCTGATATTGCTCTCCGTGGCCTCTGCAAGACCTTTGGCGGGATACAATACCTGTGGTGTCAGGTCGGTGGCCATCACCGCAAATCTATCGGTTTCACCAAGCGCACGGAGAATGGCTTCCGCCGTTTGCAACCGAATCTGATGGTCCGCCGCATCTCCACCAGCAGAAGTATCCACCACCACCACCACATCCCCCGACACTTCTTTCACTTCCTTCCAATTTACCGCCGGGGTATAGCGCAGCATCACGTAGTCTGCCGCACTGCCGTCCGCGTCGTACCGCATCACTCGAACGCTTTCGCGCTGCTCTTTCTGTTTGAGCTCCAGGAGAAAATCCGATTGGGGCACATACCCGGAACGGCGCATGGACACCGTTTGACCGTCCGCAGATACCCGCGCGTCCTGGAGGGTCGAAATCTCATACCCGCCGCCATCAACACCGAGATCCACCTCCAATGAGAACTCCTGAACCTGCACCGGATCATTTCCCAGCATGGGATAAATGTATCTGTAGACCCCTTCTTTCACCGGCAGCAACTCGGTGTAGGCAAGCAGAATCCGTTTGTTTCCCGCAGCAGGTATCGGAAAGATTCGCGCTCGACAAGTGCGTGCGTCAATCCACTCCAAAAGCGCCGGATCCATGGCACGGGCCACCGCTGCCTCATATGACGCAGCCGCCTGCTTTCGTTCCACCACTTTACCGTCCACCATGCGACCATCCACCTCCCATGCAAATCGCACTACCGATGCACCTTCGGGCACCGTGAACCAATACCATCCCTCCACCTGACTGCTGGCGCTGTTGAAAAAGGTCTGGTCCACAGTGGTGTACGCCACCCCTTCCCGGATGATGGTTCGAATCTGCTGCGATACAATCTGGAGAGACGAAGGCGGACTGCCGGGATTGGCGCGGTCGATGCCATAAATGCGCCCGGACGCGCTGCTCCCTTGCCCTGCTTGCAAAGAACGATCCGCCATCCCTCCCGTCCAATCCTCGAAAAGGATCATCGGCGAGAGCGTTGGTTCCCCATTTGCCACTTCCACCTGTTCACCCGCAGACACCTCTACCCGACCGCCTGAACATTCCACCACCGCCAATCCCCTGGCTACATATACCCGGATTCGATCGTCATCCCTAAAAATATCCATGCCCGTGCCGGTGGCGGATATCTGTACATCGCCAAGATCAAACTGCGCCAGCGACGACGCCAATTCCGGCACATCTGCCCACAGCTCGCCCGCCTGCAACATCACCCGGCCATCGTGAATCGCCACGGAGGTCTTCCCCCTCAGAAATATTCCCGCACCGCTGTTCAGACGAACCAGAGCCCTTGCTCCCTTATCGGTATTCAGACTCGCACCTTCCGCCAGCATCTCACCGGAGCCGATGCGAACAGCCGCATCGGTATCCGATTGCAGCCATACGTCGCCAGCGGCCAGATCCACCCTGGCACCCAGGTGCGCTGCCCGCACTGGCGGCGGCAGCGGTTCGTCCGGACACCCCATAACGCCAAAAACAAAAAACACCGAAAGCAGCAAACGCAAGAATTTCATGGCACTCCCTCTTCCTGTTTGATTCACGCCGAAATTGGTTCATGAGACCTGAAAGACAAAATGTAGCATGCGCAGGTTCCAACGCACGCTCCAACCTCGCAGCGCCATATGCGACGCCTGTCAAATAGAAAAGATCTGCCTGAGCGGGCTGCCGGGAAGTCAGTTCACCATTCGGTTTCGAATATGAGTCATCAGGGATTCCCGGTCGTCCGGGGAAAGCACCTGCAGGGGCAGCGGTACCTTTTTTCGCTTCTCCAGATTGCGCACCCACAGGTGAGCCTGGCGGTCGCTGGGACGTTCCAGTTCCAGCACGTCGCTGAACTGCACCACATACCGGGCCGAAAACGGAGAGGTTTTCAGTTTAAATTCATGGTCACCAATGGTTACAATCGGTTTTGTCCAGAATGTGACATTCAATACAATCAGCATGACGCCAACGCCCAGTTGAAATATGCCAACGCTCAGCCCCTTGAAAAAGGACACCCCACTAATCACAATCATGACCACGCCAAACAACATTTCGACTCTGTTCCACATCGGATTTCTGTAAAAATTCATGGTTTCGCCTCTTATCGACTGATGCCTCCCCTGGCACCATAGCCTTTCCTGCACTGAAAAGTCCAGTCGTTCCCTCCGCCCTCAATCAGCTGTTCCCGGTCAACATCAGCATATGGCGGGAGAATGCCAGGGGAATGTTCTTGACCGCTCGAGTGTTTGGACTTAACTACGGATATGACAGGATGAGTCTGGATGACACCATTTGAAAAGAAACAGAAACAGCTGAATTGGAAGCTTGGCATTGGCGCGTTGATTGTCTCCATACTGTTGCATCAGCTGTTTTTTATGGCTCTCGATAAAGCGGGCCTGTTCGACAAACCGGAAAAAGAAAAGAAAATGGCGGTATCGCTGCTGGAGCAGCCCAAAACGCCTCCTGAAAAAACAGTTAAAAAGAAGGAAGCGGAGAAAAAGGCCCAGGAAGCTCCTGTGCCACCACCACCGAAACCTCGTCCCAAACCAAAGCCCGCGCCACAATCAGAGCCAGTGCCGGTGCCAAAGACCACGCCGCCTCCACAACCGGTGCCCCAACCCACCCCCCAACCGGAAGTAATGCCGATGGGGCCTCAACTGCCGGAACCACCGGCCACCTCGCCCACTCCTGCACCAGCTTCGCCCCCCAGACTGCAGACCAGGATGAACTGGGGCGACTTTGAAAGAACCATGGGGGAAACGGCAGCCCGGGAACGAATCGCCTATCAGAACGAGAGCCTTCGCAAACGAGGTGGCGGATTCAAATATGGAAAGATGACCGCGCGTGTACAGCGATCTATCCAGGACCGCCGCAGCTGGGTGGCCGGCGCGCCCAAGGAACCCCTCGGTACCAAATCAAACATATTCCGCAATTACCTGGAGGCAACCCACGACAAGATTCACTCCCTCTTTGCAGAAAGCTTTTTGCCTTCTCTGGTATCTCTTGGGGCCAACCATCCGCTGAATGATTTTTCTCTGATGACACTTGTGGAATTTCGAATTCTGGAAGACGGGACTGTAGACGATATACATGTTATCCGAACCTCCGGTCTGGCCGTATTCGACGCGGCCCCCGTGGATACACTGTATCGGGCATCGCCGTTTCTGCCACCACCGAAGACCGTACTCTCCTATGACAACAGTGTGTATTTTCGTTGGGGGTTTTACCGGAATCAACGCAAATGCGGAACCTTCAACGCCACCGGGTACATCCTGAAAGGCCCGGCAGGTGCACCTGTCCCCATCTCTAAAGAACAGTTCGAAATTATTGATGGCTGAGCCGGAAGATTCTACCGGGAGCTGACCATATGATGATGTGACGGGTCGTATCTGTTGATGAAATGCAGATTCTGATAGTTGATCACAAAGTGCGCAAGAATGGGAGCCACTAAATTTCCCGTGAGCCAGAACAGGGCACCAAACGCAAATCCCATTACTATAGCCAGAACGGGCCACGGCAAAAACTTTTTATCCGGACCAATGTGAAGTACCCCGAACACCAGGCTGGAAATGACAATGCCTGTAGACACCTGCATGGCGCCTCTGAAAAACAGCTCTTCACCGACCGCTGAAAAAAGGGCGAATGCAAGAATCTCGATATCATCAAGAGGACCGAGCAATCCGCGAAATTCGATATGCATCATCCGGGACCACTGATATCGTCGCACCATGAACTGCGAGAGTCTTGCCACACCAAATCCAAATGCAATCCCCACACCGCCTCCCCCCAGTATCGCCAGCCACGTATCCAGATTTCTGTCCAGTCTCTCCGGGTGAAAAAACAGATGCAGACCACTGGCGTCGTGATACATGCGCCATACCACTGCAGCCGCAGCGAGCAACCCATAAAAGAGAACTGCAATTCCAAGCTTCGATTTCACTCGTCTATTCCTTTCGAGCGGAGACCATACCAGAATGCCCGGGGCACGTCGAGATAACCTGGGACAAATTCCTTTTGTTTCATCTCAAAAGGATAGCGCAAGCCACATCGCGACCGTTTGGTGAAAAATGTAATGAAAACGGGATGCTGCAATCAGAACTGGGCAACGGCATCCAGAAACAGAGACCACACAAATGCCCGCTCCGCGCGAAATCGATTGCCGGGGTCATCGAGAATGGGTCTGTGGCCCGGATTGAATTCGGTGCACACGCCATCGATAACTTTTCCCAGGGGGCATTGATCCGTTTTGGTAATGAAATGCCCCGACTTGTGACCGGCCTTGAATCCCAGATTGAATTTCACATATTTGGCCGGTTGAATGGAAAAATCGAGTCTCCCATAAAGTTCGGCGTAATTCTCAATATCGGTCATCCCGTTCCATGCGGCAAGCGCCTTCTGTTCGGCGCTGTCAGGAGTCGGGTCAGTGACACCATCGTTGTTGAGATCGGCCGGATTGTTGGGATTGGCACCGGGGGGGTATCCCTGGTCCGTAAAATAGGACGACGTGCCAAGAGCATCAAACAGTGGCGTATAAGTGCGACCTTCGGAGTGATACGTGGCGCCGCCCCCCACAATGATCAGAAATTTACGAGCTTCATCGGGTACTTCCCACGGGACCAGTTCCAACCCGAAGTCAAATGTGCCCACCACAGGAGGCATCGTGTTCAATGCGCCGGTCCCCATGGTGAGGTCCGTTCCCTTGTAAAATCCGAACATGGCATCAATGCCCATGTAAGGTTCAATAAAGCCATAACGTCTGGAGAAATGAAGTCCCAACCGCAGCTGGTTCATATTGTTGCTGATGCCGGCTTCGTCATCGACCGCCACAGTTGACTCGCCGATGCAGTTGTTCAGCGCCGGGCTGCCCACACAGGCGGCTTGCAGCTTCTTGCCCACGGCGAACCGCCCCTCAATGAATGCGGTCATCGTGGGATACTCCTTTACACGACTCTGATCGAGGATGGACCACCACAGCCCGGCATTCACCTGATCGACGCCGCTGCGCTGCGGCGATTTCAGGCTCTCATAAAAAAGTGCCGTTCCATCAAATCCGCCAACGGATTTCAGTTTCCGATCATCGCTCAGGATCACCGGAATATCGAACCGGAATGACACGTCACGGAACAATCCGATATCGATGCCCAGGTTGAGACGATTCTGCACATGCTCATATGTCGCAAACTTATAGCTGGGATAATACTCATCCTTCTTTATCCGATTGCTGTCAGTGGTCTCTCTTGTGATGTCACCGGATTCCTGAAATCGTTCGTATCCAATCCGGATATTCAGATCAAACGGGTCGCCGTTGTCTTTATCAAAAGCATCAATGACATCCGTGAATTCTCCAGCCCGGGCTGCTGGTCCAAAAATCGCCACAAGTGAAATAATCAGAAAAAATGCAGACAACTTGTCGAATCTATTCATTCATTTTGCTCCCGAAACAATTTGGGGGGGTATCCTTGTGCCCCTGGGCCACGTGTTGAAAAAGTACCAATATACAGGCAATTAAGCAAGATACGCTCGTTCATTATATCAATTTTATTATTTCTGTTGACTGTTGGAAACGAGCCTGGCAACAATTTGGTAATATAGCTATACCTATGAACCCGAACCGGATACAACCGGGCGAATATTAACGTTGGAAGGGGAATCACAGAGCTGTCATGTCATCCATTGATTTACATAACGATGAAATAGGGATTAAAATTGTATATTACGGCCCCGGATTGGGTGGAAAAACGTCGTCTCTGCAGTATATGCACACAGTTCTGAAACCGGAACACCGGGGGCGGATGATTTCTCTGGCAACCGGAATCGACCGAACCCTGTACTTCGATTTCCTACCGATTCAGTTGCCCAAAATAAAAAACTTTTCCATTCGGATGTCGGTATACACGGTCCCCGGCCAGGTCCATTACGACGCCACCCGAAAGCTGGTGTTGCAGGGAGCGGACGGTGTGGTTTTTGTGGCGGACTCTCAGCCCGCCAGACAGGATGCCAATATCGAAAGCATGGAGAATCTTCATGAGAATCTGAAGAATCACGGCATGGACCCCAGCTCCGTCCCGATGGTTATTCAGTATAATAAGCGGGATTTACCGAGTATCATGCCAGTTGGTCAGATGAACCGGGAACTCAATTTCAGGGGCGTGCCATGGTTTGAGACCAGCGCGACAAAGGGGTTTGGGGTATTCGAAGCGCTGAAGGCCATTACCAAGCTTGTACTGGCGGACCTGAAACGCAAGGGCATCTACCGCGATGACGCAATGTCAATCGTTCCCGCACCCCCTTCGGAAGCTGAACAATCCCCGGTGGAACAGACGGCCCCCCATCTGACCATTCCCCGGCGCGAAACGTCGTCAGCTGAGCGGGACCCCAATTCGGAAAGGACGGATTTTCCATCGATGGATAGTCGCATGCCCATACCGGAAGTGTCTTCGGAGTCCTCGGGGACACTGGAAGCGGCCATTGCCCATCACACCCATAACCGCCAATCAACCCCGCCGCCTCCGGAAGCGCCCGGGGATTATCTGCGACTTTCAAATCTATGGAAAGACGGACACACCCGCGCTGCAGAAATTGAATCACTGATTCAGGAAAGCCATTTCAACCAGGCGGTCGTCGCAATCTCTGAACACCTGAGCGGGCATCTTGAAGAATCCGGCGGAAAATACAACTCTATGGAAGAGGCATTGCTGATTCTCGGCGTTTTTGCCGGTCACTACATCCGGTACACAGAAATCGTAGCGAAAGCGGAAAGCGGGGAAATCACGCACATTGATGCGCTGTTCTGCCTCTTTTTTCTGACCGATATTGAACTCCGAATGCAAGCCGCCGGACTGAAGCACTGAGATTTTCTTCCATTTGCACCCACTGCGTGCGACCCAATAAAAATGACGTGGTCAATTCAGCTTTTCAATGAATCGTCTTTTGCAGTTGCGCCCTGGAGAAACCCGGCGCTCCAGATCAGCAGCCCGAGGAACACCATGGGGGAAGCCTTTGAAAACATCAGGATGTGCTGGGGGTCTGCCCCGATGATTCGCTTCAGCAGCAACATGTATTTGTAAATCGGCACCGCCGGTAGCGCAGGAATCTGTATTGCGGGTAAAAAGAGAAAGCGTTTTAAACTCTGTCTGAGCTGGTCCTTTTTATACGCGGCCACATACTTACCCAGTAAAAACTGATTGTTTCGGAATCGCTCCCATGACTCTCCGAAGATGTGAAAGACCCTGGATTCCGGAAGAAACCACAAGTCATTCGTTTTACTGGCATTGAGACCAAACAGCACATCTTCACTCGCCCGGACATCGGGAAATCCCCCCAGCTGTTCAAACAATTTCCGGTCGCAGAACAGATTGCACGAGGGCACAAACGGCTTACGACGTTTATCGCCCACGGACATGAATTCATTGAACTGAAGAAAATATTGCGCAACCGCAATCAGACTTTTTTCCTGAAAATCAGGCAACTCGATGCTGCCCCCCCCAACCAGACATCCCTTCCGATAACTGTCGATGACGGCCTTCACCCAGTTATCTTCCGGGTACGCGTCAGAGTCGATGAACAGCAGAAGTTCCCCTTCCGCCTTCGACGCACCAATGTTTCTGCCTGTCGCCGGCATTGTTTTCTGCTGGAGAAATACTGTTTTCACATTGGCGTACTGTGCCGCCACCCTGGACAGCTCCTGCTGAATGTCCGCAGGAGACGAATCCACAACGATGACTTCATGAATCAGAGATGACTGCCGGTCCAGATGCGCCAATGTGGACGTAATGGTTTTCATGGAATTATATGCCGGAATAATTACAGAAACTCTGGGGTCTGTCATTTGAATGCGTCTCCTCCAACGGTGTAATGCATGAAACATCCATACCAGAAGCGCAGCGAAAAGCCACGCCTGTTTTTCAATTAACGGTGCTGCGCCAATTTCACCCTTCCCCGGTGACGCCAGTACTGCACAGAAAGAAGTCGCGGCGGCGAAAACAGATACATTCTGGAAAAAAGCCTGAACCGAAGTACCAGCAAGGCGGGAAGCCCAGTAGCCACAATGGTCCCCAGCGAAATGTGTATCCATGGAGTCGTAATATGCAGGAACTTTTGCAGAACAATTCGAACGCCGCTACCAATCAGGATATGCATGAGATAAATGTGTAATGATGTCGCCCCAAGCAATGTAACGGGTCTGATCCAACTGATTTTCGCCAGCTGTGCACTGACGCACATCACGAATAAAACGGATGTCACGCCCACTGCAAAGGACAGACTTTCTCCAAACCATTCATAGTGGAGACCATGTTGCAGATATTGCAGACCAATGGACGCGCCCCCAAACATGAAGGTGGCCGGATTCAGTCTGCGGCGCATCGTCGGCAGGTATTCTCTGGTGAGCACACCGAGGGCAAAATACACCAGATAGTGACACAGGTATCGCACCGGGAACACATCCGGTACAAACTGAGCGACCATATTCAGAACGGATGTCGCAACAAAAATAGCCCAGAAAAGCCCACCGGATGATCTGCGATATATCAGCACCGCCAGAATAAAAACCAGGAATAATATATATAGAAACCAGAACTGAGCGCGGGGCGACCACAGTAACGACAATATTTCTGTGGCTGACACGGAACTGGTGGTGAATCGCGACAGCAACAGTTCGATACCGCCCTGCAGCAACGACCACACCACATATGGATAAATTACCGTATCCAGTTTACTCAGAATCAGACCCGTTCTTCCCCGGGAACCAAGGGACCCCATGAAAAATGTGCCGGAAACAAAAAAGAACAGCGGCATGTGGAAGCTGTAAATCAACGCATCCCAGATGCGGAATGCTGATTCATTCACAGGGAGACCGGCCGCCTGAACCCCTCTTGCAACGTGGCCATATACCACCAGTACAATCCCGATGGCCTTCGCAATTTCAAAGACAGATTCTCGTTCTTTTGTAACCGACATAACGCTTTCCCCTGCCGCAGGTGCAAAACAACCGTCCTGGCACACGCGCAATACACTGAGGATTGCGCCTCACGAGACAGAACATTGATTCGCTCCATACAGAACCAATTGCCCGTTTACCACCGATATGTCAATGACTCAGAGAACAATCAACTGTGCACCGGCAGCGATGTGCCGGATCGAATCCTGTCAGAACGGATTGCAAGTCGGAATTTCTGTTAGCTGGCAATGCCTCTGGCGAAGTAGTGCATCTCCACACCACGAACGCCAAAAGCGACAACGCGCTCGTAAAAGGACATATTTATCGGAGTGGTTTTCAGTATGGGACGGGGTAAAGATTCCCCATACTTATGTCGCAGCAGATAGGAGGGAAAATTGAGTCCCGCCCGGGTCGCATACAACACCGAAGCCCAGAATCGGGGATTCACTTCAAGAATCCGATACTCGTCAACATCCGGATCATACCGCGCGTCGATGTGCCCCACACCGGTGTATCCGGTTGAGAGCAACAGTTTTTCGATGAGCTGATTCATGCGGTTATCAGAAAAATATTGGCGGACGCCGCGACACATCTGCCTGCAGAGCGCAGAAGCCAGAATTTTCCCGTTGTCGGCAAAAAACGAAAAACCAATGTCTTCACCGGGAATATAGCGTTGCACCAGCAGCGGCATCGATTTGAACAGACGACCGTCTTCAACTGTCGCAATCAACTCTTCGCGGGAATGATGCAGCTGAACGCCGGTACTGGAGGCCATATCCAGCGGTTTGGTGATAATGGGAAACTCGAGTTTCGTATTCAGTACTTCCTCTTCACTTTCGGCCAGTTCACTTTCGGGATAGGGCAAATTCAAATCAGACAGAGTCTTTGTGAGTTTCCATTTGTCGTGAAGATTGATAATCAAATCCGGAGTGGGTGTGGCGACTGCGATACGGTTCGAATCTCCCTTCGCGACCCACTGGGATAACATCCAGTTGGCTGACAGGTCCGCTGCCATGATTGTGTCCACTTTGAGTTCTTCGGCAAGACGGATGACCTGGTCCATGTTTGACACGTCCAGAATTCCCCTGTTGTCACGCCTGATATCCCGAAAACAGAAATACCCGGCACATTCCGGGACCCTTGAAAGAATTGATCCCGGCAATTGACCTATCACATATGGCTTTACTCCCGAAAGAAACAGACTTCGCACCACCTGCCAGGCAAGACCATCGGCGAGCGTCATTACCAATACGCGGGAATTATAACTCATATCGCTCACATACCACTCCTTTCTGCAATACGGATTGCGCCCCTGTTTTTGTCAGCAGTGCGACGCTCCACCAATTCATAAAATTATCGTATAAATCGAGACAAGTTTAAGTTTGTGAATCATTAACACGAAAATGTACCAACAATACGTTAATCCGAAATTCCAGTATTTTTACAACAGTTCCAAGAGCGCATGCAAGCAAATTGTATCAGAGCGAATATTATCAGGCGAATATTATCAGAATGGTTAGCGTTCATTCTTCAACGCTGACAGATGCATGTTTGGGATTGGTACATAAAAAAGAAGGGAGGGGGTTATTTGGTCTGCGCCGCTTTTTATTCAACGAAGATAATTACTTTTTCGCATTCCACGGTAATCGTCAGATCATGGTCTCCGGCCGCGCGCAAGTCATTGCACGATTCATCCACCAGTGTCACCGTGCGATTATCCTCGCCCAGCAACCAGCCCCCCTCTTTGTTGTAGGGACGACTGACTTCATCAATCTGAACCCGTACAAATTCAGGGTCGGCCACCGGTGAATCCAGAACATACTCGCATGGAACCAGCTCGGTGGCGATGGTCTGCATCTGTTCAAGCAATCCTGTGGTGTCCTCTGCGGGGTAGTATTCAGATGTCCCGCCCAGTTCGGCCCATGAATTCATCAGATCAGCGTAAGAGGACCACAAATCGTAAGCAACAACGTAAATATCGATGTTGTCCTCAGTGTGCAACTGTTCAATGGTTGCGGTTACCCGTTCCTGGTCTTCGGGCGAAGAGGCGCCACCGCCATTGCCGTCCAGACAGTTGGGCAACCCATCCGTTACCAGAATGGCCACCCGCTGAGACCCGTCTCCCGGATCCCGGTCAACCAACACTTCCCGCGCTGCCATCAATCCCTCATAGGTAGGCGTTCCGCCGACGAGCTCTTTGGTATCGAGATTATAAACTTTATCTTTTATCGCTACGCCGTTGTTGACAGTGGGCAACAGCACGTGCTCCCGGTTCACCGTACAGTCCCCATCATTCCAACTGCCATCCAGCACAGTGGTGGCAAATGGCACCAGTCCAAGCGCAAACTGCGAGTCGTATGTATCAACCACCTGCACCATCGCCGCCTTCAGCGTATCCCAGCGCCCTCCCTCTCCGGTGTCGAGACTGCTGGAAAGATCCTGAAGGATCATGACTCTGGGCGGCAGGGGAGATGCGCTTACGTTCACGATTTCACAAATGTTTTCGTCTGTCGAATCTGTTAAAAGCGAGGTGTCGTCGACAGGGTCAGGTGGATCATCGGGCTGTTCCGTTGTATCCTGCGGAACGGAATCTGCAGTGTCTGCAGGAATCGCAGAATCCTGTCCCGCGTCCGCGTCCGATTCAGTATCATTGCCTGCCTCTGGCGATACTCCATTGTCATCGTTTTCCTGTTGGTATGCAACATTGCCGACATTGACATAGCCGTCGGCGTCCGTACATTGCGCCAGCATCAGTCCCAGAACCATCATGAGTCCCATCATTCCAATATAGTAAAGTCGTTTCATCTCTTTTTTTCTCCTTGAAGTAAACAGAGCGAATATGTGTCGCAATTCGATTTTTCAGAATATTGATACCGGTCGGTCCTGGACCGACCGGGTGAACATGTATCGGTAGCGTACCCATTCACGCTTTTAGGGTCTTGACGTCGATATAGTTATTTGAAGTGTGTAATCAGAATCCCACCACGGAGAACCATTCCGTCCACATGGACGGCAAACACACAACCCAAGAATCGGGCATCGCCAAACTTAGTTAAGGCCTTTTTGATATTTTTTACAAATCACAATTTCAGCCTACATTATGCGGATTCTACCTACGTTTCACTTGCGTCTACTTAGTAATTGCGACGACTGGGGGGTGACTGTGGCATGAGGTGGGACAGATTCGCTCACAATGCAACCGGCCATGATTCTGGCGTGGGCGCCAATGGTGATGGGCCCCAGGAGAATGGACCCCGGCCCCACATATACGTCGTTTTCCAGGGTCGGGGCACCGGACTCTCCGGTTTTCGGATCGCGCATGTCGCCCAGGGTCACGTGTTGGGAAAGAACACAGTTTGGACCAATGCGCGCGGATTTACTGATAACCAATCCCGGACCGTGTTCAATCACATTGCCTTCCGCCACTTCCGCCTGCCAGTGAACCTCCATTCCGTACACGTACCGAATCAGTCTTGAAACGACTTCGCCGCCTTTGGGAATGCCACTGTCTCTTGCAAAATGCATCAGACGAATCGCCGCCATGGATTGCAACCCCGGGTCAGTGAGAAGCATTGATGATGTACTCTGGCTCCCTGTTCCGGACGTTCGATTTCCGGACTGCCGGCCAACTGCGGCAGCGTGGTCTGCGGTGACATCATCCACCAGCTTTTTCCAGGCTTCCTTTAATTTCCATACCATTTTATCTCTCCCTCGCCATTACCACACAGCATCGGCTTTTACTTGTGTGAAGCCGGCTTTTCGCTTATTAAAGTATCCGTATAATCGTACAACCGTACTATGTATGCTGGGGAATCCATTTTTGCCAGTATATTTTTTTGACGCAATTTTGCCAAGGAGTCTTGATATGCAAACAATCCGCTGGGGAATCATGGGTACAGGCCGGATTGCAGAACTGTTCGCTCAGGGGCTGCAGCATGTGAGCAATGCAGAAATCACCGGCGCCGCCTCCAGAAATAAAAACAATGCCGATGGCTTTGCTGCGAGATTCGGTGTTCCGCGAACCTACGAATCATACGAAGAGCTTGCCGCGGCAGCAGATATTGACGTGATATACATTGCGACACCGAATACGCTGCACCGGGACAACGCCCTGCTCTGTCTGAAACATAAGAAACATATCCTGGTGGAAAAACCCTTTGCCATCAACGCCCGTGAGGCATCTGAAATTATCGACGAGGCCAGACGTCAGCACTGCTTCTGCATGGAGGCCATGTGGATGCGATTTTTACCGGCGATGCAGAAAGCGCGGCAGATTGTGGACAGCGGGATACTGGGCGACATTCGGATTCTGACCGCGGATTTTGGACTGGCCAGACCGTATGATGCATCTGACCGGGTATTCAACCGCGAACTCGGTGGTGGTTCACTTCTTGATTTGGGTGTATATCCCATTTCACTGTCGTGGTACCTGATGGGCGCGGCCGAATCGGCTATCGGATCTGCATCAATGACGCCAACGGGAGTGGATGAGCAGGCTTCGGTGATACTGAATTATCCCGGTGGTGCCAGAGCCATCTGCACCAGCAGTCTGAATGCACTCACCCCACATGAGGCAGTTATCAATGGCACCCACGGAAGGTTGAGAATTCACGCCCCTATCTGGCGTCCGTCCCGGCTGACGGTGGAGTCCTTCGGGGCGCCGATCAAACCCGGAAATCAGACAGGCGGCAAGAGCCGACTCGACGATTTGAAAAACAATCCCCTGGTGGGGTATGCGAAACAGACATTCGACGGCATCGTCGCCCCTGCGCTGAACAATCTTCGTCGCGGCACTTCTGTTCCCTATGTGGGTAACGGGTACAACTATGAAGCAATCGAAGTGAACCGATGTATTGCCGCCGGTGAAACAGAGAGCCCGATAATGCCCATGCGGGAAACACTGCAAATCATGGAGGTGATGGACAGTGTTCGAAAAACCTGGAACCTCGAGTACCCGGCGGATCTGAACCGCTGATTTCCAATTAAAAAAGGACAACGCCATGGCAAGAATTGCTTTTGTCGGCTGCGGTTTCGTGGCGGACTACTACATTGACCGACTTTCCATGTATCCCTCCCTGGAGCTTCTCGGCGTCATGGACAGAGATCACAGTCGCGCTGAACGGTTTGCCAACCACTACGGCCTGAATATTTATAATACCCTCGAAGACGTGCTTTCTGACGAACGGGTCCAGATTGTTGTCAACCTGACCAACCCCCGCAGTCATTACGAAGTATCCAGAGCCTGTCTGGAAGCCGGCAAACACGTATATTCTGAAAAACCCCTGGCCACATCGTTTGAGGATGCCAGGGCGCTGGTTCAGATGGCGCGCGCCAAAGGACTGTATATCTCGTCTGCGCCATGCAATGTGCTCGGGGAAACCGCACAGACCATCTGGAAACTGCTTCGCGAAGACAAAATCGGAAAGGTTCGGGTCGTCTACGCCGAAATGGACGATGGCCCCATTCACCAGATGCACCCTGAAAACTGGATTACCCAATCCGGTTCAGCGTGGCCGTTTAAAGATGAATATGAAGTGGGTTGTACCCTGGAACACGCCGGGTACTACATCACCTGGCTGGTGGCATTTTTCGGCCGGGTGAAAACGGTTACCTCCTTTGCGTCGATTCAGATTCCCCACAAGCATCCCGATGTCAATCCCGACGAGCTGGCACCGGATCTCACCGTGGCGTGTCTTCACTTTGAATCGGGCGTGGTCGCCCGCCTCACCTGCAGTGTAGTGGCGCCCCACGACCATTCGGTTCGAATCATTGGCGACAAAGGCGTGCTGACCACAAACGAAGCCTGGCATTTTGAAAGCCCGGTTTACCTGCACGCGTACTCCAGGCTCCGGTTCCAGGCAGAAAAGTATCCGTATCTCCGAAGTAACATCATGACGCGAATGCTGTTCAAGTTACAGAAGTATCCACTGCCGCTGGTGCGGAATATCGCATGGAAAAAAGCAATGAATCACGACTACATGGACTATGCTCGCGGCATTGCGGAACTGGCGTCCGCTATCCGGGAACAACGTCCGTCCAGATTGTCGGATGAGTTTTCGCTGCACGTGAATGAAGTGGTGCTGGCGATTCAGAACGCGGGACCCCACAGCACCACCTATGAGGTAACGACCCAATTTGAAGAGATGACACCCATGCCCTGGGCGCAATAGGAAACGAAACTTAGCGTTTTCTCCGATTGGCAATAAACTCTTTGCCCCGTTCAATCAATTCTTTGACTGGCAATACGCCGAGTGGGATGGCCACCGCCGGATAAAGCACCACTTCGATAATGCCTCGCCAATAGCCGAACCGTCCAAGAAAATGGTGTCCAACGATGTATATGCCGCACAGCAGACCGAATCGGGCCACAAGCAGCATCAGCTGCTTGTCCAGAGCGGCGCCCTTCAGTGCTCTGAACATCATCACCACGCTGGCAAACTGTGTCACCACTGTCGCAATCGCTGCGGCAAGACCAGCGCCACCATTGCCAATTGCGTGGTACATGGGAAGAATGAGAATCCCGTTCATAATCGGGTTGATTGCCAACGAAACCAGGGAAATCACCGTGACTTTCCATATTTTATTCAACTGAATCAATTGAATCGCCATAATGGTACTGACAAACACCAGTGGAACCATTGAGGCCAACACAACAAGGGTATTGACGGACGGCAGATATTCCGTGGAGAAAAGCAGCAATATCAAATCCCGGGAATTCAACGCCACCAGCAGTGCCAGTGGCACCGTCATGATGAGCGTCAGTCTGAGCATTTTGCGCATGGTATGATTCAATTCATGCTCGCCGTGCGCAGCGATTCTCGCACTCATGGGCGTCACCACCGCTGCGACCACCGGCATCACCAGCAACACCATATAATTGGCATTGGCTGCGGCGCCGTACCAACCGACTTCCTGGTCCACCGTCATTCCGGATAGCATCAACACATCGATTTTGCTGGCAACCGTATGAGAAAGCGTATTCAGAAAGAAAGGAAAACTGGCGACAAGCATCGCCTTGCCTGCCTGATAGTCCAGCCGAAGCGCCAATCCAAGATGCCTGTTACAGGCACGCAGCAGCACTGGCAATTTCATCGCTTCGCTCACCAGGAACACAATGGCGACAATTTCCAGTCTTTTCCACAGAATCAGCCCGAAGAAGATGCCAAGTCCCCACACCACTTTGGAAATCGTACTGTAAACCGCAAGTTCGTTGACACTTCCCTGCGCTTGCAGCATAGCCCCCAACTTATTGTTGGTCACAAAAAAGTACTGCCCGACAGCAAACAGGTATACCAGAATATAGACATCTGCATCTTTGCCCATCATGAAGAGGATCAGTGTCATCATGCCCACGAGCAGTACGGTGATGATCGTCTGCAGAATCATTAAAAAGCCAAAGAACTCGGACGCGTGCTCGGGGCGGACCGCCACCTCTTTGCGGATGTATGAATCTGCGCCAAGGGTGGCAAAAATGAAAAACATCACTGCGAAACCCTCGGCAAAATGCAGCACACCGAACGACTTGGGGCCAAGGAATCCCGGCATCCAGAATCGAACGGCAAATGCAATACCGAGGGTAATCACCAGCGACAGGATCAACTTGAGCCCGTTGCGCAGCGCAAGCCCAAATTCATATTTTTTCAGGTCAGAGGGAGTTGTGAATGATGTATTCATGATTTCTTTTTCCTCGCAGAGCGTTCTGCTCTCACCAGGCAAATTCGTAAATTGTTTCCGGACGTCATCACACCCACATTTGTCCCTATCGAAACTGCATCAGAGAAAAGGTGTACCTGATCCGATTCCATGGGCAACGTTTATACATCCGTCTGTTTATTTCACCAGTTCATTCAGATGGCAGTTTTCCCCAGAATGCTTTCCTGCATTCGCTTTGCAAGAAACTTTGCGTTCTGCGGTTCCTGCACCACCGTCAGGTGGCGCCCCAGTACGGGAATGACATCCAGACGACCGGCGATTAGCGGTCTCCAGCCATTATAATCATCAATTGCCCAGGTGAAGTCGTCAATGTACTCGCTCTTTCTGGTTCTGAACAACACCGCATCGCCTTTGTACGACCTGGATGTATATCTGTCCCGGGCCTCGCACATTGTCAGATACACATGCGCATAGCGCGCACCGGGTTTTCTGGTAAGTTCGCGCTGACGACGGGCTATCGCCTGCTGCACATATCCTGTCGGATCCTTGAGAAACCGCTTCAGCTGAACCCTCCTGAAATCCAACCTGCTTCTTCTGGGCAATATGGGGCTTCCGGTATCAATCAACCCAAGCCATGCAATTTCCTCATTCTGGGCCTTCAGCTGTTTCGCCATTTCAAACGCCACGATACCACCGATGGAGTAGCCACAGAGATAATAGGGACCCTCCGGTTGAATGACCCGAATCGCTTCAATGTGCTCGGTTGCCAGCGCTTCAATGGTTTCGTGGGGATTATGCCCTTCCACAACGCCTCGTGTCTCCAGTCCATAAAACGGGATGTCATCAAATTCATTGGCAAGTTGCTTCAACTCCATCACGTGACCACCCACACCGGCAACGCAGTAAATGGGCGCATGACTTCCCCTGGGATTCAATGCGACCAACGGTGTCCAATCGCGCGTTGGTGCGGGGATACCGTCGCCTTCATCTCCCTTATCCTTGAGCCGGGATTCAATTTCATCTGCCATTTGCTTGAGTGTGGAGCCGCGCAGGAAGTCCGAAAGGAGCAAATCAACTTCGTATCTGTCACGAATTTTATCGAGCAGTTGAACGCCGACAAGGGAATGTCCACCCAAATCAAAAAAATCATCATCCAGCTGTACATCAGATGCACCGAGCAAATCTTCCCATAGACGAACGAGGAACCGCTGTACTGGCGTGAAGCTGGTATCACCGGATGCGGCAGACTCCTCTTCCTGCGAATCATCGCTGTCCATCGACGCCCTCGTCGCAGCGGCTTCGCTTTCTCCCCCCTGATAACTGCTGCGTACCGCCGCGACCCAATGAGATTTGGTATCGAAGGCGTACGTGGGCAGTGAAATAATTTCGCCGCTCTCTTCATCGATCTGAGAGAGAATATCCACGGTGCCACCAAAACGTCGCACCTGTCCCAGCGCTTCGCCAAAAACATCGCTCTCGTTGTGCTCCGGCAGGTTCATCGATGAAACCACCGCGTGGGTTTCGCGATCTGGCAAATGTCTCCTAATCAGCGTGGACATCGTGTTGCGAGGCCCCAATTCCACGAAAATCCGATGTTCGTCCGAAAGCAACGTCTGAACGCCCGGCGAAAACAGCACCGCGCCACGAATCTGTTCCGCCCAGTGTTTGGCACTTTTCGCCTGTTCGTCCGTAATCCAGGTACCTGTGGCCGTACACACAAAGGGAATTGCCGGCGCATTCATGGGAACATCTCTGGCAATCTGCTCAAACTCGGCTGTCGCGTCGGTCATCATATCGGAATGAAACGCGTGAGAGGTGCGCAACACCCTGCAGGAAACCCCCTCGTCCTGCAGTTCACGCTGCAGTGCATCAATGGCCAGTGCCGGTCCGGAAGCCACACATAGCTCCGGCGCGTTTACCGAGGCAATCGACACTCTTCCTGCCAATTTCTTTTCCAGCTTATCAGCAGACATTGGTACGGAAAGCATGATTCCCGGTTCCATTGCCTGAATCACCCGGCCTCTGGCGGCTACCAGCTTCAGGCAATCATCCAGGCTGAACACCCCACTGAGACACGCCGCCGCATATTGCCCGATGCTGTGACCAATCATGGCATCCGGTTGCACCCCGTATTGCTGCCAGAGTTTCGCCATGGCGTACTCGATAACAAAGATGGCCGGTTGTGTGTTGGCCGTCTGACGCAGCGTTTCGTTGGCCTCTTCCTCTCCCTCTCCTTTACAGAACAATACCTCCCGAATATCGAAGCCAATCACCGGTGTCAGGTATTGCGCACAGTAGTCCACTGTTTCTTTAAAAACAGGCTCCTCCTCGTACAGCGTTGCCCCCATCCCGGCGTACTGCACCCCCTGGCCGGGAAAAACAAACACCGTTTTCCGAAGCTGGGCGCGATTATTCTTTGCTTTTTCAAGGGATTTTGCCGCATCCTTCAATCGTCGAACCGTGGTTCCGGCGTCTGTACTCAGAATCACGTTCTTCTCTGCAAATTCTGCCCGCCCTTTCGCAAGTGTATATGCCACGTCATCCAGGTTCACATCGGGATTTCTGTCAATGAAATCGGCAAGATTGTGGTGTGCCCCGGCCAGTGCGGACATATTTTTGGCGGAGAGCGAAAGAAGCCGTGAATGTCTCACGACCTTTTTCCTGGCTTCAACAGGAGGGGCTTCCTCCAGAATCACATGGGCATTTGTCCCCCCCAGGCCCAGGCCGGTAACGCCTGCACGACGGGGTGTATCTCCATGAGCAAAATCAATAACATCCGTGTTAATTTTAAAAGGTGAATTTTCCATACTTAATTCCGGGTTGAATTTCTGAAAATGAACTGTAGGAGGTATCTGTTTATGTTTGAGTGCCAATGCTGCTTTAATTAATCCGGCGGCTCCTGCGCCGGCATCAAGATGCCCGATATTGCTCTTCACGGCCCCCAGCACAATGGAATGTTCGGGACACTTTCGAAAGACCTGTTTGAGCGCTTCCACCTCAATCTGATCACCAATCCGGGTTGCCGTTCCGTGGGTTTCGATATACCCGATGGTCTCCGGTTCAACTTCAGCCTCGGCCTGCGCAAAAGAAATCACGTCGCGCTGCCCGCGAATGGATGGCGCTGAAAACCCAATTTTCTGCGCGCCGTCATTGTTGAGCGCCGCACCGCGAATAACCGCATAAATTCGATCTTTGTCCTCAATCGCTTCTTCCAGACGTTTCAGGACAACCACACCGCCGCCGCCCCCAACCAGCATGCCATCCGAATTTTCGTCGAATGGCCGGCATCGCCCCTGTCTGGAAAAGTTGGACCCTTCCTGCCACAGGTATCCCGCTCTCTGGGGAAAAAATACACTGACACCACCCGCGACGGCCACATCGCACTGGAAGGTCATCAGATGCTGAAATGCCTCGGATACGGCAACCAACGCTGTGGAGCAAGCCGTATTGATCGCAATACTGGGTCCTTTCAAGTCGAGCGCATATGACGTCCGGGTTGCCAGAAAATCCTTGTCACTCAGAATATTGGCGGCGTAGTCACCGATCCGGCGCATGACATCCTTGCGTGGAGACACATGATGGGCGAAATAAGTATTCGGAGACGAACCGCCATACACACCGATTAGCCCATCAAACGTATCGGGGACAACACCGGCATCCTCCAGTGCAGACCAGACCAGCTGTAAAAAAATGCGATGCTGGGGATCCATCACCATTGCTTCCAGCGGGGTCAGCCCAAAAAAAGCATTGTCAAACTTATCAACATCTTCAAGGATTCCCCGGCACGGAATGTAATTGCTCCTGTTCCCCAATTCATCCGGAATAGTCGGGTCAAGCTCGTCTTTTGACATGGTGGTGATTGAATCAACCCGATTCACCAGATTCGACCAGTACTGATCCACATTTGCCGCGCCCGGAACCCGGACGCCCATTCCGATTATCGCAACACCGCGCTCTGCGTATCCCTTTAATGCTTCATTCATCTTTTCTTCACAACCCCGGGCAAATCATCATGTCATCTATGATTATCGTTATATTATATTGAAACTGACGAATCGTATCCTCCCCTGAGAATGCATCCGGATTCCAACGTGGAAACCGTACGTGATACCTCAATTTCGCTGACGCATGAACACTATGTCAACATGGTCCCTTCGTCAATGCGAATACACAGGCGATAACCACTGATTCATGAATTTTCCAGCAGAATTTAAAAAAATGAACTCACTTGTTCTGCAACGCGAATCCCGCACTTCGCAGATTGAACACACCGACAGGATGCACCTAAAAAATAAAATTGGGCGCTACATATATCAGTAGCGCGAAGTAAACGACAATCGCAATGGCCATGCAGGCTATCATCAGTCTGACGCCGGATTTGGCGGTAAATCGGAGGGCACAGAACGCTGGTATCACCACCATGGCCAGCACGATGGACAGCATTATGAGTGTTGCCACAAGGGATCCTTTCGTATGGGGAATCGCGCCATCACGACATTCTCAGCCTTCGAATATCAATTCTTTTTTTGATGTTTTCAACATCTTCAGGAAAATGGGCAGCGCTGCGGAATCACGAACCAGATACCGATGCAGAAGCCGTTTCGGATCCTGGGTGATTCGGTAGGCCCACTCAAATCCCAGCTCCGACACCATCGGAGGACACCGTTTCACATTGCCGGCAATAAAATCCAGACTTGCACCGATACCCAGCAAAACCGCAGGCACTTCCCTCAGATACCATCTGTGCATCAACAGTTCCTGCTTGGGGCACCCAAGCGCCATACACACCAGATTCGGTTTCGCGGCCAGCATCTTATCCATCGTTGCCTGCTCCAGCTCCGGATCTCTATCAAACCCCAATGGCGGAGAGTCCACCCCCACAATGTTCAGCCCCGGAATCTCCGATTCCAGAATATCGCCCGCCTTCCGGGCCACACCGGGCGCAGCACCCAGAAAATAGACACGTAATCCGGTTTCACCGGCGCGGCGCATCAGGGGACGGATTAAATCCGAACCAGATATTTTTTCTGGCAGGGGTTCGCCCACAATACTGCTCATCCATTTCAGCGGCATTCCATCCACCAGGGACAGAGACGCATCGGCATATGCCACCCGCAGATTGAAATCCTTCTGGGCCAATACCACATGATCAATATTGGGCGTCACAACAAATCCACTGTTTCCCGACTTTGCAAGGTTCTCTATTATATCGAGGCTCTCGCTCATGGTTACGTAGTCGGCGTGAATTGTACCGAATCGAATCTTTTTCAACGGGCACCCCCTGGTTCATCCATTGCTGTTATTCCCCACAGCGAAGTTATTTCATACGGGTCGAGATTATTTCATTGCATTCTTTTATAGAATTTCGCAATTGCCAATCCATATTTTTTTTTGTACTCAAAGGCAACGCGTTTTTTAATTTGATGGAAAAGGAATCACAGGATTTTCCGTTGACTTCTGCAACTAAAAAAGCGGCCCTGAGAACAAACGAAAATTTTTAGGAGATTTAATTTTGATGATCAATGTAACGCTTCCATTAAAATCTTTTGCATCCGTTGTTGCACTGTTACTGCTGACAGGCGGATGTGCTGCGCAGCGACCGTTTGTCTGGGTTGAAGAACTTCCGGATGATTCAAACGCTGAGGACGGATACCGAATCTCCCCCGGCGATGAACTCATGATTTCCGTATGGGGACAGGACCAGATTACCGGCACGCAGCGGGTCCGCAAAGATGGCAACATATCAATCGTCCTTATTGGAGATATCCATGTCGCCGGACTCACGACCGCAGAAGCGGCGAAATTGATCACCGGAAAACTGGAAGGGGACATCGTTCAGAATGTGCGGGTTGACATTGGTGTTGTCACCACAACTCCCAGTTTTATTACTGTTATCGGTGAAGTCGCCACCCAGTCTAAAATTGAGCTGGCGCCCGATGATAATCTCGTTGACGTCATCGCCAAAAGTGGGGGGTTCACCGAATTCGCCCAGACCGATCAGATTTATGTCCTTCGCATGGATAAACAGATGCAACTTATCCGGTTTGATTTTGACAGGGTGACGTCCTGCCCGGATGCCGGCATTCAGTTCAAGCTGCGCGATGGCGACATTGTTATTGTTGATTAACGGTATACATTGCGACATTTTACATTCATATCCTGTCTGCTGACCATGTATCTGGTCTCCTCGAACGTCCTGGGAGCCCACGACTTCGATGTATACGCACAGCTTTTTTCCCAGCTGCGCGCAGGTCGAATCGCCACTGGAAACACGAACGACACGATATACGGCGTGGACCTGGAGTTCGTACCATCGCTGCAACTGGTTTTAACCGCGCCGGGATACAATGGCTCGCTCGACTACCGGCTACGAATTTTCAGTACCTGGACTACGGATGTACGGGAGTCCCTGTTGCTCTATCATCAGGTATCCACCCAGCACGGATTCACCCTCACCCGACGCACTGCCCTTTCCACCAGTGGAAATTTCGGGTACGGCGAAGTTGATTACAGTCGTTCCCTGTTTATTTTCAATAACGGAAACAACGCCAACGCCAACACCAACGCCAACGCCAACGCGAATGCCAACACGCTCCCCGGCACTCGCCCCAATGCGTCAGTGCTGCGGTATATGTCGTTTGGTGGCGCCATCGGGCTGAACCACAGACTCTCCAGAAAAAATCAACTCGGTTTAAGTGCCACATACAATGGCACCCGACAACTCACCGAAAATACAGCAACAGCGACCACTGCCGCCGGGGCAGTACCCATTGATCGCCGTCCCACGTCTGACAACACAATCGCGTCCACCCGAGTGGATACCGCGATTTCGGGAAGAGATAGAATCAGCAACAACGTCAGTGCCGCCTATGCGACATTCTCCACGGGACGTAAGGATATCCCGGTGACATACACCCTCGGATGGAGTCGCCAGTTGGGGGCCGCGTCCAATTTTTCTCTGGACGGCGGTGCGTTGCTGCTGTTCACGTTTCGCGAGCCGGCCAACAATCCCGACGACGAATGGAAAACCGCGGTGCTTCCCGCTGTTCGGGTGAATTTCAGCACTCAACCGGTCCTGAATACAATGACACCATGGACCTTCACGGTTCAGGGCAGTCTCGACACGTTCGTGGATCAGTTTGTCGGCGCCCTGGTGCCTCGGATGGGAGTGAGCGTCACCGCAACCACTCAGATAAATGAACGCATGGGATTCGAAGCTGCGCTTCTGGCGACGGCACCCCTCTACGCAATGCTGGGGGAGGACATCGGTGCCGCAGTCACCTATCCCACGACACTCTCCGCAAGGTCGGCAATGGTTTTTGAACTGAAAGAAAACATCTCATTGAGCGCAGGCATTCTGGCCAACACCGGCGCAACCGCGCTGTTTGAATCCGATCTGTCATTCGGGCGCCAGGAGCTGATGGGCCTGGTGTCCATTACAATGATACTGGATCCAAATCATTCAGCAATCAACGAGTAACTCTCTTTTTTCGGTGCCGGCCCGATGCGAGGTGATAAATATATCATCATGGCATATTGCAAAACGATATCCGGAGGTCTTCAACACTTATTTGTCAGATTTTTATTGTTGTCGTAATAATGAAACAATCAATCGTGTAATAAACTCTGGTGATAAACCCAAAAGAGTGGCATTGAATTTACGTTAAATAAATTTAAAAATTAAATTTAGATTTTGTAAGGAATATAAGTATGAATCCCAATTATCCTGAAAATATGGCAGAGACAGAATCTTCGTTCAGCATAAAGGACGTGTTCACACTTGTGCGCTTTGTAATCAACGCCATGTTCCGCCACAAAATAATTGTCATCGTATGTCTGATTACCATTACGGTTGCCACATATTTTCTCATTAAAATCATTCCACGCACGTATCAGACTTCCTCCCGGATTATGACAGTGTCCTCCACCACGATTTCACAGCTGGCCAAAACCGGACGGTACGGGTCGCAATCCACGACCAATGGCGTCACCGAAATCATGAAATCGAGAAAGAATCTGGTTGGTATCATAGAGGAGCTGAACCTGAGCAAAATCTGGTCGAAAACACGTCCTCCCTTCAATGCCTGGATGGATGGCATCATGTCGTCTCTGTTCGGACCACCAACCGAAGAGGATGTGAAAGAAGCACTCGTCAGTATTCTCTCCAATCGATTGGCAGTATGGGTTGAGAATGACGTCGTGATTATCCAGGTTGAATGGCACGATCCGAAAACCGCGTTTGAAATTCAACAGGTTGTCATTGATCGATTTTTCGAGGAGCGTCGTTCTCAGGAGCTGGCGGAGATCAGAGAAACAGTTCGACTTCTTGAAAAGAAGTATGAAAACGCGCGCAGCGAGCTGGAAGACATCGCAACAAAAAACGAAAAATTAACCATGAAGGCCACAGAAATGATGGAGGAAGAGGAAGAAACCAGTCGTGGTTCAACCGTCTCCTCCCGGTCCTACACCAGATCTGCCCGATCAACTGCAGGTACCGACTCCAATGACGAGGAACTGACGCAGGTGACAGAAGAACTTCAGTCTGTCCGCGATGAAATGGCTCAGCTGAAAGCCACCCACAAGCGACAACTGGATTCAGAACGGCAGAAGCTGGCGCAATATGAAACCGCATATGGTCCACTGCACCCCGATATCATTAAAAGCAAAAAGTATATCGAGTTGCTCAGTGCACAGAACCCCGTACCCGTGGAACTTGTACATAAAGAACGCAAACTGGCAACCCTTGAAGAGAAGCTGAAACAGAAAAAGGAGGAGGCTTCTGCCAGGCCAATTTCGCGCCGACGATTGACCGTTCAGCCGCAGCCGGAGCAGATAGCGGCTGCCGAGGACGACAAGGACAAAGCAGAGTTGCTCATCCAGTCCCGGCTTGCGTCCGACGAATATCGTCAGGTCGAAATGAGCCTGCGCGCCATCGGCCAGACACTGTCCAACGCCAGGATGGAACTGGAAGCCACCGAAGCCGCATTCAACTATCGCTACAGACTGACGCAACCTCCCCTGTTGCCCAAAAAGCCCATCAAACCACAGGGGATGAAAATTATGCTTGGTGCGATTCCGTTAAGTCTGTTTCTTGGTGTCTTCCTCGCAGTGTTCGCGGACATCCGCTCCGGTCTGATTCTGGAGATATGGCAAGTCGAAAAGGTACTTGATGTGCCGCTGCTGGGACAAATGGACGACTCCACCACGGACAGATGATCCCCATCGAATCAAACTGATTCTTCCGATTCGCCTCTCGGATACTGCTCAATGACGCTCTCCGGAACAGGTGCGCTGATGGCTCGTTGGCTTTGTTCCCGATAGGCGCGCAATAATCTTTGTTGACAAGCACGGGACATCGTCTATTTTGAGGGCGATGCAAGAAGAAAAAAAGGCTTTCAGAATTGCAGGCCACCAGCCGGGCCTGGATGGCGTCCGAGGACTTGCGATTATCGGTGTGATGGCAGTGCATTTTCTGCATGTAACCTCCACCCACAATCTGCTGGAAAAAGTGGTCACCACTGTCGCCTCATACGGTGTACTTGGTGTGGATCTGTTCTTCGTCCTGTCCGGGTTTCTGATCACCGGCATTCTCATTGATTGCAAAGGAACGCCAAATTATTTCCGCAACTTCTACGCCCGGCGAACACTCCGCATCTTTCCCCTGTACTTTGGTGTGCTTCTGCTGCTCTTCCAGATTCTTCCTCTCATTATCCAGCTGGATCCGCGCCTCGAAGTCGCCAGAGAAAAGCAGGTCTGGCTATGGACGTACACTGCAAATTTTCTTATCAGTCAAACCGGTACATGGTCCCTCGGCCCGGTCAGCCATTTCTGGACCCTCGCCATTGAAGAACATTTTTATATCTTCTGGCCGCTGGTTGTATATCTGGCCAAACCCAGGCTGATGGAACGTATCTGTGTCGGCGTCATCATTGTGGCGCTCGTCCTCCGGCTGGTACTCAGTGCATTGGGCGAATCTGAAATTTCCATTGGTGTTCTGACGCCATGCCGAATCGACGCCATGTGCGCGGGAGGTCTGATGGCCAGCATCATCAGGCGATCGGTTCACACCGAAACCATTTTCAGACGCGCCGCTGCCGGTATGATGGTGTTGACTGGCATTATCATCACACTCACAGTTGCCGGCAAACTTTTTCCGGATGCGGCCAGGTACTTGCTGCAGGTCAGAGGTTCCTTCGTGGCATTGCTGTTCGCCGCCTTTACCGTAATGAGCCTGAAACAACCATGGCGCCCGAAGCTGGTGGGAAACTTTCTGGAAAACCGGTTCCTGCGGTTTCTCGGCAAATACAGTTATGGTCTGTACGTATATCACGGTATTCTCGCCATGTATTTCCACCAGGAAATGACAGCGGCGATTGCCGGAATTGTTGGGCACCCCACGCTTGCGCTCTTTATCAAAGCGCTCATCGGATCTACAATCTCGCTGGGTATCGCATGGGTAAGTTATGAGGTATTCGAAAAGAAATTCCTTGCGATGAAACGATACTTCGAAGCCCGCAAGCCATCGGCGGATGCTTAAATCCCTAAAGAAATTCGTTGTCTCAAGTGTCCCCTCAACACCCACGGCTACCATTGTCCGATCGCGTCATTTTGCAGTATCCGGAAATCCTGAATCTCGCTCGGACACTCAACTTAACCGTGTTTCGATCTATTCAAAAAAAGCGTTCGATGATACACAGTTCGCTGAAACTGAATTGAACCTGTATGGAATGTTTTTGACTCTCTTTCTGTGAAGCTACGGGGAGCCCATCGTCAACGCTTCATACGAATGATTCAGGCGGGCATTTTATTGACTTCAATGTGAAATCAATTAGCGCAGCGACGCTTTTCAGGAGGCCGAAATGAAAAACTGGAGAACCGTTGCCGTTTACACGGGACTGATGACGCTTTTTATTGCATGCGGAGGAAATCCATATACGTGCAAAGGGAGGCCTTATGCCAGACCAGGTGTAACCAGAGCTCCGGGAAACGGAACTGCCGTGGATAAAAAAAATCAGTCCCCGGAAGCAACAGGCGTCACCCCGACCCCCGCACCGGAAGCTGGCAGTGACACAACGTCGCAGAACGCTGTGCCGGATTTGTCCCCTTCCCCGTGGCTCAATACGAGAGGGAACAAAATCTACACCGAAACCGGCGACATCTTCCGGGGGCGCGGCGCCAACATTCACGATACCCGAAGTTGCAATGCGTGTACCTGGACACCGCCGGATGTCGTCGAGGTGAAACGCAGAATCGATACCCTCGTGGACGACTGGGGGGCCAATTTTCTGCGACTGCTGGTTGAGAGTTATGCCGAAGCACAGGGGCGTGTGAACTATGCCGGTGTCCTCAAGGATCCCGGATATCTGCAGGACCTTATTGAAATTGTCAGATATATCGGAACCAAAAAAAACACATACGTTCTGGTCTCTTTATGGACGGAACCCACCGCGGACAAGAATGGCTGGCCAACAGAAAAGACCATTCCGGTATGGCGCACCCTTGCCAAAGCCCTCATTCAATTTCCCCACGTAATGTTTGGCGTCATCAATGAACCCCATGGAAACTGGAACGGTGAAAACGACCAGAAAATATGGAAGCGGATGAATGACGTGGTTCGGGAAATCAGGGCAGTCGAAAAGGAACACAGGAGTCCCAGACACATTGTTGCGGTGCAGGGAACCCGCAGATTCGCCAGACACCTCGGGTATTACGTGGACCATCCCATTCAGGCCGGAAACGGTGAGAATATTGTTTATGAGTCGCACTCCTACCTGCGGCCTCAGGAATTCACGGAAAACTGGGCTGGCCCTGCAGAAAAAATCCCGGTGATTATTGGCGAATTTGGCCCAGCGGATCTTGGAGCCGGGTTCAGGATGACCATTAAAGACACCATGGATCTGATCGATTTGGCGGAAAAGATGGATATTCCATGGCTCGCCTGGACTTTTCACATGCGATGCAATCCCAATCTGATCGAGGACAACAGTGGTGGCAGCTGTGGCAAAAACATGAAGTTGGTCCCCACGGAATGGGGAAAGAAGATTCAAAAAAAATTATCAACGCCCTGGAGCAGCAATTAATTGTGGCTTGCCATCTGCCATTTGGGATAACCGAGTCCAGATGTTGACTCCCAGAACCGGCTCAGGCGCCATTTTTTTAAAACGGTATGAGTCCAGAGTGAAATAGAGTAGATTTTGAACATGAAGAATTCCGCGCCTCGAATACCGCTGGGGGGATCCACGATACTCATTTTCGTCGTCGTATCATTTGTCAGTCTCGCTTTTCTGATTTTATCCGGGGGCAATATCATTGCGGCGTTTGTCCCCACCATTGCCCTGGCTGCCGGCGTGCTGCTTTTTTCGCTGCCACTGCGTATTTCTGTGCTCGCATTTTTCGCGGTGGCGCTTTTGTTTCACAATCCCGCAGCGCTGCCCATGGCCGGAAAATGGAAAGGACCGTTGTACACACTCGGCCCCATCCTTTACGACAACCTCAACTCCATAACCGGTGTTGGCGCCCTGAAGTTCAATCTGATTCAACTCGTTACTCTGCTGTTCCTGTTTATCGCAACCGTACGCACGCTGCTGCGCAGCAATATCGATCAACAGCTGACCGTTCGCGCCGTACGTGTGCAGCAGATAGCGTCAATCGTTTCACTGACCGCTGCCATATTCTTTATCGCATGGGGTATTCTACGTGGCGGCAACAAACAACTTATTCCCCTTCAGGCGAAGGCGTTCATTTTCACGCCACTGTTCACCATTCTGTTCATGCGCGCATTCAAATCCGAAAAAATCTTTCGTCTTGCCGGGAAGCTGCTCGTTGCCATTGCCGTTATCCGGGTAATGGAGGGGACTTTTTTCTATTACGCCATTGCAGCCCGTCAGGGGATGTTTGTTGAGTACGTCATGACACACAATGACACTGTGCTGTTTACGGTGACCATATCAATCCTGATGCTGAATTATCTGGAATACAGAGACAGGAAGTCGCTGAGAAACCTGCTCATCTATGGCGGCATTATCATGTGGGGAATCATTATCAATGATCGGCGTGCCGCTTTTGTCTCCGTCGCGGCATGCATCTTTTTCATGTATTTTTTCATCGCGCCCGCCCTGCGTAAAAAAATCAATCGACTGATGCTGATTTCAGCACCTGTCCTGGTTCTGTACGTCGGTATTGGCATGAAATCTGAATCTAAGATTTTCGCTCCGGTTCATGCATTCACTTCCGTGGCGGATACCAAGGATGCCTCCAATCAGAGTCGGGATATTGAAAACCTGAATTTGCTTTACTCGGTCAGCCTGACCCCGGCGATAGGCACGGGATTCGGCTTTCCATACAGTGAAATCACACCGGCGGTCCCGCTACCCTACGATTTTTACAAATATCTCGCGCACAATCAGATACTCTGGGTCGCCTACCTCACCGGAGCTGTTGGATTTTTTCTGCTCTGGCTCCCCCTCTCACTCGGGTGCTTTTACGCGTTTCGTTGCCATAAGTACGCCACCAGTCCCACACAGCGGATTACCGCTCTGTCGACCGTCTGTATTGTCATTGCATACATGATGCAGACATTTGCCGATATGGGGTGTTCCGGAACAGTCACCAATGTTATTCTGGGCTCCTCGCTGGCCATGGTCGCCAACATGGCGAACAAATTGAACGCAGCCTGAAGGGATTCTAATATTACGCATCCAATTCTATTTCCGTTGAAAGCGGCGAAACCATTGGTTGTGAATCTTTTTTTTCTCCAAAAATAAAATTTTGAGAAAATATGGATTAATCCATCGGACACTCTGCCCGTTATACTCGGTGAGTTTGGCTGCGCGGACCTTGGCGGCGGGGAAGCCAACACAATTGGTAACACTATCGAGATAGTGGACGAGGCGGAGAAAACGCGATATGCCATGGCAAACATGGATCTTTCACATATGATGCAATCGCAACCGGCCTGTTGATAATAGCAGCGGCAACGGCTACGATGCACATGGACCTTGTGCCCACTGATTGGGTACAGGGGTTCAGGGTTCGGCTGGCTCAGCCATGGGTCCAACAATTTTAACTCAACTGGTAAAGGTAGCGAATGCTGGTTTTACTCCCATGAAATAGCAGGATACACAATGAAAAGAAAACTCATCAGAATTCTATGCATCACCGGGGCATTCCTGGTAGTCGCGTGCGGAACAGACAGCAGCAATGGTAACGACGACAGCACTGTATACGAAGGTGACGATGCTGGAGAGTGCTCCGATGGCGCAGACAATGATCGGAACGGAAAATTTGATTGCGAGGATGGCGGCTGCTTAAACAGCCCGTCCTGTACAGGCACAAATGATGACAGCGCCACTATCGAGGACAATAAAGATTCCGCATCAGGCGATGAAAATTCGACCGACCCACCAGAGGACTCTGAGACCTGGAGCAAACCACACGACACCGCGGACACCGAAACAGCCACCCATGGCCACCGGGATACCGGTTCTGTAAGCGATACCGATACCGATACCGATTCAGATTCGGATTCGGATTCGGACACTGACACCGACACCGACACCGACACCGACACCGACACCGACACCGACACGGATACCGATTCGGACACGGATTCGGACACAGTCTCGATTGTTGTACCTCCCGGCGAGGGGTGGCTGACAACGGAAGGTAACAGGATTGTGTATGAAGACGGCACCGTATTTCGCGGGCGAGGAGCCAACATCCACGATACCAGAAATTGTGGCGCATGCTCGTCACCCAATGTTGCCGGCGTAAACCGTCGTGTAGACGAACTGGTTGACGTCTGGGGGGCAAACTTCCTGAGACTCTGTCTGGAAAGCCACGTGGCCGCTGATGATCCGGTAAACGATGCGGAGTACATGCAGGATATCATCGAAATCGTAGAGCACATCGGGGAAAAAACCGGTGTGTATGTGCTGGTGTCCCTGTGGTGGGACGCTACGGTTGATTCAGACCCGCTCTGCATCCCACATGCAGACGTCGTCCCCATCTGGGAGCAACTCGCGGAAAAACTGGCAGCGTATCCGCATGTCATGTTTGGCCTCGTAAACGAGCCGCGAGGCACGCACTCCAGCGATACTGTGGAGGTAGATGATGATGACGTTGAGGTGTGGGAGGCCATGAATAACACTGTAGAGGCGATTCGAGCCGTTGAGTCTCGCGTTGGCAGCCCGGAGCACATCATTGCGGTTCAGGGGACTCGTGCGTACGGGAAATTCCTGCAGTACTACCCGAACCACCCGATTACCGCCGGTGGAGGTGAAAACATCGTATATGAGGTGCATGTGTACTATGGGAACGACGGTGATAAATGGGAGTATCGGTGGAAGACTCCGGCCCAGACACTGCCGGTCATTATCGGTGAATTTGCAGAGGTGGATGAATCCTGGGATACGCTCTCACTGGAGGATTGTGACAAACTGACCATGGAAGCGGAAGATCTCGATATACCGTGGCTTGCCTGGACATTTCATGCGGCCTGTGGGAACCCACTTGTCACCAGCAATAACAACTGTGAGGAAAACGTGACGCTGACCCCGACTTCAGGATGGGGAGAACTCATTTATAACCGCCTCCACAAACCATGGGGCAGCACTGAAAGCGCACTCGAATAGACCGAATCGACGTTCGGATGGTTCTCATATCCCTCCTTTTCCCGTCGCAATTTCAACCAATAAAATAATGCAGGTAAGCCTACGCGGCATTCACCGCAAGATTTGCCAATCTATCCACGTAATGATCCAGTGTCATTTCCTTAACCACGGCATCGCGTCCGGCACTCCCCAATCGAGCGCACATTGCCGGGTCATCCCATAACTCCAGAATGCGCTCTCGCAAAATCTCGGGACTGGCGGGGGGAACAAGTCGTCCGGTCACACCATCTTCGATATATCCGGAGAGACCACTCGTGTGACAACAGACCACCGGCTTCGCCATGGACATGCCTTCAAGCAGCCCATTCACGCCAGCGGCAAAATCCACATCATTCACGGACACAGCAACCATTTTGGCTTTTGCGTACAAATCCCGAAGCTTTACAAATGGAATTCTGCTCAATATCGTTACTTTGCTGTCCGTCTCGGGTAAATTCAATTTTTTGGTCGCCCAGGGACTGGATGCCACAATGACCAGCTTCTTGCCCGTTCCTGCCAGAGCTTGCACAAGCGTGGCATAGTCTCTCTGTTCTTGCCCCACGGAAAGAATATATCCTTCATCATCCCCATTCTGAGGCGCAAAAAATTTTTCATCCACTTTGTCGTAAATAAAATGACTGGCCGGATTGTTCATTCCGGATGCACTGCGGGCATAATCGGCCTGCGCCTTACTGACACAGGCAATTTCAGAAAATGAATACTGCAAATTCGTAAACCGCCATGTATATCGCTGGACACGCCAGGACAGTTTGTGCCCGATAAGCACATGGGGAATGGCGCTTCGCAACAGTTTCAATGCACCGGCCAACGGAATGCCAACCGTTTCGGCCAACGAAAGGATGACATCATATTTCTGGGCGTTGAATGCAAACCACCCAGCCATCGATACATCGAGACTTGCTTTCTGCTCAAGCTGTCTGATCTTCGGCGAATATCGGAAATTCGCAAGGGGATGGGGCGGCAATTCCGCATCCAGCTTTCTGGCAAGCTCAATGTAGTCCGTGCGGGGCGCGGCATCCGAAGAAACCATCTCGTCATAATCATGTGGCACAGACAACCCACCGCCTGCCAGGATACATACCTTTTTATTCACCTGTGTCATCCGTAATTCTCCTCCGTTCCGGTGATACCGGACCTTAGTCAATTGTCACTACTCATCCGCAATGCGTTTTTAAAACAGTTTATGGCAACGGGTTTGGAGTGATATTTTTCAAGAAATTCATATCCACTGGCGCGCAGTGACTTCTGAAGTTGTGTATCGGACAGAACGCGTACCACTCGTTCAGCAAATCCGGCGGCATCTCCTGCAATCAGCAGTTCCCGACCATCTTCCACATCCAGCCCCAATGCGCCGTCAGGCGTTGTCACCGTTGGCATTCCAGCACTCAACGTTTCAAGCAGCTTCATGCGAACACCGGAGCCGCCAACCACCGGCGCTATCATTGCGGCGGTTTGATTGTACAAGTCATTCAAATCATCCACGAACCCCACTACCTCAATGCCTTCCCGCTGCCATGCCCCGGGGGCAATCACCCGACCACTTTTTTCATCTTTGACCAGGCCAGGTCCCGCGACGGTTAATCGCGCGTCGGGCAGTTGACGGCGAACCAGCGGCCAGACATCACCACAGAACCAATCGAGACCAATCACATTGGGCTGCCAGCCCAGATGGCCAATATATCCCAGCACCGGCTTCGCCTGCACGGTTTCCCGTTGCGCCTGCAATTCAAAATATGGAGGGATAACGACAGAAGTAATTCCCGAAAGTTCATCCAGCTCCCTGGCATCAATGCCCGAAATGGCAATCACCGAATCCACGTGTTTCATGACCTGTTGTTCATAGTTTCTCAAGGCGTGGGCTTCATACCGAACCAACTGTCGCATGGGAGGTTTCAGCGAATCAGCCAAACGATCAAAAATTCGCCATTCGATATTGTGCTGTTCCAACACCACCAACGCGCCGGGCGCCCATTTCCGGATGGTGTCCAGATACGCCGAAACCCCCAGATAACTGATATACACCACATCGAAGCGATTGTTGCGCAGTTGCCGTGAAACCACGCGATGCATCTCTTTTGAATTATAAATGGCGATAAGATATGGCTCGCTGTGAAATACTCTGCGACGCACAAAATTCTGAAGTGCATCGCAGCTATGTCTGATTTTTCTCGGCTGGACTACCGGCGTTTCAATCTGAACCCGGGGAAACATTGACGACAACGCATTCAACTGTTCCTCCGGTACCGGTTCTCCGGAAATGGTCAGTACCGTGATGGATTCCACCTCGTCAATCGACGCCAACAGCCGCAACTGGGACATTTCGCGGACACGCAAGCCGCTCCGGGTAGGCAGTACAAACTCGGACAACAAATATAAGATTCTCACGCTGCTTACTCCCACTGTCTCGTACGCAACAGATTCTGGCAAACATGTGCCCTGCGATTGCGCGCATACGATTCTCAGTAATTCCTGTTTGAATTTCTCTTCGGATGAACCAACCAGAGACTGCTGAGGCGATGCACGCTCAACAGACGCTTGATTCAACCTGGACAATTCGTCGGTAGACTATTCTAAAATGGGTCATATTTCCAGTGGATTAGAACCTCGATCATCATATTTACCCACAGCGTGGGTTACCCATCCATGAAACAGACATCCTCTCGGCATATATCAAGGATTCCCGGGTGCTCGATTTTGGCATATGGGAGCGGGCGGCTTAATCAGTGTATATGGTGGAACGGATTCCGTTACTGAAGCCCCTGCCATAATCTTCGAATTCTCGCCAATTGTAATTGCCCCCAGAATTTGAACCCCGGGCCCCACGTGAACATTTTTTTTCAGCACGGGAGCTCTCGTTTCACCGGTTTCAGGATCGACCACAGCCCCCAATGTGACATTGTGTGCAACGATACAATCAGAACTCACATGGGCACTCTCGTCCACCGTCAACCCCACACCATGAATCAGCGTTACCCCCGGATCGATTGAAGCCCCTGGATGAATTTCCATATTATACAAATATCGAATCAGACGGGATAGCACCTCACTGCCAAATGGAATCTTCAAATCTCTGGCCAGTTGCATCAGGCGAATGGCTGCCATGGATTGAATGCCAATGTCTGTTACCAGCAACACCGCCAATCTCTTTCTGACATGATCTTTTTTGTACTTCGCCCGCTGACTTTCAGTAGCTTCAAAATCAGCTCTGATACTTCGTAGGAATTTTCCAAATGCGCTGCCGACATTCATTGTATTCTTTTCACTTTTTTTGGGAATCAACCATTCCCCTGCAGATTTTTGGTCATTTTCAGACAATTTTCGTCTCCCACCCGGGAATAATCCAGAGTGTCCATCAATGACTCCATAATGTACAGCCCTCTTCCTTCGCACTCCAGATCGGAAGTCAGAGGCAAATCTTCGCCGACCTCCGGCGGGGGCAAAAGAGTACTGACCCTGCTTCGATTGGGTTCCTCCCCCTGGTCATAAATACACACGGTCAGTAACATCTCATCCCACTGAACCTCAATTCGTATTTCGCCACGGTTCCTGCCAGCGTAGGCGTGCTCCAGTACATTGTTCATCGCTTCCGCAATCGCCAGTTCAATCATCGAAGCAAAATTAGAAATCGTTTCAACATTTTCTAAAAATGCACGAAGGCTCATGGAGATTGCCCGGATACTCAATGCTGTTGCAGCCACGCGGTATTCTAAATTAAAAGACATTCTACCAATCTCACTTATCGCCCGGTCTGAATAGTGGCTCATTGTGCGATACCCCATCCAAGGCTCCGATTGTCGGCATCCGGACGATCATTTTAAAAGAGTCAATTATAACTTTCCAACGTTCAGCAAACCCGAACCGTTCATCGAAGAGTCAGTGCATCCTGCTCAAGCTCATAAATATCGAACACTTTGTACAACTGGGTCAATTCAAAAACCGACTTCACTTCCCGCGTCAACCCCCACAGACGCAGGCTGCTGCTCGCATCCACTCCCACTTTTTTGAGCACCGCCACCAATGCACCCAGACCGCTTGAGTCGACAAAAGTGACTCGGCTTAAATCGAGACCCAAACGCTGCGGTCCTTTCTCCAGCAACTTGAGGAGATCCGCTTTCATTTCCTGGGCAATCAACACATCCAACCGTTGTTCCTCAAACCTTATAATCGTGTACCCGGCATGTTCTTCCTGTTTAAAAATCATTTATGAACTCCCCTATCTATTTCTGAAATGGATTGATATCTATAGTCCTGCCAACCATCTCGCATTTCGCTTTCCAATAATTCGTTTGGTTAAATTTGCGGTAACACAACGTAAGTCCTGTATGATGCCTTTTTTTCGCGTATAAATCACCTCTGCAAATGCGGCTTCTGCGGAATCAGAATCAAATAGCTTTTCAACGGGAAACAACCCCGGTGGTACTTTAAATCGTTCGGTATTAGAAATGGACGACGTGTTGTCCGCTCCGCCAGAAGCATTCATTGGGCCAGGCCCGGTGAATCGCATTTGCCCCCGGAATATGTTGTATAACGTAGGATACCATGAAAACGGTAAAGTGGAATCTGCAATTTCAAACCGATTGAATCGGGGCAGCCATCCGATATCGGCCGGGTCCTCTATCTCCCCGTAGCCGATGGTTGGCGTCTTCGAAACAGCACGGTTGGTTCGTAATTTTGAAAGCGCTGCCACCGATGCGCCCACAGGAAACAATGTGGCCAACAGCCCCAGGGCGGCCGTTCGATGAATAAGTGAATTGGCAATATTCACCGCAGAACGCTCGCCGATGTTGTCAAGCAACAGGGGATCACTCACCAGTACCTTGGTGCCAGTCAGTGCCTGCACCAGAGCACCGCCCACCACAATGGCATCTCTGACCTCCATCATCTCACCGATATACGTTCCGGGAGATACAATCGCATTGCTGACCCTGGCCTCTTTTGCGACAATTGAACCAGAGGAAATAGTGGTATGAGGACCAATTTCCGCCCCTTCCATGATCTGGCAGAAATCGCCAATCGCCACAGGTGGATACAGTTTGGCGGAGGCATGTATCATTGTATGATGTCCCAGATAAATACCTCTGTCCTGCTGGGCAAAATGCGTATTGTGGATATAATCCGTGGGACTATCCAGCACTGTCGAGGTGAGGCGAAGCACTTCAGAAAGTGATCGGCAGACAAAATGCGGAAAATCCGCGTCGATCACATTTATCTGGTCTGGCTTACTAAGCACCAGCTCCGCTGCCACATCACGAAGGGTCCCCTCGCAACCAGCGAATAAATCTCCCGGGGAAGGTGAGGAAGTCAGCATCCCGATAATTTCACGGGTCGCCCCGTAACGAATCACAGAAATCCTCTTTTTGCTCTCGTCGTGCACCTGACGTAATTTATCCAATGGCAAATTGGCAAGGGTTCGGCCAGCCAGAATCAGACAATAATCACTCAGCAAATTCCGGTGACGGAGCAAGCTCTGCACTTCATCCCCGGAGGGCACTGCGGTAACCAGCTTCAGCTGAACCCCGAAGCGGCTGCCATCGTCGCAAAAATTTCTTATCTTCCAGAGATTGTCAGATGCAATAATAGTGCAGCGCCGAATGCCCTGGCCATAGGCAACTTCCAGCTGATGCTGGATTAGCGGTTTTCCCATGATGGAAATCAGAGAAACCGGTAGTATCGACTGCAACGGTTCGAAAGATTTTGTATCAGAGTAAATGAGTACCAGTTCCATTAACCGCTCCCGATCATCAATTCATCATATAAATAGAAAAGTCTTCAGCTGAAATGTCCAGGGGGCCACGTTCCACCCCCCAGGCTGTTCGACACGCCTGAAACAAAAATCGATTCCTCACGAATTCAACTGCTAACACGCCCCCTGACCTCCCAGTACGGCCGGAACCGTTCGCAATATCAGCAACAAATCGTTCAAAAGCGTCTGACCATGGATATACTCACGGTCCAGTGCAACCTGCTGAGGAAAATCCAGATTGGCTCGTCCGCTGACCTGCCATAAGCAGGTCAATCCCGGTATCACCTCAAGTCGGTACCGATCGCCAACCTTATAATGGGCAACCTCTCTTGGCAGTGGTGGTCGCGGTCCCACCAGAGACATATCGCCTCTGAGAACATTAATCAGCTGAGGCAATTCATCAATCGAAGTTCGGCGAATGAACTTACCGACTCTGGTTATCCGGGGATCATCTTTCATCTTGAATGTGACGCCCTCGGTATGTTCATTCTGCTCCAGAAGTTCATCCTTGATTTTTTCAGCATTCTCCACCATCGATCTGAATTTATAAAAATCGAATTCCTTGCCATGTCGCCCCACCCGCTTCGATGTATAGATAATCCCCCCACCGTCTTCAAGTTTGATGGCGGTAATCACAATGGCAAACACCGGCGACAGCGCAAGAATCCCAGTGGACGCACCGGCAATATCCAGCCCCCGCTTGAGTTTGAGCGTTCCATCGCTGGCAATCCACCACATGGACCGTCGCAAATGCAAACTGAACTCGGCCATCAACTTGCGATTCGGGTTGGACAATTTTTCGAATCGGTTAATCAGAAAATCCGAAATCTGCGCAGCGGGTTGGTGCTCAGCTCGCTCATCAGACCGGGCAGCGGCCGAAAGCTTTGATGCGGATTGAGTAAGCAGGGTTCCCACACTTCCGATTGCCCCCTTTGCCTTTTCCAGCACCGCAAATTTTGAAGAATCACTGGCAGACTCATGGGCCAGAAGGTTCGCAGCTAAATATTTCTTGACTGTGTTCAACATCGTTCACTCAATTCAGGCTGTTGTTCAGTTCTTCAATAACCGAGTGTATTCACACGCCATAACCCCCTGTTTTTGTAATAATGTATGATTACAGCGAAACCAGGAAGAATGCCACACAAACATCTACAAAATAGTCAGTATGAGAAACATATTCAAGTCGGATTTCACCCGGAAACAATTAGTCCACCGAGGTTTTCAACCGAAGAAATCAGTTTATTGCAATCCGACACTATCCCTGCCGGTGAATAAAATCGCAGCTGCAAGCGCCAGCCCCCCAGCTGGAACATCTGTTTCGGCAGCAAACCACATCTCAAACATGGTCAGTACCCCTGCTTTGCCTTGCCGCGATTTTGCTGGTCGCGCCGATGCGCGAACAATTTCACATTCAAAAAAGCACCCGCCGCGATGAGCAGCGCGCCCGATATTTCAGCCAACCAATTGAGTTTGAAGCCGCCGGTCAGGCTGGACAACTGCGGCAAACTCACGCCATAGAACGTCCCCACTCTGACAATTACAAATCTGATGATGAACAAAGCACCGGCAATCAACACAATATACTGACGCCATGCGTGCCGGATGCGCCACGCTATCCACGTCAATCCACCAATACTGACGACTGCCAATGCCAATACGAAATATTTCTGAGATCGCTTTCCGAGCTCGTAAATATCCCAGCGATGTGCAAGAATTTTAATGACCTGCGTGAACAACATCTGAAAATCAAGTTGCTTATTAATTCCCAGAAACAACAGCACGGCGCACATGAACCACCAGATGGCCCGATGAAGATTCACATCCCGATTTCCAAAAATCTGCTTCGCTCGAAATGCACAGAGACCGCATCCCCAGGCAGCAACCAGATATGCAACTACCGTTGCCCATGCCAGCGTGTAGGGATCACTGATTTCCGGGCGCCAGCGCACTTCTGAGAGTACCTCAACAATATCCATCATAATCCATCATGAAGGTTCAAGTGAGCTGCCGGCCTCAACGCCGCCGGCGACCGGCAGTCCGCGCAGCCCGACGGGCCTTTTCAACACGGTCCTGCATCGCAACCAGATCCGCCGAAGATTCACGCTGCTGGGAATCGAGATACCGAGCCTGATCTTTAATGTTCGGATACGAGAATACAAACATCGGAGACAATGTCTGACAATACTCAGCACTCAGCTTGTTTGTGAGACGAACGGCCAGAATCGAAGTGCCGCCCACATCAAAGAAATTCCGTTCCACACCGACATCCGCCAACTGAAGAACATCCTGCCAGATTTGCAGAACATCCCGTTCGGTTTCCGTGGAAGGTTTCTGTCCACTCGCAGTTTTCTGCAACATCGCCTGAACCGCTGGCAGGCGCTTGCGATCCACCTTTCCGTTTGGTGATAGCGGGATTTCCTCCAGGGGAATGTATACCTCGGGAATCATATACGCCGGCAACCGCTGCAACAGCCCTTCCCGAATGGCCGATTCATCCAGCGCCGCTGATTTTTCAAGTACCACGTATGCCACCAGTCTCGCATCCGCCCCTTCGTGACTGATAATGGTAACGGCCTGCTGTATGAAATCAACTTCCTCAATAAGAGCAACGGTGATCTCATCGAGTTCAATACGAAGTCCGTGAATTTTCACCTGACCATCCATCCGGCCGATGTACTCAATGTTGCCATCCGGTCTGAACCGGGACCAATCTCCGGTTTTATACAGACGCCCGGTGCCATCCTTGCAGAATGGATCCGGAATAAACCGCTCCTCAGTCAAATCTGGACGATTCACATACCCTTTGGCAACCTGGACACCGCCAATATGAAGCTCACCGGCCACCCCAATGGGCACAGGGTTCAAATGCTCATCAAGGATATAAATCTGCGTGTTGGTAACGGGTTTTCCGATCGGAACGGACGCTTTTGAATCTTCTTTTTTACATTCCCAGTATGTCACATCCACCGCAGCTTCCGTGGGGCCATACAGATTATACAGACCAGCGGACATGCGGGTGAGACAGCGATCCTGCAATGGCCGGCTCAGTGCCTCTCCACTGCAGATAATTCGCTTCAGAGAGTCGTTGGCCATTTCCACTTCCGGACTGCCGAGAAAGACTTCGAGCATGGAGGGAACAAAGTGAATGGTCGTCACCCCGTAATCCCGAATGAGCCGACACAGCACATTGGGATCCTTGTGCGCATCTGGCGGAGAAACCACCAGTTTCGCACCACACATGAATGGCCAGAAGAACTCCCAGACGGATACATCGAATGTGAATGGCGTTTTCTGAAGAATCACATCCTCTGATGTGAGCTGAAATGTTTGCTGCGTCCAGTAAATGCGATTGCAGATACCACGGTGCCCGTTCAGTACACCCTTGGGGCGCCCGGTAGAACCGGAGGTGAAAATGATGTATGCATCATCGCTGTCGGTGACACCCACATCCGGATTGTTCTTCGGAAGGCCGGAAAGCTCATCGGCAATGATATCGAGAGACACAGTGGTAACGGCGTCCACCCCTCTGAGTGGCACGGATGAGAGCTGAAGCACCAGTTTAATTTCGGCATCGTCAATCATCTGGATGATGCGTTCGCCCGGGAAATCGGGTTCCAGAGGGACATATACGCCGCCTGCTTTTTCAATCGCATGAAGACTGACAACCATTTCTATCGAGCGCTTGAAAAAGACACCCACCCGTGAGCCTCGGCCAACACCATTTTGAATCAGATAATGCGCCAGCTGATTGCATCTCTCATTGAACTGCCGATATGTCAGACGTTCTGAATCCGGCATTTCCAGTGCCACCGCATCCGGCGTTTTCTCCACCTGACGCTCGAACATCTGATGCAACCCGTCAACAGGGGGATATTCACAGTCGGTATGATTCCATTCTTCAAGGATTTGCGACCGTTCCGGGGCAGACAGCAGTTCCAGTGACGAAAGTGGCACATCAGGGTGTGCCATGACCTCGGTGACCATCCGATAGAAGTGACCCACAAAACGCCTGGCGGTTTCTTCGCCAATCAAATCGGTGCTGTACTCAAAGAAGCCCTTCACCCCTTCGGACGACTCCCACAGCGACATGGAGAAATCCAGTTGGGAACCACCCGGGTGTACTGCCATATCCGTTGCCCGTGCGCCGTTCAGAGAAAGCGGCATGGGATGTTGGAATGTAAAAAGTGTCTGAAAAATGGGGCTGCGGCTCTGATCGCGCTTCGGATTCACGGCATCCACGAGCTGAACAAAGGGCAAAATCTGATGTCGATGGGCAGACAGCATCCCGGCACGAACCGATTGATGCAATGCTTCGAAAGACGCGTCAGAAGATGACACATCCACCGAAACCGGTACAATGTTCATGAAGCAACCCAAAGCATCCTTGTGTTCAGGTCGGGTTCGATTGGTCAGCGGAACGCCAACGGTTATCATATCTGCACCGGTATATCTTTTTAACAGCGCAACATAACAGGTGAGCAACGTCAGATACGGTCTGGTAACGTGGGTTCTCGAAAATTCAACCAGTTGCTCGGACATCTCCGAAGAAAAAGTCACCGGAAAATGCGTCCCCTGAAGGCTGGCTATCGCCGGTCGACCATAATCGAAGGGAAAATCGTCACCACTGCCCATTCTGGTATATTCTTCTCGCCAGAACTGCCTTTCCTGCTCTGCATCCGCACTGCTGAGCCACTCCCGATACCAGGAAGCATATGCGGAGTACGATACATCATTCAAAGAAAACTTTGGCGTTCCGCTTTCAACCACGGAATTATACGCATCGGAAATGGCTTTCCCCAACATATCCCGCGTCTGCATATCGATAATACTGTGATGAACCGAAAAACCCAGCAGCCACTGACCTTCCAGTGTTTTGCTGAGTCGAGCCCGCAGCAATGGTCCCTCTGCCAGGGAAAACGACTGGGCAACAAATGTCTGCATGTCCTTAAGCAACTGGTCCCGACTGACATTGCCTTCGTCAATCACTTCCAGAGTCGGAGGGGGGCAAGCATCATCGTTGGCGTAAACGCCTTCCTCTCCGAACTCATATACGGTTCGAAAAATGGGATGACTGCTGAACACGGCGTCCATGGCCTGTTTCAGCGCCGAGGGGTTCAGCGATTCCTCAATTTCGCAAACAGACACAATGTTATAGGCGGAGTTGCCCGGTACGAGCTGTTCCTGCAACCAATACTGTCGTTGTTGATCTGATGCTAAATATCTCATTAATGACTGCCCCTTTGTCTCTGCTGAAATAACCAGCGAAATGGTTCAAAATCCTTAAAGACGTGTTGAAGTATGTAATGTTTGCGCCAAAGCTCTGTCGCCTTCACCTTCTTGCCGCCAGCCTTTTCAATGGCACGAACAAGGGATCTGGTGTTTTCGACGGGCGCGATGGGATCAAACTTTCCATGGAAGGCCCAGATGGGAATCGACACAAGCCGATCGGCTTTTGACGGGTCTCCTTTGCCGGTCACCGGCATGGCGGCGGCAAAAAAATCGGGATGCCGTGTAATAATATCCCACACACCCGCAGCCCCCATCGAAAAACCGGAAACGTAGCGTCGCTTCGTGTCGATGGGATATTTCTCTTCGAGTTCTCTCATCACCTGAAACAATAATTTGAACCAGACGCTCTCCGGGACGGAATCCAGTTCGTAATTCACATACGGCGGTCCGGAATCTGCCATATCAACCCATTGCCGCGAGTCGGGACACTGGGGCGCCAACACAAATGACGGTTGATGCCGCTGGACCTCATAGGACATAAACGCCCCGACACCATCATCCAGATGCGACAGGTTGTCACTGCCTCTTCCTCCGGCGCCATGGAGCCAGACCACGAGCGGATACTTTTTGTCTTCCAGATTGTCCGGCACGAACAATCTGTATTTCATCGACTTCTGTCCATCCGTGGAGGTTACTTCCCCGGACTTCATCCTTTTAGCGAGTATCATGTTGCTTTTCTCTATGGTGATATCGGAACCGAATCCCCCTCGGGCATAAAAAAAGAGCGCCGCCGCCACGAACACAAATGCGACAAAACTGCCGATAACGACCATTTTTTTAGGGGAGGTTCTTTTTTTTATCATTGGCTTTTCACCGTCCGGGTTAACTATTCACACCTGGAACCCGGAATTGCAAAGAGATTCGCTATCTCTCGGAAAATCTGCATCGGGTCGATTCATCCATTTCACATCAAGGGAGCCATTCGGGATAACGTTGTTCCGTACCTGACCCGGAAATCAACCGCGTCCACAATAGACCACCCGCCAGGCAATTCAGCCAGCCTTGGGCAGAGACTCGACAAACTCAACAATACGATTAATAGAATCAAAATTTTCCGGCTGGATCAATTCAGTGCCAATTTTCACAGAACAGGTTTTCTCCAGAAACAACGCAATTTCAACAAAACTGAGCGAATCGATCACGCCCTGATCTACCAGGGATTTCGAGACATCAATTTTGTCTTTACTGACTTTGTACTGCGTACTGATATAATCCAATACCTGCTCACCGAGTGATGAAGCCATTTTTACATCTCCTTCAGCCGATATGATCAGTTCCACCCATCCGGGTGATACTGCCAATCGGCAACATCTGCCAAACCGAAACGACCGGATAGAACGCCACAACATGTACGCTTATTGGCCGATTTCCGTAGTGATTGTTTGAAATGAACAATTTGTTATATTGAATAGCCGAATTATGCGTTGAATTCAACTTCCCCGATTGGAATTTTTTTGTCGCCAACAGATATTTTCTCCCCTGCTTTTCTATGGCCCCTTCCTGCTCAGGAGAGGACGCCTTCTTCAAAAACAAAGCATTTGTATTTTTTTTTGATATAACTTGCAGAATTGCAATTAACTGGAGATATTGAGTGCTTAAACAAATTGAACGTGGCAACCAATAACCGCTGCTGAAGTAAAATCCAACATGAATATCTGCTACTGAATATGACCGGACAGAAAAAAAAATTCTCAATTGAAATGCACTACTTCCGTGCTTTTGCAATCATCACCGTTGTTCTGACCCACACCTTTTTAACCCCTGGTCAGCTGGAAAATCCTCAAGGCGCCGGAAAAATCATGGACATCGTTCGGCAGGCGTTTTTTTTGAATGCCACTGTTTACTTCGTGTTTATTTCCGGATTTCTGTTCCATTATCTGTCATATAAATTTGAGGTAAAAAGATATTTCAGGACTAAATTTACAAATGTCATTATTCCGTACCTTATCTGGACAGGGCTGGCGACAGTGAGCAACACTTTTGTGTCCGGTGTGCCTTTTTCTGTAAGCAACCTTCCGTCCATCATATTTCTCGGTAAAGCACAGGTTCAGTACTGGTATATACCGTTTATCACTCTGGTATTTCTGATCAGCCCATTTCTGCTGATGCTCTCCCCGAAGCGATTTACCCAGATCTGTATCCCCATCGCATTTTTGCCGATTCTGGGCACGCGGACCGGAACAGAACTGACTTTTTTCCAATACATGTATTTCCTGCCCGTGTACATGCTGGGGATGCTTTGCTCATTGCATTTTGAGTTCATGATGGAGAAAATCGTGCAGTATTGGGGAATCCTTCTGGCGGTGGCAGTGGCGTCAACGGCCGGAATCGTATACGTCGTGTCAACCGATTTAAAGGTCAGTTGGGGCCCCATGGATATGCTATGGTCATTGACATACGTGGCCAGAATTTCGTCCACATTCCTGGTCATATTGCTCTTTTCTAAAATGAAACGGAAATCCGCATTTCTGGATAATGTGGCAACACTGAGTTTTGCTCTCTATTTCATGCACTGGCTTTTTTACAAGGAAGCCATTCGGGATTTCGCCATCCGCATGGTCGATGGGTATGTTCCATATTGGATTGTCTGTATCGCATACACTATCTTCAACCTCCTGCTGACTATCGGCATCGCCTATGTGGCGAAAAAAATATTCGGCAAATACTCAAGAATGCTGACAGGCGCATAACTTCCATGCAATTCAACGGACAACAGAATTGTGCAGCAGGACTCCCAGGAACGTCAGAAAACCCACATGATAAAATTGTTACAATTACCGTTACAACATTCTACTGAGCCAGGACGCATGCAGGAGGCATTCACAGTGTTGCACAAAACTTCAACCACGTTTATATAAATCGATGTTACACTGCAGTCCGTGAAATTAACACGAACCACTGGACGCCAGAACTGATTCAGGAGCGAAGCGATTCTCTGTATCGGTTTGTCCACACGGTATGCAGTATTCGCAGCGGACGACGGATATGCGTCAGTTCATTGAAACAGCAGAAAGGTATTAAGAAACGTGACGATGTTAAAGAAAGCTAAAATCAGCTCAGTTGGCATGTATGTTCCCGAGAAAATCATGACGAACGCTGAATTTGAAAAAACGCTGGACACAACTGACGAATGGATCACCACCCGGACCGGAATAAAACAGCGACGCATTGTTTCCGGCGACGGTCCCTCAACGACCGCGGAACTTGGCTTCCGCGCAGCAAAAATGGCACTTGAGCGCGCGGATTGCAATCCCGACGACGTCGACGCTATCGTTTGCGCCACTTTTACACCGGATGCGTTCATGCCTTCCACGTCGTGCGCGATTCAGAATCTGCTGGGATGTAAAAAAGCCTTCGCGTTTGATGTCGGTGCTGCCTGTGCCGGATTCGTATATGCACTGAATGTGGCCAACAGTCTGGTGGCCACAGGACAATGTCAGAAAGTACTCGTTGTGGGTGCGGAAGTGATTTCGAAAGCCCTTGATTGGACAGACCGAGGCACGTGCATTCTGTTTGGCGACGGTGCAGGGGCAGTATTGTTGGAAGAGTCAGATGATCCGAATGTTGGCATCGGAGAAACATATCTGAGAAGTGATGGGACTCAGGGGGACATTCTGTATCAGAAGGTGTACGGCGACGACCGGTATCTGCATATGAAAGGGGGCGAAGTTTTCAAATATGCGGTGAATATGATGACGGAAGCCTCGCTGGCCGTATTGAAGCAGTCGAACATGACTGGAGATGATATTGACTGGCTCATTCCTCACCAGGCAAACAGCCGAATTCTCTTTTCTGTCGCCAACCAGTTGTCGATGGCAAGGGAAAAGGTCGTCATGAACCTGGAGCGCTACGGAAATACGTCATCCGCCACAATTCCGCTGGCGCTGAATGAAGTGTGGGAGGAAGGCAAAATCAAGCCAGGAACGACCGTTCTGTTCACGGCACTCGGCGGCGGTCTCACTGCGGGTAGCATTATCGTGAAATTCTGAATTCGATTCCGATTTTCGCAATACCGCCAGAAGCATTGTGATCTCTGTTTTCAATCTGATACATGTTTCAGCATACTGAAATTCTGCCGCTCAATTACACCTCTTTCCAGTTGTCTTTTCATCTGTGTCACCGTATAAACCATGGACACTTTATTTCAAATTATTACGCAGGTGTCGCGTTGGAAGCTCACGCAGCGCACCGTGACCAATGAGGGATTACGTATGACAAGTGGTTTTAAAGAAGTAATCAGAAAACAGGCCAAAACCCTTATCAAAGGAAATCTGCCCACGCCGGTATATCAGGCTGGCGTATCGGTACTGCACCGAAGCGGCCTGGTTAAAAAAATGGTACAGGCCGCCGCGACTACCGCCAGTCTGTCGGGACAGATTCAAACCGCATTCCGGGAAAAGCCCTACGATCACAAAGGGCGCCCCTTTCTCTGGTACAGCACATCAATGGGGTATTTTTTCAAAACCATCGACTTCAGGGACAAAACCATCCTTGAATTCGGAGCGGGTCATTCCACTCTCTGGTGGGCCAGACATGCAAAATCAGTCACCGCCATCGAAGACGGCGAAGAGTGGTACGACTACCTAGCCCCCATCGTGCCGGAAAATGTGGAACTGGTGCGGGTGACCGACGACCCCAATGTGGCCCTTGAGGCGGTGAAAGGGCGCAAATTCGATCTGATTATTGTCGACTGCAATGGCGGTGTCCTCGAACGCGATGTGTGCAACGAATGGTCGGTTGATCTGGTGGCGGAAAACGGCGCCATCCTGTTTGATAATTCCGAAGAAGACTACTATAAACACGATTCGATTCCCATGTTCTACAAAAAGGGATTCCGGCGCGTCGACTTCTATGGCATCGGCGCCACGAAAACCACCCCCCAATGTTCTTCCATTCATTTCAAAGGCGATTGTTTCCTGTGGGAAGGCAAGCATCTGCCCGCCAAAATTGCGGAGTTTGATGACGATACGCTGGCGCACACCCCTTTTGAAAAATAATCTCCATGCAGAAGACGACCGCCCCCTTGCCCCAGGAAATGCTGAGTTGCTCAAGGCAGAACGTATCGTTCTACCGAATCAGGGGGTCGCAGCAGACTCGCCGCTCCATCAACTGAACATAGATTCTGTCTGTCAACGGGGTGCCCGTCTGGGGGTGGATCTGCTTCGTCGGTTTTCGAAAGCCGCCTGCCGGCTTCGGGCACGTCTGTCCATCTGTGCCGACGACGGGGCGTCATTGTTGTGGTCCAGATAATCCGCGAGAGATTTAATAGTGGCGTATTCAAAGAATTCGGCAACCGACAGCGGTTTGGATACCGCTTTCGATATTTTTGATGCCGCTTCGATGGCGAGAAGAGAATTCCCCCCGACATCAAAAAAACGATCGGTACAACCAAAATTGGATTCGCCCAATACTGTCTGCCATATCCCGAGAATGGCCGCTTCCGTCTCCCCCTCCGGCGCGACAATGTTTCTGTTGTCCGATGCAACATCCAGATTGGGAACGGGCAACTTCTTCCGGTCCACTTTGCCATTGCTTGTCAGCGGCATCTGCCCAATGGTCTGAATGAGGGTGGGTACCATGTACGCCGGCAACTCCTTTTGCACCCATAAGCGTACATCCGCCATGTCCAGTTTGTCTGACGGTGTTGTGATCCATGCCACCAGGCGTTTGTCATTTTCATTTCGCTCAAACACCGTTACAGCGCACTGATCGATACCCGGATAACGGGCGAGCACATTTTCAATTTCGCTCAACTCGATCCGATAGCCCCGTATTTTCACCTGAAAATCAGTACGTCCCAGAAACTCCAGCGTGCCGTCATGACGATACCGGGCAAGGTCTCCGGTGCGGTACACCATATTGCCGGGAATATCGGAATACGGATCCCGGATAAACTTTTCAGCGGTCAACTCAGGACGGTTCAAATATCCCCGCCCCACCCCCAGACCGCCAATGAGCAACTCACCGGCGACACCGGCTGGAGTCAGCTGCAAATCAGAGTCGGCAATATATATCTGCGTATTGTCAATGGGGGTGCCAATAGATATTGGTGCTCCCGGTGTCACTTTTGCATAGGTGGACCACACCGTTGTTTCTGTGGGCCCGAACATATTCCACACATCATCGCTGATTTCGCAGAGTTGTTGCGCCAGGGTTGGCGCCATTGCCTCTCCGCCGCACAATATTTTCAACGGTCGCGTATTATCGAGTCCGGACGCCAGCAGCATCTGCCATGTGGACGGTGTGGCCTGCATCACCGATATCCATTTGTCTCTCAACAACTGCAATAGCTGTTCCCCGTCCATGGTCTGATGGCGTTCCGCAAGCACAATTTTGGCTCCTGAAATCAATGGCAGAAACAGTTCGAGAACAGAGATGTCAAACGAGAGCGTCGTGACTGCCAGCAGAACATCGCATGCACTCATTCCCGGCTTCTTCTTCATACTTAAGAGAAAATTCACCACCGCTTCATTGTGAATGGTGATTCCTTTGGGCTTTCCAGTGGACCCGGATGTAAATAATACATATGCATTCATCGACGGTTCCACCGGGACATCGCAGTTGGCCGTTGATTGTCCGGAAAGGGTATCGGCCAGTTCATCCACGTTAATCCTTTTGAGACCATCCAACGTCGGCGGCGTCTTCAGCGAAGATTCGGTGAGCATCATCGGCAACGCGGTTTCTTCGACAATATGCTGCAGGCGCATCACCGGAAACATCGGATCCATCGGCACATAAACGCCCCCCGCCTTCATGACCGCCAATACAGCAATCAGCATATTTTCCGTGCGATTCATGTGGATACCCACAAGAGACTGACTTTTCACTCCCAACGAAATCAGATAATGCGCCAGTCGGTTGGCGCGCTCGTTGAGTTCACTGTATGTCATCAGATAATCCCGGCATTCGATGGCAATCGCTTCCGGCGTTTTAAGGACCTGCGCTTCAATGAGATGATGCACACACACTCCCGGCAACGCCGCAGCCGTCCGGTTCAGCTCTTTTACCAGATATTCCCGCTCGGCCCGTGGCAGAATATCCATTTCACGCAGGGACAGTTCCGGCGTTTCGCTTAGCACTTTCACCGCATGTTCGTATCGACGATAAAATTTTTCAATGGTCACTGCATCGAAGAGGGAGGCGTCATATTCAATATAACCGTTCATTCGCTCCGACATCTCCCAGAACGTCAGAAACAAATCCAGCTGGGAGCCACCGTTGTGTACCCGTCGATGAGAAACCGCCACGCCGTCCAGAACAGGCACTTGAATATCAATGAGCGTATATCCCACCTGATATATGGGATTCATCCCCGGAACAGGTGCGGGCTTCACCGCTTTCAGGATACGATTGAGCGGGGCTTCCTGGTTTCGATGCGCAAACAGCATACCAGCCCGGACTTTTTTGATGATGTCGCTGAACGTATCCGTTTCTGCCAACTCAAATCCGATGGGCAGAATATTCATCGTGCATCCCAGCACGTCCTTCTGCACCGCGTTTCTTCGATTGGAAAGCGGCACCCCCACGGTAATATCAAATTGTTTCGTGTGTTTCTGAAGCGTGACCAGATATGCCGCCAGCAGTATCTGATAGGGATACACGCCAACTTTCTTTGAATATTCGGTCACGGCACGAACCACCTCGGTGGGCAGGTCAAACCGGAGCCAGTCTCCCCTGCCTGCTTCATGGTCGGAGCGGGAGGCATTCAACGGCAGATTGAGCGTCCCGGATTGAGATGCAAGATGCGCTTTCCAGTCTTCCTGCATCTGCGCGGCGGTTTCTGAACTCATCCATTCCCGCTGCCACTCAACGTAATCGGAAAAATGGGGGCGCAGCGGGAGACTCGGAATACTGTCGCTGTTTTTCAGAGAATTGTACACTGCGGCGATCTCGCCCATAACAGCGTTTGCTGAATACAGATCAATGACCACATGATGAAAAATCATTGCGAAATCGTACCGGAGGTCGGGTTCTTCAATGAGCCAGAACCGGACAACAGGACCTGTTTCAAGCTGAAATGGCTTTCTCAGCTCCCGACGAATAAACGCGTCCACATCGATACCATCGATTTTTCCCGTTGCATCTGTCCTGGCCCGTTGGAACACCGTATCCGGTATGGGGACGAGACGGGCTGTCACCTGGCCGTTGTCATCGGTGTACACCGTTCTGAAAAGGTCATGCTGCCCGAGAACATGACGGACCGATTTTTCAAATCGAAGGGAATCAAAATCGCCATTAAATGTGAACCCCACAAAAATATTGTATGTCGGATCCGCTGGATTCAGTTGTTGCATCAGCCAGAACTGTTTCTGGATTTCAGTTGCTGAGTAAATACCGGTGTTCATAATTGTCGCTTCCTGTCCGTGTCCCGAAGTGAAATACGCTGCCAACGATAGATTGAGTTGTTCTGTAATTTTGATTGTTGAATGCCACTGTCATGCATCCCACTTATTAAGTACACATTGTAAAAATACAACCTCACCCCTAATGAATATTGCCGAACTTGCCGATCGCGAAACAATTTCCCGCAATCAATTGCGTTTTCATGCTGGAAAGCTGTTTCCTTCGGCACATAAAACAAAAAATATATTGATGCATATACTTCGCAAACAGAACGCAGGCACATCTGTTTCTTCCCGAACAGGCGGCTAAAAGCGAGTGGGCAATAAATATTCATATCATCCACACATGCCCCAGGGCACTGAACGTCCCCCAAAACGGTCCGCTATCAGCTCATTCACTCATGAGTCGTGCCACGATAAGCATATCTCAGCACCCGCTGAACATAGCTGCGCGTTTCTGCCGGCACAATATAAGCGCCTGTGCGGGGCACACGACCGGGGCCCCAGTTGTATGCAGCAACTACCCGTCGTAAATCTCCCCGATACCGTTTTAAAAGTTGCGACAGGTATTTTGCGCCGCCAACGGCGTTGTCCACCGGATGAAACGGGTCTCGAACCCCAAGCAGGCGCGCTGTATCCGGCATCAATTGCATCAGTCCCATCGCGCCGGTATGACTGACACGGTGGGGAACAAATCCCGATTCCACTTTCGCCACTGCAAATATTAAGCGAGGCGGGACCCGATGCCGACGCACTGCCATTTCAAGCGCCGCCTTCGCCGAAGGCAACGGCGGTTCGCCCACCTGGTCAGCGACATGCACCGTGTAAAGACCGATAGCACGAATTTTGTTCCACAAATGAAACGGCGATAGCAGAAAAACGCCACTTCCCCCCATGAGGGTCACAATACCGTTCACCAGCAGAACAAGACAAACCAGCACAATTGCGGTTCTGCGCACCAGCCAGTTGTTCACCGCACCAAACAACCAGCGCCGGATAATGGATTTTCTTTTTTTACGGGAACGCCGTTTCATTGCTGGAAAACTATCACACCTGCCTGCGGAAAGTCATATTTCGAGCGGCCTGACAATCACCCGGACTGCATCAGCCCAGAACGAACGTTGAAAAGAAATCCACAACGAACACGGCGATGGCCGAAGAGACCACCGTCTTGTTCACCGAGATGCCAACCCCCGGCGCCCCACCGGTGGTGGAAAGCCCGAAGTAGCAACTGTTCACCGCAATAATTGCCCCGAACAGCGCGGATTTTATCACACTCAGAACAATATCGCCGGGCTTGAGCATGGAAAAAAGAGAACTCCAGAAAGTGTGTGGCGTAACATCCATCATGATATCCCCCATGACGGATGCGCTGACGAGGGCAATCGCATTACCGATGGCAGTCAGCGCAGCCAGCGATATGATCATCGCCAGAAATCTGGGAACCACCAGAAAGGATATGGGATCAATGGCCAGGCAGCGCAATCCGTCCACTTGCTCGGTGACGGTCATGGTGCCCAGTTCTGCCGCAGTGAACGCGCCAACACGCCCCGAAAACATCAGTGCCAGAAGCACCGGTCCCAGCTCCCGGATAATGACGAAACCGGCTCCCCACCCCAACTGTGATCGCATTCCGTATCTTTCCACGAACACAAACGACTGAATCACCAGAATCACCCCCACCACAAAGGCAGTGGCAATCATGATGGATAGAGACTTATATCCCATGGTAAACAGACACTTGCGAAATTCCATCGAGTCAAATCTGGGTGGGACAAGCCGTTTGAATATCTGGCCGAGCAGCAACGCAGCTCCACCAATCTGTATGGAGATCTGCATCAACAGGCGGCCGAGCTGTATGAGTGTCTGTGTCAATCCCATGTCCACCCTGAAAATGGCAGTCGGGCATCCTCAAGAAACCGCTGCAACTTTGCACTTTCGCTCTGCCGGATCGCCGTTGTGGTATCCTCTTCAATCACCTTCCCTGCCCAGACCAGAGCAATCCGGGAGGAAATGGAAAATAAACCTACCACATCGGAAGACACCACCAGCACCGTATTCTTCGTTTGATATCGAATTCCGGCAATCATATCCAGAATGGTTCTGGAGGTCTGGGGATCCAGTCCCGCAGTTGGTTCATCGCAAATCAGAAGTCTGGGTTTCGTAATGCATGCCCTGGCGAGGGCCACACGACGACGCTGCCCACCGGACAGCCGATTGGGCAGACGATCTTCGAATCCAGCCAATCCCACCATGGCCAGTGATTCGAGACATCTGCCCTCAATTTCCGAGCGTCCCAAATCCGTCAACCGCGTCAATGGATACGCCACGTTGTCGAGAATGCTGAGATGTTCAAACAGCGCGTCATTCTGGAACTGGACGCCTATCTCACGCTGTTGCACCTGCAACTCGCGCCGGCTGCATTGCCTGAAATTGCACCTGTTCACAAAAACTTCGCCGGAGTCGGGCTGCACCAGCCCGGCAATGACACGGCACATGGTGGACTTACCGCATCCCCCGGGGCCAATGATTCCCAGCAATGCCCCGTCACCCACGTGGAGAGACAATCCATCCAGCGCCTTGTGGCTGCCAAATGTCACTTGAACATCCAGCAAATCAATCATCCCGGTCACTGCTCCGATACTGGCGTGGCGGCGGCGCTGCCGACTCCAGAAGCAATGGATGAAGCGCCCTGTTCCGTTCCGGAAACACCGCTTCCGGTGGCCTGCGCCAGATGATCCAATTATTGTTCACGGCCACTTTTTTCCATGCGAGTTTTTTCATATACGCCGTTTCCCGACTGCCTTTCCACGTGATAATCACCTGCACGTTGTCAGCCCAGTCGGGCAATTCACATGTAGGGGCGTATGGCGTCAGAAACTCCAATGTACACTTGCTCCGCAAACTGTCTATATGGATATTGTCCATCTGATTGCCCAAAATCAGAATTGCGGCACTGTCCGGCAGATGTTTTGAAACCACAACATAATCGCCCGCAGACAACATACCACTTTGAAACTGTGCTTCCACCCACTTTGCCGTCTGGTAGTTGCTCGATTGGATGCCGGGGGGACGCAGCATGAATTGCCCAAATGCAACAGCGCCCAGGAATATCAACAACGCGGAAAGACCCGGAAGCCACCGGGCGCTCAGATGTCGCTGATGAATGGTCCAGCACAGAGTGGAGAGAATCAGCGGCGGATACAGAATTCGTCCGGTCAACTGAGATGGCAACGCATCGGCCACAACCAGCAGAATTGCCTGTATCAACGTAACCAACAGATAGCCCGACAGAATCCGGGCAACGGGCGCCTTCTCAGTTCGCCACCGTGTTGCCACCGCAATGACAATGACAACAATCTGAATCAGCGACACGATTCCCCAATACGACGTCAGCAGATCAACGACACTTCCGGTTCCCAGATGGTCTTCCCTGGTACCAGCGAGAAATGCAAAACAGCCCTCCCGGTTGGCGCATCCGTGGAGTATCCAGATGAGCGGGAATGTCATTGGCAGAACCAGCACGCTCCACTTTACGGCTGCGGAGGCATCTTTCGTCGAAATCGGTCGCACCCCCAGAAGAAAAACCGGTATGAGCATCCACACTTCATATCGGACTGCGGATGCCATCATCAGCATCAGCGAACTGCCAAACAGCGACACAATGGAGTTGGTGCTTTGAAACCGCACCATGAAGCGCCAGTGCATGGCCAACAAAAAAAATGTGAGAGATTCCGAAAACGGCACGGTGCCAACGGGGATTGACAACGGCGAAAAATAAATCAGCGCCAGTGCAACAATTCTTCGGAACGGGGATGCCGCACCGGTGCTGACAACAACGATACCGGTCATCAGATGCAATCCCAGAGTGAACAGCCGAGGCGCCAGTACCGTATCGCCGCACCAACCGACCACCGGACCGTACACATACTGATACCCCGGGAGCCACACGAACGAACTGGTAAAACTCGGATGCTCCCACCACCACCATGCGTGAAACACTCTGAAATAATCGTCGACGGAAACCGGCATCATATAAAATGCGGACCACCCGCCAATCAACATGCGAATGCACACCAGAGCGGCAACCCAGAGCAAAAATGTTCTTTTTCTGTTCAAATCCATTTCAGTTGAATTCAGTGACAGGATGCGACAATCGCATCATTAACGGGAATTGACGGGAAGCGGAGAAAGGCAGAAAAACTCCAGAAATCGCACACGCTATTCATCCAGCATGGCCACCTGCTGGGTATCGCTGGAAGAGTTTCCATCACCTTCGTAATACAGGCTCAGACGAATACCGCCACTTCTTGGGGAAGTCCTGAATTTGGGCAGATTCCCTTTGACATAAACGATAAATCGGGCGCCGTTCTCCCGCTGTACGGCTTTAATGGAGCGAATGATTTTATCCCCTTCCTTCATGGTCAGCCATCCCTCGCGTTTTACCAATCCTCCCGGCACGTCAACCACCACACCATTGGGATTCTGCAACCGATACGCGGTCGCAAATTCAGCGGGCCATCTGGTGGGCAGAACCACTTCAGTCGTCAATGAATCATCTGCTTCCCCGGAATTTTCTGCGGACTCAGATTCGACATCATCCATCTCAGATACGGTTTCTTCCGCGGCCTGTTCCGCGTTATCACTCCCATTCACCGACGGATTCTCATCCACGGCAGATGCTTCCGACAGGGACTCCCCGGTCACTTCAGCAGCGGGCTCGGAAGCCACTGCGGATGCTTCCACGATGTCCGGTCTGTCTGCCAGAGATGCAACATTTTCCGGTTCAGCTGCGCCCACATTCCCGTCTGTCGACAGCTGGGCCAGGGAATCCACTTCGGCTGCCGGTTTTTCCTGGAATGCAGACACATATGATTTCATATTGCTCACATCCACAACACCTGCTTTGCCCAACACAAATACGCCGCCAGCTGCGATTCCCGCCACCATCATCCATGCGGCCACGGCAATCGCCCGTCGTCGTCTTCGGGTTTGCACCCGCTCTTTCATCCCGCCGGGAATTGGCATATCTGCATAACACGCCCACTCGGGATCCCGGTTCTGCGTCCTGTGACCAGTTGCGGAGTCAATATCTTCCAGCGAAAGCAGTTCGGCAGTGTTGGTATCCGGCAGGTCGTCAAACAGACCCTTCATCGTTGTGGTCGTGGTATGGTCCTCATCAAATTCGCTGTCGTCAGATTCTGCAAATACGGGCGATTCCATCGAATCCCTGGTCGTACGCGCTCCCATCGCCATATCCACCGTAATGTCGGTCCGGGATGCGAGGTCCATATCAATATCCACCCCATCTTCTTCAAAACTATCGAGCAACGACTCTGGCACCTCCACCTGCTCGCTGACCTTTGCCAGTAATGTATTGGATGGCGCAGTCATCACGGTTTCCTGCTCCCCGTTTCCCTTCAGGACCGAAAGACGAAGCTTTGGAAGACCGGTTTCCGGATCGTCCTCAACACCAATCCGGCGAATACAGCCCTCGCACTCTTCACCATTGGCGCCGGTAAAGTGGATAGGAATATTCACCTCCAGCGAAGGGAAAGGACAGACAAGAGAAACCCCTTTATCCGTCTTATTGTCTTCAATCGTGTTGACTACCCGAGGTGCACCATTGATCTGCAATTTAACAATATTGTCTCTGGCACTCTCTTCAACGTTTTCTTCCATACCCAAATCATCTTTATAGTCGCTCATATTTGCCTCCCGGAACGGTTTTTCCAAACCAACTCACACACTGTGTAACATGGTATTCAGATGTAGGCAAAAAAACTACACACTTTTTTCTGATGCGTTTCAGGGAAAATCGCGATACAAGACTGCCTGCATGGCGGATGACAACACACATAATGAAGATACTCTCCATATTTTATTGGGTGTAACAGGGGGAATTGCTGCGTATAAAAGCGCCATCCTGTGCAGACAACTGGTAAAATCAGGGGCGACGGTACAGGTCATTATGAGTGAAGCGGCATGCGAGTTCATTACCCCGCTGACCATGGAAGCACTGAGTGGCCGACCGGTGCCGGTATCGATGTTTCAACGGACCCGGGGCGCCCTGGAGCATATTGATATACCCACCGAAGCCGATATCATGATTGTTGCACCTGCAACCGCCGACTACCTCGCCCGATGCGCTGCGGGACGTGCCAGTGACCTGATTTCCGCCGTTACCCTTGCGTTTTCCGGGCCGGTGATAGCTGCCCCCGCCATGAACACCAATATGTACAACAACCCAGCCACACGCCGGAACCTGGATATTCTGAAGCAGGAGCACGGCTGGCGGTTTGTTGCGCCGGGCGAGGGGGAACTGGCGTGCGGCACCGTGGGCGAAGGCAGAATGGCGGAACCAGATGAGATATTCCGGGAATTGCAACAGTTCATGAAACGGGATCTTACCGGCCAGGTGATCGTGATCTCCGCCGGCCCCACCGTTGAGGATATTGACCCGGTCCGATATATTTCAAACCGCTCCAGCGGCAAAACCGGATATGCGCTTGCCAGACGCGCAGTGGCGCGGGGAGCCGACGTGATTCTGGTCTCCGGTCCGGTGGCGCTTCCTCCCCCTGCGGGATGCACGTCGATTCCGGTTCGCAGCGCCCTCGAGATGGAAGCGGCCCTGAACGCCCACACCGATTCCGCGGACGCGGTTATCATGTGTGCCGCTGTTGCGGATTTCCGTCCCAGGGCGGTTTCTGATAAAAAAATTAAAAAGGGCGATATGCAGCGGATTGAACTGGAACCCAATCCGGATATTCTCGCCAGGCTGGGAGAACGCTACCGAAACGCAACCAGGCCAATGCTGATTGGATTCGCCCTTGAAACGGATGACCTGAAAAAAAATGCGACACAGAAACTGGAAGAGAAGGGCGTTCACGCCATTGTGTCCAATCTGGCGAGTGATGCGCTGGAAGGCGACAACTCCAGAGTAGCTATCTTCCGTCGAAATAAAGATGTTATTCAGACCGGCGTTGTTCCCAAAACAGAACTGGCGGACATTGTCCTTGATTTGATTCCACCCAAATGACCGGCAACGAAGTCTTTATCATTTCCAAACCCATTGTACCCCCCTGGAATGATTCCGGGAAAAACATTGCCATGGCGCAGGTCATAAGTGGCAGCCGTTACTCGTATCGCGTTCTGACGACGCGGGATTTCTCGTTTACGGATAAATCGAATATTCGCTACGACCGCATTTACCCGTCCGGGGGCCACTTTCAGGCGGGATTGAAACAGAACCTCAAGGTCATGGCGGCCGGGCTTCGCAAAAAAAATGCACGAATCTTTCATTACTACTTCGCGCCCAATAAACTCAGTGCCACCGCCGGTCGCCTGCAACGCGCGATTGCCCGGGTAAAAACCATACAGACCTTTTCATCCCGTCCAGCCAGCTACGACAACATCGGCAACCTTATCTTCACTGACAGAGTCATCGTTCTTTCCGCCGATACTGAGCAGAATCTGTTAAAAGCCGGCGTGTCACCGGCGAAGGTGGTGCATATTCCGCCGGGGATTGTTCCACCCTCCCCTCTGACACCGGAGGAAGCAACGGCGCTGCGCCACAAATACGGGCTTCAGAACAAACGGATGGTTCTCTTTCCCGGAGATTTCGAATTTTCCGACGCGGCATCCCTGGTCGCGGATGCGGCATCATCGATCCTCGACAGCGATGACAACCCTGTGCTGGTATTTGCCTGCCGCGCCAAAACCGAACGTTCCGCGAATTTAAAACAGCAGACCATTCACCGACTGCGGTCATTGGGCGATCGGGTGCGTTTTCTGGACGAAATTGATGATATGCCCCGGTTTGTCGGCATTGCGGATATCATTCTTCTGCCACAGGACAACATGTATGCCAAAATGGATATTCCCCTCGTGCTGCTGGAAGCGATGGCCCACAGTATTCCGCTGGTGCTGGCGGACCGGGGGCCTCTGGCGGAGCTGGTCGAACAGAAGGCAGGACTCGGATGTCGTACCGCAGGGGAGTTGGCAGACCGGACCATCCGCATTCTGCGCACCCCTGATCTTGCAGCCGACATTGGCAATGCAGGAAATAAACTGATTCAAACAACCTACAATGCGACACATATGGCCAGAGCAGTGGAGCAGCTGTACGATGAAGTACTCATCAAAGCAGTGTAACAGCGGGGACATGAAAATGACGCACAATAATCAGACATACTACGACGACTTTGCCGGCTGGTACGAAAACGAGCGCGAAAAGGGATATCACGCGCTGATTGATGCGCTCGAAATCAGTGTCATTCGCCCCTTTGCCGAAGGGGCGGATGTGCTTGAGGTCGGATGCGGCACGGGACTCATCATGAAGGAAATACAATCGATGGCCAAATCGGTCCGGGGTATCGACATCTCGGAACAGATGCTCGAAAAGGCACGGGAGCGAGGACTGGACGTCTGTCAGGGCGTTGCCGAAAAATTGCCCTGGCCGGACAGCAGTTTTGACCTGGCATACTCCTTTAAAGTGCTGGCTCATGTGGAACAGATTCGCGAAGCCCTCAGCGAGATGAACCGGGTGCTTCGCCCGGGTGGGCACATGGTGGCTGAATTCTACAACGCACTCAGTATACGACATCTCGCCAAAGTACTGGGCGGCCCGGGAAAAATCAGCTCAAAACGGACAGAAGCCGACGTATTCTGCCGGTGGGATACACCACGAGAGGTGCGCAGCTACCTGCCCCACGGAATGAACTTCCTCGGTTTTAAAGGGGTTCGGGTATTCACCCCCGTCGCCCGAGTCCATCAGTTTGCCGGGGTGGGTGCCCTGCTGGGCAAAGCCGAAAAGTGGGCGTTGCATTCGCCGCTGGCCAGATTTGGCGGATTCCTGGTCGCTGTCTGTCAGAAAAACTGATTTTCTTTTTTCTTTCCTTTTTTTAGAAACTGTCCGGTTTTGCAGTACACTCCCTGCATGAACGAAAAATGTCACATTCTAATTGTAGACGATGAACTTTCTGTCCGGCAGATGCTCTCTATCCTTATGAAAAGACAGGGATTTGAGGTCACTGCCGTTTCCAGCGGCAACAAAGCCATCAGTCTGCTGCAGGAAGGCAACCGATACGATCTGATTATTACGGATTTGGCCATGGACAGGGGCGATGGCCTGGAGGTTCTCCTCCAGGTAAAGAATCGCGATCCCCATTGTCCGGTCATTCTGATAACGGCCTTCGGCACCACAGATACCGCGGTACAGGCCATGAAGCAGGGCGCATTTGACTATGTGAACAAACCTTTCAATATTGAAGAATTCAAACTGGTCGTGGCCCAGGCGCTGGAACATCGAAAACTGGTCCGGGAAAACATTGATTTGCGCGCACGCCTGAAAGGTGAAAAAAAAATCACCGACATCATCGGCCACTCGGAAGCCATAAAACAGATTATTTCTCTTTGCGAAAAAATATCCGGTTCGCCCGCCAGCGTACTCATCACCGGAGAATCCGGCACCGGCAAGGAAGTGGTTGCGCGCGCCATTCATTTCAACAGTCCCCGGAAAGAGGCGCCCTTTGTGCCCGTGAACTGCGGTGCACTGCCGGAACAACTCATGGAGTCCGAGCTGTTTGGCCATGTCAGGGGCGCATTCACCGGGGCGACAGAAAATAAAACCGGTCTGGTCCAGGCCGCGGAAGGAGGCACCCTGTTTCTGGATGAAATCGGCGAATTGCCCCTGCCCCTTCAGGTGAAGTTGCTTCGGGTCCTCCAGGAAAGACGCGTTCGCCCCATCGGCAATGCAAAGGAGAGCCCAGTAGACATTCGCATTATCTCCGCCACCAACCAGAATCTCCAGAAGCTTGTAGATACAGCCGAATTCAGAACCGATTTGTTTTACCGGCTCAATGTCATCTCCATTGAAATTCCCCCTTTAAGAAGGCGGAAAGAAGACATCAAGCCTCTCATTGATCACTTTTTACCGCAAATCGCCTTGGAGGCGGGCAGCCGCGTTAAAGGCGTACATCCGGATGCCATGCGATATCTGCTGGAACACCGATATCCCGGCAATGTCCGGGAACTGAAAAATATCATTGAACGCGCCATCGCCCTGGCGTCGGGGGATTTAATCACCCCCGCGGATTTGCCGCCACGGCTGGTGCAGAAGAGCTCGGAAAGCATCATTCCCGCCCCCAATAAAATCACCGGAGAAGGTATAGATTTGGATGCCACCCTGGCCAAAGTTGAAACTCAGTATATAAAAAAGGCATTGGATCAAACCGGTGGGGTGCAATCGGCTGCCGCAAAATTGCTTGGAATCACCGTTCGCTCCCTCCGGTACAGACTGAATCGGGACGATTAATTCGAATAGCGAATCTAAATGACAAATTCCGTTACCAGACACTGACGGATATTGAAAATGTGCATCGATAGCCAAAATAAATATTTGCAAAAACTGGAAATTATCAATGATATATTCCATAATATTGAAAAAATCTCATATTTTTAAAACTGGCACCCTACTTGCTCATGTTGAGGAGTGAGATGATGAAAAGAACTCAAAACCATCAAGCCGGCTTTACACTCATTGAACTCATGATTGTGGTGGCGATACTTGGGATTCTGGCGTCCGTGGCGATTGTTGCATATCGCCAATATGCAGTGCGTGCACACGCCGCTGAAGCGACCAGCATGCTTTCGGACATTCGAATCAAGCAGGAAGCATATCGCGCGACTTTCCGTCAGTATTTCACTGACGGCACATATCGTCCGGACAACAATCCGGGGGGCATCGGGCGGCTTTGGCCGACGCCGAATCCATGGGCACAGCTGGGCGTTCGCCCTGATAATGACTTATATTACGCGTACCGGGTAGATGCCGGCATGCCCGGAACAGCACCCACATTTTTTTCGACACAGGGAATTGATTCCACCAACGATTTCTGGTTTGCCGCCAGAGCCAAAGAAGACCTGAACGGCGACGGACAATGCAGTGGATTTGAAATTTACCATGGAAAGGCCAGCATAGTTGAGCTGGACAATGCGGCATGCGGTTCAATGTAACTGAATGACTAATCCTCCCTTTCGTTCACGAAGGGGAAACAATATCGACTGGCATGGAGAAGGTGCCGTCGCAGGAGGTAAGAAAATGAAAAATTTATTGAAAAAACGTGGATTCACCCTCATTGAACTGATGATCGTGGTCGCTATCCTCGGTATCCTCGCCGCGGTGGCCATTCCCGCCTTCATCAATTACATGAAACGCGCCAAAACTTCAGAGGCCACCGTAAATGTGGACCGGATGTACGAAGGAGCTGTGGCGTACTTTGAGAAGAAACACGTGAGGTCGGGCGTGAGTACTGTGTCATCGAGCAACTGTCTGCCCCCTGATGCCATTAAACCCTCCACTGTACCCAAGGGTGTCGAAGAAATTGGCAATCCCGCCAGTTGGTATCAAGTTGGCACCTGGAAGGATTTGGACTTTGCAATGTCCGACAATCACCTTTACCAGTATCAGTTTGACAATACCAGCACAAAGAATTGTGCCATTACGACGGGAGGCTTTTCTGCAATTGCTCACGGCAATATTGACGGAGATGACGTAGAGTCCACCTTCAGACGGGAAGCTGCTATCGAATCTGGCGAAATTCACGGTTCGTCCGGTGTTTACAAAATTAATCCGCTGGAATAATTTTTTTCTGCCGCGCTCCACTTATCCTGAACTCACCGGGAAACATTCGACAAATTATGGTATTGTTTGCAAAATGCGGTAGACTGCAGCTATGCGATTGTATCTTTTGCGATTTCATATATTACTCTTTGCCTGTTTCGTACTTTCTGTTTCGCTGCAGAGAATCGCGGAGTCTGATTATCGTTCAGTTTCTCATGCGGATTCGCAGTACTATCTCCCCCCCGCATCATGGTTGAAGGTGTTTTCCATAGGATATAACGAAGCATTCGCAGATGCTATCTGGACCAAGTTTATTATCTACTTCGGTTCGGCTCCAAAACAAAACGTCAAACCGGGAATGTTCCTGGGAGATGACGCTTCAGCAAACGCGGCGAAGCAGGGTGTTGAGAATTATACACTGAATTATGTGCAGGCAGTTACCGACCTGGATTCGCGATTTCTCGCCGCATACGCCCATGGCGCACGGCTCACCATGTATCACAAAGGTATCATCAGTAAACAAACCGTTCAGGTGGCTATAAAAATCCTTGAAAAAGGCATCCGCTTTTTTCCGGACGATGGCGCTCTGCGGTTTAACCTGGGGTTTCTCTACTATTACGAACTTATTCCGTTTATCAGAGATGCTGAAGAAAAAAAAAAGATAAAAGAGAAAGGCGCCAACATCTTGTATACAGCAGCCAAACTTCCAGGTGCCCCCCCCTACGTTGCGGAACTCGCATCATCTCTGCTCTCTCGGCACAAAATGAACAACCTGGCAATTGAGCATATCCGTTTTATGCTGCTGGCTGAAACTGACCCCGATATTCGACGGCATTTACAAAAAGAGTTGGAGGACCTTGTTGGAAAACAGATACAGTTTGAGGAACAACAAATGGCTAATTTCTCGGAGTTATGGAGAACCCGATATGCATTCATTCCATTTGACCTTTATACTGTATTGTACGATTCCCTGTCCGATTCGACAATTTCTATCAACGGAGAACTGTACTGAATGCGGTTCGGGGCACCCAGAGCGAATAAAATAATCTTATTCGCTAAAGTACACTGGGCTGTTCTGTCTGTATGTGCCATCACCATATTTGTCGCAGCGCAGACACTGGGCAATCAACTTATATGGGATGATGCCTTCTTGATTAGAGAAAATCCCAATATCGGTGTGCCGGGCGCATTTCTGGATATACTCTGGCGCCCGTACTGGCAAAACTCGGTATTCACCCGAAATCCACTGACCGGCTATTGGCGGCCGGTCACATCACTGGTGCTCTGGGCAATTGGTCTTGTAAGCAAAGTGGCCTGGCTTTATCACCTGCTGTCTGTCCTCATTGCAATGGCCACCGCCATGCTATCTGCATTCGTCATTCACTACTGGGGTCCAAACAGACCAGGCTGGTCTGCGGCACTCGTTGCTGGATTTTTTTACTTCCTCCATCCCATTACGGCGGAAACCTATTGCATGGTGGCGAATATTGCAGACCATTTCGCCATGGGATTCCTATTGCTCTGCCTACTCGTCAGCCTTCGGTTTGCTGCGTCCCCCAATTGGACTGTATGGCTACCCCTCGTTGCGGTATTCGCTTTTCTCTCCTGTGCATCCAAAGAATTTGGTGTTTTAGTGATAATGGTTCCGATTCTTACCCACCTGCACCATAAACTCCAACGTGACACGTCTCTCGGGCTCAGGAATCTGCTGGGATTGTGGATAGCGGTTGTTGTGCCAGTGGCCACGTTCCTTATGCTCCGCCATGCAATTATTCAGAAAGCCGATTTCACTCAATCTTTGAACTGGTCCACTCTGAATGTGCAACCTTTTTTAATTGGATACGGTGTTGCCCTGAAGCAAATATTCTTTTTGCGCCCGATAGCGACTGAAACCATCGTTGACACACCTTACATGTACATGTTGCTTACCATCCTGGCATTTCTGGTGATGCTTTCTGCTGTCGCTTACGGGTACGTGAAACGAAATCAAAAAGTGCTCTATTACACTGGCATCGCACTGTTTGCCATCGTATTGTTGACACCTTCCTTTTTAACCGTCATTCCCAATGGCAACGGTTGGTATGAATTTCCCAACAGATATTTTCATTTGGGCGTACTCGGAACAAGCCTGATTTTCGCAGGAGGAATTGACAGATTGGCAAACTCAAACCTGGGTCAAACCTGTCTATGTGCCATTGCGATACTATTGGGAAGCCAATCCGTTATGCGTATCAGTCAATGGACAGATCCAATCACTCTCTTTTCCGAAGAGGTCCGAATTAATCCCTCTTCAGAAAAGGCTACCATTTCGCTGGCAGAGTCATTCCTTGACGTTCACGCTTTTACCAGGGCCGAAGACACTGTTGAATCATTCAAAGCCCAACAGGATTTCAAAAACTCGTCCAATCGCGCGCAGAGTTATTCAATTCTGTCGCAGGTCGCCTATATGCGGGACGGAAATATAAAGAAGGCAATTCCGCTTGCTAAAAAAGCGATCGAAACGTCACCGTATGATCCGTTATTCATACTTAGACTCGTTACGATTCTGAAAATATCAGGGCATGGTGATCACGCCCGGGCATTGCTCCACCAGGCGTTGAGGGCAACCGGTTTTCCCAGGCATCAGAAGCAACAATTTCGTGATGCTCTGGAATTTATCGAAGCGAGTAAAATCGGAACACAATCGCAACTGCAAAAACAATCGTTTAATTGAAATCGTTGCCGATATGACATCCACAATTTTTAACAGATTCCCACTGACCCTCAGAATCAAACACTGGATTGTCCTTGGCGCCATCCTCTCGTTAGTATATAGTCAAACGCTATGCTATCCATTTTTGTGGGATGATGCAGATCTCATTTTGCGTAACTCGCAGCTTGCAGACATCTCCAATCTCTCAACTGCCATACAGCAAGGATTCTTGCAAAGCCTTACAACTGATAGCCATGTCATTCCATACTATCGTCCTCTGCCGTTGGCATTCCTGTTCGGTGAGCGATTTCTTTTTGGAGAAGCCGTCACGCCCTATCGAGTCGTTCACTGCAGCCTTCATTTTTTATCTGCCATTCTGCTGTATCTTTTACTCGCACGCATATTCGACTCCCCTGAAAATGGTGGTCAGGATTCAATGCGAAACGCATTCGCGGGAACGCTGTTTTTCATCTCCACGCCATACTCTGTCGATGCAGTTGTTTTTCTTTCCAATGTCAGCGATTTATTGGTTTGCAATTTTATACTGGCGATGTTGCTTTTATACGAAAAATTTAAAATCAGGAGAAACATTTTAGCATTTATTGGCGCACTTCTGTGCATGTCCGCAGCGCTATTCAGCAAAGAAACCGGCATCATCGCGCCACTGGTACCCGCCGTTTTCAACCTATTGGATCCATCCAGATTTCGCGATAAACACTTCTATGCATGGTTAGCCGCCGGAATTCCAATTCTTATTGTGTACTTTGTCACACGAATCTCAGCAATACACACCGCAACAGGTATTGATTTTGTACAAACTCTTAAAGATGTACCCATTCTATTCTTCATGTCGTTGCGTTGGGCAGTCTACCCGCACCCCCTGGCGCTGATGGAACCAGTGCCGGAATTCGGCTATAGAGCATATCTTTGGTTGCCGCTTGCAGCGATTTGTTCGCTATGGATTATTTACATAAGACGAGTGCGACCATTGATGGTCGGGGGAATATTCTTTACAGCCACCATTCTCCCTTCTATCGCTGCCTCAACACTGGTTCACTTTTTCTCTCCCAGATACCTGTATATCCCATCCGCTGGGCTCGCCATTTGTTTCACATGGGGTTACCGAGAAATCAGCTCACGCCTGAAGAATGCAGTTCTACTTGTTCCAGCATTACTTCTAATCCTGGCATTTGTTCGTGCCGACGAGTGGAGAAGCAACCTGTCCCTGTGGCATAATGAGGTAGAACGCCATCCCCAAAATGCTCTCGCGGTAATCAATTTAGGGCTGGAACTTCAAGTCATGGGCGAGACACAAAAATCCCTTTTTCTTCTGCAAACAGCAGTAGACATTTCAAGAAATGACAAAATGCCTGCACTTGAAGCACTCGCTCTTGAAAAAATGGGTATCATTGAGACCACAACGTTCAACAACACGGAAGAAGCCAAGAAAAAATTTCTCGCTTCCATCAACGTGTATCCGCGCCGTAGTGCCTGGATTTCGCTGGGACGACTTTATGCAGAAAAAGAAAGGAATTACAAGGGGGCACTCCATGCTTTCCTGGCTGCGGATCGACTGAAGAGAAATCAATTTGACACTTATATAAATATTGCCGGTGCATTGGGTGGATTACAACGCTTCGATGAAGCAATTCATTATCTGGACAAAGCAGAATCGGTAACAACAAACGCGTCCGTTCAGCGGAACATTCTGGTTCAGAGGCGTCGCGACATTCTGTCTTATCAGCATTACTTGCTGGAGGAAGAAACAAAAAATAACAGACAAATAGATCAACAAAGTGATTGTTGCATTCAGTGATAGATACAAATAACATCAGTTGCAGAAAGTGATCGTCAAACAGCATGAATGAATATTCTTCAAGCAAAAATTCAAGAAATTGTGAAATCAGATGAATTACCCAAAAAGGTCAACTGAACAGGTTCGAATAGTAAAAAAAACTGTTTTCCTGCATCACATCTCTGACCACTTCAAACAGAATGACGGAACAGCGTTTTTACTCCACGCCGCAGTTCTTTTTATTAATTTCAGTTTAAAACTACGATAGTGATAATTGCAGCGCTGGGAGGTATCGTGAAATTCAAAATTCCAGTACGAAAAATCAGCAAAATTCTGTATCAGATGATTATAGATGTATTTCGCCGCCACAGCCTTGGATTGCTGGTGCTATCCTTTCTGGCGATTTATCTGGGAAAAATCGAATGGCACATCGAGCGACTTGAGCATCTTCCCAGGGGACACTCCGAATTGAGCTTCATCGCATATATCGCCGATGATCTGATTGTCTTTGGCATATTAATCGCGCTCGTCTGGTGTGCGGAGTTTTTCATCCGAAAAAAATGGTTGAATGCAATCACCCTATGCATATCTATTCCGGTGGCAATTGTTTCTATCAGCAACCTGTTCTGGCTCAGGGGTACCGGAAGCCAGCTGTCTGCTTCAACCATAAAAATCGGCCTTACGCGGACATCTGAGGTTGTTCCGGTATTGGAGGGGGGCCTCGGTGTAACGGGTGCGATTCTGCTGGTTGCAAGCATTGCAATCGTGGTTGGCATGCCGTATCTGTTTCGTGCCAAATGGAAAAAAGACGGACACAAAACAGAAGATAGAGTAAGCACTTCGGTTCTACTGCCGGCATTTCTGTTGCTACTGGGTATTTCCGGCAAGTTTTATCAGTATTCTTCAACATCTGAAGCCGCTGCAGGATGGCGTCTGATTGCGAACAATGTATTCGTTGCAGTGCTTGATGAAGTCATAAATAAACCGAATCTGATGGATGCGCCAATTAAGACCGTTAAATTCAATTATAGGAAACAGGCAACCATGGGAACGACTCCCCAACTCGTCAGTCGTCCCAATATTCTGATTTATCTGATGGAGGCTACCGCATATCGCGCCACATCGTTCACACCGGGAATGGAATCTCAAACGCCGTTTCTTGCACAACTTGCGTCCCGGGGCATTTCGGCACACAACATGCGTTCGGTAATTCCCCACACCAGCAAGTCTATCTTTTCGATTCTCTGTGGTCAGTACCCTTCAATGCAGCATGAAATTCTGGAAACAGCTGACAATTTCAACATGCATTGTCTTCCCGAATTGTTGGCAGCTCAGGGATATAAAACCGCCTTTTTTCAAACTGCAGATGGACGATTTGAGGACAGACCCCGGCTGATTCGCAATATGGGGTTCGATCATTTTGAAGCACTCCAGGATTTGCGCACAAATCCGCAGCGCCTCGGGTATCTGGCAGGGGACGACAATGGTGTAGTCCAGCCCGTGCTGGACTGGGCGGCCCAGCAATCGGAACCGTTTTTCGCAGTGATTTTAACATCTGCCACCCATCACACATACGAGATTCCCAAACGATTGCTTTCTCAGAACGGACTTGAAAGCGCGCAGGAATGGTCCTTTCCCCGAAAATATCTTCTGTTGGTCCACGAAGCCGATCGTATTTTGAGCACCATCGTTGAAGGGTTGGCATCCCTTGGAAAGACCGATGATTTCACATTGCTGGTATCCGGAGATCATGGCGAAGCATTTGGTGAACATGGCGGCTACCAGCACGATAATATTTTATGGGAAGAGGGACTGCATGTGCCGTTTGTGGTCTGGTCTCCCAACAGGATTTCCCCCGGCGTAACCAATCGCGAAACGCGATCACTTATTGATGTCATGCCGACTATTCTGGACGTCTTGCAGGTTCCATACAATGAGCAGGTATTCGCCGGCACGTCCATCCTGAGACGCAATTCAGATGCGCGTCGGTATTTTTCGTGCTGGTACTCCAATGTTTGCGTGGGGTATGTAGAAAATAACCGGAAGCTGGTATATTTTCCATCAATCAAATCATGGATTTCTTACGACCTCGAAAAAGACCCGCTTGAAAAATCCCCAGACATTGAGCCTTTAGAGTTGAAGGATACCGCTGAAGAAATATATGAATGGTATAACTCGCACCGATTCAATCACGGCAAACTGAAATGGGAATCAGACAACCTGTTCAGTTCCAGCTGGGAATGTACTCAAGGTCCACAGCGATGCCTGCCAACTCTGGCACAATAGCTGTTGTCCACGAATACCCCAACTATTATAAATAGTTGCAGAGCAACACTCACAACTGAACAAATTTTTCATGGAAATCTTCGGAGTAATGCATCGCATGAATAAAAAAAAACAAACTGATACTACTGCCGAACACAAATCCACCATAACCGTTTCCGGCATAATTCAGGCTTCGGCTTCGATCTTCAATGTTTTGTTTATTGAAGAGAAAATCCTGCTCTTTATATGGGTCATCGGTTTCGGAATTGTTGTGGCATCACGCACAGGGGTGCCAAATTTTTATTCTATCTTCACCGCATATCTTCGATTCTTCTCGCTATATTTTGTTATGCTGTTCATGAGCACCAGAATTCTTTTTGGTATTTATGAAAAATGGAAGTCGCCATCTACAAAGCCCGGTAAAAGTCTGAAATACATTCTTTCAGGTGACTCTACCAATTTTGTTCCCGGAAAATTTGAATATATTTACAACGGGTCGCCAAATTCGTTTTATTTGTCAAGCAATATCATTGGAACAGATCTCACCTTTATTCGATGCGTCATTATGTTTTTTTGCAACTTAGCGCTATATAGCAATTTAAAAATTCGCTACCCCTTTCTGGTTGACATTACAAAAGGAGATCACTTTTTCGCGAACTTGGATAACCTCCTGCTGGGTAGCCAATTTGTACCCTCTATTGAAGAATGGTTCAGAACGAACCCGAGCGTGATGGAATACTTCACGAGCATGTACATGCATGACTATGTATGGTTCGTTGCACTCGTTGCGATTCTGTACTTCCGAAAAGACACCTTTGCACTTCGCTGGCTATTCGGTGCCGTTTGTATTACGTATATGGTCAGCATAATAGTGACAGCAATATATCCGTCTGCTGGACCTTGTTTTTTGGAACCGGAGCGATTTCAATGGCTGAAGGGCACCTCAATCGGGAATTCCCAACAATCATTGGCAGCATTTTATATTCACAGCAAAAAAGCAATTATGATAGGTGAAGGGCTCAAGTCAGTACCTTTTGTTGGTATTGCAGCTTTCCCCAGTCTACATGTCGGGCACATGATTGTTCTTTTAGTCATCGGTTTAAAAAGAGTCCCACTTTTTTCAGCATGGATGTTCTGGGTGACGATTGCGACGTTCCTGGCGACGATTGGTTTTGGATGGCATTACGCGGTTGACGGATTCGCTGGTGTTCTTATTGCCGGCGGGATTACAGAAGGCTTGTATCATACAATGAAGCGAAGCGCAGAAAAGTCATACCATGCAAACGAAGCGACAATCCTGTAATCCCAATATTTTTTTTAACTTGGTGTGTGTTCCATGTCCGTAGACTCCCATACATGAAGATTTGAGTTTTCTTTACACCTGAAAGTTAAGGCGGGACCACCATCTCAGAAGGGAAGCTAATCTACCGTGGTGCAGAAATACTGAATGCTTCGTTTGCGGTGCCACACCAATAATTTTTCCAGCAACATGTCATCTATCAATTTGTACTTTTCAGCGGTAAGTTTGAGGTTATTCTGTGGATCCATTCTATCATTGTACAGTTCTGATTCACCAGTGACCCTGTTGACAATCAATCTCCAGTCGCCGCTAATTGCCGACACTTTAGGGTCATAACCACTTATCACCGATTGAACCATTCCCAATTTCCATTTTAACAACTCAGACGTATTTGAACTTGTCATATTGCTGAATTCGAATAATCGACTTCCTCGCAATGGAAACGCTTCGGAAAACACGGGAGTATCTTCCAGACCATGCGCTCCGGCTTGCAATAGACTGGATGTATCCATGTCATTTGGAATCGCTATGTTAAATGCATCCAGAACAGTTGGGGTCACTGAAATCTCCGAAACAGTCGTGTCAATTGCCCTTATCCGCACACCAGGAAAATAGAGCAATAGAATTATTCGGGTTGTCCAGTCATTCAGATATACGTGATGCCCCCAATATCCCCTTTCCCCCAACGCCTGTCCATGATCTGAAAATAAAATTATCAATGTGTCTCGCGTCCAGTTGTTGTCGTCCAGATATCGTAAAAGCCTGCCCACTTCATTATCGACGAACGAGACCTCGCTGAAATATTTTTCTTTTTTTGTATCCCCATAGCTGAAACCTTCGTGATTTTCATATGGTGAATGCGGATCGAAATAGTGAATCGCAGCGAATACACTTTTTTTATCCGCTCGTGAACGTTTAAGCATCTGAACCATCTGTTCGGTTTGCTCTTCAGAGGACTGTGCGAGATGTTGCCTGGCGCTCTGAACAAAAAGCGGTTGAATAATCGGCTTTTTGAACCACTTATTGTCGGGATGAAATATATGCTGCGAATCAAATATACTTTTTGTCAGTGTAAAAACATTTGGAGGAAGCCTGGGGCTGAGCAGGATGTCACTGCTGTATTGCCCGGTAAGTGCACCCCCGACTGCAAATAATGTGGCGGGATAAGAAGCATGTGCATTTGTAAACCGTAAAGACCTTTTCGAAAATTGATTAATATTTGGCGTCAGGTCTCTGTTTTGATAACGCTTCCCCAATAAATCTCCTCTCAGCGCATCTACAGTAATGAAAATAACATTTTTAATCCCCTGCGGTGATTGCTTTGTTCCTCGCTCCGAATTCCGGGGAAAAATGCCGGTGGTTGAGTTACATTCCCGAGGAGAAATCCCGTCTAAAGAAAATCGTATATCGCTATTTCCCTGGAAATCAGAAAAATATGCTGCGCTGAGACGAAGAAATTTTTTATTTCCATATTCGTTAAATTCAGTAAACCGACCATATATTGAAACAATTGCAAATGCGATAACACCAATTGTGCCCATTACGACTGTTATTTTTTTAGGCACTCGATGTGTAAATATTGCCCAGAAAAGTGTTCCACTTACCCATCCTAGTACGGGAAGTAAATATGCCAAAAGATGTGAGTATGATTGAAGCCAATTTTCTGCTCCCCATACCAATGCCGCTATCACGACATACAAAAAAAGTATCAGAATAAAGGAATGCCATTTCAGGCCACTCTTTTTTGTAAAAAATAGATTGATTTCAATAAATACTACAAAAATATGAAAAATGACTGAAAATCCAACAGCAATAACTCCTGCAACCAGAAGAAAAACCTGTAGTGCTCCTTTCCATGACTGGGCAGATATCCATTCGCCAGCAATGAACTCACTACTGAATGGTACTATTTTAAAAAGTGATACACCGGCAAAGATCGTTGCGACAAGGAAAGCTGCGCGTAGAGGTGACATGCGGCGAACAAATATTGTGTATAGGATGTGAACCCCAACTACCATTGGAAGGAGTACAGACACCGCGAAAAAAAAAGCGATGCCCGCTGAGTGAATGATGGATACATTTTCCCCACCGCTTCTGGAAATCTGCGACCAGACAAGTATCAAATACCAGTTGCAGCACATTGCAAATATCCAGTTTATAAACCGAACCGCTAATTCTGTTATCTTACTTTCTTCAACCAAATGTTAATCCAATCAGAAACAAGCAGCACACCCCAGCTTGAGGCACTACAAAAAATGATACCCCGGGATGCATGTTCCAGAGTATTCAGACGATATTCGACTCTAAAGGCTTAGAACAATGCGAGCAACTGCCCTTGCGAGTCGAAACGGTTCGGCTTGTTTGGGAAGGTGCCTCTTCACCAGCGCGGGTTCAAACTGTGCCTTCTCTAAAATGGTAACTTCACAACTGGCTCCGTTCAATACAGAAACTGAAACTTTTTTTCTGAACTTTATGTCATGCGGATTTCACAGCAACAAAATTGTCACTCCCAATTGAAATGTTCACTTTACGCTCAACCGGTAATCCATCTAGACAACAATACAAGATTCTACAACACCGTTCCTTTTCCCCATACCAGAACGCATTGTCACCACAGCTTTATTTTTGGAAATGGAAAATGACCTTCAGATCACAACATCCGAAATTAGCGAGCTTCAACATTCAATCCTTTCCAGCATCTCCCTCGCCAGGGCGTTGTCGTTGAGCCAGGCGGACATTTTGAAGGCGGCTTTGGCGGTGCGGAGGTTTCCTTTCTGAAAGCGGGCGAGTCCGGCGGCCAACCAGAGTTCGGCATCTTTTGAGTTAAAAAGAAGCTCGGAAGTTGCCAGCAGGTCCGCTTCTTCATAAAGACCATTTTCAATCAATGTCAGCACTCTTTCAATCACCATGTGATGTGAAAGATCCCATTGAGCAGCAGTGTTGTCATTCCGGGTTTGTGCCATATTTACCTGAGTAGTCATGATTTTTTTCCTTTCGGTTTGAGTTCACGCGCTACTCGGCTGACCTGCAGACTTGTTGCAAAAAAAAAGAAAAAAATTCCGACTATCAGGTGGTCGGTGCGGAACAACGGGACATCTGTTGAAATTGAGATAGGAAAGCCGGGGAGCGCAATAATGCACTCCCCGGATAAAAAACGATAACTAACGGCTGCCTGGGCCGCCCTTTTTGTAGAAGTCTGCCGGAAGACCGGCTTTCTGGGTGAAGTAGAAAAGCTGGAACTGAGGTGCAATGGGACGCCCGTTGGCATCTTTGGCCATAGGCAGCTCGCGGTTCCACTTTTGAAGCTTGCGCACGCCGTCTTCCTCCACAAATCCAATGCAATCTGCGGGACAAACGTAGGCGCAGGCACCACAGGCGATGCAGTTCTGCGGGGTTTCCTGGTAGGGAGTCCCCACGTCGCGCTTGTCGCCACGGCCTTTAAAGTTCAGAGCGGCCACTTCTACCACTTCTTCACAAACGCGTACACAAAGGCCACACAGAATGCAACCATTGCGCTCTTCGGCCAGCGCCTTGCTCTCTTCGGTCGCAAATCTGGAACCGGTAACACCGTACTCGGCAGCCAGTTTCTGAACCGCTGGAGCATTGGATTCAGCCAGCATCAGTTCGAGAACCATCGCGCGATTGCGACGAATCTCTTCGGAGTCCGTAGTCACATTCAGGCCTTCGCGAACCTTGTAGTTGCAGCTGGCGGCCAGTTTGGTTCTGCCGTTGTCTGTTACGGAAACAAGACATACACGACAGGAACCGCATGGTTCCACAGCGTGATGGTGACACAGAGAGGGCACGTCAAAACCGTATTTGCGGATTACTTCAAGAAGGCTCTCTCCTTTTTCGGCATTCGCTTTTACACCGTTGATGGTGATTTCAACTGTCATGGGAACCTCCTAAAAAATCCTTACGGCATCATACTTACAAGCGTCCTTGCAGATACCGCACTTGATGCATTTATCGGTATCGATGACATGCAGTTGCTTCTTGTCGCCCGTAATGCAGTTTTCGGGACAACGCTTTTTGCACACCATACAACCGGTACATGCGTCGGTGATTTCGTAAGTGATAAGCTCGGTACAAACACCAGCGGGACATTTTTTGTCCCTGATGTGTGCCTCGTACTCATCGCGGAAGTATTTCAGTGTGGAGCGAACCGGATTCACACCCGTTGTTCCCAACGCACAGAGACTTCCCTTTTCGACGGTTTCACACAGTTCCTCAATAAGTGGAATGGTGTTCTCGTCGCCCTTGCCGTCGGCAACCTGCGATACCAGTTCGTGCAGTCTGCGCAGACCTTCGCGACAGGTTGTGCAGTTGCCACAGGACTCAAACTTGAGGAAATCCAGGAAGTATTTGCAGACGTCCACCATGCAGGTTTCGTCGTCCATCACAATCATACCACCGGAACCCATCATGGAGCCTTCAGATGTCAGTGAATCGAAATCCACTTTCAAATCCAGCTTGGACTCAGGCAGACACCCGCCGGAGGGCCCCCCAGTCTGAACGGCCTTGAATTTCCGTCCATTGGGAACGCCACCACCGATTTTGAAGATGATATCTTTAAGGGGCATGCCCATTTCAACTTCAACCAATCCGGTGTTGTTCACCTTGCCCACAAGGGAGAAAATCTTCGTTCCGGAAGATTTTTCGGTGCCCATGCTGGTAAACCATTTGGCGCCTTCACGAAGAATTCCTGGAACGTTGGCATAGGTTTCCACGTTGTTGATATTGGTTGGTTTGCCAAACACACCGCTTTCGGCCGGGAATGGGGGTTTGGGCTTGGGAATACCGGTTTTGCCTTCGATACTGCGAATCAGTGCGGTTTCCTCACCACAAACAAACGCGCCGCCACCTCTATTGATTTTAATATCAAAGTTTTTACCTGACCCCAGAATGTTCTCCCCGAGGAATCCCTTTTCGCGGGCCTGTTCCAGAGCGATAGTCAACCGCTCAATGGCCAGCGGGTATTCGTAGCGTACGTAAACGTACGCAGTGTCAGCGCCGGTAGCCAGGGCTGCGATGGTCATTCCCTCGATAACCGCCTGCGGGTTACCTTCGAGGATGGAACGATCCATGAAGGCACCGGGATCGCCTTCGTCCGCATTGCAGATGATGTATTTCTGATCGGCTTCCTGTTTGGCTGCCATTTCCCATTTGATGCCCGCTGGGAAACCACCGCCACCGCGACCGCGGAGTCTGGCTTCCTTGACTTCTTCGATGGTTTTCTCAGCGCCCATTTCGATACTTTTGGCCAATCCGAGATAACCGCCGTGAGCGATATAATCATCAATACTCGTGGGATCAATTTCACCATTATTGCTGAGGATGAGACGCTTCTGATTTGCATAGAAGGGTATCTCGCTCTCCAGTTTGTGCTTCTCACCGGTGGTGGGGTTGTCATACAGATGCTCTTCGATGATTTCGCCATTCTTGATGGTTTTCTCAACGATTTCCGCAACTGCTTCGGGTTTTACCCGTTGATACAACTGTTTTTCCGGATGCATCAATACGAGGGTACCCCGTTCACAGAAACCATGACAGCCAGTGGGCTTAATCTCAACTTTGTCGTCCAGGCCCTGCTTTTTGATTTCTTCCTGAAATGCGGCTACCACATCCTTGGCGCCATAAGCCTGGCAACCGGTACCGCAGCAAACCGCCACTTCTTTTTTACCGGCGGCCTCAACCTTTTTGACCACTTCATCCTTGTATGCCTGCAACTCTTTCGCACTGTTGATTCTGGCCATCACTTACCCCCTTCCACTTTCTGAATTTCCGTTACAACTTTGGAAATTTTGGCGGAGGTGGTGTTGCCATGATACTTGCCATCCACAATTACCAGTGGTCCAAGTGCGCATGCACCAACGCAGTTTACTTCTTCCAGGGTGAACAGACCATCGTCGCTGGTTCCACCGGATTTAACCTTCAAGTCTCTTTCGAGCTGCTCAACCAGACGCTGAGCGCCCCGCACGTGGCAGGCTGTTCCCATGCACACCGTGCAGATGTGTTTACCGCGCGGTTCCAGATGGAAAGACTCGAAAAAAGTCGCCATGGAGTAAATTCTGGAAATTGGAAGTTCCAATTTTTTCGCAATATGTTCCACGGCCTCCCGTGGCAGATAGTTTTCTTCAGCCTGAACATCCTGCATAATTGCAAGAAGGGCTGTTGCGTCGCCATTGTGCTTTGAAATAATGGCATCTACTTTTGCAGTGTCCATCAATCCCCCTCCCTGGTCATTTGCTCTTTTTTCAAGAGGAGTTTGTATTCCTGAATCAGGCGCTCCTGAGACGCAGCAATCTGCTCGTCCGTTAAATGGCGGAAGCGCCGCTGAAGTTTAACGTAATCTTTGAGTGGTCTGAAGTCTTCAACCTTCTCCTGCACGCTGTACTTGCCGTATTCAACTTCATACAGCGGGAAGGCGCCAGTCTCCACTGCCAGTCGACCGAGCTGGATACCCAGTTCAGGTCTGGAACCCCAACCAGTGGGACAGCAGGAGTACGCATGCAGATATGCAGGCCCTTCAATCTCGGCCGCCTTTTTCACTTTTCGCATGAAGTCAAAAGGATAGCTCGGATTAATGGTGGCCACATATGGGATGTTGTGGGCAACCATGATTTCGGTCATGTTTTTCTTCCAGGTCTGCTGACCGCCAATGGCTTTGCCGGCAGGACTGGTGGTGGTGGCAGCATGCAGCGGTGTGGAGCTGGAACGCTGAATACCGGTGTTCATGTACGCTTCATTATCATAACAGACATAGGTCATATTATGACCGCGTTCCATGGCGCCGGATACCCACTGCAGACCAATGTCCACCGTTGCACCATCGCCACCGTAGGCAATCACATTGATTTTACGTTTGGGAATTCTCCCTTTGCGCATCAATGCTTTAAGCCCGGATTCAATACCGGAACCCACAGACGCCGAGTTCTCAAACGCCACGTGCAACCACGGAATGGCCCAGGCGGATTCGGGATAAGGCGAAGAAATAATTTCCATACAACCCGTCGCAGAAGCGGCGATAGTATTGCGACCGAGAACCTTGTGCACCAGACGCATGGCCAGCGCTTCAGCGCATCCCTGACATGCACGATGCCCGGAGCATACGTAGTCTTCTTTAGGAATCAGACGGGAGGCAAAAACATTAAATTTTTCCATAGTGTCCTCCTCGGGCCTGGATCAATTCGAACGGAGGAACTTCGCCGCCATCCAGAACCTTTTGACATTTGTCAAAGATTTTATCAAAAGTGTCGTAATCGATGTCACGACCACCAAGACCGGCAACGACTTCGACCACCCTGGGTGCATTGTCTTCGCCGTACAGCATATACTTGACTTCCTGACAAACCGGACCACCTGCCCCGCCAGGAGAGAAATGTCTATCGATGATGCCGAGAACCTTTTTGCCTTTTACCGCTTCCCTGAACGCTTTCACTGGCAGTGGTCTCCAGAGACGGAATCGAACGATACCCACTTTCTTACCCTGCTCCCGGACTTTATCCACCCAGCTCATGCAAGTCTCAGCAGTCGCACCTATCATAACAAATACGATATCTGCATCTTCAGTTTTATAGCTTTCAACCGGCTTGTAGGTACGACCGAATTTTTTGCCGAACTCCTCTAAAATCTCGCAAATCGGCTCATATGCGTTCTGTACCGCCGCTTCGTGGGCCATTTTGGCTTCGGTGTATACTTCGGGCATTCCCACTGGTCCCATCGTGATGGGATTGTCGACATCGAGACGCTGCTGTGGCTCGTAGACCGGAAGGAATGTGGCGACTTCTTCCCTGGTCAGCATTTCGATGGGCTCCACAACGTGAGAAACGATGAATCCGTCGAAATTCAGCATGATGGGAAGCAGAACCCGTTTGTCTTCTGCAATGCGATGGCAGACCGGAACGAGGTCCGTGGCTTCCTGACCATTTTCTGCGAAAATCTGCAACCACCCGCAATCCCGCTCGGTCATGATATCGGAATGATCATTCCAGATGTTAATCGGGGCAGACAATGCACGGTTGGCAACGGTCATCACGATGGGCAGTCGGAGATTGGCGGCGATGAACATGATTTCATGCATCAGGGCCAACCCCTGGCTGGATGTTGCGGTAAATGTTCTGGCGCCGGCCGCGGCGGTACCGCAGCAGCAGCTCATGGCGGAGTGTTCGGACTCAACCGGAATAAACTCCGCATCGAGCTCACCGTCGTTAACCAGTTCAGACAAGTGTTCAACGATATGTGTCTGAGGCGTAATGGGATAAGCCGCAATGCAATCCACATCGCATGCTGCCGCGGCTTCCGCAATCGCCAGAGAACTTTCAATACCTTTGCGTACAGCCATCAGTCCTTCTCCTCCTCCATGGAAATGCATCCGGTCCAGCATTCTGTTACACAGATTGCACAGCCTTTGCAGTAATCCAGGTCTACTTGCGGATAACCTTCGGCATTCATTTTCAGACACCCTTCGGGGCAGAAAACTGTGCAGACGCCGCATTTTACGCATTGCTCAAAGTTCCAGATCGGCCGGCTGGAACGCCAGTCCCCGGTCTTCTGGTATTTGGAAGAACCGGCTTCCATTGTCGCGCAACCAAGCGCCAGATCTTGCCAGTTCGGGGCAGGACTCTGTTTTGCCATATTCGTCCCTCCTATTCTGCGATCATTGCTTCTTCGTAAGCGCGATTAAACGCTTTGATATTGCCCTCGGCAATCCGACCAAAACGTTTCTTGAGCTGTTCGATGAGCAGATCTGTGCTAACGATTCCGGTGGCTTTAACAAGCGCGCCAAGCATCGTGGTGTTGGTGATTACGCGTCCGATTTCTTCTGCGGCGATTTTGTTGGCGTCAACAACGACAATTTTGCCCTTGAGACCAATTTCATCGCGCAGTGCTTTGGCAGAGTGCGTGGAATTCACAACCTGAATACCACCCTCAACCAGTCCTTCGGAAGTGTTTACAATGGTCAGAAGTGACGGGTCCAACACAACCGCGATATTCGGAGTGGTGACAGCGGTTCTGTTTCGGATCTGGGCATCACTGATGCGAGCGAAGGCCTTAACCGGGGCCCCGCGTCTCTCAGGTCCAAAGCTGGGGAATGCCTGAGCAAATTTTCCGTCAGCAATGGCTGCAAGAGCCAGCAGTTCTGCCGAGGTTACCCCACCCTGACCGCCTCGTCCATGAAAACGAAGTTCTAGCATGTATCCTCCTAGCGACAACTTATGAAAATTGCGAAGTCTTCAGGCGCTGAACATCCCGACAAACCTGTGCAAATTTCAGGTGAATAGTACGGCACGAGCACCAAAACGAGTATATCCTCGAGCCACCCAAAAAAACGGTATTGGTGTTATCACAACGGAGTTTGCTATCAAGCAAAAACTGCTTATATTTAAAAGTATTCAAATGTCACATTTTTGTTGCAGGAAGCATGTCTGAAACAGTTACCGTTTACCGTTTTTCACTTGGCATCCGCAACCCGGGGCAGTGGGAATTCAATTTCGATGGCTGATATTGTGCGCCGGACGGTGACACTTTTCGCCATGGCGCATCAATTGGATAGCGACACAGGATACAATAACGATGGTTCCACCAACGGCAGTGATCGCATCGGGAATGTGCTGCCACAGTACATAGTCCCAGAGTGCACAGAACACCGCGCCGGTGCTGCCAATCACGGCGAGTCTTCCGGCTTCGCCGTATCGATATCCGAGGGTGAGAAAAATCTGACCTGCGGTTCCCAGAACACCCACCATGAACACCTCAAGGCCCACCTTCAACGAAGGAATCACAAAGGAGTCCCACATCAGGGGAATGACGGCAACCGTTGATACCGTCACAAACCAGAATACTATAGTGAGATGATGTTCTGTCTCATTCAATTTTCGGACAAGCAGATATGCGATGGCGGCAAAAAAAGCCGAGAACAGCGCCAGCAAGCCGGGAAGATTGAATTCGCTGACATCGGGTTTCAATACCAGTGCCGCACCACAGAGGGCTGCAACAATGAACAATATATGATGCCACGATGTTCGCTCTTTCAGAAATATCACCGCCAGCGGTACCATAAAAATGGGTACCGCCTGATTCAACAGCATCGCATTGGCAGTGGGAATCCGGGTAAACGCGTAGAAAACAAGCACCAGCGCGATAGTTCCCGCGAGCGCGCGCAGGACAAGCAGTCCCCTTCGGTTCCCAACGAGGCGCACGCGCTTTAACCGCGCGGCAATATACACAAAAACAATACCGACCACACCGCGAACGAACACGGATTGTACGGAGCTGACTTCAACGCTGGCCAGCTTCACCAGGGCGCTCATCAGCGAAAACGACAGCATTGCAGCCAATACCCACAATGCACCTTTTATCTGACTCGACTTCACGAGCTGGGAGTGACACAACCGGAGGGATGCGTCAAAGTAAAACGACGACCTTCCCCATTCGCCACATCCGCCATATTCGCGATTTTTTTAGAAGTCAACAATGGTTTTCATTTTACATCGATAAAGTGTACATTTATTTGAAATTCGTAAATGAATGCACTGCAAAAATCTAAGTACAATTAGTTAGGGTTCATTACGCTTAAACGCCGTAACCCTTTACAAACACAATTGTTTTCAACCTCATCTCCCCGGGTCCATTCCTCAAGTATGCATTTTCTATTGGATTTTCCACATACAGTGTTAAAGGAAAAAGGAATTGCGCCCAGATCACGTTCCGGATTAAGGTAGTATTGTATTGCCTTTGTTCACTTAACCTAAGGAGCGAAATTAATGAGGTTGTTATTATTAATTACTTTATATTTGATATTGTCATTACCTGCCTGCAGTTCATCGCTGAGCAGTGACATTGCCGGTGAAGACGATACCGCCACCGGAGACTCGGACAGCGATTCTGATTCCGATTCCGATTCCGATGGGGACGGTGACTCGGACTCGAACAGTGACGGGGATTCAGACACGGATTCGGATGCCGACAGCGATACCGATTCCGATACCGACAGCGATACCGATTCCGATACCGATTCCGACACGGATACCGATACCGATACCGATTCGGATGTGGATGATATCATTCACGATGGCCCCTATATCGTTGCAGGCGCATGGCAGGGACCGGCCACCACGGACACAGGCAGTGCAGCAGGGGGTACCATTTCATCTCTGGAAGACAAAGTTTACGACTTGAGTAAATCGCAAGTCTGCGCCAATGGATCCACCGTAAACAGTTATGAGTCCATCGGCTCCATCCTCATGGATGTAACACCGGACGGAAAACCCTGGAACGATGCCGGGAACTATGCGGGCGTAAATGTAAAAATAGACGCCAACACCAGTCTGCCGGTGCGGGTACAACTGAACGGCAGTGACAATCAGAAATATTGCGTTGAACTGAGCAACGGCGCCCACAGCGTCCCCTGGGGCGATTTCAATACGGAATGCTGGCCCGGGGGCGGCGGTGCCGGATATAACACATCCGTTGGCATCACTGGTGTGCAGGTTCTCGCTGCGGGACAGGAATCCGGCGCAGCAGAATTCAGTATCTGCGTTGAAGATCTGGAACCCTCCAACGGAGGCGTGAGTGACAGTGATTCCGATTCGGACAGCGACGCTGATTCAGACGCTGACTCGGACTCCGATAGCGATGGGGATGTGGGCAACGTGGTATTGACCCCCATTAATGGCAGAGGCGGTAAAACCACCCGATACTGGGACTGCTGCAAACCTTCGTGCGGATGGAGCGCCAATGCGGGCGGCAATCCGGTACAGAGCTGTGATTTCAGCGGAAATCCACTCGGCGATTTCAATGCCAAAAGTGTCTGCGACGGTGGAAATGCCACCCAGTGCATGAGTATGGCGCCAAGGCAGGTTGGGCCCAACGCATCCTACGGCTATGCCGCATTCAACGGCGGTGGATGCAACGAATGTTACCAGCTGGATTTCCAGGGATCGCTTCAGGGGAAATCAATGGTAGTGAAAGTGATCAATATCGGTGATATTGGCGCGGACCATTTTGATTTACTGATACCCGGTGGTGGCCTCGGGTACAATACCGGCGGATGTCCAGCCCAATTTCCGGGCGTCAACTGGGGCACACCGTACGGTGGCTGGGCGCTCGATTGCGGCTATGACGGCAATTGTATGAGACAGAAATGTCAACAGAACTTTGCCAGTTATCCGGACATGATGGCCGGTTGTGAGTGGTATGTGACCTGGTTCCAGACCGCCGACAATCCAGGGATGACCTACGCCAAAGTGAATTGCCCGCCCGGGCTGTGATTGCACTTCTTCTCTTCCTTTTTTCTTCAGAACAACATCCCCGACAAGGGCCATTACTGCAATCCACGTTCCTGAACTGTTTGTATTTTTTCAGACTCCACTGCCTTCTGCTGTTCACTGAGAATGAAGATTTACCACGCTATCACCTGCGTCATCACCGGCGTCAGGAGAATCTTTCATTGTTATTTGACCAAACGAATGACAAGGGGCAATATGGAAGAGGAAAGCCTCAACAAAGAAGGAGACATATATGCGTATAAGTTCTGTTTGTTCTGTGCTGCTATTGGGCCTGATCCTCACTTATGCCGTCGGAGTGCCTGCTGCGGACGACATGTCCGGTGGGGAAGAAGACTCGGAAGGACTTTTCGGCACTGATAATAAAGGAGAAAGCGGGTCAGGCACCACGTCATCCGGTGAAACGATCATGGACTCAGAAACCCTTGCGCCGGCTCCCGAGCTGAATAGTGAACCGCTGAATTTTCTCAGTATAAAAGGCACCAATGTCTGGCAGGAGCGAAACGGTCTGGGGGCCCATGCGGGTTTTGGAGGCTACACGTGCATGCGCGAATATTGCGACACTACCCTCGATGTCAGAATGGCTGGTTCCTTATCGCTGATACTGGGCGGATACTTTCGCTTCAACCCCAACTGGTCGGTTTTCGTCGATCTGACTATCGCACATCTGAATACCAATTTTCGCGACAGCATCTACTACAACGACGTGGGCGACAATAAAGGTATTGTGGTCCAGTTTCTCTTTGGCCCGACGTTCCATCTCCCATTGAAGGGATGGCTGGATATTTACACCAGCCTGGGAATAGGCCCCATTGCGCTGCGGGAAAAAACCAGTTCCGGTCTGAAGCATCGCTGGGGTGGATTTGATTTTGAATGGGCCATCGGCGCGGATGTGTACCTGTGGAGTGTTGGTGTGATGAAAAACTTTTCCTTTGGCCCATTTATGAAATTCGGGTTTCCCGTCTGGGCCAAGGTATGTGAAGAAGACGACAGCGATAACTGCGCCAGGCCTTCCGACATGGAAAACCAGGAGTATGTCTTCTGGTCGGACACCCCCTTCACCTTTCAGATGGGATTGGAAGCCCGGTACGATTTTACTCTCTTTGGCAACCATCCCAGGAAGGACCCGCTGCCCATGAATGCCACCCGGATGGAAGCCACCCCCGCCTCGTCTGGCGGCGCAGGTAATGACTCCGCCGGGAAAAACAATAAAGGCGAGACCAAAGCCAGCGGCAGTGGCGAAATCGACCTTTAACCCCCCGGGACATAATGCCACCGCCGAATGGTTCTGTCTGTTCAGCGGGGAGAGCGTCTGATCTTTTTCTCACCGTATTTTTCTGAAACTTCCGCCTCAAACAGTTCCAGGTCATTCTGATGATTTGAAAGAAACCATCGTGCGTGGTTTTCGAGATATTCTTTTCGTATGGTTGTGTCACTCAGGTCATTGGGGATTCTTCCCATTCGGTCATCCATGCTGTCAAACCCCGCAAATGGGGCTGTCAGCCGTTCTTCAGCGGACCGCACAAAGCTTGGATTGAGTTCGATGCCAATGCATCTGCGATTCAGTTGCTGACACACCCGCGCGGTGGTGCCGCTGCCCAGAAACGGATCCAGCACCAGATCGCCTTCGCTGCTGGATGCAAGTACCATCCGTTCCATGAGTCCCTCCGGCTTCTGGGTGGGATGCGGCTGCCGGTTGGGATTGCAGTAATGAATATGGGAAAATTGCCACACGTCTCCGGGATTCGCGCCCCGCATATTGTTGCGTGCGCGATAATACTTTTGTGGCACCCGCACCGCGTCCAGATTGAAATGGAATCGGTTCGACTTTGTAAACATCAGAATGTCGTCATGCCGGGGAGAGAACCCTCTTTTTTTCCCCAGGCCCTGGGTGTAGTGCCAGCAGATCCAGCTGTTGAAATGCATGTGAAACTCGCGTTCCAGGATCTGATACAGATACGAAATGAAGCGCACGCCCATAAATACGTAAAGCGTTCCCCGGGAATGGAGAACGCGATGCGCTTCGGTGAGCCACTGTCTGGTAAACCCGAGATACTCGTCAAATCCAAGGAAGTCCTGATTGTTTCCGTAGTCTTTGCCCAGATTGTAGGGGGGGTCCGCGATAATCAGCTGAACACTTTCGTCCGCCAGCGCTACCATTGCCTCTACGGCATCCCCTTCGACAATTCTGATGGCATCTGTATGGTTCATTTTATTTTGTTTCTGCGATTCTGCGATGACCCCGTCCGTCCGGTAATGCGACTTGACAGATAAAAGTGACGCTCTTACAGTCGGCGAAACCGGAACAGCGACAATATTGACTAACACAATGGAAAACGCGCAGACAAACAAAAAAAAGGCAATGTGGGCGTGGTGTTTTTACGACTGGGCCAATTCGGTTTTTGCCCTGACCGTTATGGCAGCGTTCTTTCCCGGTTTCTTCAAGGGCTTCTGGTCCTACGGCGTCGATACGGCGGTCAGCACCGCCAGACTCGGCATTGGCAGCGCGATTGCCGGACTCATTGTGGCGGCGCTGTCCCCCCTGGCCGGCGCCATGGCGGGGACAGGCAGCAGCAAAAAGAATCACATGATGGGGTGGGTCATCCTCGGATGCATTGCAACCGCCACCCTGTTCTGGGTGCCCAGAGGCGCCTGGTTTGTGGCGATGACCACATACATCATTGCCCGCATGGGGTTCTCCCTTGCCAATCTGTTTTACGATGCATTGCTGACAGATGTGAGCACGCCCGGGAACCGCCATATGGTATCTTCGCTGGGATACGCGCTGGGATACCTGGGCTGCGGCATTCTGTTCATCGTGAATCTGGTGATGTATAAACACCCTGAGCGTTTCGGTATTTCCTCCGGGGGAGAGGCGGTTCGATTAAGCTTTCTTCTGGCGGCGCTATGGTGGTCTGTTTTTACCATCCCACTGCTGGTGTATGTCAACCTGCAGCGGGTTCACCGACCCATCAGCGTGTTCTCCCGAATCGCCGCCGGACTCAGCGGAATGCGCATAACAGCTGCCCGGGTGTTCCAGGACAGACGCACCGCCATGTTTCTGCTGGCTTACTGGTTCTACATTGATGGCATGCACACCATTGTGATGATGGCCACGGATTTTGGACTTTCCCTCGGATTGAAGCTTTCATCGCTGATGACGGCGCTCCTGGTGGTGCAGATTGTGGCTTTTCCCTCCGCCATTGCTGCAGGATTTCTGTCCCAGTCCATCGGCGCCACCAGAACGATACTCGTGGCCATTGCCATTTACATCTGCATTGCCATTGGTGGCGGCTGGGTGATGCGGAATGACACCCACTTCATTCTGTTTGCCGGGTTGACCGGCGTTGTTCAGGGAGCCATCCAGGCACTGAGCCGCTCGATGTTCACGACCATGATTCCCGAGGGGCAGGATGCAGCATATTTTGGTTTTTACAATATGGTAGGCCGATTTGCGGTCATCCTTGGCCCGTTGATTGTCGGAGGGTGCAATCTGCTGCTGCATCGTCTGGGCGTTGGCTCTGAGATTGCCGCCCGCTCCGGGTTTTCACTGCTGGCCATTCTGTTCATCGTCGGTGGCACACTTCTTCTGAAACTGCCCCGAACGCCGTCCGAACCCGCCAGCTGAAATGACCGCGGTATTCACTGTTTGCCCTGCAGACTGATGAGATGCGCATTGACCGCCTGCATCAACGGCCCATTCTTCTGCGCCGCTGCCAGCTGGAGGGCCTGCTGGTCCATCTGAATCGCGTCTGCCCATTTTCCCATATCGGCCAATACCCGCCCCAGCAAATGCATGGCCAGCGCGTCTCTGCCGCCGGACCGTTTGATGGCTTCCAGCAGTTCCAGCCGGGCTTCCTCGAACTGCCCGCTGGACGCCAGCGCATGGCCCAGATTCCGATGGGCATCCGCCACCTCCGGCGTGATTTTCACCACCTTCCGCATGTGAACAATGGCTTTGTCATTCTGCCCGGACCGGGCGTACAGCATGCCGAGATTGCCGTGGGCCACCACGTACGCCGGATCGATGGCCACTGCCTTTTCGAATTGCGCAATGGCCTGGTCCACCCTGCCTCCGGTCGCCAGCGCCTCGCCCAGGTTGTTCATGGCTTCGGGATATTCCGGATTCAGCGCGAGGGCTGATTCATAATGGGAGATGGCTTCATCCACCTGGCCGGTTTCCATCAGCGCCACCCCCAGACTGTTGTGGGCCTGCCACTGGGATGAGGTCAACTGCAGCGCCTTCTTCCATTTGGGAATGGCCTCCGTGTACTTGCCCTTTTTCATCAGCGCGATGGCTTCATCCATGTATCGGGCGTACTCGGCCACCTTCGCATCAATCTTCATTGAACTGTCCGCGGCAATATTGACGAACTCCGGAAGATTCACCGCGCGGTTGGCCGCCGTGGCGTTTTTGATGAGAATGGCCGGGCTGTCGTTCCCTGTTTCGTCAATGTGGGTCAGATACATCTGGGTGTACGGGGAACGACTTTTTGATGAAAATACCATCCACTTGCCGTTTGGAGAAAAGCTATGCCACGAATTCATCCTGGACATGTTGCACGTCATTTTTCGGGCCGTGCCACCTTCCGCCGGTATGATGTAGAGCTGACTGTCCGGTCGAATCAACAGTCCATTTTTACTCTGCACAAAAACAATCCATCGACCGTCGGGAGAGATTTTCGGAAATGTATTGCTCATGCCGTTTTCTGAAGCGCCTTTAATGGGCGTGGCCTCACCGCCCTGGCCGCCGTTGAACGGAATGCGGTACAAATCGTATTTCATGGGCAGTTCTTTGGGATCACCGGCGTATTCGGGGGTGGGCGCATCCGGTGGATTCGCGTCCTTCGCTTTTGCGCGAATAAATACCAGGTACTTGCCATCCGGACTCCACACCGCATTGGCATGAACGTACTCCGGGTCATCGGCGCCGGGAAGATACTGCAGTTTTCCATATTCCGGACTGTACCACGCCAGCACGCCTCGGGTGGGATAGAACACCTGCAGAAACCGGTAATCGGTGAAGTTGGCCACGTAATAATTCTGAATGAGATCCACCGGATTTTTTCGGCGTTCGTAGTCCGTCTGTTCCAGTCCGGGATCATTCACGGTGGTCACCACTTGACTGCCATCGGGAGAAATCCGCGACATGAATCCCACCCGAATCCGGCTCCCCAGTTTTCCCCGAAAGGTACTCCACTCCACCATATTTCCGCTTTCTATCGTCATCTCAGGCTGTACATCAGCAATGGCATACAGCCCCTTGTCATTCCGCGGACCGTCCATATCCAACCCCATTTTTTTACCGTCCAGCGAAAATGAATGACAGTTGGCGCAGGTGTGTATTCCATCCATCACAATCTGACTTTCCGTTCGGGCCACGTTTCGCAACCGCCAGGCAATCAGCGGTACCGCTTCCGGCGCCAGGGGTTTGATCACTCCCTTCTCGTTCTCGGAGGGCATCAGTGGCACATCGCGATAGAATATCGGCGCCCCCACCGGGTCTTCTGACGTCTGAATGGATACCTCTCCCCGGGAAATCACCGTTTTTGAATCGTCAGGACCATGTCCGGAAATCACCACCGTGGCCGGGGCATTCACAGAGTGCGCCTTGATTGCCTTCCACACATCGGCATCGGGAATCCATGTGTGCGCCGCCGCCTGTTCTTCTGTCAGCGCCGGCGGTCTGTTGGTGGATGATTTGGCCCGGGGATCGATTTTGCCGATGTTCATGGGCTCTCCCTTTGAGAGCAGTTCGATGGGCGGCGTCCCATCGGCAAACTGAACGCGAATCTCCCACGATGTGGCCTGGTCGACGGCATCTCGCCACATCCATGTGGGAGAGGGAAATTCCGGGGGAAAAACAGATCCGTCCTTTGGATAGTCCACGGTAATCCGTCCCGGCTTTTCTGTCCGTCCCGGCGTTTCAACCGCCTGCTGACCGGTGGATTTTTGGAAATAAAACTGCCATACGGCCACTGTCCCCACTACGAGCAGAAGGCCTCCGACTAATATCTGTTGTTGGATTTTCTTCACGAGATGGGCTCCTGTCCAGTGTTTGCACAGCATTGATCTGTACCATTGTCTTCGCTGAAATTGCAGATAAAAAGCAGATTTTCCAGTTTGTGACGGAAGGCGCCGGGCTTTCTGCCGACCATTGCGTCGGGCCGACAAAAACGTCGAATATTCCAGCATAATTGTCGAATTGCACAAATAACAGATCTGACTCCACCTGCGGTAAAGTCAAATAAAACAAATCATTTCGGAAAGTTACAAAATCAACTCCGCTCAATGGTCGCTGGTACGCGTATTGCCCTTACTGCCGAGTCCCACCTGGGATGAACCCATACCGGGCCATTGTCCCATTCAGAACTGCGGTCACTGAACCTGACCAGAAAGTGAGACTATTGATGATTACAACAACGACTAAATTCATGGCGCTGACTGGACTTGTGTTTGTGTTGATTTTCTTTTCGTTGGGATGTGATGATGATGAATCCCCGGCACCGGTCTGTGGCGACAAGAAAATTAACGGAACGGATACCTGCGACGATGGCAACAACAGCAATCTGGATGCCTGTCTGAACACCTGCGTGCCGGCGCGCTGTGGCGACGGCTTTGTGCAGGCTGGCGTGGAAGAATGCGATGACGGCAATTTCAGCAACAACGATGCGTGCACCAATACCTGCAAGCTGGCCACCTGCGGCGATGGATTCGTGCTGGAAGGGATTGAAGCCTGTGACGATGGCAATCTGGTGAACAACGACGGATGCACCACGGCCTGCGCACTGCCCACCTGCGGCGACGGAGTGGTTCAGGTGGGCGAAGCCTGTGATGATGGCAACCTCAGCAACAATGACGCATGTCTCACCAACTGTCTTGCCGCCCGATGCGGGGATGGCTTTGTACAGACCGGCGTGGAAGTGTGTGATGACGGCAATTTCAGTAACAACGATGCCTGTACCAACAGCTGCGCCCTGGCCACCTGCGGCGATGGCTTTGTACACGAAGGCATTGAGGCATGCGATGACGGCAACGTGGAAAATACCGACGGATGCACCGCCGCATGTGCGCTTCCCACCTGTGGCGACGGGGTGATTCAGACCGGCGAAGACTGCGATGACGGCAATCTCAGCAACAACGACGCCTGCCTCACCACCTGTCTGAATGCCAGTTGCGGGGATGGGTATGTGCTGGAAGGCACCGAAGCCTGCGACGACGGCAATACCAGCAACTTTGATGGGTGCCTCAATACCTGCGCCGTGGCCACCTGCAGAGACGGCTTTGTCTGGAAAAATGTGGAAGCCTGTGACGATGGCAATGCCGAGGAAACCGATGCCTGCACCAACGACTGCGAACTGGCAGAATGCGGCGACGGTATTGTACAGACCGGCGTGGAGGCGTGTGATGATGGCAACACCGACAACAGCGATGCCTGTCTGAGCACCTGTGTCATCGCCGCATGTGGTGATGGCATTGTCCAGTCTGGCGTGGAAGAATGTGACGATGGCAACACCGAAGCGGGTGACTGGTGCAGTGACATCTGCGAGCGGGAATGCGATGCCGAAGATTTTGTCCTGGGCAGCGCCAGCGTCCTCGCTGAAGACAGCTGCTACATTCTGTTTGACGCATCGGCGAACTGGGCTGACGCGCGGAACACCTGCAGTGTTTTGGGTGCGCATCTGGTATCCATTTCGTCCGCTGCGGAGAATACGGCCGTTCACGGTATTCTGACGGAAGACACCTGGACGGGGCTCACCGATCAGTTCGGTGAAGGCGCATATGTATGGTACGACGCTCCCGGCGAAGCGGTGGCACCGGTGTTCGTGAACTGGGCCGAAACCGAACCCGATGCGGCGGGCGACTGCACCACACTGCTGTTCGCGGACGGCACATGGGCCAGCGACACCTGCGACACCCTGCAGCCGTATGTGTGCGAATATGACTGGGAATAAACACACACCAATGCGGGAGTTGAACATGGAACACCACACTCAGATCCCCCGATTCAGCCGAAGCGACACGCCAATGGGCATGTTGGGACTGCGGGTACTGATTGTCTCGACAATGATGCTTCTGATATCGTGTGCCGACGACAAATCCGACGACCCCGGTCCCTTCTGCGGCGACGGCGTAAAACAGGCCAATGAGCAGTGCGACGATGGCAACCGGATTGACGGTGATGAATGCACCAACACCTGCAACCTTCCCCGTTGCGGTGACATGATTGTCCAGACCGCCACTGAAGCCTGTGATGATGGCAATTTCAGCAACAATGACAACTGCACCAACACGTGCCGGTTGGCCACATGCGGTGATGGTTTTGTGCGCACCGGACTGGAAGCCTGCGATGACGGCAATACGGTAAACGGCGACCAGTGCACCAACCGGTGCGCCCTGCCCTCCTGTGGCGATGGCGTGCTTCAGGCGGGTGAAGTGTGCGATGACGGCAATCAGGACAACACCGATGCCTGCCTCAATACCTGCCTTGCGGCCTATTGTGGCGACGGCTTTGTGCAACAGGGAGTGGAAGCCTGTGATGATGGCAATTTCAGCAACAACGACGCCTGCCTCATCACCTGTGTGGCGGCCAGCTGCGGCGATGGCTTTGTGCAGCGGGGCGTGGAGTCCTGTGATGACGGCAATGTGGTGGACGGCGACAGCTGCAGCAGTCAGTGCGCGCCGGACACCTGTGGCGACGGTATTGTTCAGGAGGGTGAAGTCTGCGACGATGGCAACACGGTGAATTCCGACGGTTGTCTCAGCAACTGCCAGCCTGCCCGCTGCGGTGACGGTGAAGTGCGTCAGGGCATTGAGGAATGTGATGACGGCAACCTGTTGAATGGCGACCGATGCACCGACACCTGCCGGATTCCCGCCTGTGGCGACGGCATCGTTCAACCACCGGAACTCTGCGACGATGGCAATGCCAGCAACACCGATGCCTGTCTGAACACCTGCACGCCGGCCTTCTGTGGAGACGGCTATGTGCAGGCCGGTGAGCGGTGTGATGACGGAAACGCCGCAGACAACGATGCCTGTCTCACCAACTGTGCACCGGCCACCTGCGGCGATGGCATGGTGTGGGGCGGCATGGAGGCCTGCGACGACGGCAACACCGACAACACCGACACCTGCAATGACAGATGCGAAATCACCATGTGCGGCGACGGGATTGTGCAGGCCAATGAACGATGCGACGACGGGAACCTCGACAACACGGACGGCTGTCTCATCACCTGCGAACCCTACGACTGGTGTCAGGCATTTGAACTGGTGTCTACTATCCCGACCCGCGCCTGTTCCGAATCGGTACCCACCGAAGTGGTCCTCACCGCATCTGGCAATGGATTTGTGGAAATTGAAGGCACCGGTCCCACTGTCACGTGGGGTGGCGTGGAAGTGAACGCGGCAGTGGGCAATTGCACCCCCATTACCGGAGTGATGACCAACGCCCGCTCGTGCACCGAACTCACGGTTACTCTTCCCGATCTTGGCGCTTCACCGGACAACATTGGCGACTACAACATAAACATCGTCAATCCGGTTACCCAGCCCTGCTCCGCATCGGTGCGTTTCAGCATCGCAGCCACGCCGTCTGTGGTTTCGGCCACACCGGACATTCTCTGTGAAGATGCGGACACCACCCTGAATATCACGGGGACGGGATTTGCTACCGGAACGGCATTCACCCTGATTCAGCAGGGAACCGGCGCTGAGTACACCGCAAGCGTCACCGGTATTACTGACGGCACCCATGCTCAGGCGACCTGGTCCCCCGGACTCCCCGCGGGGCAATTCGATTTGCAGGTATCCAACGGGTCGGGGTGCAGCGCTACGCTTGCAAATACGGTAATGGTGAATCCAAAACCGTTCGTGTATTTTGTGGACCCCTACACCATGTACAACGGCATCAGTCTCCAGGCGGTGGTGTACACCTCCGGCATCAGCGACGATGTTACCCAGCTGCGCGTTTACCCGGAGGCAGATCCGGATGCAGCCATTGAACCCACGTTCACGTACGATGGCGAACAGCGCATCCAGGCGGTGATTCCTCAGGATTTGGCGCCCGGCAGTTATGTGGTGGAAGTGACCGATGCGCTGGGGTGCACCAACTCTCTCGATGGCGCCCTTGAAATCGTGGCAGAAACGGCACTGGAAATGGAACGGGTGGAACTGCCCTTTGGCTGGACCGACGACCGCACCGGCATTAACATTTACGCACCGGCCACCCCGTCTGCCGGGATGGAAAACTTCGCCGCCACGCCGCGTTTTTTCCTGAATCCCGCCGCCACCGGCGCCGACACCCTGGCGTCGGAACTGCACAGCACCGCGTATGTATCTCCCACCCGGGTGTCCGCAGTGGTACCCGCCGGTCTCCCCACCGGTATGTACGATTTGGTGGCCATCAACCCGGATGGCGCCGTGGGCCTGTTGGAAGATGCGTTTAAGGTGACTGTGGATGCACCACCGGTCATCGATGAACTGAGTCCCACCAGTCTGGTGAATCAGGACACCCATACCCTGACCATTGTGGGATCGGAATTCCGCGAACCGGTATTCAGTACCAGCTGTCTGCAACCCGACGACAGTTTTGTGTCCCTCATTGGCACCATCAGCACGTCCAGTGAAACGCAGATTGAAGTCAACGTTGATTTTGACAGTCAGGTGATTGTCGATGGTTCGGTGTGCATTGTCCGCATCACCAACAGCGACGGCACGTATGTGGATTTTTCGGCGCTGGGCATTACCAATCCGTCTCTCAATCTGGAGAGTTTCACTGCCACCACGGCGTTGAATCTGGCCAGACGCGCTCCCTGTTCCGCATGGGGGGAACCCGCCGATGGCGCCCGTTTTGTGTACGCCATTGGGGGTGACGATGGGACCACCCGGGACTCTGTTGCCGACACCTACTTCGAGACGCTGGAGATGGCGGCCATCGATCCGTACGGTGAACTGGATGACTGGACCACACTGACGTACACATTGCCGGAACCCCGCTCGTTCATGTCATGCACCACCATTGGCAGATATGTGTATGTTCTTGGCGGCAATGGCGGTGACGGTGCGGAAACCACGTTCTGGCGGGCCGGCGTGCTTTCACCGGATGACGCACCGACGGTAAGCGGTGTGAACCTGAACCTGGACTCGGCAGCAACCATGCAGTTTGAACCGGGGCGCTATTCGTATCGTATCTCTGCGGTGATGGCAGCAGATTACAGTGACAATCCAGGTGGCGAAACCCTGCCGAGCGATTCGTTCATGATTCAGATACCTGACATTTCCGAGCAGGTGGGCATCGTCCTCAACTGGACAGAAGTGGCCGATGCCGTAGCCTACCGGGTGTATCGCACCGCAACGGCGAATCAGCCGGGCGGTTCGGAGCTGTTGCTGGCCGAAGTGGTTGCGCCCAATCGCAGTTACACCGATGACGGCAGCGTTCTTCCTCTGGGCAGTGGGCCTTTGCCTCTTGGGGCGCTTGGGAATTTCTCTGCGCTGCCCGGGATGAATACCGCCAGGGAAGGCTTTGCTCTGGCCACCGCAGTGGACCCGACAGACACCGACACCATGTACATCTACGCCATGGGCGGCCGGGATGATACCGGCACCGCACTGAACAGTGTGGAGTACATCCCCGTTGCGTTGCAAAGTGGCGGCGCACAACAGCTCGGCACCGCATGGACCATCGGCGCTTCCAACATCGGCACACCGCGCTGGCAGCTCAGCGCTTTTGTGGCGGACAGTGTTACCGCTTCGCGGATTGTGCCTGCGGGGGATACGTGGATTTACGCCGGCGGTGGTGTGGTCGCCAATCCGGCCGGAACCCTGGAGCCAGAAGTGGTGGCCCTGAAAGTGGAAGCCGGCGGCGCTCTGGGTGAAGTCGCGGAGGACAGATGGGATGTGGGCAGCATGCAACCGTATCGCGCGGGGTATGCGGCCATCGTGTTCAACGATCAGCTGTTTGCCTTTGGCGGTGCCAATGCCACGGCCAATAAGGAGGGCTCCTCGGTGGAAATGTGTCTCGACGACACCGGTATCTGTCTGGGCGGTCCCCCGGAACCCGCTGACCTCGCCAACTGGAACAGCATTGGACTGGATCTCGTTGATGAGCGCTACCTCCTCAGCTCGGTCGGCGTCAGCCCCTTCGTGTTCCTGGTAGGCGGGATAGACGAAAACTGGGCGCCCCTCGCCACCACCGAAAAAACCCTCTGGTAATCTGCGGCTGCAGTCCAATCAGTCATTGCGCCGTTGATGTCACGCGGTGAAAAGTCTCATTCTTTACATTCTTTAGGAAAAGCGATTACCCGAGAATTCGAGAACCGTCCCGACAAATGTTGAAGAACATGCTGACAGTGATTATTGCCCCACATACCCCACAAGTTAAACGATGCCTGTTCCGTATGATTGTCAGCAAGTGTTTTGTGGGCGCATCAGGATGGTTGAGGGGGCTGCTGTCGTTCTTTCACCAGAGCCACGAAATCAGAGATGGACATCAGCCAGGTTTGCTGAGTTTCGGTGTAGGACGAAAAGATGGCGCTGGGGACGACCAGCTGTAAGTTGCTGCCCTGCATCTCATCGGTCTGGCTGACACTGATGCCGGGCTCCAGGGTGCAAAGGTGTTTTTCGGGAATGCGCGTGGCTTCGGCCAGCACTTGCCGCCAGCGATCCTTGCAGGTGGTTTTGGCGCCCAGCATGGTTAAACGTTCCACCGGAAATCCATTGTCGCGGTACGGGTCTATCCCGGGAAAAATAAAGTCCGGCCTTGAGGCGTGTTCGGTGACCACGTTGTACGCGCAGGCAATTCCCAGACGGCGGAAGAGTTCCACCAGATGATTCTCCAGGGCATACCCGGCGCGGGCTTTTCGGCGGTTCTGCACGCTCAGTGAAAAGCGGATGAATTCATCCACGTTGGCAAATCCTGCTTCAATTGCGGATGCCAGCCAATGGTTTTCGAACAGGCGAAACGCCCGGTCTTCCAGGTTCAGCCAGTTGGACAGCGCCGCATCCGGCGAGTCGTGCACATCGATTTGCGAGAGGGATCTGGCAAACGCGGAAAACTCGCGGGTGGCGGGAAACCCACCCGGGAACCGCAACAGCAATTGCTCCAGCAGTGCATCATCTCTGGTTTTAAGCACAATGCCAATGCGCTCCAGCACCATTGAGGAATACATGTCCAGACCGTCTCCCGCCTCTGCGTCTTTTCCGGCGAACCGAAATGACAGTTGGCGTTCGCTGATACCGAACAGCCACATCAGCTGGGCGGTGATGGTATCGTTCGCCTTTGACAGAAACATGGTGAACGGCTCACTGCCATCTTTCGAATCGCGATTGCAGCACAGTATCATCAGGTCTTCGGCCGCTGCGGCGCTCACACAGGGGCTGTCAGTGTAGTAGAGCCGATATTCCGTTCGGGTGGGGTGTTTTTCCCGGGCGTCATACCAGGTGAGGTGGAGCACATCGGAGATCGTCCGTTCTTCTTCGTCACAGAGATAGTGCACCCGGCAGGGCATCCGCTCCAGACGCACCGGACCGAATATGGACTTCATCTGCGTCACACCATTGAATTCGTGCTCGTTGGATTTGTCCAAATCCACTTCCACCGCCGACAGCCGCTTGTATCCGAAACTGTCAAAGTAGTCGGTGAGCAATCCGTGACTGTGGGTCATGATGTGGCGTTGCCAAGCACGGTGGCGATTTCTTTCGCGCACGCGGCGATGGCGGGCACCACCACACTGTTGCCAATCTGGCGATAGGCCTGGGTATTTGAAACCGGAAAGACAAACCGTTTGGGATCGTAGCCCTGGAGCTGCATGGCTTCTTCGGGGGTAAGTCTCCTGGGACGCTTTTCCTTCTGGGCAATCAGAATCTCGGCGCCATCCTTGTGGTAGCGGGCCGAGATGGTTCGGGTGACATCGCCTTTTCTGATGGGCGTCTGATGCAGACCATATCCGAACCCGTTGCCTTTGGCGGCGTGATTGGCAAGGTGGCGCTCCAGGGTATCCCAGGTACCTGGGCCGAGGGTGTACCTGTCGTCCACCTTCTTTTTGATGATTTTCTTCAACTCCGGATATGCGTAGCTTTTTTCCGGCCCTTCCGGAATCACAATATCATCCCTGCTCATCGAAATTTTGTAGGGGTCGTAGCCCACAATGAAAATACGCTCCCGATGCTGGGGCACCCACTTCGCCCCATCCACGATTTGCCATTTCACCTCGTAGTTCAGCACGTCTTCCAGCCAGTGGCGGATCACTTCAAAGGTTTTACCCCGGTCGTGGGAGAGCAGATTTTTCACGTTCTCCAGAAAAAAGGCTTTCGGCTTTTTGATGCGCAGAATTTCCTTGATTTCGAAAAAGAGGGTTCCCTGGGTTTCATCTTCGAAACCGTGTTTGCGGCCCAGTGAGTTCTTTTTGGAAACCCCGGCCAGGGAAAACGGCTGACAGGGAAACCCGGCACACAGCACATCGTGGTCGGGAATGTGGGCTTTGTCGATGCGACAGATGTCGCCGTAGGGCACCTCGCCGTAATTGGCGGCGTAGGTTTTCTTGGCGTGCTCATCCCACTCGCTGGTGAATACGCACTTGCCGCCCAGATTCTGAAACGCCTGGCGAAATCCACCGATTCCGGCAAACAGGTCAACAAAGGTAAATGTCGACGACGACGGCGGCGGGTACGGTACATCATTGTATTGGAATACAGGCGCGCCCGTCCCGGCCAGTTCTGCCAGCTGACGACGCATCTTTGCCGAAAAGAACGGAAACTTCAGATGAGGCGTCTGCATCCAGTGGGTCACCGACGCGGCCAGTTCTTCGCGCTCCGCGACCGTCAATCCCTTGATTTGCGACAATGCGTTGATGGCGTTCTGCTGAAATTCGATGCGGTTCATGGGGTTTGGTTTCCGTTCGTTGCAACGGATATTATTACTCCGAAACCCCGACCATTGTCCACTGTTGATTTGTACAGGAAAATCAACGATAACTTATTGAAAATAATCAATATTCTGATCAGCACCCCCCAGGGGCGAACGGTGGTTCTGTTATTTCCCGGGATTGCGGAGCGCCAGATCCGAATGCGGAATACCGACAAACCGCCGCGCGCACGATGGGAGAAAGCAGGATAAACCATACATCCATGCGGAAACGACGAATCGCCACTTTCTACCGCGCACACGAGGCAATATGAAAAAGCAGCGTCCTTTTTTGTTATGGTTAGTCAACCACAACTACCAACAAGAAAGGAACGCTGCAAATGAAGTTTATTGGAATAGACGTGCATAGTCGACAATGCACTTTTGTCGTCAA
>JBNKCR010000146.1:0-49325 GCA_050287845.1 Polyangia bacterium
TACGAGCAGCTTTGCTGCGCGCCCGCAAGGCCCGACCGAGGTGTAGCCATAGCTACATCGACCGAGGGACTGAGGACGAAAGCGCAAAGATGCCGAATTACTGCGATTGCAGCAAGGAGTCAAACCGGTCGCCGCTCTAGACAGGAGGGGGAGGAAGGGAATATTCTTAATTGGCTGAATCGGCTGGGGAATTCGTTCAGATCATTCTTACAACTGGGATCCCCGGGTCAAGATGGCCTTTTTTAAACCGACAATGCACGGGAAAAACGAATTCTGCACACGTGTGCAAAATTCAACACTTGACACAAAACCCCATTAAAACACAGCAAATTCAACTACTTATCACATATTTCATCATTGAGAATTGTGCTGAACGCTGCAAAAGAGCCCCTCGGGCTCCTTTTTTTCCTGCCCGAGCCTCGTCGCGTTTGCTGTCTCACGGACCGACTTTTGCCCACAATTCCATGTTCACTGGTTACCGGGGTTAGGTTACCCAAATTTGATTCCTGTTTTATTGTTGTCAGTGTCGAACCATAGTGGATTCAGAACGAAAAGCTGTTTCCGGGCAAACGTTTTTTACATGAAATCGCGTGTTTGAGGTCAAACCCCAATGAAATGTTTCTACCTGCATTAAAACATAATACGCCGGATCAGAGTCATTATTCCAGGTGGATATTTTTTCTTCTTGCCTACACCCCAGTAGGTATTAATTTATGAGTGGAAATAAAATGGAAACTATGTGGAAATTTCATGGAGAACACACGGATACAATATGGACAACCAATTCAAGCAATGCTATTTTATAAAGAGTAAAATTTACCACTGAAACCGAATCACGAGCAAAATTGAAAAGAAACGGAAACGAACGATAAAACTTCTTTAATGAAACAAGTGAAATAAACCGAAGAAAAACTGAAAAGGGATAAAATGATGCAAGTAACAACGGAAGCAACAGCAAAAGATTTATTTAGGAGTTTGCCTCCAGACCCATTTAATTTTTATGAGCCTGATGGCAACGCAAATGGCAAAAAGGTTATAAATTTTCTAGATTACAGGAAAAAGGACGTTGCAGAGGCAACATCCATACCAATAGATTCAATTCGCTGGGATAATAAAATGCCCTCCGAATTAAAAGAGAGAATTCAAGAGTGGGCATATGCAATCAACCTTGTGGGAAATTTTTTTAAAGACGAGCAGAAAACACATAGGTGGTTCAAAACCATCAATCCAGCGCTTGGCAATATATCACCGCAAACGATGATCAAGATGGGCCGATTTAAGAAATTGTTAAAGTTCATTCACTACGCAATAAAAGAAAATAGTGGGCATGTCGAAACCAACACCAAATAAATCTCAAAACATCTCAAAAAAAAAGAAGCCACGGAGAACCCGTTTCAAAAAGACATCTCGTTCTCCAGAGATTCTGGAACATGGAACGATAGCAGGCCTGCGTCAGAACAAAAAATTCACCGACGAGCTTTTACGTTTTCATTGGGACTATTATTGGGAACTGGCTTTCCAGCGCAACAAAATTCTAGATAAGCTGGTCGCCGCACTCGAAGGATCGTGCCAATCATCGTTTAAAATAACTAATTGGCAGCGGTTAATTCGCTATAAATACACTCTCAACCCATTGTCATGCGTTGGCAGTGTCAAAGATGTTGGGGGTCGTTTCAACACGGGAGAAGACATTCATCCCGATATTCAAAGTTTTCCTGCTCTATACTTAGCCTGTGATAAAGACACAGCCATGCAAGAGACGGGACCAACGCCCGTCGAAGGTTCGGAGTTAAACGCCTTCGATCTTGCGTTAGCTCGACCAGATTCGATTTCAATCGTCTCAGTCGGCGGACTATTGGACACAGTAATTGATCTTCGCACGTCGCACAGTCTCCAAAAGCTCGTTGATTGCATTAAAGGCTTCACCGTTCCCAAGGAGTTGCTTCAAAAAGCAAACAAACTTGGGATTAAAGCACCTGAACTCCTCACAGACGCAGAAACACTTCAACACGCGCTACTTCGTACAAACTGGATCGGCTCACCCCGGCATTACGACGTCCCTGATACAACACAAGTTTTTGGACAATTAGTCCATCAGGCAGGAATAACAGGTATACTTTATCCTTCCTCGAAAAATGGCAAGGATTGTCTGGCGGTTTACCCGAGGAATTTTAGAGACAGTGATTCATATATACAGCTGAATGACCACCCAGAAGACATAGATATGCTCCTCCGTATCGATTCAAAGACATTTACCAAATGTGAAATCTACTAAATTAAGCCATATGGCGTTTTGTTGATGGATTTTGCTTACATAGTGCTTACACACCCAAATCCACACCACGCCAAATCGAGATAGGGGCGACGGGATTTTCCCCGTCGGGCCCCTCCCACACCACCCGGCATGCGGGTCCGCACCGGGCGATTCGGAGAGTTGAGGTCACGTGGCGAGCCGGGGGACTCCCAGCTCGTCGAAAAGCTTGTTCGGAAGCGCATTGTTGAGGCTCTTGGCAGAGTTCTTCCACCAGCGTCGACCGTTGGCCGCGACCTTCCGCGCTATCCAATACGGAGTGCCGCGTGCCAAAAGCTCCCGATAGATGGTTTTGCCTCGCCGCCAGTGTTTCAACTGGACGGCCCGAAGCCGGTGGCGAATCCACTCGTCAAGTTCGCGGAAAATTCGCGGGGTCTCTGCCAGCCGGAAGTAATTCCTCCAGCCGAATAGATAGGCCTGCAGGTCTTCTGCAATTTGGCTCAGACTCCGTCCCCGGTTCCGCTCGCTTTAACGCCATTTGAAGATTTGGGCGACTAAGCACCTTCACCATCAAATCGCTCGTTCCTGGATGCTCGTTTCCGTTTGCCGCCGTCGGCGCTTCCTCGCTTCCATCGGGCACGGGGGCTTCACCCTTGCCTCCCAATGGAAGTTCCAGCTGGCTGGACATCTGAGGCATTGCGCGTCTGAAACTCACAGGCGTTTCATCCTTCTCTCCGTTTAGTCCTTCGCCACCGCGAGTTGGCGGCTACTATGACCTCTGCTGACTTCTCGTTCCACGGCTTGCGCCGTGTGTCCCTTTCAGAACCAAAACGAGATCTCCCCGGGTAAGAGCTCCACCCTTTCCTGCACGACCGCCTGATTTACGTCATCGTTCCTTAGCCACGAGAGCTTCACGGTTTCGTGCCCGCTCGCCCTGAACGACACCGCCTCTGATCCGATTTCTGTACGTCGGCCCGCAGGTTACGTTCCACGCTGCTTTCCCACGGTCGGTCACCCTTCCGCAGTTGCGCTTCACTTCGATCGTTTGTGGCCTACTTTCGGGAGGACTTACACCTCCAAGGTGGGGCCCATGCCGGGCACAAAAAAAAAGCCCTCCGGGCTAAGTACCCGAAAGGCTTTTTGTTTTTAAGGCGAGCGGTGCGCGATTCGAACGCGCGACCTTTGGCTCCGGAGGCCAACGCTCTATCCAGCTGAGCTAACCGCCCGTGCAGGGGGAGAAATAACCACATCTTTGAATTCACGTCAATTTTTCATTGCGGGATTGTGTGTGTTCTTTGGAAACAGCCCCGGAAAGAGGTGTTGAAAAATATTCAGTGTGCTAAGGATGCATCTGTTCGGAATGGTTTCTGTTGACTGGCTGGTGCGGCGGCATCCGGTGAGTGGAGGAGATATGCTACAGAGTCTGTTTATCAATTTCTGGCCGTACATGGTTGGCGGCATTGCTGCCATTGTACTGCTGTTGACGTCAATGCTGTGGTGGATTCGGCGGGTGGAGCGACGTCATCGACACCGGGTGAAGGAGACGGAGACGGCGGTAGCCATGGAGGCGGAATCTCTGCCCGGAGATGCGTCGACAGTGGTGAAGAGCTCAGCGCTCAGAAGTATTCGAATGCGTTACACCGTGATTCGACACGTGGCCACGGTTATGGTGCTGGTGCTTGTGCTGCTGGGGGTTGCGTTTCCGCTACTCGGTACCGTACCGGCCACGCTGCTTTCGGCGATGCTGGCCATGTTCGGTATTATCGTGGGGATTGTGGCCCGGCCGGTACTGGAGAATCTGGTGGCTGGGCTGATGCTGACCCTTTCCCGTTCGGTGAATGTGGCAGACACGGTACTGATGAACGGACAGTATGGCACCATTGAGGATGTGACAGCCACCCACACGGTCATCAAACTGTGGGACTGGCGACGGTATGTGGTACCCAACGCCAGAGTGCTGGGGACTGACTTTCTGAACCTGACCCTGTTCGATGCGTTTCAGTGGGCCAAGGTGGATTTCTGGGTTACCCCGGATGCGGATTTGTCGATGGTGGAAACCGAAGTGCTGGCCATTGCCCGGGACTGTGAGAAAATCGCCAACAACGAGGCACCCCATTTCTGGGTGAACGAACTGCACAAGGACACGGTGCATTGCTGGGTAACCGCCTGGGTCGCCAACCCGGCGGATGCCTGGGAGCTGAAACACGAGCTCCGGATGAAAATCAGCAAATGTCTTCGGGAAAAAGGAGTTGTTTCCCACCGTCACAACATCGCCACCACCGCGATGGAACCCCACTGAATCGAATCATTGGCGGGGCCCTTTCGCCACTGCTGATTTATTCTTGAAAAATAAGATGTCTGCCTTTAGGTTGGCGCCATGACCGAAAACACCAGAAAAAAAAGTTCCAGGTTACCCGGGTTTCACAAACTGTCAATGGCGGCGCGCCGGGAACAGATTGCGGCGTTTGTCGCAGATGGCCAACTGGGGCCGCTGCTGGACGGCGGTCTGAGCGACGAGTTGAGCGATCGCTTTGTGGAGAACGCCGTGGGCCGGTTTGCCCTGCCCCTGGGGGTGGCCACCAATTTTTTAATCAATGATGTGGAGTACATTGTGCCCATGGTGGTGGAGGAACCATCGGTGATTGCAGCGGCATCCAACGCGGCCCGGATGATTCGCGCGTCCGGCGGGTTTCGCGCACAGTTGCCACTCTCTCACACAGTGGCGCAGATTGAACTGTTGCATCCGGACCATCCGGTAAAAATGCTCGAAGCAGAAATCCCGGCAATCATCGAGATGGCCAATGGAACCCAGCCCCAGCTGGTAAAACTGGGCGGGGGCGTGGTGAAAGTGGAACTGCGCGAAAACGTGGGTGGCCCCCATCGCCATGTGGTGCATCTGGTGGTGGATTGTCTGGATGCCATGGGCGCCAATATGGTGAACACCATGGCGGAGCGGGTGGCGCCTTTCTGCGCGGAAAAATGCGGGGCAACGGCGGGATTGAAAATTCTGTCGAATCTGGCCGACCGACGGGTGGTGCGGGCGGAGTGCGAGGTGGCGTTTGCCCATCTGGAACGGCGCGGGTTTGCGGGAGACATGGTGGCCAGCGGGGTGACGGCTGCCAGCGAGTTTGCCGAGGCGGACCCCTATCGGGCGGCTACCCACAACAAAGGCATTTTCAATGGTATCGATCCGGTGCTGCTGGCCACGGGAAATGATTGGCGGGCGGTGGAAGCCGGGGGACACGCATTTGCCGCCCGGAACGGTCAATATGGTCCGCTGGCCACCTGGCGGAGTCTGGAAGATCGCCTGTCCGGTTGTCTGGAGATGCCCATGGCAGTGGGAATTGTGGGCGGTGCGTCGAAAGCCCATCCCGCGGCCGCCAAATGTCTGGAGATCATGGGGATTTCTTCGGCGGGTGAACTGGCCATGGTGGTGGCTTGCACCGGACTGGCCTCCAATCTGGCCGCCCTCGCCGCCCTCGCCACCGAAGGCATTCAGGCCGGACACATGCGCTTGCATCAGAAACGCCTGTAAAAAATAACCAGCATTTCCCGTGTGGGTTCCCATCTGCCGATTGCCGGGGGTGATCTCTGGCAGTCACTCAATTTTTCACTTAAGGAGGGTACGAGATGGGGCTTTCAACACATTTTATTCGTTATGCGCTGGCCATGGGGCTGCTTGCGACGCCGGTGGGCTGTGCGATGTCATCGGATTCGGCAGAGAACCTCGCCGGCAATTATTCGGATAGGGACGTGGATGGGGAATACGATGCGGCGTCGACGACCAATGATTCGATGGAAAGGGATGCAGAGGAGATGGAGGATGAAACCAACGCAAATGAAGGAGACCGGTTTGAAGCGGTGGGCACCAATCCGTTTGTGATGGCCACCCATGACCCCTTCTCCACTTTTGCGGCGGATGTGGACACCGCCAGCTATGATATTTTCAGAAGAGACATCGGTTATGGCTATCTGCCCCGGCCCGCCAGTGTTCGGCTGGAAGAGTTCGTGAATTATTTTGCCTACAATTATCCCGCGCCGGTGGCGGGAGATCCTCACCCGTTCACCGTGTCGCTGGCCGGGGGGAATTCCATTGACGCAGAGCGCTCGATGTTGCGAGTGGCCATTCAGGGGCGCCTGCCCAACGATTTTGTGAAAAAGGCGGCCAATGTGGTGTTCCTGGTGGATGTGTCCGGCAGTATGACCGATGCCACAAAGCTGCCCCTGGTGCAGTTTGTACTGAATAAAACCCTGGATGTGCTGGAGGCGGGAGACACGGTGTCGATTGTGACCTACGCGGGCAACGTGGGGGTTCGTCTGGAACCCACGTATTTGGAGAACCGGGCGTTGATTGAGGCGGCTATCAATGGTCTGACCTCCGGGGGCAGCACGGCGGGGGCGGCGGGATTGTCGCTGGCCTATGCCCAGGCGGAGGCGGCGTTTCGCGAGGGAGGCATCAACCATGTGATTCTGTGCACGGACGGGGACTTCAATGTGGGGCCATCGGGCACCGAGGAACTGGTGAGTCTCATTGAGGCCAAGCGGGAAACCGGCATTACCCTGACGGTACTGGGCTTTGGCACGGGGAATCTGAACGACGACATGATGGAAAAGGTGTCGAATGCGGGCAACGGGGTGTACGGAGTGATTACCTCGGAAACCCAGGCCAGCGAGTATGTGGAAAACCGGATGTTGTCGGCATTGGAGTACATTGCGAAGGACATGAAAATACAGGTGGAGTTCAATCCGGCGTTTGTGAAGGCCTACCGGCTTCTGGGGTATGAAAACCGGGCGATTGCCGACGAGGATTTTGAAGATGACACGGTGGATGCCGGAGAGATTGGCGCGGGACATCGGGTTACCGCCCTGTACGAGGTGGTGGGCCTGAATGGCGCGCTTCCGCCGGGCATGGATGCCCCGGAAGTGGACGACGGGGTGGCTGTGGATGGACAAAGAGAAGTGGCCGCGGAGGATCTGGTGCTGGTGAAGGTGCGCTACAGGCATGTGGATGCGGATGCAGAGACCCCGGCACGGGAGATTCGGCTGAGCGCACCGCCCTCCATTCTGGACCACAAATTCAGCGAGACCGACATCGATTTTCAGTTTGCTGTGGCGGTGGCGGCGTTTGCCGAGATTCTGAAAGAAAGCCCCTATGCCAATATGGCTGCCATGCCCGCCATGGAACAGGCCATTACCGGTACCAACTGGCTGGCCGGAGATCGCGGTGAATTCGCCGAACTGTTCACCAGTGCCAAAGCAATGCTGGCGGCGCAATGAGCGCAGCAGGCGGACATTCACCATAAGCCGCCGAAGCCCGGATGTTTTTTTGCTGACGGTTCCGTAATTTTCGACACCACACTCCTCTAAATTAATGTCAGTGCAATTTTAAACACTTACGACTTAAAGCTTACGCAGATTGGGGTTGTTATGAATCATCGCCAACGTCACATGGTGTATTATTTTTTACCTTATTTTCTGAACTCCGCCGTGGAGCCCCCTCTCCGATGTAATCTGCTGGACGCCGATGTCCCCACCCCCAAATGGGTGAGCTGGATGCAATGGGCGGATGAGATGGGGCAGGAGGACTCAGCCGGGCGGTCCGCGGATGCCCTCACCGACGGTTGACCCTGTTTTTTCATGGTTCTCTGAAAAAAATTCCCGCTAACGATGTTCAGATTTTCCGGTATTCTTCAATTCACGTATAAAAGGGACAGTATTCTTTATTGACAACTAAGTGGAGTTATGTCAAGAAGACGGGGTATTGCGGATACCGCGTTGATGCGGGGAGGAGAGAGTCAATGGCACGACATGCACGAATAAAGGCGATTGAAAGCGGGGCGGTGTTTTATCATCTGTATTGCCGGGCGGCAGGTCGGGAGGGGGAGTATCCGTTACAGACAAAAGAAGCGCGGCATAAGATGATTTCGCTGCTGAAATTTTATCAGACGGTGTATCAGATGAGGGTGGCGGGGTTCTGTATGATGGGCAATCACTATCATCTGGTGGCCGAGTTTGCGGAATATCGGGAAATGAGTCGGGCGGAGCTGTATAAGCTGGCCCTGAAGCTGTATAAAAAAGATAAGAAGAAACTGGATGCGTGGACCGCGGAAAAATGGGCGCAGTTCAACCACCGCATTTTTGATGTATCAGAGTTCATGCGCAATTTTCAGGCAGCGTTTGCAAGGTGGCACAACGGGATACACGATCGCAGGGGCCGTTTCTGGGGCGACCGGTTCAAGAGCACCCTGCTTGAAGACCGTAAAGCGATGATTGACTGTCTGCTCTATGTGGAGCTGAATCCGGTGCGGGCAGCCATGGTGGAGCGTCCCGAAGCATATGAAGGGTCATCGCTGTATTTTCGTGAAGTGGCAGACGACCGCTGGATGATTCCGCTCAAAGAGCTGATGCCGGCGAAGACACGACACGATGCTTTCATCGACTACCGTGCGGCGGTGTATTATCGCGGCAATGTTCAGAGCAAAGCGGGGCAGCGGGAAATTTCGAATTACATTATCTCCCTCGAAGAATCCCGGGGATTCGAAGCCCCCGGCGCTTATCGCAAGCGCTTTCGCCATTTCGTGGATGGTCTGGTGCTCGGCAGCAAAGATTTTGTGGACACCTACCTGCAGGACCTTCGAACCCGTGGCGTATATCTCCGGCGCAGGAATGTACTCCCGACCGGAAGCGATGACATGGCCATGCTCCGGGAACAACGGGGAGCCGCTTGACCGAACACCTCTCGCACATATATCCCATGAAGGCTTTCATACAACCGCCCCCCTCCCACAGATCACTAGAGCGGCGACCGGTTTGACTCCTTGCTGCAATCGCAGTAATTCGGCATCTTTGCGCTTTCGTCCTCAGTCCCTCGGTCGATGTAGCTATGGCTACACCTCGGCCGGGCCTTGCGGGCGCGCAGCAAAGCTGCTCGTATTCCCGCGATTTCGCTGGCGGAACCAAACCGATCGCCGCTCTAGTGATGAGCCGTTCCGGTACTTCAGCGTTTCTGCTTGAAAGTAACCATACACAAAATCCGCCGACAATCCCCCCCGTACCCCTCTGAATATCCGGCCAGCTCCGATCGTTCCTTCCTGCCAAACTCTACTGATTCGGAATAACGAAAAGCGGTATGGTGTGATTCTATAATCATTCAAAAAGGGGAGTGTCCCCTTTTTGAATGATTGCGTAGTAAGGATTGGGAGATGAACCGTATTATATTATTGCGATTGCCCTGGCGCTGAGATCCGAAGACAGATTGACATTCACTCATTAATAAGCAACACAGATATTTATAATCATTCAGCATAACATCGCAATTTGTTATTACCTGACAGTGAGAGGTTTACAATGCCCAACGAAGCCCGGCTTAAACAATTTGGAAACATTATCGGCTCATTACAACAGGGAAACAACCTGACCCGAAAACAATCGGCCGCATGCTGGAAAGAAGTGATTGAAAACATGCAACCCGAACTCCAGCAGGGCGCGTTTCTGGCGGCACTTTCCATGAAGGGCGAAACCGAAGCGGAGATCGCGGGGAGCTACGATGCCATTTATCAGTCAGATACCGAAAAGGTGGACCTGTCCCACCTGCCGATTGTAGAGAACTGCGGCACCGGCATGGACACCCTGAAAACGTTCAACATCAGTACCGCCGCCTCCATTGTGGCCGCCGCCGCGGGCGTTCCCATGGCCAAGCACGGCGCCCGGGCCATCACATCGAAATGCGGCACAGTGGATGTTCTTGAGCAATTGGGAGTGGATGTGGAATGCGATGTGGAAACCGTAAAGCGCAGCATTGAAAGCGTGGGGATTGGGATCTTCAATGGCATGAGCCCCAAGGTTCACCCGGAGGCGCTGTTTCGAATTCTGTCGCAGATCCGATTCGGCTCCACCCTCAACATTGCCGGTTCCCTGGCCAATCCGGCGAGTCCCCAACTTGGCGTAAGGGGCGTGTGGTCCCCCAGAATTGTGAAACAGACCGCGGCTACCATGGCGACCATTGGCTTTCACCGGGCGCTGGTGGTATTCGGCTGGAACGATGCCCACAACGCCGGAATCGATGAGTTTTCCACCATAGGCCCCTCACAGGTGGCAGAACTTCACGAAGATGGTCGCATCGAAGAATACGAAGTGACCCCCGAAGATTTTGGCATTTCCCGGGTGGCCTACAGCGAGATTGCTGCCGCCGACAATGTGGTTGCCGCGGCCAGGATTGTGCGCAGTGTACTGGAGGGCCAGGGCACCACCGCCCAGCGGGACATTGTGTGTCTGAATACCGCCCCGGTGTTGCTGGTCGCCCGGAAAGTCGATACGCTGGCCGAAGGCATTGACCTGGCGCGACGCACCATTCACGATGGCCTCGCAGCCCGGAAACTGAACGACTGGGTTGCCAGACAACAGCGCGCCTGCAAAACCGCCTGAATACCGATGCACCCTATCTCGACCCACACACTCAAACACTGGTGGCTGGCCTCCCGCACCCCATCGATCATCAAAATTCTGCTTCCCATCGCCGTTGGACTCAGCGCAGGTCTTGCCAGTACCGGGCAATTCCGTCCCATCTACATTGTGCTGGCCCTGCTATATGGCTGGTTCAATCAGCTCATCATCATTTTCTTCAACGACGCGGCAGATTATCAGGCTGACATTCATCATGCACAGACGTTTCCCCAACTCATCGATCCGCGGGTGATTCCAAACCGTTGGCTCACACGGAAGCAGATTCTGTTTGCCGGAAGCATTGCCGCGTCCCTGATGGCCCTGGTCTCGGTAGTTGCATGGCTGGTGTTTCAGAGACCGTACGCACCGCTTTTCTGGGGGGCTTCTGTCTCATTCCTGTGGGCCTACAGTTTTCCCCCCATCAGAATCAACTATCGCGGATATGGCGAAATTATCGAAATGACGGGCGTTGGCATCATTCTGCCTCTGCTGGGATTCTACTTTTACACAGGCGCCTTTTCTTTTCCGGCAGTGGCCGTCATCCCGGTGGCGCTGCTCTCCCTGGCCGGCTCGATTTCAAGCACGCTCAAACACCAGCCCGCAGACGCCGAAACCGGAAAACGCACCCTGTCGGTCATTTATGGGGCCCAAACCGCCAGAACCATTCTTTTTATCGCCCTGATTCTAGGCATGCTGTCCAGCGTGGGACTGGTGCTCCCGGGATACATTCACCCGCTGTTTCTGGTGCTCACCCTCGCGCTCCCCCCTGTTTTTCTCTGGCAGATGGCAAAGAATTTCAAAAAGGCCACCACCGAAAACCTGGCATCGCTCAAAACATTCAAAAATGCGCTCAGCTACGCCACCTACCTGGTATTTGCCGGGCTGATCGCCGGATTCATCTTTGCCGCCCTCTAATTTGCGCCCGTTTGATTTTCACGGGTTTCACTGTCTTTTCATTGACAGATTCTCCGGGGTGAATATAGCGTTCTGTCGATGAACGGCATATCTTTAAAACCTTTGGTGTTACCGGCAGAGTGGGCGCCCCAGAGCGGGGTGCAGCTCACGTTTCCCCATGCAGACACCGATTGGGCGCCGTACCTCCATGAGGCGGTGCGCTGTTTTTCGCGGATTGCCTGTGAGATTTCCCGTCGGGAAAAATTGCTGGTAGTAGCCCCCGACCCGGCAATGGTGTTGTCCGCCCTCGCCGGTTGCAACATGGACAATGTGCGCATCGTGGAACTGAATACCAACGATACCTGGGCCCGGGACCACGGGGGCATCACCGTGTTGCGGGATGGGCATCCCGAAGTGCTCGATTTTGCTTTCAATGGCTGGGGAAACAAGTTCGATGCCGCCCTGGACAATGAGATTACCGGAAAGCTGTTTTCGAACAACGCATTTTCCCCCGGCGTCCCCCGCAAAGATTATCTGGACTTCGTACTCGAAGGGGGCAGCATTGAGAGTGACGGGCAGGGAACCATTCTGACCACCAGCGAATGTCTGCTCTCCCCCCACCGCAATGCGCCGATGACCCGAACCAACATCGAAGCGATATTTAAAAACGTGCTGGGCGCCAACCGGGTGCTGTGGCTGGATCATGGCTTCCTGGAAGGGGACGACACGGACAGTCACATTGACACCCTGGCCCGCTTCTGCGACCCGCAGACCATTGCCTATGTACGCTGCGATGACGAGAGCGATGTGCACTTTAACGCCCTGCAAAAAATGGAGAAGGCGCTTTCGGCATTCACCACCGCGGACGGCCGTCCCTACCGACTGATTCCGCTACCCATGGCCGACCCGATGGTGGAAGATAGCGAACGACTGCCCGCCACCTACGCCAATTTTCTCATTATCAACGACGCGGTGCTGATGCCCGCCTACAACAGTGCAAAGGACGAAATTGCTGCACGTGCATTGGCCGACGTCTTTTTGGACCGACAGATTGTGCCCATTGATTGTCGGGTGCTGGTGAAACAGCATGGCTCCCTGCATTGTGTGACCATGCAGTACCCCCCCGGGGTGTTGCCATAACCGGTGAATATAGGATGGAGTAGTCCCATGACCCGAAAAACACGCACGCTTCAGGTGGGTATTGTGCAGCAGTCCAACACCGAATACGCGAACGGAAATATCTTTCTGCTCGAAAAAAACATTCGCGCCGTGGCAGCAGCCGGCGCCGAACTGGTGGTGCTCCAGGAACTGCACAACTCGCTGTATTTCTGTCAGGTGGAAAACACCGACGTGTTCAATCTGGCTGAATCCATTCCCGGTCCGTCCACCGAGCGGTTCGGCGCATTGGCAAAGGAACTGGGGATTGTGCTGGTCACGTCTCTGTTTGAACGGCGGGCGTCGGGACTGTATCACAACACCGCCGTGGTGCTGGAGCGGGATGGACGCATTGCGGGCCGATATCGCAAGATGCACATTCCCGACGACCCCGGGTTTTACGAGAAATTCTATTTTACCCCCGGCGACCTGGGATTTCAGCCCATCGACACCTCGGTGGGCAAACTGGGCGTGATGGTGTGCTGGGATCAGTGGTATCCCGAAGCCGCACGGCTGATGGCCCTGGCCGGGGCGGAGATGCTCATTTATCCCACGGCCATCGGGTTTGATCCCGGGGATGACAGAGACGAAAAGGAACGACAGAAGAATGCGTGGATTGCAGTGCAGCGGGGGCATGCGGTGGCCAACGGAATACCGGTGGTGGCAGTTAATCGCACTGGCCACGAAACGGACCCGGCCAATGCAACAGCGGGAATTGAGTTCTGGGGAAACAGTTTTGTGGTGGGGCCCCAGGGCGAGTTTCTTTCGCAGGCGGATCTGGAACCCCTCAACCAGGTGGTGGAGGTGGACCTCTCCCGGGGGGAGGAAGTACGACGCATCTGGCCTTTTTTCCGGGATCGCCGCATTGATGTCTTCGGAGACCTTGTAAAACGCTTCAGAGATGAATCATGACACGCGGGGCGCTGACCCGTACGCAACCCGGAAGCGGCGTGTTTGCGGAATCCGCAATAGCGTCGCAAGCGAATACACCTCTTTTTTGCGGAAATTCTTCCGTTCGCATATTCGCTCCCACCCAGTTGCGAGCCCTGGAACATACAGTACACTGTCAGTCTATATGACTGTTTCCAATAGACGTACAATAGCCGTGCTATCTGACAGCTTTCTCGGTGAATATCAGACACTGATACGTTCATCCGTGGAAGCGTTCGTCAAAGAGCACGATGCCAACCTGCACTACATTGTGGCGCGGCAGCTCGATACACCGGTGTTCAGCCAGTATGCCACCACCAATGAATTCACCGGGGAGCCGGAGCCCGCAAAAGTCGACGGCATCATCATTCTGTCGGGCTCACTTTCCAACTATTGCAGTCACGGGCAGATAGCGGTTTTCTGCCGACAGTTTCTCCCGGTTCCCATGTGCAGTATCGGCATTGCCATTCCCGATATTCCCAGCATTGTCATGAAGAACCGCTGTTTCAATCTGATAGTGGAACACCTCATTGTGGCGCACAAAAAGACGCAGTTCGCCTTTCTTGCCGGACCCAAATCCAATGGAGAGGCAGTTATCCGGCGCAAGGCATTTTTAAAAACCCTGAAGAAATACGATATTCCGTTTAACCCCCAGCTGGAAGCGTGTGGTGAATTCCTGATTCACAAGGGGTTCGAAGCCACCATGCAGCTGCTTTCAACCAAACTGCCATTCGAGGTGTTGGTGGCGGCCAACGACGACATGGCCATTGGCGCGCTGAGCGCGTTGAATCAACAGGGAATTCGCGTCCCGGACGATGTGCTGGTCACTGGTTTCGACGATATGTGTGAAGCCCGATTCGCCTCTCCCCGATTAACCACCATACGCCAACCGGTGGAAGAGATCAGCGACCTGGCCGTCACTATGCTGCTTCGCCAGATGAATGGTCAAACCGTGCCGCTGCTGACCGAAGTGGAACCCCGGTTGATTGTGCGTCAGTCCTGCGGATGTGCACTGCCCGGACTTCAGGAGGCTTTACCCGTGAGCGAAGCGCCTCCGCCTGCGGCTGCCGATGCCCTTGCGCTGCAGTTGGAAGCCATATTGCTGACCCAGGTGGATTTAACCGGGAACGTGTACCGGGGATGGGCCCGGGATCTGGTGAGGGGATTGCTTCGGGAACTGGATGGCCAGAGCGGGGAGCTCTGCTGTTCCCTGGAACGCATTCTGACATCTTCGGCGCCGAGTACCCGGTTGATTGATGAGCTCAACACCGCCATTACCAATCTGAGAGAAAATCTGCCGTTTTCGGAAGACAGAATTCTGCAGACCGAAAATATGTGGCACAGCGCCCGAATCATTCTGTTCAACGCCCTCGCCAGACGCCACATGAACGAACGCCTGGCATTGCTTCGGACCAACAAGATACTGGTCATGCGCACCTACGAAAATTCGCCCCTGACCAAATCACCCAACCGGCTTATTGAAGAAATCGTTCATGAGCTTCTCACCGTCGGGGTCCGCAACGCCATCGTATCGATTTTTTCCGACACGGACACAGACATCCATTACAGCACGCTGGAATGCATCGTGGCCATTCGCAACGCTGAACAGGTTGAGGATGCCCGGGTTTCGTACAGAACCCGGGACCTGATTCCGGATTTCATGAAGATGGACACCCGTCAGAGCTATGTGTTTTTCGCGCTTTCAGACGGAAAACTGCCACTGGGGGTTCTGGCCATGGACAATGGCGGTGCCGGCAGCTATTATGAAATGCTGAGCGAATATCTGAGTACCAATATCCGATTGTTCACCCTGTACCGGGATCATCAGCAACAGCTTCGAAAAGAGGTGATGGAGCGGCAGAAGGCAATGGAACTGCAGCATCGCCAGAAGCTCGAAAGCCTTGGTGTCCTGGCCGGCGGCATCGCCCACGACTTCAACAACATGCTGTCGGTGATGGCCGGCAATCTCGATGTCGTACATATGCAGCTGTCCGATGGCGATCCGTATCTGGAACCCATCCAGGAATGCCGCAACACCGTGAAACGCGCCACTGGACTGGTCCAGCAACTGCTGGCGTACTCTGGAAAGGGGAAATTTTCAGTCAGGCGGGTCAACCTCAACGATGTGATTTCGGAGTTGCAGGATTTCCTCAAGATGGCGGTTTCCAAAAACGTGGCGCTTTATTACAACCTGCAGGATAACCTGCCGGATGTGGAAGCCGATGTGGCGCAACTTCATCAGATCTTCGTCAATCTGGTGCTCAACGCGTCCGAAGCCATCGAAGAGCATAGAAGGAGTGGCCGAATCATTCTTGAAACCACAACCAGACACCTGAATAGTCCGTATTTTCTGTCAACCATCACCCGGGAACCGATGCCCGAGGGTCGATACGTTATTGCCCGGGTCGCCGATACCGGTGGAGGCATTGACGACAAAATGCTGGCCCAGATTTTCGACCCGTTCTACACCACCAAGACCAGCGGACGCGGACTGGGGCTGTCCGCGGTTCTGGGAATCATCCGCACCCATCGGGGAGCCATCCGGGTGGAAAGTACAAAGGGAGCTGGCACCCTCTTTGAAATCGCATTTCCCGGACTTCCGGGGATGAGTGAAATTCCCGGAGCGGCCACCGACCGCCCGTCGCAACTGACCACCATGGGGACAGTGCTGATTGTTGACGATGAGAAGTCCGTTCTAAAAGCAGGTTCAAGGCTTCTCAAGTCCCTTGGTTTTTCAACCCTGGAAGCACAGAACGGTCTACAGGCCATTCAGATTATGGAAGATTTTCCGGATGTCATTCAATGTGTTATTCTGGACATTACCATGCCGGGAATCAATGGCGTGACCGCCATGGCGGAAATAAAAAAACTCAGCCCCAAAACGCCGGTGGTTCTGTCGAGTGGGTATTCAGAAGAAGCCGCCTATGCGCATTACGAAGGGGTTCAGCCCGCCGCATTTCTGAAAAAGCCATACAACTTCGAATCGCTGACCAGGCTTCTGCAGCAGGTGCTGGACACCGATAACGGCGACAGCGGCAATTCATCAGGTGAGTGAACAGACAGTCATCTTTGTCAGAAAAAATCAAAAACGTCGACGTTGTTCCTGTACCCGCATGGTGAACACCCCCGTATCTTCCCCATCGTCCCGCCGGGGAACAGTGACTTTAAAGCTGGCCCCTTTTCCCGGCTCGCTCTCCACTTCCACATATCCGTTCAACTGTTCCACAATTCCGTGAACCACTGCCAGTCCGAGACCGGTGCCTTCGCCAATGGGTTTGGTGGTGAAAAACGGTTCATAAATTCGACTCTGGGTGTCTTTGTCCATGCCGGGGCCATTGTCCTTCACCTGAAACCAATACGCACCCTTGAGGCAACCACTGCGAATGGAAATGGTTCCCCCGTCCGCCACCGCCTGAATGGCATTTACCAGCAGATTGACAACAACCTGAGATAGCTGTCGCGGATAACCGGACTGATACGGAATGTCATCAAGGGACAGACTCAGTGATACACCGGGAGCAACCCGGCCATGACTCATTCGCACCGCGGAGCGGACAACATCGTTCACATCGAATGTGGACCTGGCTTCCACATCGCCCCGGGCGAACCGTCGCAGATCGTCCACAATGGTATTTACCCGGGTGATGCCATCCTTGATTTCCGGCAGCACTTCTTCCATGTATTCCTCATGTAAATCCGGGGCGCTGCAGAGATGGGGCAGATCTTTGGCCAGCTGATTGATATTGCTGGTGATAAAGGCCATTGGATTATTGATCTCATGAGCGATGCCGGCGGCAAGAATACCCAGAGAAGACATCTTTTCCTGGTAGGTGGCCACCTCCTGCAACTGCTCCAGACGCTGCCGCTGCCGGCGCTGATTGGACGCGGCTTCCTGTAAAACGGCGGACCTCGAAATACTCACGGTCATCGCAATGATGGTTACTCCGGAAAGGGCGACAATCTGAAACCAGGGAACGTTGTAGTACACACTGAAAATCACCTGAAAGAACAACTGCAGAAGCACTGTCTGTCTCGAAAAGACACTGCCGGTGCGATCGGTCATCGACGCAAACGCCAGGAGAAATCCCCAGGTGGGAATGGACGCGTAGCCAATCCACGCTTTCGCAATCTGTCCAAGAGTATTGGCGGTTTCGCGAATCCGCGCAATTCTGTAGGGGCCTTTCTTACGGGAAAGTCTCGGAAACAGCAACGCGTTGAGAAAGCCCCACACGGCCACAATGCCAATGGCCACCCAACGTCGTGGTTCATCCGGCCAACATTTGATGATTATCAGGGCATCCAGAACGACGGCAGGAAGCAGTACCGCTTTTGTTACCGTGAGACTTCGCTTTGAAATCTCCTGTCTGAGGTCCCGTTCACTCATTTGGCATCGATCTCAATCCAGTCTGACAAACCGAATTGATCCGTGGATTCCTGTTCCCGCAACGCTGCCACCACACGCGCAACGAACCTTTCATCGTCCCACGGTTTGGGAACAAAGAAAAAATATTTCTCGCTGGCAAGACTTTTCATCTGCGACTGGAGAGTACCGGAATCCGCGTAACCCGAGATCAGGACCCGTATGGTGGACGGGAATCTGCGCTGCACTTCCTGAAGCACCTCAATCCCGGATATATCGGGCATACGATAATCGGAAATAACCACCCGTGGCTTCACGCTGTCGAGCAGAGAGATGCCTGCCTTGCCGCAACCGGCAATGGTGACGGCAAACCCGGCCCGACGAAAAAGTCTGCGCAACGATGAAGCGACAGGTGCATCATCATCTACAATGAGCAGGGATATGTCTTTCAGGTCAATATCCATAATCAGCCAAAAACCTCAACTCGTGACAATGGTATTTCAGGCATAACTTAAATCGTTGAGATGATCCACTCTGCAGGAAAAAATTATGTCCGTCACATAAGATGAATACCTGTCCCACACGTAAAATTCGCGTCAAAAACTGAACGCGATTCAAGACGCGGGCGTCCACATCATCGGTTCAGAATTACAGTCTCATGCAACTGAATACCGATGCCGCCCGGGGCGGTTGTTCACCACATGTCAATATTGGGGAAAAATATGGAAGTCGAACCGATGCGATGTTGCTACACCAGGGCCAGCAGTACACCCGCAGCCACCGCCGAACCAATCACACCGGCAACGTTCGGTCCCATGGCATGCATGAGCAGGAAGTTCTGGGGATTGTTGTCGAGCCCCACCTTGTTGGCCACCCTTGCCGCCATGGGCACCGCGGAAACACCCGCTGCGCCGATGAGGGGGTTGATAGGCTGTTTGGTCAGCTTGTTCATCAGTTTGGCCAGCATAACGCCCGTGGCAGTCCCGATGGAAAACGCCACCGCGCCGAGCACCAGGATGCCCAATGTTTCTGCGGAAAGAAACTTGTCTGAAGAGAGCTTGGAACCCACGGACAGACCGAGCAGAATGGTCACGATGTTGATGAATGCGTTCTGCATGGTGTCGCTCAGGCGATCCACCACACCGGATTCCTTGGCCAGATTGCCAAACATCAGTGCACCCATCAGCGGTGTGGCATCCGGCAGCAACAGGACGCAGAGGAATAGCACCATGAGGGGAAACGTGATTTTCTCAAGCTTTCCAACTGGACGCAGCTGTTCCATCTTAATCATGCGTTCCGCTTTGGTGGTCAGCAGATTCATGATGGGGGGCTGAATAATGGGCACCAGGGCCATGTATGAATACGCGGCCACGGCAATGGCCCCAAGTAATCTGGGCGACAATCGGCTGGCCACAAAAATCGAAGTGGGACCGTCCGCACCGCCGATGATACCGATGGAAGCGGCATCTCTCAGATTGTAGTGAATCAGATCCGTTGCATTGCTGAGCGCCAGCGCGCCAATCAGGGTGGCAAAAATGCCAAACTGAGCAGCAGCGCCGAGGAGCGCGGTTTTGGGATTGGCGATGAGGGGACCGAAGTCGGTCATGGCGCCCACACCCATGAAAATGAAGAGGGGAAACAGACCGCTTTCAATACCCATGCTGTAGATAATATGCAGGAAGCCATCCGGCTGTCCCACCACCACCGCCGCATGGGAAATACCCACCATGGGAATATTGGCCAGAATACCGCCAAACCCGATGGGGAGCAGCAGCAGCGGTTCGAAACCCTTGGCAATGGCCAGGTACACAAGAAGCACGCCGATGACGAGCATGATAAGCTGCCCCACGCCGCTGGGCAACAGTTGCTTTTTATGATGCAGTGAATCCTGCATCTCCTGCTGTCGTGCAGCGGCTTCAACGTTGGTGGTGGCCAGTTCGGCCTCTTCAGCAGCACGGCGCTCGGCAATCTGATCGTCGTTCATGCCCAGCTCTTCGAATCCTCTGACAAAACTGAACACACCGGTGCTCTTCACCAGTTTGTCCACACTGCTTTCTTCATCTGTTTCAGTCGATTGGACATCACCGGATGCCATTCCCATGAAAAACACGGCAAAGAGGATGGTCCCGAAGGTAATCCACCATGCCTTGTTTATCCGGGAGGCCGGTTTTAAATTATTGTTTTTCACCTTGGCCTCCAAACTAGTTCAGCGTTACCAGCGACTGTCCAGCGGTGACCTGGTCGCCTTTACCAACATTAATAGCGGCAACCGTGCCCGCAGCAGGTGCCTTCACCGGAGATTCCATTTTCATTGCTTCCATTATCAGGAGAACATCGCCCTCGGCGACCGAATCGCCAACGGAGACTTTGATGTCCAGAATAAGACCGGGCAACGGAGCGTCCACTTCTGCTCCCGCGCCGCCACCGGCTGCCGGAGCCGCAGCAGCCGCAGCACCTTCCGCAATGGTGATGTCGTAGCTCTTGCCATTCACCGTGGCTTTATTGCCGTCGAGTTTCACGGCGTACTTCTTGCCGCCAACCGTAACGGTGTACCCATCCGCCGAACCGCCGCCACCACCGGCAGCTGCCTGTTTGGCGTTTTTGCGAACGTTCACTTTCGCTTCACCCTTCAGGTACATGATACCCTTCTCTTTACAGGTGGCTGCGATGAAGATGTTTTCCGGTGTGGTGGGCAGGCCCTCTTTTTCCAGATCCGCTTTGGCCACCGCCATCCCTTTGGTCTTGTCCGCATCGTTGATTTCGAGCACGGTTTTCGTTGTGGGCTCCAGCTCCATCTGCTCGGCAGCCAGCTTCACGATTTCCGCATCCGGGGCAACCGGGGTCTTCCCGAAATATCCCAACACCATCTTACCGTAGCCGGGGGCAATTTTCTTCCATGGTCCCTGGAGTACGTTGTTGAATGCCTGCTGAAAATAGAACTGGGAAACCGGCGTTACGGATGTGCCGTAGCCACCGCGCTCCACCACTTCCTTCATCGCTGCGATAATTTCCGGATATTTGTCCATCAGACCGTTGTCGCGCAACATCTGGGTATTGGCGGTCAATGCGCCACCGGGCATGGGGCTCCATGGAATGAGGGGCTCCACCTGAGTGGCCTCGGGGGGCAGAAAGTAGTCAGACATGCATTCCTTGAATACCTTTTCGGCTTCGAGCACTTTGTCGATGTCGATGCCCAGGTCAAAATCGGTGCCGCGCAGTGCGTGCCACATGGTGGCCACGTCGGTCTGACAGGTACCACCGGATGCAGGGGCCAGCGACAGATCGATGGCATCCGCACCGGCTTCCAGAGCGGCTTTATATCCCGAAACGCCGATACCGGCGGTTTCGTGGGAGTGGAAATCAATGAACGTACCGGCGGGCAGAATCCGGCGAGCCATTTTGATGGTTTCATAAACCGTGGCCGGAGTGCTGGTACCGGAAGCATCCTTGAAACAGACCGAATCATACGGAATATCGGCTTTAAGAATCGCACGCAGGGTTTTCTCATAGAAAGCCGCGTCGTGAGCGCCGGTACATCCGGGGGGAAGCGCCATCATGGTCACACACACCTGGTGCTTCAGACCGGCGTCCTTGATGCACTGACCGCTGTAAATGAGGTTGTTAACGTCATTTAAAGCATCGAAGTTCCGAATGGTGGTAATACCGTGTTTCGCGAACAGCTCGGCATGGGCTTTGATCACATCGGAAGGCTGAGAATCCAGACCCACCACGTTCACACCTCTGGAAAGGGTCTGCAAATCGGCATTGGGGCCAGCCGCTTTGCGGAACTGATCCATCATGTCAAATGCATCCTGATTGCAATAGAAATACAAAGACTGGAAACGGGCGCCACCACCGGCTTCGAACCAGTCGATACCGGCAGCTGCGGCGGCTTCCACAGCCGGCATGAAATCTTCAGTTAGAACTCGAGCACCGTATACTGACTGAAAGCCGTCACGGAACGCTGTACACATAAATTTAATTCTTTTTTTAGCCACGATAATTCATCCTTTCAGCCTTGAATTTCACGTTGTACGGCGGCAATTGCCACGGCCACTTCGGCCATCGGATCGCCAGCTGCACCGGCGCCTGCCTTTTTTGCTTCTTCAGGTTTGTCAAAGCGTTTGAGAATCCCAGCGGATAAATTCATTACCAGTACCATCAGCGCGAGAAACAGAAATACCACGCTCATACCGGCAACCATTAGCTCCAGACCTTCGCCAATCATTGCTTTCTCCTTGAGTTTATAGATGAAACAGGTTTACGACCCATGATTACCACTCTGTGCAGTCCGATTTGCGGACCAAACGGGAATCGGTTAATCGGTCTTGTCAACCGCAACCGAAGCGGAACCTACACCCTCGCCACAAATTTCTCAATGGGATTTCTCAATATTTTTAGGGAAAATCAGGCAGATTTAATGATGCATGAACCATGGGCATTAAAAACCGAACACCAATGTGACAGGAACAACTTTGTTACATCCACGGCGTTAAAAATGGTCATCCGAACCGTTTTTTCAGTATTTTGCCGGGGGTGGATCTCTGCTTTCCCCCGGGAGATCCATTTTCCCTTGCACGCTGCTCGGCCCCGCCGCTTCCGGAGAATCCACTCCACGCCTGCAGGACATAAGCTTTTTTCGCGTACTTTCGGGTTATCGGAAAATCCCGTTGTTAGCCAGTTTCGTAACTCTTCCCCCCTTCGCTCCTTCGACCTTTCGGCCGATATCTTCACTAATATGGTTTCTGCTGACTTCTCTTCGGCGTTACCCGAAAAAAGCTCCCCGAGCAAGGTGCGCAATCTTTCGATCCGTGCCGTTCGGCTCTACACCACACATCTTTCGGCGACTTGGATTTGTACGTAGCGCGCGAGATGTTGATTTATACGGGAATAAGCAGAAAAAATCCGTGTTGCAGAAAGAAATAATTTACAACGCGATATAATTTTCATATCGTTGGTTTAAAAGCATCAGAAAAAGCTGCCTGAAATATCAAATCTATTTCCGGGCAAACCCCAATCCCCATCACCCATTTTTTCCATTTGTCTGTTCGAAATTTTCTGCTCAGGAATCGGTGCCTGCATCGGTACCCGTGTCCGAATACGTATCCGTGTCGGTGTCGGCATCCGTGTATACCTGAACCGCAGAGAACTCAAAGTTGTCCACCCATACATCGGAAATAGATTGGGTGCACAGGTTTTTCACCTTAAACTGAAACTGCATATCTTCAATCCGGAAACAGGGAGAAATATCCACGTCCGCTTCGACGGACATTTCCGGGTCTATTTCCGCAGGGACATAACTTCCGCCATCGGTGATCGACCACAGCTCAACCCAGTCCGTTCCCGCGCCACACTCCAGTACAATCGCAGTCGCCGGATCACACTGGGGTAATTCATCCTGAAAAGTCAGCTGAAACGACAGGGTGCCTACCGAGCAGGCAAACAGCTGAAGTTCGGGAGAAAGCAGCCGGGTATCGGCTTCCGAAAGTCCATTCGCCGGTACCGCCAGATGAAGATAGGTATCCCCATCGCCATCGGACGGCCAGGGGTAGTACCATTCCGAAGTCCAGGAGTTGAGGGTCCATCCATCGGCGCTGCCGTTCTGCCACCCGTATTGGGTATCGTGCTCCCCGGCCGCACAGGTGTAGGCGGTGCACATGCCATCCACACAGTTGGTGTCCCCCTCTGCATTCGTGGCGCAATTGGTTTTGCTCTGCTCATAGATGCATGCGGGCTCGACGCTGTCCATGGTGCAATACCCGCTGTCGCTGTACGAGGTGGCCCAGAGACCGACGCATTCATTGAGACCGGGCTGGTCACAGGTCCCGCACGTGGCATAAGACGTCTCATCGGTCAGACAGACCTGATGCACTGTGCATGGGTCTTCCACATCCTCCCAGGTCGCGTCGGTTTCTTCGGCACAGACGCCTTTCGTACATACCCACCCAATCACCTGTCGCTGGGGCGTGGCGGAACAGTCGGTATCCGAGCACCGATACTGAACCGTATTTTCTCCGGTTTTACATGGTGTACCATCGGCCACCTGCATGGCATTGCACACCCCGTCCACACACATGTCGGGCTTGTCGCATTCGGTGAGCGCATCATCTCCACAGGCGGTTTCATCGGGTTTGTTGATGGCGCTGGTACACTGTCCCTGTCCATCGCACTGGGGATCCAGTTTGCATTCGCCGCCGGCATCCACACAAGGTTCACCCGGGCTGACATAGTTTGGCTGGCAGATGCCATCCACATCGCAGGTATCGGGATGGTCGCAATTATTGTCCACCGCATCCCCGCAGGCGCCGCCTATCGGCTTTATCAGATCGTCGGGACACTCCTTGCTGACGCCATCGCAGATCTCTTCCGCATCACAGGCTGTTACCCCAATCCGGCAGACGGTGCCCGCCGCCACGGCGGTACAGTGTCCTTCCGAACCCGGAACGATACAGGACGCGCACAACCCCGTGCATACCGCATTGCAGCAAACACCCTCCACACAATGCAGTCCGATGGTACCGCAGTCCGCGGTCTCCGTGGCCGCTGTACAGGGTTTGCCCATATATCCATTGGATATATCGCCATCTGCATCACTGTCACCGTCCGTGTCGCTGTCGGTATCGGCATCACTGCCAGAATCGCTGTCGGTATCTGCATCACTGTCCGTGTCGCTGTCGGTATAGGTATAACTGCCAGAATCGCTGTCGGTATAGGTATAACTGCCAGAATCGTTGTCGGTATAGGTGTCACTGCCAGAATTGCTGTCGGTATAGGTGTCACTGCCAGAATTGCTGTCGGTATAGGTGTCACTGCCAGAATTGTTGGTGGTATAGGTGTCACTGCCAGAATTGCTGTCGGTATAGGTGTCACTGCCAGAATTGTTGTTGGTATAGGTGTCACTGCCAGAATCGTTGTCGGTATAGGTGTCACTGTCTGTGGGTACATTCACCATCGGCGAGCCAGGCTGGTCTTCACAGGCAACAAGATAAACAAATACATTGAAGATCAGCAGGAAATAAATACGATACATTTCTGCGTTCCTTTCTGGCGAGGTGCACCCATTGCTCGGTTCATGGAAGCCGGTGAACCTCTTCATTCTGGAAAATCAGAATAAACCAACTATCGTTCATATACTATAATTCAATCGGTCAGAAAATGGTGGGAAATATGCGCCCGTATTGCCCTGCCCGTTTTCGGGCGAGGAAAAGCGCGCGCGAATTATTCGCCCTTGGCGTCTTTTTCATCCACCAGCGGACTGCCGGTGATAAATCGCAGAATCTCACTGCCCACCGGAGGACAGCCCTTGATGAAGTTGCCCAGATTCTTGAACTTGCGCGTACAGTTTCCAATACAATATGTATGGTCCGGCACTTCTTCGTGCCCCTTGCCAATGGCAAAATGATATTGCGTGTCTTCAGGGAGATAATCGAGAATCACATCTCCATACCGTTTGAGAAACAGCAACAGAGAGGATTGACAGGCGCTGCAGGAGTTTTCGTCGAGAATACCGAACTGGGGAAATCCAATGGAAATATCGGTGGGCGGGTCAGCAAAGGGTTTGGCAAAGGCACGCCAGTTTTCCGGCGTCACCGATATGTGATTCAAATCAATAACCCCATAGCCCCGTTCCGCCCCAATCCGCAGATGAGGAACATTATGCGCGTCCTTGCCCATCAGTTCACACGCCACCGCATCGGCGGCAAAGGCGTCGGCGCCCACCACCACCACACCCAGCGGCTTGGGAACGCCGGCGCTCGGACCGATGCCTTCCATTCCCACTGTCCCATCAATGATAGTGAAATGCGGTCGCAGAATGCCGGACATGTCGGCGATGGCCAAATCCAGCGGCTTGTCGTCATATCCTTCAATTTCCGCAAGCATGTGCAGCACCACTTTACTGCGTCGCCACAGACATCCCTTCATGTTTTTCACGCCCAGGGTCACGCCGGTGTGCATATGGGTTTTCATTACCGGAATGGACACATAAAAATCATATTCCGTCATTTCCGGACACAGCTTCAACGATTGGATGGCCACACCGTCCAGTTCCACCGGAAGAAATTTGCGTTCGTCCATATCCACCAGCGGGCAGTTTCTGGCTCTGGCCACATCCGCAATCCCGGTGATTTCAAACGCCTCCAGGGTATTGACCCCGGTAATGGGGCTTTCTCCCACCGACACAATCGCGCCCGCCGCCCGAAAAATGTCAATGGCCGCCGCCACCACTTCCGGGTGGGTGCAGATGCCGGATTCGGGATGGGCCATTCGCCCGGCGTTGGGCTTGAGCAATACCGTTTTTCCGCGCACCGGGCTCAGGTCCACGTGACCCATTGCGTCAACGGTATTCTGATAGGGCCCCTTCCCGGCGGTCACAAACACAACCGGATCTTCATCAGTAAGAAATGGGGATTTCGATAAAGTAAAGTTTTCCATGGTAATTTCCAATGGCCAATGTAGTGAAACGGGACACGCATATCAACCAGAAGATTTCTATAATTGCAACCGATTATTGTATCGGTCGTGGTTCGCCATTCCAGATTCGAGAAAAAGAACGGTTTGGGTCGCAGTTTTACCCCGGAAATACAAAGGACATATCGTTGGACATATCGTCGAAAAACTTTCCCCTCACCCTTTGACTTGTGATATGGCACCTTTGTTGATGATCCTGATTCCGTTTCGCAACGGCGGAATTGAAAACAGGAAGGAACCGGCACCATGGAACATCCTGCGCAAATTGAAGGTCTTTCACCTCAGGCCATGCGAATTCTCGATCCCAATGCCCCCATGCCGGCCAGAATGATGGCTGCATCGGGAATGGCCCCGCTGCCTCCCGGAGAACTCGTTTCCGTCCTGTACACCCTGGCTTTCGGCAACGACCGCGCCATCGCCGATAAGTCCCGGGCCACCCTCTCGGGATTGCCCCCCAATGTGCTGCTCGAAACCGTATCCGGTCCTCTGCATGTGGCGGTCATTGATGGTGTCGCCCAGATTCTGCTGGCACGGGAAGACGCCATCGAGCGTATCGTGCTCAACAAAACCACCTCACCGGAAACAGTTGTCAGTATCACCCGAAAAATCACATCCGAAAGGATCCTGGAAATCATTTGCGCCAATGAACAGCGATTGCTCTCCAATCCCGAAATCATCGAAGCGCTTTATCACAACAAACATTCGCGCATGTCATCGGTGGATCGGGCCGTGGAACTGGCCATTCGAAACGGCATTGAACTCAAGGGAATCGCCGCATTCGAAGAAGTGAAAAAAGCCCTCGAAGGAGAGCTCATTTTCGAGCCGTCCGAAGAACCCTCCCCGGACGACATTGACTTTCGCTCGGCGGTGCAGACTGCGGATTCAACCCAGTTGGCCCCCGACACCGTTGAAGATGCCCTGACTGCCCTGACCGACCCGGACACCGACGCCAACGAAGTGCCTCCGGAAACCATGGAAGAGGTTGAAAAGGTCAAGTTCAGTCTTTCCGCGATGACCATTTCCCAGAAAATCCGCGCCGCCACTCTGGGGTCGTCCACTCAACGTTCGGTGCTCATTCGGGACAGCAATAAGCTGGTGATCATGTCCGTACTGAAATCCCCCGGCGTTAACGATTCCGAAGCGTGTCGGTATGCCATGCTCAAATCACTGCCCGAAGAAGCGGTGCGATACATCGCCAATAAACGCGAGTGGACCAAACAATACAGCGTCAAACTGAATCTTGTGACCAATCCCCGTACCCCTGTTGAACACTCCCTGCGATTTCTGACGCATCTGAGACCCAATGATCTGAGAGCCCTTGAACGCAGCAAGGACGTTCCTGGCGTGGTGCGCAACGCAGCCATTCAACTGCGAAAGAAACGGACCAAATAGCGCATGGCATCTCCAACAGTTGTGAAACGAAAAAAGAAACCGGTAACCGAAGTGACTGGCACCGAAACATTCTTCGCCACCACCTTTCAGGGGGTGGAAAAAGTGCTGGCCAGCGAGCTCGAAGCGCTGGGCGCGCAGAACGTGAAATCCGCCAATCGCGGTGTCAGTTTTCAGGGAGATCTCGCCACCTGTTATAAAGCCAATCTGTGGAGCCGGACCGCCCATCGCATCCTGTGGCAGATTGCCACGTTTGATGCAAAGGACAAAGATGCACTCTACGAGGGCGTGCGCCGGATCAACTGGCTGGACCACACCGATCAGCATGCCACCCTCGCGGTGGATACGGTGGGTACCAACGATAACCTGATTCACACCCAGTTCACCTCCAAAGTCATCAAGGATGGCATTGTGGACTGGTTTCGGGATAAAACCGGCAGCCGGCCCGATGTGGACCTGCAGAATCCCCAGTTCCGGGTAAGTGCCCGGATTCTGGGCAGTGAATGCTACCTGAGCTGGGATACCTCCGGAGAACGACTTCATCGCCGGGGCTATCGCAGTGATATTGGCGGACCCGCGCCGCTTAAAGAGAATCTGGCAGCTGCCATTGTGCTCATGAGCGGGTATCGGGGCCAGGGAGTACTCGTGGATCCCATGTGCGGCTCAGGCACCATTCTGGTGGAAGCGGCGCTTATCGCGCAGAATCGCGCCCCTGGGCTGCTGGGCAGACAATTCGCGTTTGTGAATCACCCCACCTACGAAATGCGCACCTGGCACAATCTGGTGGCGGACGCCCGAACCGGCGCACTGGAACTGGAAGGATGTCCCATTATCGGTTACGACATCAGCGAGGACGCCATTCGCCGGGCCGGAGCTGCAGCCATAGGGTCGGGAACAGATGACATTATTCGATTGAAGAAAATGCCCGTGAAGAAAATGCCTGGTCTGGAAGAAGGAATGATGATCACCAATCCCCCATATGGAGAACGTCTGGGGGACATGAATCAATTGGCCAATGTGTACCGGCAACTGGGCTCCGCGCTGAAAAGCAGCAAACCGGGCGTCACGGGCCATGTCATCACCAGTTCCAAATTTCTGTCTCAAAAAATGGGACTCTCTTCGGGCAAGGCCGATCCCCTGTGGAACGGCGCCCTCGAATGCCGCCTCCTCCACTACGAGATTTATTGATACCCCTGATTCCGGCTTCGCCGGAATCAGGGATCGGTGGAGCAACTTTTATTTATATAAAAGTTGCGGGCCGATTCAAACGTCACCATTCGCCGGAATCGTATTCGTTTTTTTGAAATTTTTCTATAATTTCGAATATTTACGCGATGGCACGTTCCATATCTACCGTAAAAAAGTGTAGAACCGGGCATTCTTCCCAATGAGGCCACGAATCAATCTTTTCAATTCACAGTTCAAGAAAAAATTCTGGATTTTCTGACAAATCATTTGAGCTGAATCGAGACGAAAAAATACTGGCATCTGGACGCTGGATTTTATTTTCAAAAGGGGTAATCATGACAACATTAACAGAGACTATTGTACGAAAATTACGCCAATCGTCACGGAATGCTGTAATGCATAACATCGTTATATCTGCTCTCGCAGTTTTCGGTGTTGCATTGCTGGCGACGGCTTGCGGTAACGCAGAGGCCGACACCGACAGCTCCTCATGCACAGAGGGGGCAGAAGATTGTGAATGCATCGACGGCGACTCCTGCAATAATGGGCTCACCTGCAACTCATCCGGAATCTGTGAATATGATGAATCCGGAGCGAGTGATTCCGATACGGATTCCGACACCGACACCGACTCCGACTCCGACTCCGACTCCGATTCCGACTCCGACTCCGACACTGACACCGACTCCGACACCGACTCCGACTCCGATTCCGACACCGACACCGACTCCGATTCCGACACCGACTCCGATGCAGACCCCACTGCCTGTCAATACGATTGCACCACCCACTGCGTGTCGTGGGGAGGGACCGTGATGGAAGGTGTATGTGAAGACGGCCTGAGATGCTGTGATGGATACACCGCGCCGGATACGGACACCGACACCGATACGGACACCGATACGGACACCGATACAGATACGGATACCGATACGGATACGGACACGGATACAGATACAGATACAGATACAGACACGGATACCGATACGGACTCAGATGGCGACCCGGATGCCTACGCCTGCTCCCAGACCACCAAACTGAATGGAGGAAACACCATTACCAGCAACTCATCTGGCAATGCCGGCACCGGTTTCCATTACGAACTGTGGCGCGATGGCAGCAGCGGCAGCATGACAGTATATAATGTGGATGCGGCTTTCAGCGCCAACTGGAACAACTCCGGGGATTTCCTGGCCCGCGTTGGCCTGAAGTGGAATGAAACCCAGAACTACGAATACTACGGCACCATCACTGCCGACTACAATTACACCAAACAGGGAAGCGGCGGCGGGTACAATTATATCGGCATTTACGGCTGGTCAAACAATCCGCTGGTGGAGTACTACATCGTGGATGACTGGTTCGGCAACAATCCCCCTACCGGCGGCGGACAGATGAAAGGGACTTTCGAGGTGGACGGCGGCACATACAACATTTATCAGGCTCAGCGCAACAATGCGCCATCCATACACGGCACGGCGACATTTCCACAGTTTTTCAGCGTGCGTCAGACCGCTCGTCAGTGCGGACACATCTCTGTCAGTGCGCACTTCGACAAATGGGCGAGCATGGGCATGAACATGGGTAAAATGTACGAGGCCAAATTGCTTGTCGAAGCGGGCGGCGGCTCCGGAAGCATTGATTACTCATATGCCACCATGAGTGCCAGCAACAAATAGTCTGTTTTTTTTGCGGACAGTACTTGTCCTGAGCTTCTCACTTCCTCACTTCCTGGCACTGACAGTGATTATCTTCATTCTGGCGGCTGTTCGTTTTGCTGCTATGATCATTGGCATTCATGGGTGACAATCGCTTTTACAAAAATGGATTACGCTTCGAGTGTACCCGATGTGGCGCTTGCTGCATCATTCATGGTGACCATGCATATGTATATCTGACGTCAAAAAATATCGAAGAAATGTCCCAATTTCTGGGAATATCTACCGATACCTTTTACGAATCATTCTGCAGAACAGATGAAGACAACAATGTTATTCTGACAATGAAGGACGGACACTGCAATTTCCTGGAAAACAACCAGTGCATCGTATATCCGGTTCGGCCCGCCCAGTGTCGTGCCTGGCCAATCCTGAGCGAACACCTCAATGATAAATACTGGAACGGCGTATTGCGAGCATTCTGCCCCGGAATCGGCCAGGGCCGACTTTACACTGCACAAGAAATAGAAATCATTGTCACCACCCGGGATAAAAACCGCTGAATAGAATCAGGATAGCTAAAGGGGTACATTGTCCGTGGAAAGCAGACTGGGGCGATCGGTTTCAGATTTGGTCATCCATTTTTCAAAATAACGCGATCGCTTGTTTTCGATGCTGTCTTTATGTTTTTCAAACCATGCATCTGATTCATCGCGTTTTTCATATCGCTTGCATCTGTTCACTTTTGCCTGGACCTCTTCAATCATATCGCTGTGAATGGGGTTGAGGGAGTAGCGCATTTTACCAAACCCCATGCGGGTCTGAATCCGCATGTAATACAACTTTCCGGCTTCCACAGTGGCGTATGAAAAATCCGCATTCTCCCCGGACACCATGAACGTGTGATTTCCCGGTGATACCTGGGCCACTACTTTGCCTCTCCCTTTCACGCCACCCAGAAAAACGGTTTCTTCGGTCGTCACATCGTAGACTGCACTGGTGTACGCGGCGCCCAAACTGGAAGGTCTGTAAAAGACCACGGTCGCCATGTCAGGCGATGTGGACACCGGCGCTTTGGTTGAAACCATGTACCCCGGTCCGCCGCATGCCGTTGTCATTACCGATGCGATGCACCACATACCAATACAGAACAGTGTTTTTTTTATTCTCATTATGAGGCTCCTTTGTTGAAAGTTGCCTCTTCCTCGGCCGACGCATCGATATGTTGCAAAAAAAATTATCCAATAAGAACTGCGGATTCGAGGCTCAGAGAATGTCCGCACCAGCCGTGGCATTGCACAGATACATGGCGGGCTCAATGTGAGTCTGTTTCTGATATTGCAGCGCCACCGCCCGCAGGAAGTCATGACTGGCATTGATATCGATGAGTGCCACCGCACAGCCGCCAAACCCCGCACCGGTCATCCGCGCACCGTAACATCCGGACTGTGCCATCGCGCAACTCACGATAGCATTCAACTCGGGACTGGACACCTCAAAATCGTCCCGCAGACTTTCGTGGCTGGCGACCATCAGCTGGCCCAGCGCCCCGGCATCCTGCCGCTGCATGGCTGCCATGGCATCGAGAACCCGTTGATTCTCCCCAATCACATGTTTGGCCCGTCGATACTGCAAATCGGTCAATTGCGCTTTTCGGGCATTCAGGTCGGCCATGGTCAGATCCCGCAACACGGCTTTCCCAAACACCCCTGCCGCTTCCTGGCATTGACGCCGACGTTCATTGTACGCCGAATCCACGAGCCCCCGACGGGTTCCCGTGTCCATCACCGCAATGACAGTATTCTGCGGAAGGGGTACCGGCGTGGTTTCAAAGGTTCGACAATCAATCAACAACGCATGGCCTTCCTCGCCGCATGCTGAAATCATCTGGTCCATGATGCCGCACTGCATTCCCACCCATTCATTCTCGGCCTTCTGACCAATCAACGCCATGTGTACCGGATCCCACGGCATATCGGATGCCACTGCACATGCCTTTGCCACCGCCAGTTCAAGAGCAGCGGAGGAAGAAAGTCCCGCACCTTTGGGAATATCCCCGGCCACCACGCCTTCCCAGCCGCACACTTCGTAGTCCGCCTGTTGCAGCGCCCGAACAACGCCCTTCACGTATTCTCCCCATCCGTCATTTCCCGGCTGACGCAGCTGTGACGGCGCCAGCGCCAACGTGTTCTCAAAATCCAGCGAATGCACCACTATCCGACCATCGTCCCGTTTTCTGAGCGCAATGAGGATTTGTCGATCGATGGCCAGGGGCATAACGAAGCCCTCGTTGTAATCGGTGTGCTCACCAATCAGATTCACACGCCCCGGCGCACGGACCACCCAGGTGGGAACCCCGCCAAACTGCCGGGAAAACGCACCCAATACTTTCTGGCGCAATTCGGTTATCATGTTCAGTCCGCCCTCTCTGTATAATGTATTTCGTCAACTTGCCTGAGCTTTTCCGCCGCCTGTTCGGCGGTGACATCCCGTTGGCCTTCGGCGAGCATCTCGTAGCCGACCATGAATTTTTTCACAGTGGCAGACCGAAGCAGCGGCGGATAAAAATGGGCATGCAGCTGCCAGTGACCGGCGTCTTCAAATCCACCCGTCGGCGCGCCATGCCATCCCATGGAGTACGGGAATGATACTTCAAACAGGTTGTCGTACCGCGTAAGCAATCGTTTGAGAATATCGGCCAGTCCGTCTCTTTCCGCCTCAGTCAATTCGGGCAACCGAAGCACATGCCGTCTGGGCAGCAGCAACGTTTCAAATGGCCACATGGCCCACCAGGGCACCACGGCCAGCCAGTGGTCATTTTCCACCACAACCCTCACGCGTTGCGCAAGCTCCAGTAGCGCATAGTCCACCAGCATCGTTGTACCATGCTGCTGAAAGTACTGACGCTGGCTGGCATCTTCTCTGGCCGGTTCATTGGGCAACGCACTACCCGCCCATATCTGTCCATGGGGATGGGGATTGGAACACCCCATGGTGGCGCCTTTGTTTTCAAAGATTTGAACCCATCGCCACTCGCTGCCCAGTTCCACCATCTGTGCCACCCACAAATCCACTACCCCGCGAATGGCAGGCAGCGGCATCTCCGGCAGCGTCAGGTCATGTCGCGGCGAAAAACAGATAACCCGACAGGTGCCATTCTCCGGATGCAATCGGAGAAGCGGATGACTGGCAGGTGCCTCTCCCGGCGTATCCGGTATCAGGGCGGCAAAATCGTTTGTAAATACAAAGGTCGATTCGTATGCCGGATTCTGATGGCCCCCCGCCCGCATATTGCCGGGGCAGAGATAACAACCGGGGTCATGGGTCGGTCGCCGGGATTCGGAGGGCTTTTCCATCTGCCCCTGCCACGGTCGTCGGGTCCGATGGGGAGATACCAGAATCCATTCGTCAAGAAGGGGATTGTACCGCCGGTGTGGATGTTCAGAATGTTGAAACGTCATGAGTCATAATCTACCCCATAATTCCCCCTGGAGATCAACAAAATAATTCTACTTATAATTTGGCTTTTCACTTCTTCAGGAAGCAGGGGTCTGCTGGCCCGGCAGCTCGAGGTATCCGGATTCGATGGCGCTGTGCCATGGGTCATACAGTCCGAAACGAATTTTTTCTGTTATTTTTTTTAAGCGGACGCCGTGAATATTCATATCACAACCGAAACGGCTGGTGATCCGAACATCTGAAACACAGCCGGGACTCTGCCATTTGCTGCGTGAACGATGATGAATCAGAAAAAAAAAGTTAAAGTATTGATAGTCGATGATTCGGCGGTAGTTCGGCAAACGTTGAAGAGCATTCTGGAACAGGACCCGCAGATCACGGTCATCGCCACCGCCGGCGATCCATTCATCGCCGCCGACAAAATTCGTCATGAAATTCCGGACGTCATCACTCTTGATGTGGAAATGCCCAGAATGGATGGATTGACATTTCTTCAGAAGCTGATGCACCAACACCCGATACCTGTGGTGATGTGTTCAAGCCTCACTGGAGAAGGGGCGGAAACCGGCATCAGAGCACTGGAACTCGGCGCCGTGGAAATCATCACCAAGCCCCAGCTGGGCGTACAGAAATTTCTGGAAGAAGCCCAGATTACCATTTGCGACACGGTAAAAGCCGCAGCCGGGGTGGTTCCCCGCAAATTGAAACAACGTCGCCCTTCCCCCTCCATCAAACCGAACGGGGCGACTCTGAAAGTGGACCCCAAGCTCACTGCCGATGCCGTGCTGCCCGGGCCATCAACCTGTGCAATGATTCAAACCACCGAAAAAGTGGTGGTGGTGGGCGCTTCGACCGGTGGTACCGAGGCGCTGCGAGAGTTCATTGAAGCGTTGCCCAGAGACTGTCCCGGGATGGTTGTGGTCCAGCATATGCCCGAAAAGTTTACCGCTTCATTTGCCAAACGTCTCGATTCCCTGGCAAAGGTGAACGTGAAGGAGGCCCGGGACAATGACGCCGTGTTGACCGGGCAGGTGCTCATTGCGCCCGGTGGACTGCGGCATACAATGCTTCAACGCAGCGGCGCCAGATATTACGTGAATCTCAAGGAAGGACCGCTGGTCACCCGGCATCGTCCTTCAGTGGACGTACTCTTTCGCTCGGCAGCCCGATATGCCGGTCGGAATGCCATTGGTGTGATCATGACCGGCATGGGGGACGATGGCGCCAGGGGGATGAAAGAAATGAAGGACGCCGGTGCATACAACATTGCCCAGGATGAAAAAAGCTGTGTGGTCTTCGGCATGCCCAAAGAGGCCATCCGGAATGGCGGCGTGGACAAAATCCTCAGCCTGAATCAGATTGCCCCCCATCTCATCAGTCAATTGCGGTCCTGATCCTGCCATATACTGCCTGCCGGTCTCAAAGTACGCGCCAATGTTGCTGTGCCGGTACCGTCCGGAATTTCCGTACCGTCGAAGTGGGCGATTCGTTCGCAAAAATGGCTTGCATTCAGCGAATTTTCCATCATTTCATATCGTGAAAAGTTTCTTCTGAAAGTCCACATCGGGCAATAATTTGCCAACCGCGAATGCCCACGCTACTGTGGCCGTCGGTATCTGACTGTATTAAAGGATAATGGAATGTCCCGGTGGTTGATTCTCAATGTATTGCTTCTGGCCCTTGTCATTTCTCAAACAGGCATGGCGGGCCTGCCGATTCCCAAAGACCGACCCACCGACGCAACGGCGCTGGGAAATGCCAGGGTGCTCGCGTGGCGGTCCCTGCGTCTGGATTTGGATTCCCTGAACCACGGCGAGATGCACCCGTCGCTGGTGCACCAGTGGATTGAAACCGCGCCGGCAACCGTGCTCCGTCATATTGCCGGACACACCATGGACCCGTCCCTGGTGCTTCTGGCCTTGAATCAGTTGGTGCGAATCGGAGCGAAAGATTCGGCATTCATTGATAAGGTCATCCGCCAATGGCGTGGATTGTCGAACCCATCGTGGTTCGACGGATTGCGGGTGGCCAATGGTGACGGGGCGTTCATCAGGGCCCAGGAATCCCAACTGACCGCACCATCTCCGGTGATTCGCATTCGGGCGGCCCAGGTGCTGGCCATCGGTGGCAACCGGCGGGGGAAGGATGTGTTGCTACAGGAAGTAGACCACTGCGGGCCAATGGTGGAAACCGCCGCGCAGACACTCGCCCAGATTGGTGACACGCGGGAACTGGCGTTGATTGAAAAGAGTATGGCAGCCGGATGTCAAAGCCGTGCATTGCCCCTCGCCATAGGAGAAATGCAGTTTCGGCGGATGTATCCTTTATATTACGAGCTGCTGAATCGACGAGACCCGGGAAAAACGCGTTACCAGGCCCCCGATGGGTTATATGCCGCATGGTTCGATATGGTGCGAGTCAGCCAGACCGAAGGGGTGGAGACCGCCGCGGGACTGGTTTCATGGCTGAAACAGTTTCGCCGGTTCTCTGACATCTGGCCGGCCGAGTCCCCGGAGGTCATGCGGCGCAACGCCGACGCGCTGGTGGACTTTCTGGAGTTTGCCGCCATGCGCATCGAGCATCGCAGCCCCAAAGCGCCCTGGCCCGGAAGCTGGTCGGAGGCCATGAAGCATCTGGCCGATGAAACCAGGGACGCATTCGGCATTCGAAACAGCGCGGCGTTTGCGGTGCTGTTGTGGACAGAAGACATTGCCGGCCCTGAAAAATATCGAGCGACCGATGCATTCACCGTTCTGAGTCCCCGGGGCGCTCGGGTTCTGGATGACAATTTTCAAACCTCCTGGCAGGGAATGACCGGCGACAGTCTGGTACTCGAATGGTTTCCGGCCGCCCGAATCGACACCCTGTGGCTGGCATCCGGATGTGCGCAGCATTCAAGGAATTCGCTGACCCGGGTGGTGCTGCGCATCACCACAGCCGCAGGGACGGCAGAAAAATCAGTGAAGATCAATCCGCAGCACCTCTATTATCAGCCCCTCTCTCCGGGAAACCAGCTGCTTGAAAAGGTCGAGATACAAATCGGCGCCACATCGCAGAAATTGCCGGCCTGCATTACCGAGGTCCGGGCGTCTGCCCATTGACCGGGAATACAATTGCCTGCAATCTGATTGAACCGGATAACCATTTCAGCAAGCCCGGTTCCGCAGCGCTGCGACGGATACATACCGCAATACGCCCTGCCCGGGTGTCAGCAACCAGACGAATTTGAAACACAAAAAAGTTGGTCCCGGACATTTTGCATCGTAGTATTTCGATATGAGTGATTCAAAGATACCTATTCATCAAAGCAGTGTTTTCCAAAAAGGGGAAAAGGTGGCATTCCGCGAGGTGGATGGCGAAGTGCTGATTGTCCCCATTCGTTTCAGCACCACTGATGTCACTGGCGTCTACCGGTTGAACCGCACCGCTTCCCTGATCTGGAAACTGTTTGATGGTCATCGTCAAATTTCGGAAATTGTTAAAGAAATGGCTGACCGGTTCGATGTGACCAGCGAGGAAGCCGATGGGGATCTCCGGGAGCTGGTAGCAGATCTGCTTTCTTTTGATGCCCTGGCGGAAGTGGCCGGGAAATAATACGAAATGGCCATTCAAACCCAGGCGTATCCCGAGTTCGAAACATGGTTGAAGGAAAAACTCGGCGAAAGTCGCGTTCCCATAACCGGAATGATGGAACTGACGCCGCGCTGTAATTTTAACTGCGCCCACTGTTACATGGGAACCATGCGGGACGGCGAACCGGGCATGGATACAGCGTTCGTCTGTCAGATACTTCAGCAGATTGCGGATGCCGGGTGTTTTGCCCTGTCATTCACCGGCGGCGAACCCCTGCTGCGCAAGGATTACCGGGAGATTCACCGCGTTGCCCACCAACTGGGGTTCTGGATAAACCTGATGACCAACGGGTCACTGATTACCACGGATCACATTGCGTTTTTAAAAGAACATCCGCCTCGCGCCGTGGAAGTGTCATTGTACGGCGGTAACGAGGAGAGCTATGCCGCCGTTACCGGCGTTCGCGGTGCATTCGCGCGAGTTACCCGCAACATCGACGCAATGCAGAATGCGGGACTGAATATCATTTTAAAATCAGTGCTCCTGCAACCAGTCTGGGATTCCATCCCGGCCATGAACGCGTTTGCAGCGGCACGGGGGCTGGAAATTCTGTTCGATGCCGGGGTAACACCGGACCTGCAGTCTGATTTTTCGCCCACACTGCTCCGCCTCGCCCCCGCATGCGCCGTGGACGCGGAACTCGATTCGCAAATCAAACAGAAGCTCCTCGCCGAATATCATCAACGGAATGTGGACGGAGATAAAAAGCCCGGATTCGTTTGTGGTGCGGGCCAGCGGGGGTTTCACGTGGACTGTACGGGCAATCTGCTGGGCTGCCTGATGCTCCGGGAGCCCGCATTCAGTCTCCGGCAGCACTCATTTGCAGAGGCCTGGCAGAAGCTGGGCGCAGCCGGCCCCCCCCGTTTTCCCGAAAATGCCAGATGTAACACGTGTGATGTGCAGCATTTGTGTGGGTTTTGCCCCGGCACTGTGGCATGCGGGGAAGCGCCGCCCACCCATGAGGAGTCATTCTACTGCAGGGTGGCCCGTTTTCGACTGGAAAAATTGCAGAAGTGAGGTCATTTGACCCCCATCCCTTCCCATTTATTACAGTCGATTTGAACCTGGGTGAAAAAATTTAGTGTAATTTTATTATATTCTTGGATTCTGACGTTGGACCCGGTAAAATGGACAGCAAGCGACCGGAAACATCATGGGGACCTTTAACGTGTCGAAATCATCAATAAAACCAGAGAAGTCGAAGGAACGGTACGAAAAGCCATCGATCACCTTTACTGAAATTCAGGTGACTCAGGCGCTCATGGGTATCTGCAAGACCAGCGGCTCAGGAGGTCCATTCGGACCTAATTGTCCGGGCCCCTGTAGCGGCGGAAGTTGAATTTGAACCTTTTCCAACGACGATAGCGGAAGTTGAACTTGAATTTTTCCATTGGCAATATCTGTTTCGCAGTGGATGACGCACTTGCCGGGCAGCGACCGCATGTGCTCTCCTTCTGCACCGGCAATGCGCCGGAGGCCGAATGTGCACCCGTCGATTCTCCTCTGCGCCCTGGCAGATGTGTCTTTGATTCGGGACTGACCTGGCGACTGCATGAGATGGACGATGCCTATGCCATCTGCATGTATCGGGGGGCAGCCAATGCAGTGTATCAGACCCTGGGGCTATCCCGGGATTTCCTGACCGCACGACTGGCGCCTGTCGACAAGAATGACCTCACCACGGATCCCGGTTTTTCCCTCGACGGACCGCTGTTTCAGCTGTGGGTTAATTTTTTACTCATGCAATCTCGAGGGGTGGTGCTTCACGCGCTGGGGGTTAAAGTAGATGGGGAAGCGCATCTGTTCTGCGGCCCATCCGGTGTGGGCAAGACAACCCTTGGACGATTGATTGCGGATGCCGGTGTGGGAACCATCCTGTCTGATGATCGGATTATTGTAAGACGGGAAGGTCAGACGTATTGTGCATTTGGCACGCCGTGGAATGGCGAGTCTGCTTTTCACAGTGCGGAAAGTGCGCCGGTTCGATCTGTACATTTCCTTCGTCAGTATTCATCGTGTGATATTCGAAAAATATCCAGAGCGGATGCGGCCACCCGCCTTTTTTCCCTCAGCTCCGTAGCCGGATGGCCCATGGACAGCGGCATCAATTTTGTATTGGATTTCACTGCCCATCTTGCCAGTGCGGCCAGTTGCGACCTGTTTGGATTTACGCCTGATTTCAGAGCGCTCGAAGCGTTGGGGTGGAGATGAATCATCATATCACCCATATTTCAGCGGATCATCTTCTGGCGCTGGCCAGAGACGTCATTGAAAAAAATGGCGTGTTCTGGTTCCACAGTCGCGGCGACAGCATGTTGCCCGACCTCGGGGACGGGGAACTGGTAGCCGTTGCTGCCGTGTCGAGGGATGATATTCAAGTAGGAGATGTCCTGCTGTGCGACACGTCCCATAAACCCGTATTGCACCGGGTGACCGAACGAATAGAAGATGGCGATGATGTCCGTTTCGTTTTAAGAAGCGATGCGGGAAATCAGATTCACCACGTGACCCCTTCCCAGGTGGTAGGCCGACTGGTCGCCGCCAGAAGAAACCCCGCGCGCCTGTCCAAATGGCATCTGAAGCAAATGGTAAAAACCGCCGCTCGCATATTGCTCCCCGAAGCCATGCAACCGGCCCGCGTCCGCATGCGGTAACCACACCATCGTCTATCACTACACTGATTCAATCAGACCATAACTCTTTTTTTTGGGGGGATTATTCAGTCAGCCAGTCGCTGGCCTGTTCGATGGTGTCGAATGCGCGAATTTGCAATCCGATCAGGTCTGAAATGTAGTTGAGAAAGGCCATCTGTATTTCATAAATACCGACCACTGCGATTTTTTTAATATATGGTTTCGACAATGCACTGGTTTGTCGGAACGCGGTCAGGGCCCGATGGTCCAGTTTTACTCGTCGAAGATCGATGATGATACAGAGATTCTCTTCGGCCCGTTCAACAATGGCGTTGACGCTGCTTTCAATTGCCGGGACAATTTCGTCCGCACTCAGCTCATTGTAGTCGTGGTGATACAACTTCACATTTCGATGAAGCATGTAATGCCTGTGCCGATTCAGCTGACGCTTTTCCTGGTCGAGATATGAGCTGTTCATTCCTGAATATTTTTGCCACGAAACACTGAAAAATCAACTGAATAAAAGTAGGTCACAAATTCGTGATGGACAGACTTAAAGGACGCTGGCAAGCTTGGCTGAACGGACTTTACGACCCCATCCCGGTTTACCGGGATGCCGCCAGAAGATTGCGCGCCGGGTTACCGGCATAACCGGAACAGGCGCCCCGGTGCAGGTGTTTCATGATTGCCGGGAAGCGCGGAAGATCCTCAACACGGATGATGAAAATCAAACAGAAACTGAAAGATAATGCCGTTCCGTTGGGGGTGATATTGTTCGGCATTTGTATCTTTGGCCTTGCTGGTGTAACAACGAGATATAAAACACATCAATCCTATGCCAGTGTTGAAGTGGGTCACTCAATTTCAGACATCGTTCTTCCCGACGCGAGAATGCTGATTCTGGATTTTGTGAACCCGGATAGAACACCTGCAAAATGTTGTTCGATTACCTGTAATTACACGAACTGCACAATTGACGGATATCTTTCCGGTGATACCGGCGCCGCTGGCGATACCGACGAACGACGGATTTTCAGACAGCCAATGGACAAATCCGGGACGAATGGGTTTCTCAGGGACCATCCGGAATCGTTTATGGCTTGCAGCAAAGTTTCGGTGTGGATATTCGATTCCTTCTTTGGATTCAGAGGAACATTCAATGTGTTCTATGAAAACACAAAAATAATCGGTTCCGAGGAACCCGAATTTCGGGACTAAACAGAGCGATGGGCAACAGAAGAATTCCGGATTCTATTCCACAGGGATTGAGCGGCACGCCGGACATTGCCAAACAATGTATCGTCGAGTCTGGCCACCAGGGTCATCGTGCGTGCGAAGGAGGCCTCATCGCCGGGCCACAGTTCAACAGCCACCTGTTTATCGGTTTCCGCAATCAGGCATTTGATACCGTGCACCACCAGAACAATGTCATCCACCATCCCCAGCCCCGGAATGAGACTTGCGCCATCGGGTAACAGGTCGCCATCAATCCATGCATATACACCACTGCCCAGCAGTTTCAGTTTGGCCGACCGCGGTACCCGGTCATCCTTCAGCAATCGAACCAGGTACTGCACCAGTCGCACCGGATCCCCGATCGGTGACTGATATAGCGAGGTAACTCTATCTTTCATTTACGCACTCTCCAGGTAAAAAGTGTCAGACCATAAGTCTACGATATCACCGACCAGATTATTTCGAAAAATCGTCTCTAATAAAACGCACCTGATTCGTTTTTTAAGTGAGTCTTTTTATTCTGCCGAGCTACTGTCTGTCTATCCAAACAGAAAAATTTGAAATTTCAGGCATTTCTGCAACATGGAGGCTTTTATGAAAAACGTAGGACCCCTGAATCCCATCGCTTTCATTATTTTCACGGCCGGACTCATTATCGGATGCAGTGAGAGCAAGGTCGACAAGGGAGATATGGACAGCGACAGTGTGGTAAATGACGAAGACAATTGTGTGGACCTGCCGAATCCGCTGCAGGAAGATGGAAACCGCAATCACATTGGGGACGTTTGCGAAATACGGGATTTCGCCCCATCGTATACTGTATTGCGGTATAACTCCGACCATGCCGCTCCCGGTGAAACCCTGTTCACCGTGGTGGACAGCAATGGGGCTTTCGCTTCAGCAGGTTTGGTCACTCTGGGCTATCTGGCTGCGGTACCGCTTTCTCCCGGTAACGATGTCGACGACACACTCGCCCCCCTCTGGGAGTTTGCCTCCTTCGACACCGGTGAATTTCTTATGGCAAATGTCTTATCCAATGGCCATCTGATGGCGATTCGCGGGAAGAATGGCGGAGATATAATGGTGGAGATCGATCCGGTGTCGGCAACGGTGGTGAATAGATACGCCAGTAAAAAGTTCAATCACGACGTCATCGAGCTGCCGGACGGCAATTTTCTGGTCATATACACCAGGTCCGTTGATTCGAAGGATGGCAGGCTGTCTGTTGAAAATGTTGCCGTCATCGACCCTGACGGTACGCTGCTCTGGGACTGGGATCTGTACGACCGGGTTCCGGATGCCCCGGCTTCAGAGAAATATGTGAGACTGGCGGGAATATGGAGCAACTGCAACGCCCTTGATTTTGCCCCCGATGAAGACTGGAAAGACGGGCAGCCTCTTTCCGGAAATATTTATCTCAACTGCCGTATTCACAATCGTCTTTACAATATTGAGTATCCTTCCGGAGAGATTGTCTGGATTATGGGGGATGATGGAGATTTTGGAGAAGGCATGTTTCACCATCCTCATGACACCCAGATTGCTTTCGATACGGATGAAGCGGGAAAGCGGACAGGTTTTCGCGTGCTAATGTACGACAATCGGGAGGCGCCATATCTGGGCGACGCGGATGCCTGCCCCCCCGATGAAACCTGTCCGGACAACATTGTTCCTTACAGTCGCGTTATTGAAGTGGCGGTGGACAACGAGTTGAACGCGCACATAGCATGGAAGTGGCCCAGTCCAACATCTCCGGATTTTGAAAAATACAGGGGATATGCCCCTATTGGCGGCGGGGTGAGCCGTCTTTCCAATGGGAATCTGCTCATTACCAATGCCACCGTGGGCGGCAATCCATTTCTCGGGGATGAGATTCATTCCCGTATCATCGAAGTGGAAAGAGATGGAACCCTGACCGGCGCAACTGTTGTCTGGGATGTGGAATTCAACACCGGATACGCATCCTTCAAGGCCATTCGACTTCCGGAAGGAACCACAGCCAACTGGACCAGTGATCCCTTTGATCTCGATGATTTTTCGCCATCGCACCAGAAGTGAAACTGCAGAGAACCCGCCTGGGGTCTCCCGGTAGCGAACCCCGGGCGCTGTCTCGAGCTCACTGACGGTCGTTCATCCAGAAAAAGCAACTTCCATCGCAGATGCAATTCCCGGAACATTCGGAGTAGACGTGTGTCTCAATACTGGACTGAGAGGCAACAGATATGACCGGTGTCCGACAATCGACTCTGACATTCTTTGGTCTGGCTATAATACTTGCAGTATGCATGATGGCGTCGCCCGAATGTTCCCCGCAGCCCGCAGCCGGCGCCGTGGATTCCCGGGCCGCGCGCCCGCACAAAAGTTCTCTCATCAAAGACGTGCCCCATATTCGTCAGAAACCGGATTTCTGCGGCGAGGCATGTGTGGCTATGTATCTGAATTATCTCGGGGAGGAAGTGGACCAGGACTATGTGTTCGATGCGGCGGGAGTCGACCCGTCCGTGGGAAGGGGACTGATTGCCCGGGAACTGAATCAGGCTCTCCGGGAAATTGGCTTTCAGACCGGAGAGGTCTGGACCCGGGTTCGCAGTCAGCGGGATGTCCACAGCCAACTGGGCCGGATACTCGAAGATCTGACTGCGGATATTCCGTCTATCGTGTGTATGAACACCACCCGGGGACCCGAAAATACAGAGCATTTTCGACTGATTCTCGGATACGATGCCCGCACTGACAATTTGATTTATCATGAACCGGCGATGGATGATGGCGCGTATCAGCGCATGTCCGTAAAAAAGTTCATCGAACTCTGGCCACTGAAGGCCGAAGGAGTACCCGATACTATCGTCCGCATGCGGTTGAAACCGGGTTCACTTGTTTTTGGTGAAAAATCAAAAAAGCGCACCGCGGCCGATTATGCCCAGCACATCATTCAACTTCGCGCCGGAATTCCCGACAGTTTTCAAGTGATAGTGGAACCGCCGTTTGTGGTCATTGGCAATGGAACCCAACAACAGGTGGCCGCCCATGCACGGCGAACGGTGCACTGGACCGTGACATTGCTGATGCGGGATTTCTTTTTGAAGGATCCCGACGAAATTCTGGACATCTGGGTGTTTGAAGACGAGGCGTCGTATCGGTACTATGCGAAACAGATTTTCAACGATTTTCCCGATACTCTATATGGATATTATTCCCCGAGCAGTGGCGCTCTGGTCATGAACATCGGTCTCGGCGGTGGCACGCTGGTTCATGAGATTGTTCATCCGTTCATCGAAACCAATTTTCCGGATTGTCCGCCCTGGTTCAATGAGGGACTCGGCTCTCTGTACGAATGGCCCGAAGATATTGACGGTCGCATTTACGGCGTGGTGAACTGGCGGCTTTCGGGACTGGTGCAGGATATTCGGGCGGGGAGACTCGGCAGTTTCAGGCGACTGATGAATCTGAACCAACGGCAGTTTTACAGCGAGGACACCGGCGCCAACTACGCCCAGAGCCGCTACCTGTTGCAATACCTGCAATACAAACGAAAACTGCGCCCCTATTATCACGCGTTTGTAAAGAACCACAGAACAGACCCTTCCGGCATTCACACCCTGAAACAGATTCTGGGTATCGAAGACCTGCAACGATTTCAGCACGAATGGGAACAATGGGTGCGCACCCTCAACCCCGGAACCGTTCCGGTTGAAGGAATAACAGAGTCAGTGATTCAGACGAATTGAATTGGATATGGGCAGTGTCTTTTCAGAACCACAGATGGGCGGAACCGCCGCTCAGGGACGAAATCTGTTCAGAGGGTTGACCGTTAATCAGATCCACCACAAACAGGTAGTGATACATGTAGTCGGTGGTGGTGGTGGTAAAGAACAGTATGGAGCTGTCGGGCGAAAACTGAAGGAAATACTGAGACGGCCATTGACCGGAGTATGTGACTGGATTGAAACATTCCTTTATATGGCTCATGGCGGTCATATCAGCCAGATACACATTGCCCGTTCGATTATCCGGATCACTGGAATCGTCGAAGTAACCGACATACGCCGCAAACATATCATTGGGGGACTTCGTCAGTTTCTTCACCTTTTCGTCACCCAGCTCGGGGTTGAGCAGGGTGGCCGTGGCGGATTCCACCACGCCACTGTTCACATCCGCACTGTAAACACTATCGTCCGATGCCGCCAACACAAAGGAACCATCCCTATCCATTCCGGCGAATTGCGAGAACGTGACCCCGGAGACTGCAAACTCGGATTTCTGTGTGGTCACCGACTCCAATTTCTCCACATGAACGGACAGGGGATCTGTATATTCCATGTACGCCGCGTATTGACTCGCCTCATCGAAATGCACGTTGTAGTTGCACCAGCCAGTATTCATTGACGTGAGCGTGGGCGCAGACAGGTAAACGGCGGAGGACATATCCGTATCTCCCGTCTGAACGATGGCGGAAACCGGGTTGCTGCCTCCCTGGACATCATTGGGCAGAAATATCCAGGAATAACTGTCATCGTGAGTGTAACAGGTGCCGCAACTCTGTCCAATGTGTTCCCTGGTACCGGCGGAATATATGATATTATGAGAGTATTTTGTGCAGAATCCCGTGAATCCGATGGAAAATGACATCCCCAGCACTTGCTCGCCGTCAACGGTGACCTGTTCAAATTTCACGTCATTGGTGGCGCCGTAACGTTCATCAATCTGCACCTCCTGAGTGGCGCCGGAACCGCTCATATCCGTTACCCATCCATACAGATAGTCATCAGAGTTTGTATCTCGCAGGGTGGTCATGTAATAGAGGGTGTCATTGTCAACGGGTATCGCCCAGGATTCGTCATCTCCGCCGGAGTATCTGACATCAATGGTATCCACCGCTGTGAGCGTGACTGCGCCGGCGACGTTGAGCGACGCCCAGTACACGGTCATTTCCGTGGCATCAACGGCGCCTGTTTTCAGAGAGTACGCAAATGCCCGACCATCCGGTGTCCAATGGGGTTTGCTGACCAGAAAGCCGCTCGCCACACTGGTGGAAGTCCAGGTGTCATTGCTTTCAAGGGTGGCCATGTACAGGGTCTGCGTATCATCAAGGAGTACTTTGTACATAAAGTGTTGTCTGTCCGGTGAAAAACCGAATGGAATAACATTCGCACCGCTGTTGTTCGTCACATTGTACAGGGTTTTCGTCTCACCACTTTTCATGTTGTACGCCACCAGGTCGTACAGAGAATTCTGAAATGCAACCCAGGGCCGCCGTATAACTGTCCAACTGAACAGTCGGGTTGCCGTGATGCCGAGATCATCGGTCACCTGCATGGTGAATGTGAAGCTGCCATCCGCTTCCGGTGCTCCGAACATTTGACCCGCGGAAGAGATGGCGACGCCCTCAGGAAGCTTTCCGGAAATGGCCTGCCATGTATACGGTGTTTTACCGCCGGTCGCAGTGAACGTAGCGGAAAAATCCTGATTGTAACTGCCATCCGGAATCGACATCGCCGTAACAATCAAATCGTCGTACTCCGGATCGGTGGGTGTGGTGTCATCCGTTGACGTAGTGTCGTCCGTTGATGTTGTGTCATCGGTCGATGTTGTGTCATCCGTCGACGTGGTGTCAGCCGTCGATGTGGTGTCATCCGTCGACGTGGTGTCATCGGTCGATGTGGTGTCATCCGTCGACGTGGTGTCATCGGTCGACGTGGTGTCATCGGTCGACGTGGTGTCATCGGTCGACGTGGTGTCATCCGTCGATATTATATCATCAGTCGATGTTGTGTCATCCGTTGACGTGGTGCCGTCCGTTGATCCCATATCATCCGTTGACCCGGTATCATCCGTTGACCCGGTATCAGCCGTTGACCCGGTATCAGCCGTTGACCCGGTATCAGCCGTCGACCCGGTATCAGCCGTCGACCCGGTATCAGCCGTCGATCCAGTATCATCCGTCGATCCGGTGTCAACCGTCGATCCGGTGTCAGCCGTCGATCCGGTGTCAGCTGTCGACCCGGTGTCAGCCGTCGACGCAGTGTCAGCTGTCGATCCGGTGTCGCCTGTTTCCGTCACGGTATCGGTGGATGTGGTGTCGGTTACCGTTGCGGTATCCGGGGATGTATCTGGTGGATTAATGTCTGGATCATCCACGCATCCGAAAAGAATAAAACTCAGGGCAGATATTCCCAACAACGCTTTAATAGTCATTCTCATTTTCAAGTCCTTATAAGTAAAAATTTAAAATGAAATCCGCAGGCCACCCGGCGATACAGCCACCGGATGATTGCGCTTCATCTTTTTCCAGTGAACAGTCAGCAGAATTGCGCCAGTGACGGCCAACACCCCGCCGGCGATGAATCCGACTTTAGTGACATTTGAATCTGTGACCGCATCGTCCTGATACGTGTTCACCAGATTATAGTCCGTCACCGAACCACTCTTCAGATATTTCGCTTTTGCGGCATCCCGTTTACTTAAATCATCTGACAATTTCGCGTTGAATACGATTCCCACCACAAGACCGGCAAGGCTGACGGCCGAAGAAGATAAGCCACCGATCAGCAGCCCTTTTCCGGAGCGGGCAGTGCCGCTTTCATTGGCGGCAGCCGAAGGTTCCGGTTCAGATGTTGATGCCGCAGACGCCGCCGCAGTCGCTTCATCCCCGCTGTCGCCGTTCGGCTGAACAGGACCAGTTACTTCATCTTCAGATGTTACTTTCACATACGTGGGCATGCCACCAGCAATGGATATTTCCCGGTTCAGCAGGGTTTCATGGTTCAGTTCCAGACGAACCTGATGCTTTCCGATGGAGAGGCGCATCGGGCCCGAAAATGGGAGTGTGCCCCGTTGCACGTCGTCCACATAAAAAATCGCACCGGCCGGCGCCACTACTTCCACTGTACCGACCAGCAATCTCAATCTCTGAATCTCTTTTTGAACAGCATCACTTCTGGACTCCGGCAGTTCATCGCCCCCTTCTGCCAGATACTGTTCGAAAATGCCAATGGCGACGCCATAGTGTTTGGCTGCCGTTTCCGCCTGGGCGATATTATATAGAAGCTTCCATGTCGGAGAGAGTGTATATGCGCGTCTGAAAGCTTCGGCAGCGGCAGAATACTTCCCCTGAGCAAACAGTTCTCCGCCTTCCGCGAACGCTTCTTTCGCCGCTGTCGTCGTTTCTGAATTTCCACTGTGGGAAACTGCGGGATAAAGACATACAGAGATGAATATCGCGTTTAAGAGTAAGCAAGGTCGAAACATTGGTGTAAATTCCTTCTGGTGTTGCACTGCGTCATATTCAGTTTGAAACAGATTTGTCAGATTTTGTACGCATTTGACGTCGCAGTCGATTTTCTCTGTTCGTTTTTTTTTTGCGATTAGGACATGTTGGATAAACTGAGGTATTATTTCAATAGGATAGTTTAATTTCGTTATTTATAAAAAATCATCTCGCCGATAATGTAATTGATCTGTGCTGCAAAGGCAACCCCAAAGTAAGGAGAGCTATTCGAGGTGTACCAATTTCGAAAACGAGACGATGCAACAATTCGGATACAGAATTAAGTTGGGCCAGTAATTTAGGGAAACAGAGCCGCTGTGGTGAGGAACGAGCGTAGCGAGTGTCTCGAACCGCGCGGCGG
>JBNKCR010000147.1:0-5365 GCA_050287845.1 Polyangia bacterium
TTTTTGATTTTTGTGTGTTTTAAACCAAGGCCGAATCGCCAATCCTTTAAATCGCGAAAGCTTTCTTCGCATTCGAAACGTCGTCCGTAACGGTTGACAATATCCTTGCCATTGCAGGTGCTGATGCTTGTGGCAATGCACTATGCTTCTTTCATTTTAGCGGCCTTGCACAGTACCAGCGTGTACGGTCCTTTTTTCTTTTCAGTCAGACGCGCCTGGTGAAAGACACGAATACGGCCATTTGATGCAACGGCATCCAATGCCTGACCGGAATCTGGCTCATCCCCCCAAAACGAGGAATTTTTAGAGCAAAGCATTTTCAGCGCGGTATTCAGTGGTATGAAAGCGGTAGTGAATTGAAAAGTATCATGACAGCGGTCAATCATTTCCCTTTTTCATGATTCACACTGAAATTTGTTGCAGATTCAGGCGGAGGTTGTGATTTTTCTTAGCATCACATATCATCGTTACAACATCAGTGGACAAATTGTTTTTTTCCAGAAGCAAGGGGGGCATATGAAAAGAACTATTTTTAATTTGTGTTGTATTTTGGGACTGTTAATCCTTTGTCTATGCGTAAGTTGTAACAGGGGCAATAACCCTATAGCGGACACAGCGAGCGAGACCGGCACAACAGGTATAGCGGACACAGCGAGTGAGACCGGCACAACCGGCATGGCAGACACAGCCAGCGAGACCGGCACAACAGGTATGGCAGACACAGCCAGTGAAACTGACACCCAACCGTTGATCCTAGCTGAATTTCAGGCGTGGCACGGTGGGGTTAAGCATGAAGAAGCTTTCGACTGTACGCCGTATTATTTCAATAAATGGCCATACGTTTCCGGGGATGCTGAACTTGTTAAACGACAGATTTCCAAAGCGAAGACTATGGGAATTAATGGCTTTCTGGTGGACTGGTACGGCCCTGCAGATGGCCTTTCTAATGATGATGATCGCGGATATATCGATACTGCAACCGCTACGCTGTTGCATGAAGCCGAAGCCCAGTCTTTTTTAATTGCACTTTTGTACGATCACGGTGCGATAAAATTCTCTGGGCTTTCATCTGACAAATATCAGGAAAGAGTTGAGCAGGATCTGGAAGATGCCGTCAAATATTTCAGCTCGCCAGGATATCTTCAGATAAATGACCGTCCAGCGTTGTTTGTGTTTCCCTATGAAGAAGTTGATGAGTATTTGGATTGGTCTGTAATTCGCAGCAATATAAGCATGCCTGTGACACTCATAGATAAAGATACTGTGGAGCAGGAAGACAGTGACACGGAGAAACAGGCATTGCGTGCTGCCCATGATGCCGCATTTGATGGTTTTTTCCCATGGGTAAAGGCGGACCCCTGGATGAATGATGGAAGTAATTGGGGCGAGTCGTATTTAAACGCGTTTTATGAAACAATGCGTTCAGAATTATATGTCGGCAAAATAACAGTGGGAGGCGTCTGGCCGGGATTTGATGATTCACTTAGATCCTGGAAGAATGGAGATACAGATGATGATCGTTTAATTTTGCGCCAGAACGGAGATGTTTACAATGGAACCATGGCGCTGGCAATTTCCAACAATGTTCAGTATATCGTCATTGCCACATGGAATGATTTTGAGGAAGGATCGGATATTGAGTTCGGGTATAATACCGGCTCACCCTTTGAAATGATAGTTGATATGAGTGACCCGGACCCGGAAGTATTGTTGCGGTCCTCTCCATTTGGGATAGTCTGGAATCCTGCTTTGGGCGATGCTCAAGTACAGCTGTATTCAAACGGCGTCAAACTATACGACGAGTTGCATTCCTCTAGTCAGCCAGTTTATGTAGACCTTGTATCAGGAAAAGCCTATGAGTTGAAAATCTGGATTTCGGGTGAAGCGACCTCCAAATGGATAAAAATCCGCAGCAAAGATCCCTTGAATGGCGTGACCATCCAGTTTACCGACACTGATACCAACTAAGGTCAATCATGCTCTACTTTTTATGAATCACGATGGATTGTATCGTGGATTCGACTAACATTATTTTTTGTAGGCGTCATGACGTATCTTTTTTATCCTCGCAAAGTGATATGATTTTGAATCCGGGGTCTTGGCCCGAATGCAGCGTTCCGAATACAGCGTTCCACCCACTTCGAAGTAATTGAAGAAACAGTGTTTTCTCTTCCAATTCCAAAGGGGCGGTTCCCTGGTATTTTCGGTCCTCGGGACGTCCTTTGTCGAAATACGGAAACTCAAAAAAGCGTACAGCGCAATTACCTCCACACAAGACTAAATAAATTAGCGATGTTCGACTATAATGACGGCATGACTGACTTTGAAGAACAAAACGAATCATTCGAGCATGAGCTTTTCGATTGGATGGTTTCGATTCTCGACCATGCGCACGGCAATGTGGTTCGCACACTTTGGCACAGGACATCCTGTCCATAAAATGCGCAACATGAGCGCTTTTCTGCAACATCTTGCGTAACCGGCCGAATAAGGGGGCGATTTTATGCGCCCCAACGATATTACCGTTATCGGAGTACAACCACCACGAGCCGCAGCAAAATGGCTTTTGTTTTTCCTGATAGACACACGCATATCCATTTGATTCGCGATAGACGGCTTCTTGCAGCCGGTTTGGGCAACAATCCCCAACGCAGCAGGTTCTCTTGTTGTTGATTCTCTGTTTTTTTCTCGAATTACTTTGATACAACCAAATAGTTGAACATTTCAATTTTCCAATTGACAAGCGACAACGGTCCGGATAAATTGTTTCAAACTAAAAATTTAAAGTGTTGGAAATCCTGTGAGAATACAGCTCTAAAACGAGTCAATTCATTTTTGGATCGCATGTTTGTACAAACCTTGGGAGGTACTACGCTTGCACTGCTTCAATGATGGTCTCATTTTTTTCTTTCGTTTATCAACCGCATTTGATGGTGAAAACAATCATCGTAATACTCACAAAAAAATATCATCTCTGAAAAATACACCACATCTCGTTTCAAACACGGGTGCGTCAATTCTGTATTAAAAACAAAGAAGTACTGGAATAGCGCATGTACTATATCGCCAAATCCAATGTTCACTGGTCATTGCCGATACGCTCTCCACCGAAGAAGCGTGCTGTAACATCATTTACTAACGACATAAAACAATTGAACAAAACACATTGAACTGTTCATGCCTTGAACTGGCAAAAATGAAAAGCCAGGGCATTATTGAATTTGGAAAATTTTATGAATACACATGAAAAAACAATTACAAAACGAACGTTAGTTGGCGTGGTAGGCATTTTTTTAGCATTATCGGTAGTTGGATGCCTTGAAGATGATGACATGGGAGCATCATATGAAGATGTTTCAGATTTTTCTGCGCCCCCAATGGCCCTGATGGCAGAGGGTGCAATTGGCACAATCACCGTTAACGCGATTCAGTCCGGAGTACAAAATGAACAGGAATTGACGTATGAAATTATTGACGGAAACCGTATTCACCAGGGTGACATCATGCTTGGAAAAGAAGAACCGTCAACAACTGTTAATCCTGATTCATGCGTAATGACAACTTTGGGCAATGCATGGTCAAACGGAGTTGTTTACTATACTTTTGGTGCAGGTATTACTGCAGCCAATCAAAACTCAATTTTAGGCGCATTACGCGCATGGGAAAATGTTTCCGCGCTTCGTTTCGTTGAGAGAACAACCCAAAATGATTACATAGAATTTTTTAACGGGACCGGGTGTTGGTCCTACGTCGGCAGACAAGGTGGAAAACAGCAGATTTCTCTGCAGGACAATGCTTCTGGAACGTGTATGGGGCAGGGAACCATTATGCACGAGGTCGGTCATAGTGTTGGTCTTTGGCACGAACAATCTCGCCAGGATCGGGATAGCTTCGTTACAGTTGACCTATGCTACTGTCAGGCAGGTAAGGAACACAACTTCAACAAAGAGGTATCCACTGCAGTTGGCGGGTACGACTATGTTTCACTCATGCACTACTCTTCCAGTGCCTTCCGCTCCAGTCTACGTACTGACAAAGCCGAATGTGCGGGTAAGCCGACTTCCGGCTACCCACTTCTGCGCAAGAACGGCAGTCTTATCACTCCTTCTTCGGCTCCCACTACTACAGATATCGCCGGCGTCGCTTCTATCTATGGTGTGGCACCCGCAGCCGATATCATTTGGCAACATAACTCTGGACAGGTTCACTACTGGCCCATGAAAGATGGTGTGCGTCAGGGCGGATACAATATTTATACGCCGGTTGACTCAACCTGGACTCTTAGAGGCGTTGGCGATATGAACGGCGATGGAACCGATGATATCGTATGGCAACACAACTCCGGGCAGGTTCACTACTGGCCGATGCTGAATGGTGTACGTCAGGGTGGATATAATATTTTCACACCGGTCGACTCAACCTGGACTCTCAGAGGCGTTGGTGATGTGAATGGAGACGGAACCGACGACATCGTATGGCAACACAACTCTGGACAGGTGCACTATTGGCCTATGAAAGATGGCGTGCGTCAGGGCGGATACGATATTTTTACGCCAGTCGACTCAACCTGGACTCTTGTGGGTGTAGGAAACGTCAACTGACAATTCTCCAGCTGTCTACCTCATTGAGCTAATTGCGCTGCAAGCATTTTAGTAAAGACCCATTTTGAGCCCGTGGTGGTGAGGAGGCAACGTCCAAACCAGCCGTCTCGAACCGCAAGGGCAGTTGGCTCACTTGAACCGGCCGTTCGAGACGCCACGAATGGTCGTCTGGCTCCTCACGAACACGGTTTCTGGGGTATCTTTTGTCTTGTGCAATCTCAAGCCCTGCTACAATGCAGGTTTCCGACATCGCGATGATATTGCAACCCGAAATCGTGAATTCGTCAGGCAAACATGTGAGTATTTTGAGATCCTCATACTGCGGGGAGTGGCGAGCAAGGATCGTGTGCATATGCTGGTGTCTGCGCCACCGAATATATCCCCCGTCATCAAACACCCGTCATCAAACGCTCGGAAAGCCTGTTGCAGAAAGGCCTGTTTCAGTGACAGTTGAGGGGGGACAGGCGTTTGATGGAGGCCCGGGAAGATCACGCGAATCCGAGATGGGGCAGGAAGAAACGGTCGTTCGATGAAAATCCACGTAAGCAACAAGAAACGGTCAAAGCAACAAGGGACAAGCAACAAGGGACGGTCATAAAAAGCAACAAGGGACGGTCATAAAAAGATCCCGACGAAGAAACCCCCGTTTTTCGATTCAAATAAAATTCTCGATTTTTCTGACATCCGCATGGCAGTGGACCATTAGCATCAGCGTGCGTAAATAATGCTCCTGTATTTGTAAAGCGATTAGTATACAGGAAGCG